>CAVYAN010000030.1:0-16629 GCA_963766075.1 uncultured cyanobacterium | reverse complement strand
TGGGACACCGTGCTCAGAAAGTCATCCTTTAAGCGATTGAGCTTTTCCAGTTCTTCAACCTGAGCCTGGGCTTTTTGATAGAGGCGGGCTTGCCGCAGGGCGATCGCGCACTGATTGGCCACTTGCTGTACTAGGCGAATATCCTGATCGCTGAATTCCTCCGTCTCGCGACTGGTCAACCACAAATCGCCTAAAACACCCTGATCATCCAGAATGGGACAGGCAATCATCACGCCCTGTCCCCGGTCTGGGTTGGGGGTTAAGGAGCAAAATTGAAAGAACTGGCCTTGCAGCAACTGGTTATAGCCCGCGGCAAAGTTGTCCATTTGCAGAACACGCCCTTGGAGTGCCAGGGAAACGGTGTACTCATAGCGCACCGTGGAGGTGCGGTGATCTAAGTCGTAGACCGCTGCATTACAGCCTGTTACCCCCAATGCCAGGGCCAACTCGCGCACCGCCGTTTGCAAAATCTGATCCTCATCCAGACTGTCGCGGACGCGATCGGTAATCCGTTTTAGGGTGGCCTCAAACTCAAAGGCGAGTTGCAGTTCCTCGGTCCGCTCTTGCACCTGCCGCTCTAGCTCAGCATTGAGGCGCTGAATCTGGCCATAAACGTCAGATTGTCCATAGAAGTCAGACTGCGAATCAGGCGGTTGTAGAGAGAGATGGGTAGACAACAGGGTCGGAGACAGCCCCGTCTCTCCGCTGATTAGCAAGATCGGCTGGCCACTTTCCCCCTGCAACGCTTGGGCCGTGATCTGAAACCTTACCAGGTCACCATTGGCGTGGATCAAGCTCAATTCTCTGGCTGAGACTGCGGCTGGGTTGTTTAAGTAATGCTGTTATATCCGCCTTGGTAGCGGCGTGCTGGTCAGGATCACAAAATTGAAAGAGGGAAAGTCCGATTAACGCCTGCGCAGTATAGCCGAGACAGTGAACGGCTGCTGCATTTGCCGCCAAAATGTGCCCGCGATTATCCAGGGTGAGATGGATAACCGTGGCAAGGGCTTTGGGATAGTCGTGCATCAGTTCCACAAAAACGCTTCCTGAGCATATAGAGCCTGAGCGCGGACAACACGCAATCAGCAAACCTGGGCCAATTTGGTCTAATCAGTAAATCTGGCCCCATTGGCTAAATGCACCACGCAGAGTCAGATTTATCGTGAAGATTAAACCTGAACCAGAGCCCTGTCAGAAATTCAGGGAGGATTCGGTCTTGATTAAAAGTATAGGTTCTAGGACCTCAATTATCACCGTAGCCACTAGTAGATGAGGGGATGAACTGCGAATTTCACGGGGATACTCTCAGATATCCGACTTTTACAGCCCTAAAGTCGCGTGGGATTACGGATGCAGCGTCGGGGTAGCGGCTCCCGCATTGACGCATAATGTTTTCATCCTTTCCGTCTGTCGCGTGCCCCATTCCGGTGAGCCATGAGCTATGGTGGTGGGACTCTTCACGATCAATAAACGGGCTATGCGTAGGCTATTCCTGCTTGTATTATTCCTGATCGGTTTTGGCTGGGCTGCTGCTGGCTTTAGTGGGTTAGCGGCACAGGGGACCTATGACTCGATTGTGTTGGACTTTCGAGAGGATTTGGGGGCCGCGCAGATCGAGCGTCAGGTGCAGGCGATCGCGAAGCAATATAAGGTTGTCCCTCACCTGAACAGTGAATTCTCCTTTGCGGATCATGTGTTTGTGGTCCCCGGCGATCGCCAACTCTTAGGGCAACTGCAAAAATCTGACCTGCCTAAGTCTTTGGAATTTCTGGAGCCAAACTACATCTACAGTACTTCTCTGGTTCCCAATGATCCGGACTATGGCAAGCAATGGAACTTGCGGAGTATCAATGTCGAAGCGGCCTGGGAGGAAACCAAGGGGAATGGGGTCACCGTGGCGGTGATTGATACGGGAATTAGCCTTGTGCCAGATCTGGAAAAAACTAAATTTGTCGCGGGCTACGATTTTGTCAATGACCGCAGCGACGCCCGAGACGATAATGGGCATGGGACTCATGTGGCGGGCACAATTGCGCAGACTACCAATAATAGTTTGGGTGTGGCGGGGATTGCCTACGAAGCCAGTCTGATGCCGCTCAAGGTTTTAGCCGCTACGGGCGGCGGCACGGTGGCAGACATTGCCGAAGCGATCCGGTTTGCGGCGGATCATGAAGCACAGGTGATTAACTTAAGTCTAGGGGGCGGCGGGGAAAGCCACCTGATGCAGGAAGCCGTGGACTACGCCCATCGCAAAGGGGTGGTGGTGATTGCGGCGGCGGGGAATGCGGGGCAAAATGCGGCATCCTATCCGGCCCGATATCCCCATGTGATTGGCGTGTCTGCCCTGGATGCTGCGGGCAGTAAAGCACCTTATTCCAATTTTGGGGCAGGGGTGGATATTTCAGCGCCGGGGGGAGCGATTCAGGGGAGCGATCGCACCGGTGGCATTTTGCAAAACACGATTAATCCCGACACGGGAGAATCCATCTTTGAGTTTTTCCAGGGCACCAGTATGGCGGCTCCCCATGTAGCGGCGGTGGCGGCATTGGTGCGGGCCAGTGGCATTGAAAATCCGGATGAAATTGCTAAGGTGCTAAAGCAATCGGCGTTGCCGGTCAAAGATGATGTCCTGAATCACTTTGGGGCAGGCAAGCTGGATGCCGGGGCTGCGGTCAAACTGGCGACGCAGGGCAAAATTACGTTCAAAGATTTCTTCCGTTGGCTGCGGGATAACGGCTACCTCAATCCTCGGTTTTGGGTGGATGGGGGGGTGATTGCGCTATGGCCGAAACTGGCAATGGTTGTGGGGTCTTACCTGCTGGCGTTTTTGCTGCGCAATTTCTTTCCCTTTGCCTGGAGTTGGTCGCTGACAACGGGGCTAGTGACAGGCAGTTCTGGACTATTTTTCTTGAAGGGATTTTATCTGTTTGATGCGCCCCAGTGGCCCTTCCGGATCTTGGGTAGCTCGATTCCAGAGTTGGGCAATGCGGCGCAGGGAGGGGCAGCACTCAATCCCCTGACGGCCAGTGTGCTGGTGCCTGGAGTGCTGTTGGTGCTGCTGTTGGGACATGCCTCCTGGAAGTGGTTTGCCATTGGGACTACCTTAGGGGTCGCGGCCTGTTTGGCGGTGAGTGCGGTGGTTAGCCCTGAGGTGATGGGCCTAGGAAATGCGGCGATTGCCCGCTTCTTCCTGATGGGTAATGCTTTGCTTTGCTTTGCTCTAGCCCGTCTTGCTGTTAAACCAGGCGGACAAATGAGTTGATGTGCCAGTGTTGATGTGCCAGTAATTAAGGGAAGCCATAGGTATGCAGGTTACAGGAACAATTGAACGGCAGGGGTTTGGTTCGGGGACTTGGGCATTGGTCACGGGCACAGGCGAGACCTATGAACTCTACCAAGCGCCTAAGGACCTTCACAAAGCTGGGTTGCAGGTCCGAGTGTCCGGTACCATTCGGGAGGATATTGCCACAATCGCGATGATTGGTCCTGTCTTGGAGGTGCAAGGGTTTGAAGTGGTGACTTAGCGGTCACTGGGGCGATTTCCAGAGGGAATTTACCGACCGAGGTTGTTCCTTTCAACTTCGCTCAGGGAGCAATCTCTGGCTGGCGGGGCGGAGACGAAGCGCATGGGCGGAGGATAACGGGATATTCTTTTTTCTGTGAAATAGAAAAGCGTCCGAGTGAACCTAACAGGCCCATTTTGGTAAAGATTCAGTAATGCTACGTAAGCTGACTGCCTGACTGCTTAAAGCTTCAGTAACGTTGTAGGGGTTTACCCCCAGCCCTGATCGTCCCATGTCATGATTCAGTGTGAATATGTGAAGTTTGGATGTTTGCATCAGTGATGGTTAGGGCATGGGGTGGCATCGTTCTGTGGAGACATGAGCTTTTGGAGCATCAAGTCTGCATTGTCAAGGTTTGGCCCTGAAATATCCCGGCCTGATGGTTAGACTGGAGGAGTCTTTTAGGCAGAGTGAGGGAACGGTCCAGAGCCTCGGAGTATGGCCGTGGCAAAGCAGTGAGAGCAAAACCGTAGATTGCGGTTGCAGGGAAAGCGTCAGCATTGTGCTGGGAGGGGTAGCAGTGACCCAGGAATTTAATATTTCTGTCACGCCGATTGGTGGCGATGAGTATTTGGTCCGGACGGAGTGGACGCCTGATGTAACGGCGGCTGAAGAGCGGGTGTGTTGGCCGGTTGAAGAATGGCTGGCACAGGCCAGTGTGCTGATGCATGATCCACTGCTGGGGGTGCTACGGGGCGATGGCATGGCGGCGCACCTGCGGGCAGTGGGAGATGCCGGTTCTGGTGAAGGGGCTGTCAGCTTGGTGGAATTTGGGCAGAATCTTTATAATGCGCTGTTTCAGGGCATGTTGCGGGATAGCTGGATGCGAGCTCAGGGGATTGCTCAGCATCGGCGCGAGGTGTTGCGGTTGCGCTTAGGGCTGAAGGATCTGCGGCTGCCCTGCTTGCCGTGGGAAGTTTTACATGCGGGCGATCGCCCCTTGGCTACGGGCACCGATGTGGCCTTCTCGCGCTATCACACGAAATGTGCGCCTTTAATGCCGTCCCCCTTCGTTGAGATCGATGAACCGCTGCGAATTCTAATGGTATTAGCAGCCCCCTCGGATCAGGAACGGTTGGCGTTGCGGCAGGAGGCTAAGGATCTTAAATACGAACTGGAAAGTACAATTGACCGCCGGGGTGGGCAGATTCCCGATATTAAAGTGGAGATTCTCGACCAGCCCGATCGCGCCCAGTTAACCCAAGCACTGGAACATCAGCAGTACCAGGTTTTGCACTATGCGGGCCACAGCAACATCGGCGCAGCAGGGGGCAGTCTTTACTTAGTCAGCCGCACGACAGGATTGACGGAAACCCTAACGGGGGATGATCTAGCAGGATTGCTGGTGAATAACGGCATTCGGATGGCCGTGTTTAATTCTTGCCGGGGGGTATACACGGCCACGGCATCCCCCAACCCGGGCGGAAATCTGGGAGAAGGAAATCTGGCTGAGGCCTTAGTCAAACGGGGAATTCCGGCAGTTTTAGCCATGGCAGAACGAATTCCGGATGATGTCGCCCTCAATTTAAGTCGGTTGTTCTATCGCAATTTGCGGCGGGCCTATCCGGTAGATTTGAGCCTGAATCGGGCCCGCCAGGGTTTGGTGTCGATCTACGGGTCCCATCAGTTGTATTGGGCGCTGCCGACGCTCTACATGCACCCAGAATTCAACGGCTTTCTGCAGCCTTTAGCCGCGGAGGTGGAGGAAGCCTGGACCCAGGCGTCTGGGAGTGCAGAGTCGGCTGGGGAAGTTGTGGGAAAAGGGGTGAACTTTTCCTTGGAACAAGAGAATCCCTTTGATGCCGTGAGCTATTCCGATAGCCATGACTTAGAACCGGATGATTTAGACACCGTTGACCTGCCAGGGCCTGAGTTGGCCCCTAGCCCGCCTCGTGAGATGGCTTCCGGCCTGACGCCGCCTGTGGCTCGGTTAGTCGAGCAATTATCCCAAGGGAGTAAGCGGGCGGGTGAGGACCCGTTTTCACCCGCCTCTTTGGATGAGGACCTGCTTCCTGATATGCCCGCGTTGCTGTCTGGCAAGGGGGCGTTGCGTGGGACGTCGGGCAAGGCTGGGAATCCAAGCGGTATGGAAGGGACGGAAGCGGCCTCATTTTCTGAGCTGGAAGGCATGTTGGCCGATACGAATCGGTTGACCCATGCGATCGCGGCGTGTATCCAGGCGACCCAGAGCGATCCCAGTGACGCTGGGGCCTATCGGCGATTAGGCCAGGTTTTAGCGGCCCAGGGACATTTATCAGAGGCGATCGCGGCCTATGACCAGGCACTCCATTTAAACCCACACTTTGCAGAAGTTCATAATGATGTGGGCTTGGTACTTTCCCAGCAGGGTCAGATAGCAGAGGCTGTACGGTCCTATAGCATGGCGGTTCGCCTGAATCCGACCTTCATGGAGGCCCAGCATAACCTACGTGCCGCGCAACAGCGTCAGGGTGTCGGGGTTAGTACAGACGCCCAAGGAATGGCCGCACAGCAGGCTGTCTTAGAGCCGATCTCGGGACGGTCTGCCACGGCGGGTAGCTCGGAGCGATCGCACACCCCGAGAGCCGGATCAGTTGCCACTGTCGGAAGTCCCCGCCCAGGGCTACTGTCGGTTCAGGCTGATGCTAGAGTGCCCCATTGGCCGTGGCGATGGCTAGGCGGCGGTATTCTGGGCGCTACCGTGCTGATTGGGACGGCTTGGTTTACCTATAGCCAGATGAATCCCCCGTTGAACATTCGCGTTGTGCCCTCACCCGCAACCCTGGTGCCCCCGCAGGGCGATTGGCAGCAGATGGACACGAATCAAGCGATGGCAGCAGCGGCGCGCCTGTTGGAGCAGGGACAGGTGGCGGCGGCGCAGCCCGTGATTCAAGCGTTACTGGATCGGGGCGCATTGAAGGAGGCCAATGCGGCTCTGAACCCCGTGCTGGACAAGCAGGCGGAGAATCCGGCGATTAATTTTTTGGTGGGACAGGTGGCGTGGCGAGCCTGGATCGCGGGGGATAAAACCTATGCGGTTGATGACGCGCGACGGCGCTGGGAGACGGCGGCAAACCTGGAACCGCAGAATCCGGTTTATCAAAATGCGTTGGGATTTGCCTACTACGAGGAGGGCAAATTTGACCGGGCGGGCAAGGCTTGGCTCCGCACCCTGGAGGTGCAGAAGGCATCCACCCCGGCAGGGAGTCAGAACTTGGAGGCTGCTCCTGATGCACTGAATGCCTACGCGGGATTGGCTTTGACGCTCGTGAAGACGGCAGAAAAGGCGGGAGCCACTGACCGCGCGGAAAAAATGGCTCAGGCCCGCAATTTACGTCAGCAGGTGATGACAGCAGGGGGAATGCGCTTCTCGCCCGCAGAGCTGGCCAGAGACAAAAAGAATTGGCTCTGGTCAGAGAAGGCGATTCGAGATTGGCAATCGTTGCAGCTTCAGGAATAAGCCGTTCAATGGCTAACCCCCGTTCGTGGGGTTGGGGTGCTGATTCAACCAGGACAGGAGCGATCGCTGCCTGCGCAGATCCACAGCGTCAACCAGACTCCCTTCCGGCCCATCCAGGGGGTGGGGGTCCTGGGTCGGGACGATGTGCGTGGGGACAGCCGCCGGGGTGAACGGTGCTGCCGCTAGGTTGGGCAATTTTACCGCAGCAGGTTGGGGGCTGGACCGAGGTTGAAGACTATGGCTATGAAGACTATGGCTCTTAGAACGGGGATGAACTGGGGGGGATGGCTGACGAGCAAATTGCTGGGGTTCGGGCATTGATACCGGCCCATGGCCTGGCGGTGGCGCTGGGTGGCGGGGCACTGGTACGGGTGCGGCTTGTACCGGTGCAGCTTGTCGTGGATTGGCGGGAAAGCTCATGGGCATCGAGTCCACTGGCACACGCCTGGGCTGGGGAGAACGCTGGGGTTGCCGCTGGCGAGGGGTTGAGCGGGGTAACTGAGTGGAGAGCAGAATGGCACTACCGGCACCGGTCAGCACGATCGCCCCGAACAATCCCAGAGGAATACGACTTTTCTGATGGAGCACTTGGGGCGAAATGGCCTCCGAGGGTTGGGCATTCCCAGAATCACTGGTGAGGGAGTCAAGGGCAGCCCCTTTCAACTGCTGTTCGGAGGAGGCACTGTGGTCCTTCAATCCGGGGCTGACCAGACTGTCCATGGAAGCGAGGCCGATCAGCAGCAGGATGATCCAAAATGCTCCAACGAGAGGAACCGGGTACCGCTGCACCAGTTGCATGGATAAAATGCCCATGGCCCAGATATGCGACGGCAATTTAGCGATCGCAGGTCCAGACAATGCTGATGTTGCCTGAGTGGATTTCTGCGGCCTTGGGGCTCGCGGTTGGGGGGCAGAGGGCTTTAACATACACTGATTGGAAGGCCGTGGGCCAACGCATAATCCCGATTGTACCTAAAGCAACAAATTTGGCACTAAAATTGGAAACTTTGTTGCAATTCTCCGCGCCTTTTCCGCTATTTCCTACCTAAGTCCGGCATATAGTCTGAGGCCATATCCGGTACATATGCCATATCCGGTACATATGCCATATCCGGTACATATATGGTCTGAGGCCATGGAGCAATTCGGACAGTTGAATTGAGACTGTAGACTAGAAGAGATTTTTGTTGAGAGTGGCTTGTGATGATGGCGTTGTTACCCGGATTGCCGATTTCTACTGCATCTGTCTTATTGGGTTGTGTGACGATCGCCGCAGCGTTGATTTATTTGCCGTTTTTGGTGGTGGCCTATGGGCGATTCCAGGCGGGGTTTGACATGGAAAAGCCTCGGGCGCTATTTGATCGGCTGCCAGCCTATGCACAACGGGCCACCTGGGCCCATCAGAATGCGTTTGAGACCTTTATGATTTTTGCTGTGGGTGCCCTGATGGCTTATGTAACGCGACAGGATGCGCCCGAGGTGGCTTGGGCCGCCATCGCCTTTGTGATTGCCCGCACCCTCTATCCCGTGTTCTATATTCTGAACGTCCCTGCTGGGAGATCGGCGATGTTTGCGATTGGCACGATGAGTACGATTACCCTGTTTGCCTTCAGTTTGATGAAGCAGGGAGCATAGGGCTGGCGGGAAAAGGCCCAGGCGGGCGACGGAGCCTTGGCGCGGCAGGTTAACGGTTCACTGTACTCATGTCGGGATAGCGATCGCCGGCAGCAATTCCTTTGGGCGCAACTGCCTCAATCCGACTCAGATCTTCGGGTGTCAGGATAATCGCGGTGGCGGCCCCATTTTCTTCTAAGTAGGCGCGGCGTTTTGTTCCCGGAATCGGGACAATATCTTCCCCTTGGGCCAATAACCAGGCCAGCGCCAGTTGGCTGGGCGTTACTTGCTTTTCCAAAGCAATCTGCTTGACCTGTTCGACCAATTGCAGATTTTTGGCAAAGTTGTCGCCCTGAAATCGCGGAGATCGGCGGCGATAATCGTCTTCGGTTAGATCGGCGAGCTGGGTAATATTCCCCGACAAAAAGCCTCGCCCCAGAGGACTGTAGGCGACAAATCCAATCCCCAGCTCGCGAATCGTGGGCAACAGGTCATCTTCTGGGTCACGACTCCACAGGGAATATTCCGTCTGGAGCGCCGTAATCGGATGCACGGCATGGGCACGCCGAATGGTGGCCGGGGCCGCTTCTGACAGACCCAGGTAGCGCACCTTGCCTTGCTGCACCAACTCCGCCATGGCTCCGACCGTGTCTTCAATCGGCACGGTCGGATCGACGCGATGCTGATAGTAGAGATCAATCGTGTCAATGCCCAACCGTTGCAACGAGGCATCACAGCACTGGCGCACATAGTCTGGCTTGCCATTCACGCCTAGCCACCCTCCTTCGGGGGTGCGGACGTTGCCAAATTTAGTGGCCAAAATCACCTGGTCACGGCGATCGCGAATTGATCGCCCCACCAGTTGCTCATTGGTGAATGGCCCATACATATCGGCGGTATCCAGGAAGGTGATCCCGATTTCTAAGGCGCGATGAATCGTCGCCATGGCTTCCTGGTCATCCCGACCGCTGTAGAACTCGGACATGCCCATGCAGCCCAGTCCCAGCTCTGAAACAATCAGTCCTTGATTCCCGAGTTTTCGTGTTTTCATAGGGTCTGATGGATGGTGTCTAGTGAAAAGTGAGGGCCAGGGGATTGGTTAAGGAAATCAGTTCCCGGTGGGTAGGATTACTCTGCGGGAAGCAAGCTGCGACTCCGCTCAATCCGCGATGGCTGTAGAGCGGGGTTCTGTAGATAATCTGACTATTGGATAGTCTAACAAGGCCGAGAGATGGCAAGGCTGAGAGATGGCTCAGAAGAGATAGGAGCAGAAGGTAGGGGAGCTACTTTTTCAGGATTAATGCATAGCGGTAGAGTGCAACAGGGCGATCGCCCGCCAAATAGGCTCTGGGGTGGGGTGATTTCAGGTAGACCGCTGTGATTTGATCCGCCGTAATCGTGCCATTGGGTTGATGGGCGTAGGCCGTAGTGATTTCGACCTGGTTTTTGATCGGTTTATCTGCCGTTTGAAAGAACTGATCGAAGACTTCGGTGGTGGTGAGGTGATCGGAGTCCGCTTGTTCCACAGCCCGCCCCAAGACGGAAGAAAACAGTTTACGGTTATCGCGGAATTTAGTGATTTGACGATTGGGGTCCCGGGTATCGACCCAAACGCGAGAGACGCGATCGCCTAAATAGGCTTTGGCAAGGCTTAAGCCATTGAACGCGCGATCGGAAATAATGCGGGTGGTGGTGAGCGATCGCGTCGGCAACGACAGGAACGGTAGGGCGGCGCGACTGCGTTCTAGGGTGTTGTCGGCAATAAAGCGGACCGGAGCACTGATGGGGACGTTGAGGAATTGACGGTTGTCCTCAAAGCCGGGAGTAGTGATTTCGGGAGCAAGGGGGGCAATTTGTTCGATTAAGGTGCTGGTCAGTGTCCAGGTGCCAGCAAACCAGGTGGGATAGAGCAGATCGCCCGTTGAAGCCGAAACGGGGGGCTTGGTTTCCCACTGGGGGAAGGCGGCGATGCGGTCGGAGATCGGCCCTGCTTGGACGGCGGGAGTTCCCAGGGTCAGATGCAGAATCAGCAACCCGACGGCATAAAGCCCAAAGATAAGACGGTGGTGTAAGGCTCGGAGGATCAAAGAAATTACCGACATGGGTTCAACGTGGGTTCGGCGCAACGTGCGCGGGATTGATCAGGAAGCGGGGCCGAGGGGCGCTGACTAGAGTCATGAATTTCACGGCGATCGCTGTGGGGCCATTCTCGCATTCCTGTACCCCGGAAATACTGGCCGGGAAGTACTAGCGGGAAATATTCTGACAGAGAAGGTTCCAGTGGGCCAAAATTTATTGTCCAAAAAATACTGTCGTTTATAAAGCTGCTACAAAGGTAGCGCAAAGACTCTATAGAGGTTGTGTAAACATAGGCGTAAAAATCGACACTAGCATTGTAAAGTTCCTATGAGATTTCTGCGTAATTACCGCAGGTGCCGATTTCGGTTGCTATCACTGTTATATAGCTTTCTCAGATAGGCAGGACACGCTCCATGAACTTACGTATCCCCGCAATGATTCAGTATGGCTCAGTTGTCGCACTACTCAGTATCTCGATCCTGGGTGTGGGTAGCTCTAGTCCGGCCCACGCGGCGGTGATCGACTTTGTGGGTAGAACTTCTGGAGCCTGGGCGCTGCCTACCAATGCGACGAGCAGTACACGGCTACTCAATCAGAATGGGGGCACTGCTAATGCCTTGGAATGGGGATTGACGAAAACAGATGTTGAAACCTGCGTGACCTGTACAGATTTCAATAACTTCGTCCAATTCGATGGCGCTAGTTTTAACCCCTTGCCAGGGAGTGTGTTTAGCCTGGGACAGCTCACCTATCGCAATGCCTCCACGACGGACCTGGTAAATGGTACATACCAGACTGTTGATTTTAATTTCCCATTGCAAGTCATGCTGCTGTTTAACCAGCCCACCTTGCCCCCAGTGCAATTCAACTTTGCCATCAATATACGGAATACTCCCAACGTACCCAATGATCCCATTGCTAGCGCCGATATTCTGAGCTTTGGCGCGACAGGGCGTACGGATCAGTTTTTTGTTGTGGGTGGTAAGCAGTACACCCTGAAGCTCTTGGGGTTTGGGGCGGGCGCAGCTTCGACAGGGACCTTGGCAGGGACCTTTAATGTGCCAGAAGCAACGAGCAGCGGGGAATTGTTTACGGCTCCCCTCTTTGCCCAACTTTATGAAGTCCAAGACGATACAGAAGGCGGCGCTGCTTCGGTTTGTCACTAAAATCACTCAGGCAATTTCCAAGTCCAGAAAATAATATACCCACTGGGTAATCGATCCGCTGGCTACCCTGCGGGAAGTGAACTACGACTCCGCTTAGCCAGCGGCAGATTGCTCCCTTCGACTCCGCTCAGGGAGCAATTCGTCAGGGAGCAATCCGTCAGGGAGCAATCTGGGTCAGTAGGTTATTTCATAGAAATCTCTTTATTTCATAGAAATCTCTTTATACGTTAGCCTGAACAGGTTTAACTGAGTAGGTTTGGCCGTGGCTCTGCTGTCGTGCTTTTGCTAAAGACGGAAGAAGCCAATAAATCCGCATCAGTAAAAAAAATGGGCGAACCTACAGTTCTGTACCAGAGCCATTGCATTTCTGACCAGGAGTATGTTCCCCCTCGTTCAACCTAAGTTGAGACAACGAGTTTAGAGTTTAGGCAGGTTTAGCTCTCGAAGGCTAGAATCTCTGAAGTCTGGAACGACAGATTCTTATGGATGCACAACATGTTGAGACTTAAAACGAAACAGCCCTGGCTTTCGGGAGCTATGCACAGATATTGTCATCGATCGCTCTACAGCTTAACGGTTATTGGCGGAATCGTGAGTTTAGCCTTGGTTCATCCGGCGCAGGCGCAGGAAAAATTGCTGCGCACGTTGACGGTGTCGGGGCGCGGTACGGAAATGGTGGCCACCTCGGTGACGGAAGTGCGCTTGGGGGTAGAGGCCCAAGGCAAAACCGCTGATGAGGTGCAGCAGGCTGTGGCGCGGCGATCGAATGCCGTGGTCACCTTGCTCAAAGCGCGGTCAGTGGAGCGGTTGCAAACCACTGGAATTAACCTGAATCCGACCTACCGCTATGACAACGGCACCCAAACCTTGACGGGCTACACGGCCAGCAACACGGTCAGTTTTCGGATTGCAACGGAGAAGGCGGGCAATATCTTGGATGATGCGGTGAAAACCGGTGCGAGTCGAATTGATGGGGTCAGCTTTGTAGCCTCGGACAGCGCGATCGCCGCCGCCCAAAAAACAGCCCTGCGGCGGGCTACCCAGGATGCTCAAGGGCAAGCGGAAGCCGTCCTGAGTAGTTTGGGCCTCACCCAACGGGAAATCGTCGGTATCCAGGTGAATGGAGCCTATGCGCCTCCCCCTCGGCCCATGGCAACCTATGATGCCAAGGTGATGGCGGCAGGCGCTGCACCTTCCCCGGTCATTGGGGGAGATCAGCAAGTCGAAGCGAGCATCACCTTGCTGATCAGCTATGCAGATCAGCGATTAGACTTCAGAAGTATCCCGTCAGCCCCGAAATAGTCTAGTCACTGTACTGCCCCGCCTACAGCCCCGGCCACTTCGGCAATGTTTCCAAAATAGGCACCAGCTTAATGCCGAACTGTTCCTCAAAGCTCGACTTCTTGAGGTTGAGGCTCCACAGTTCCAGGGTGCAGGCATCGCCGATCTGAGTGGGCTGTAGCCGCAGGTGCAGTTCGCGGGATTCGGGCAGGTATTCGCAGGCCACGGACTGGATTGCCCCAATTTGGCGGCGATCCAGGGCGACAGCAATTCGGAGTAAGGGATGGAGTTGATCCACAATTTTGCGATGCACCTTACTGGTTAGATTCCGGTAGCTCTCGTGTTTTTTCTTGGGATTGTTCTTGCGGTGGTAGCGGGCCAGGTTTGCGATCGTTTCAATTTCCGTTTCGGTGTAGCCCAGCAAGTCGCTATGGCGAATGAGGTAGTAGGAATGTTTGTGGTGGGAGGAATGACTGATATGGTGTCCACAGTTGTGCAATATTGCTGCTGACCAGAGTATTTCTCGTTCCTGGTCGCCCCACTGGTGTAGGCTGCCCTGGGTTTGATCAAACAAGGTGACCGCAAATCCAGCCACCCGATCGCTATGGAGCAGATCCACCCGATATTTTTGGGCGGTTTTCAGCACGCTGCGCTGGCGCACAGAACTTTGGAAACGCAGCCGATCTTCAATCAGGCCATGGGTCAACATCCAGTCTACAACTACCCCCTCCCGCAGCGATCGCTCGCAAATCGTCAGCGTTTCGGCTTTCAGCAAGGTCATGGCCTCCTGCAACACCATGGCTCCCGCTAGGATAATTTCGGCGCGGCGATCGTTCATTCCCGGCAGCTTGGCCCGCTCCTGATAATTCAGTCGTCGCAGCCGATGTACGATCTCCCGCAGATCCTTCAGGTTAAAGGTATACCCATTGATCGGATTGGGAATACTGCCGGTCTTTTCCCGCGCGTGCAGCATTGCCAGAGTTTCAATGGTGCCCGAGGTGCCCACCATGCGGGGCACTTCTCCCGGTGGTAGGTGGGTCAGGATTTCCTCAATGGGACGCTCCAACATGCCACGAATGTAGGCTTGCAAAGCCACATACTCCCCATTGCTGATGGGATCCGTGGTAACGTGCTCTGCCGTCAGGCGTACCGCTCCGACCTTTGTACTGCTAAGGGACTGCGGATCCTGCCCATCGCCCAAAATCAGCTCTGTGGAACCGCCCCCAATATCAATCACTACATGGGGCTGATGATTAAACTCCATCCCCGACAGCACGCCCAGATAAATTCGCCGCGCTTCCTCAGGCCCCGAAATCAGATTGATCCACAGCCCCAAGTCCGCTTGCATCTGTTGCAGAAACTCTCGACCGTTGGGCGCTTCCCGCACCGCACTGGTGGCCACGGCAATAATTTGTTCAGCATTCAAACTGCCGGCTACCTCTTGGCAGCGTTTGAGGGCGGCTCGCGCCCGCTGCATGGCGGCATCGGTGAGATTACCCGTTTGCTTATCGCGATCGCCCAGACGGACGGTGGTTTTTTCCCGAGCAATGATGGTAAAAGCGGGCAAGGCGGGCTGGATACGGACAACCACCATATGGATGGAGTTGGTGCCCACATCAATGGCCGCCAGGATGCGATCGGAATCTACAGGCATTAGCGGAAAGCTCATCAGTATGTCTTTAATTTTAGGAACCGAAGCGACCATCGCTACACCTCATAAAACCAGCTTCTGGGAATTGCGCACCGGACATCAGTCCACCCCTCTCACGTCATCACTTCCAACTCCCCTGCCATTTCTCCGGACGGTTTGGGCCTAGACATAGCCCCCGCTGCCAGTAACGCCAGCGCGGCAGGCGTCCAACATCCTTGACTGTCGGTCATTCCAGTACGGCGCTACAATGCCTGGGCAAATCTGCATGCCTCCGGTAGAAATAAGCTCCGGTTAATTTAATCACCTCAGATGAACTTTTGGGCCGAGTCTTTCAGCTCCTCATCATTTGTTTATGTTGCGAATTGATGTTGCAGATTGATGCTGTTGCGGATTGATCCTGTAAGTAGGAAGGCGCAATTTTTTATAAAACCGGACTTCGACTCCGCTCAGCCCTCAACGCCTTGACTGAGTCATATCGCGGAGAGGCCACGACCCAATGGCGTTACCCCGGCCTTCTGCTCTCGACTGTTTCACCCCTCGTCGCCTCTGCCCCTCGTCACCCATGGCCTAAAGTGTTAATATTTGTAAAGAGTTCGTTCTTGATGTGAGCTTTCTTCGGGTTGTTTTTATGTGGCCCTCCCTGTGGCGGGTAGTCCTATGGCCTCTTCTTTTCCTCCTCCTCCCACACTGACTGGCGCGAGTCCCGTTGAGAGGGATGATTTTCTGGATGCTGCCCTGATGGCGGCCCTGCAAGAGCAGACACACCTAAAGCATCAAATTTCTGCCCAGACAGAATTTATCCAACTCCTAACCCATCAGCTCGCCACTCCCCTCACAGCACTAAGTGGTTCTGTTTGTTTATTAGCCGAACAGGGCTTAACCCCCGAACAGCGCCAGGAATTTCTCGATATGGTGCAGCAGCAGGTCGAACGCCTGCGTCATTTGCTAGCGGATATTGTGGCCCTACGCAGTGCAGAGACCGATCAATTGCAGCCTCGACCGGGCTGCTTTGCGGTGACCGATTTAGTCGCCGAGGTCAGCGTGACCTTTGCGCCTGCTGTGGTGCAACAGTGCTTGGAGGCGGATTTGCCGCCGGTGTTGGCGGATCGCTGGCAAGTCTCCCAGGTCTTGATTAACCTGGTGTCTAACGCAATTAAATACTCGCCGTCAGATGCAGTGGTGGTGGTGGGGGCTAAGCGGCTGCCCAACCACTGGGTCCAAGTCTGGGTCCAGGATCGGGGCTTAGGCATTCCGGCGGTGGACCAGCCACGTCTGTTTGAGCCGTTTTTTCGGGTGCGTCACTGCGATCGCCAAAATATTCATGGCACGGGTTTGGGCTTGTCGCTGTGCAAGCGGCTGGTGGAAAAGCAAGGTGGCACGCTGGACTTTACTTCGACCCATGGCGAAGGTAGTTGCTTTTCTTTCACCATGCCGACCGTGTTATCGGAGGCGGGTTAGGGCCGTCCCCCTTCTCACCCATTCCTGGCCTGCTGGTTTCCGGTGGCATGTGGGGTCTGAAGCGGCTGAAGAAAGGCAAAGCCGAAGCCTGTGCGACTCCTGCAGAAGCATAGGCGGGTACGTATTCCGAGGTCAAGCTAGATTAAAGGTTGTCAGAATGCGATCGCATTCTGGGAAATCAGGGGCGATCGCATTCTTTTAGCCCCTGAGTTTTAGCGGCCTGACCATAGTCCAGATTTCTAATCAGACAGCAGGCATTTGCGGGTTTTTCAAAAAAAGCTTGCCAAGGCACGGCAATTTTGTTAACTTGGTTAAGCGCTGAACTAACGTAAGCAGTTCGCTAAAGTAGTTCGCCGGGATAGCTCAGTTGGTAGAGCA
>CAVYAN010000029.1:0-45307 GCA_963766075.1 uncultured cyanobacterium | reverse complement strand
AGGATGTAACTAGCGGGGTTTACAGCGCTGTTTTATTCTAAATCTCGACATTTTGTGAATATACGAGAATAAGCCGTTCTAGGCTTCAGAATTTGAACCCTCGATGGCTGCAACCGCCTGAACGGGTTGCCTAAAGCTAAAAAACCCCCTGACTAAACATGAGGTGTCTTGGGAGATCGCTTTTGATTAAATCCCTTTTTTATAAAAGAGATTTAAATCGATAAAAAGCTTCCATCGTATTCTCATAGTGCAGTCAATGATTTAATCAGTTCCGCAGACAGATCGGGTTTTAGTTCATGGCGTTTTCTAAACAGAACGCCTGCCAGAATGTAAATATTTTGAGAGTAGAAAGCTTTTCCATGCTTGCGAAGTTGGGCGATTCTCCACTTCACCTTGGGTTCAGAACTGTAGTATCCAAAACTCATTGGAGATGTAATAAAATCATCCACTTGATAGCCTTGATTAATTGCATACTCAATGGTCCCAACTGGATCAGAATAGGCGGAAATCATTAGCATAGCGCTCTCGTAACCCACCGCTAGAAGCTGCTTTGTGATGGCCGAGCCATCAGTTCCCCCATGCAAGTCGGGGATGTACAGATCATTATTGATTGCTGGTAGATAAGGTGGATTAGCAATCAAGTAAGTTTCCTTAGATTGGTCGCCTTGCTCAAAATCCCCTTGCTCAAAAAAGGACGTGTTGTGAATCACGTATTTATGGCTAAGGCGATGATATTCAATTCGCGATCGAGCAACTTCACATGCTTTAGAATTCAATTCATAGCCATTAATTAGGCCATTAAATTGATTCTTTAATAAGCTATTGATCACCGGGCTGCCTTCACCTGAGCCAAACTCCACAATAGCAGTGGAATCTTTACAGATATTCAATACCATTCGGTCTAAGCATTGAGAGTAAAATAGGGATTTTTCAGGGCAAAAGAAAACTTCTTGACGACCCTGATCCGATGGATTGAGTCTAACGACGGGTTGAAGATGCGATAAAGATTGTTTCATGTCACGCTCATCGATTACGGGTTAGGCGATTATTGTTTGGTGAATGTCCATTCCACACTTTTAACTGAGGCTTGCTTAAGAGCTATTGTTAAGGCATCATCGCTTTCACATTTCAGTTGCGATAAATGGGCGGAATCGACATTCACGGTAAATTCATCTGTTTCAAAGGGTCAAGGATGGAGTTAAACGTCCATTTTCTACCTGACGCAGATCGTAGCGCTGCTGGTCGATCGAAGGGGCAATTTCCAAGACTCGGCCATCTTCAGGGACTTGCTGCTGGGCCAGAATTAGGGATAGGCGATCGCACTAGTGCATAACTAGTGCATAAACTGACAGCTGCGTTCCGCATCATCCTGTGTCACACCCTATTCAGTCGCCACTGCTCTTGATTCTGTACTTGAGTCTCTAAAAAAATCCGCCAATCTTCGGAGAGATTTTTATTATTCTGACCCAGAAAAAGCATGCATAGAGGTCAATAAGGCACCCCACCGACTACTGCGATAACGCGAATCCTCAATGTGCTTTTTGAGCGCGTTTAACGATTCGTCAGGCGACGATTTTGAGAGGGTAAAGTTGTTTAGGGTGCGCCACTTTTACTTAAGTGACTCCCTTTCCATTCTTTCTCTAGATCATCATGATGAGAAATTGCAGCCAACGTTTCGTGAAGGAGATCGGGAGCATTAGTGCGCTGCCAGTGCCCACCCAACTGGGCTGCAAGTAATGCAGGGGCGCGATGGTAGATCACATCGCATCCATCTTGAGTCAGATTGATGATCATAGATTTTATCTGATTAAGAGCGGGAACGTTGAATAAGCGCAATAACGGCAGCCGCAGCACGATCGCCGATCAATTTTTCTTGGTCGTAGCCGAGGACTAATTCCCAAGCCTGATCGGGATACTGCTCGGCCAACGGGAAGGCAACCTCTGTGAGCATCCACTGCCCATGGCGTTCATCTTCCCGGATGTGCAATTCCCAATAGCCCATGGCAGCCTCGGAAAGGTGTAAGCGTTCTGCGGCCATTCGGTAGTCTGTGTAAATGGCTGGCCCAGCGATTTCAAAATACGTCAAGCCACCGTTGTAGCGCAGAAAATGGCGTCTGCGTTCAGTCAATAAGAAGTTGTGGTTGATGCTAGCCAAGACTTGCCAGGGTACCTGGTCGAAATAGGCTTCTGGCTCCGTCTTGAGACCTAATTCCGCCATCATTTGGGCAAAGAATGTGGAGTGCTTGCGCGCCAGCCGACCATTGCCATATTCTTCCAGCAATACCCGAATTAAAGTGGCTTGAATTTCGTTACTGGCACCGCCCAAAATGCGAGAAAGGCGACTCGCTTCAACGAGGCCATCCAAGGAGGCGATCGCTAAGAGCAATCGATAGCCCTCCAAGCTCATGTCTTCTCGTAGATAGCGTTTTGTCTTCAATATCGGCGGATTTAAGTCTAGATCAGCACGTTCCTGCAAAGCGGGTTTAACCCCTAAATTCGGATTTTTTCAACCTCCAGTTGGGTCAATTCCCAAGCCTGCCAGACCGACTCAATGCCGATCGCGGACCCCCGCCACGTAAAAAGATCGCTCATTGGTATATTCTTCTAGAGCGTCGTACCAAAATAAATTCAGCCGATTAATCCGATACAGCAACCGCTGTAAAAATTGGTTGGCTGGCTCAATCTGTGGATTTTCAGTGTACGCCTCGCTTAAGGCCAAGGCGAGACAGGCTTCAAAACTACTGATTAGTTCAGGATATTTTTTGACCTGCATGTCTAAATCTTCCAACATGAGCAATGCATTGAATTGCTGTTCTGCCTCTTCATAGCTGTAGTGTGGATCACCAGAACGGATCACTCCAGGCAATGAAGTCTCAGTCGGGTCTGAATTAGCATGGTCCATTACCAGGTTTTGGAGAACAGAGTTATGAATGGCACTTTGGTAATAAGCGCGTTTATAGGGCATGCACCGTCAAGTCTTTAACGGCTGGGCCATCCAGCACTGCACCATCGCAGTCGAAACGGGAACCGTGACACGGGCAATCCCAACTTTTTTCAGCACTGTTCCAGGCCACAATGCAGCCCAAGTGAGGACACACCGCAGAAACAGCGTGAACTGCGCCCTGCTCATCCCGATAGGCCGCTAGCTTTTCTCCTTCTATCGTCACGAGCTTGCCTTCACCTACGCCCACATCGGAAAAGTCTGGCGTAGCCAATCCTTTCAGGCGATCGCCCACCCAATGCATCCCCACGCTCACCGTTTGCTGAACGCCGCCGGGAGTCATAAACGGGGTCGCCCGCGTTGCGTCATACAAAGCAGCCCAAGGATTCTCGATGCCCAAGATTGAATCTGAAAGTAGCATTCCAGACAAGGTTCCGTTCGTCATCCCCCACAGGCTAAACCCAGTAGCCACAAAAACATGATGGCTAAACGGCGTAAGCTTACCAATGTAGGGCAGTTGGTCAAAGGACACCATATCCTGGGTTGACCAGCGATAGTCAAACGTATCTAAGCCAAAACGCGCCCGCGCAAAGTCCTCGACCTTTTGGTATTGTGCTTCGGTATCAGTAACCTCGCCCACCTTATGCCCGCCGCCCCCGACGAGCAACAGTAGCCCATCGCGGTCAGGCGTTGTCCGAATCGAGAAATAGCCCTGGCCACTGCCAATAAACATGCCTTCGGGGGCGCGATCGGGATCAATACGTGCCCCCACCAGGTAAGACCGCTTGGGATGGGTCTTGGCGAAAAACAGGCCACTGTCCAAAATGGGCAGATGGGTTGTGATCACAACATCCTGGGCAGTCACTGTATGGCTATCCGTGATCACGCGGCAAGCAGTTGTTTCTTCATCCACTTTTAAAACGCGAGTCTCTTCAAACACAGCACTGCCATCGCCTTGAATACACTGGGCTAAATGCAGTAAGTATTTACGGGGATGAAATTGGGCTTGATGATCGAACCGGACGGCTCCCGCGATCGCAAAGGGCAACGACGTCTCCTGCACAAAGCTAGCGGGCAATCCCAGTTCAAGAGCGGCAGCCACCTCCGCCTCAATTTTTTTCAACCCCGATTCCGACTCCGTAAACGTATAGGCACTGCGACGGCTAAAGTCACAGTCAATCTTCTCCTCCTGCACAAAGTTAGCGATCCGTTCTAGGGCAGCCTGATTGGATTCGGCATAGACTCGCGCTTTGTTGGAGCCCAGATTGTGGAGCAGATCCGCGTAAATCAATTGATGCAGAGAGGTAACTTTAGCGGTTGTATGACCGCTTGCGCCTGTGACGATTTTTCTGGATTCAAGCACAGCTACTGTTTTGCCTGCTCTTTTCAGCAGCATGGCAGCCGTAAGCCCCGCAATGCCACCACCAACAATGGCCACATCGACAACAACATCCTGCGTCAGGCGGGGAAACTTCGTTTCGGGAGTTGAGTCAATCCAAAAGGAAATGGGTTTCCCCGTTAAAGCATGCATGGGTATTTTCGAGGGATTGAGATAGGACAACTAAGATGGGGTAATTGAGATTCGGTTTAGCCTCACTTAATCGCGATCGGCATAGCCAACTTTAGGATGACGAAAACCAGCAACCGATCCGATTAAAGCCGCACCCAAGCCAAAGAGAGACCCCAGCACAAACGACCAACTGACTTTGGCAGCATTGCCTGCTAAATCGCGGGTTTGTTGGGCTGTGATACTAGGAACAGTGCTGGGAATAGTTTGAGGCGTTGTGGTGCCGGGAACATTTCCTGGAGCCGCAGTCCCAGGGATGACTTGCGGGGCCTGATTGATCAAGCTGCCCGCGTTAGCCGCCGCCACACCAAAGGCTCCGGTCACACCACTGGACAGCAACCAAGCGCTCAGCGTCAACATGGATGCCCACAAAATCGCCCCATTCAATAGCGTTATATTCCGGCTGATGCGGCCAGAGGTCCGGGCGACGATCCAACCGCCTACAAACAGTGACACTAGTAAACTAATGATGGCCCAAATACCAATGTTGATGCCCACACCAGGAGCTTCAGAACGCGGGGCCTCCGAGCCGCCGATGCTGGACAGTCCGATCGCCGCACCCAAGGCACTCAAGACGAGCTGCGTGCTCAAGGCGACTACCAGTCCCGCCACAATCGGTCCCCACCGGACTTGATCATGGTAGTTGGCTACGGTCACAGCCGTTGTGCGATCGCCCGTATAGTCAAGGGGTCTGTTCAAAGATGTCATGATAATCCTCCAAAAATTGTAATGAGAACGTAATCTGTGATTGCGTAAGCCAACGCTAAACCTAAATGGATAGTCACTCTCTTGAGTTATTACCCAGCTTGGAAAACTTCTTCTCGAGCTTCTTTAATTCCTGCTCGGAATCATCTTCCACATCGATAATTTCATCATGGGCAGAATCAATGGCTCGGATCAGTTCATCTAACTTGATTTGCACCGCTTTGGCATCCCGATTTTGCGAATTCTGAATGAGGAAGACCATCAAAAATGTCACAATGGTTGTTCCAGTATTAATGACCAATTGCCACGTATCAGAAAACTTAAAAATCGGACCTGTGATTGCCCAAATAATAATCACAGTGACAGCCAAAATCGACGCTAAGGGAGAGCCGACCGCTTCAGAAGTCCTGCGAGCTAGCTTGTAGAATAAGCCTTGGTGTGGGCGCTGGTTTCGCACTAAATTAGATTTCCTTAGAAAAAATGAGCCTTTTTATTCACCCACGGGTACAACCATTCCGGGCATGGGAGCCGTATCCGGTTCAAAGTCAGTTTTTTTAGCACCACAAGTGGGGCATACCCAATCATCAGGCAGTGCTTCAAAGGGCAGGCCAGGGGCAATGCCCGAATCTGGATCGCCAACCGTGGGATCGTAAACATGCCCACACACTTTGCAGATATACTTTTGCATTTTTGATTCCTAGAGGCTATCGGGTAAGGGGCAGCCGTTAGAGCATGGACGTCCATGCTCTAACGGGCATGAATCGGTGATTACTCGCTCTTCATTTTTTTGAGTGCCTTTTCAGCTTGCTTAACGACGGGCAGTTCCGCGTTGTCAGAACGCTTCATTTTTTCACTGTCGGCGTTCCCTTGCACTTCATTCAATTTTCCCTTGGAGCGCTCTACGACGGCTTCCAGCGACATCGGTGGAGAATCAATTGCCTCCTGGGTCTTTTGTTCAATCTTGTCTAGCTGAACAGTTCCTTTAGTGGGAGCACTCTTAGCGGCAAAGGCTGGAAAGCCACTCGCAAAAAATAGCACCGTAGCGAGCACCGTAGACAGAAGTACTTTTTCAAAACTCAAGCGAGAGAGCCACGCAGAAACATATTTCATATCAAAATCCTCTGAAATAATAAACTACAAAATTTACGCATGCACGGTTCACAGACTATGCTCATGCATGGTTCACAGACTACGATTTAGGCAGATTTAGGCGCTGCGACTAGACAGTAAGCCATACAGAAAAATTGCGATGATCGCGCCCAAAACGGCGATAAACACACCGGGAATGCTCAAACCGGGTGCAGCTAATTGCAACGTCCCTGTCTGCAATAACGTGTGCAAAGAGCCGCCAATAAAAGCACCCACAACACCTAACACCATCGTTGAAAGCCAACCTCCGCCTTGATGGCCGGGGACAATGGCCTTGGCGATCGCCCCAGCTAGCAACCCCAAAATTATCCAAGCAATGATGTTCATGGCCCGTTCCTCGTAATTTGATGACCTTAGTAACCTATCAGTCACACACCCGAGTTCTCTTCTCTCAAAGGGATGAACTGTCGGTATCCAGTGGGCATCAATAGAGGGAGGCTAAGCACAAAGCCGTTCTCTATTCATGACATTCAGTCACACCAAATCTATTGATTTCTAGAAAATACTTAGGTCATCGTCCAGGTCATATTAACCCAGCAAGGGTTGTTCATGTACCGGGTTATCCTGCGGGAGGCAGCTACGACTACGCTCAACCCTCATTGTCCCAGTGGGCTTAAGCGTAGTTCCGGCTGAGCGTAGTTCCGGTGAGCTAGTTCCAGTGGGCTGAGCGTAGTCGAAGCCCACGACAGGCTACCAATGCCAGATCTTTGTTTGCCAAGTGAATAGCCGGGGTGAAAATCCGCTTCACAAGCGAGATAACGTTCTGAGTTGCCAATAAAAATTTTCCGCCATCAAGCCACCTGCCCCCTTGCAATCAGAGTGGCAGACACGGGGTTGATTTCGGGTAATCAATTCATACCCGAAATCAACCCCGTGTCTGCCACTCTGATTGCAAGGGGGCAGGTGGCTTGATGGCGGAAAATTTTTATTGGCAACTCAGAACGTTATCTCACTTGTGAAGCGGATTTTCACCCCGGCTATTCACTTGGCAAACAAAGATCTGGCATTGGTAGTCTGTCGTGGGCTTCGGCTACGCTCAGCCCACTGGAACTACGCTCAGCCGGAACTACGCTCAGCCGGAACTACGCTTAAGCCCACTGGGACAATGAGGGTTAAGCGTAGTCGTAGCTGCCTCCCGCAGGATAACCCGGTACCTGAACAACCCTTGCTGGGTTAATATGACCTGGACGATGACCTAAGTATTTTCTAGAAATCAATAGATTGAGTGTGACTGAATGTCATGAATAGAGAACGGCTTTGTGCTTAGCCTCCCTCTATTGATGCCCCACTGGATACCGACAGTTCATCCCTTTGAGAGAAGAGAACTCGGGTGTGTGACTGATAGGTTACTAAGGTCATCAAATTACGAGGAACGGGCCATGAACATCATTGCTTGGATAATTTTTGGGGTTGCTACTGGGCGATCGCCAAGGCCATTGTCCCCGGCCATCAAGGCGGAGGTTGGCTTTCAACGATGGTGTTAGGTGTTGTTGGTGCTTTTATTGGCGGCTCTTTGCACACGTTCCTGCAAACAGGGACATTGCGATTGGCTGCACCCGGTTTGAGCATTCCCGGTGTGTTTATCGCCGTTTTGGGCGCGATCATCGCAATTTTTCTGTGGCTTACTGTCTAGTCGCAGCGCCTAAATCTCTAAATCATAATATAAACCTCCTGCGTGAGCATAGTCTGTGAACCGTGCATGCGTAAATTTTGTAGTTTATTATTTCAGAGGATTTTGATATGAAAATATGTTTCTGCGTGGCTCTCTCGCTTGAGTTTTTGAAAAAGTTGTTATTATTTAGGTGCTCGCTACGGTGCTGTTTTTTGCGAGTGGTTTTCCAGCTTTTGCGCTAAGTAGTGCCCCACTAAAGGAACTATTTCAGCTAGACAAGATTGAACAAAAGACTCAGGAGGCCATTGATTCTCCACCAATGTCGCTGGAAGCCGTCGTAGAGCGCTCCAAGGGAAAATTGAATGAAGTACAAGGGAACGCCGACAGTGAAAAAATGAAGCGTTCTGAACAACGCGGAACTGCCCGTCGTTAAGCAAGCTGAAAAGGCACTCAAAAAAATGAAGAGCGAGTAATCACCGATTCATGCCTGTTAGAGCATGGACGTCCATGCTCTGACGGCTGCCCCTTACCCGATAGCCTCTAGGAATCAAAAATGCAAAAGTATATCTGCAAAGTGTGTGGGCATGTTTACGATCCCACGGTTGGCGATCCAGATTCGGGCATTGCCCCTGGCCTGCCCTTTGAAGCACTGCCTGATGATTGGGTATGCCCCACTTGTGGTGCTAAAAAGACTGACTTTGAACCGGATACGGCTCCCATGCCCGGAATGGTTGTACCCGTGGGTGAATAAAAAGGCTCATTTTTTCTAAGGAAATCTAATTTAGTGCGAAACCAGCGCCCACACCAAGGCTTATTCTACAAGCTAGCTCGCAGGACTTCTGAAGCGGTCGGCTCTCCCTTAGCGTCGATTTTGGCTGTCACTGTGATTATTATTTGGGCAATCACAGGTCCGATTTTTAAGTTTTCTGATACGTGGCAATTGGTCATTAATACTGGAACAACCATTGTGACATTTTTGATGGTCTTCCTCATTCAGAACTCGCAAAATCGGGATGCCAAAGCGGTGCAAATCAAATTAGATGAACTGATCCGAGCCATTGATTCTGCCCATTATGAAATTATCGATGTGGAAGATGATTCCGAGCAGGAATTAAAGAAGCTCGAGAAGAAGTTTTCCAAGCTGGGTAATGACTCAAAAGAGTGACTATCCATTGGCGTTTAGCGTTGGCTTACACAATCACAGATTACGTTCTCATTACAATTTTTGGAGGATTATCATGACATCTTTGAACAGACCCCTTGACTATACGGGCAATCGCACAACGGCTGTGACCGTAGCCAACTACCATGATCAAGTCCGGTGGGGACCGATTGTGGCGGGACTGGTAGTCGCCTTGAGCACGCAGCTCGTCTTGAGTGCCTTGGGTGCGGCGATCGGACTGTCCAGCATCGGCGGCTCGGAGGCCCCGCGTTCTGAAGCTCCTTGGTGTGGGCATCAACATTGGTATTCGGGCCATCATTAGTTTACTAGTGTCACTGTTTGTAGGCGGTTGGATCGTCGCCCGGACCTCTGGCCGCATCAGCCGGAATATAACGCTATTGAATGGGGCGATTTTGTGGGCATCCATGTTGACGCTGAGCGCTTGGTTGCTGTCCAGTGGTGTGACCGGAGCCTTTGGTGTGGCGGCGGCTAACGCGGGCAGCTTGATCAATCAGGCCCCGCAAGTCATCCCTGGGACTGCGGCTCCAGGAAATGTTCCCGGCACCACAACGCCTCAAACTATTCCCAGCAATGTTCCTAGTATCACAGCCCAACAAACCCGCGATTTAGCAGGCAATGCTGCCAAAGTCAGTTGGTCGTTTGTGCTGGGGTCTCTCTTTGGCTTGGGTGCGGCTTTAATCGGATCGGTTGCTGGTTTTCGTCATCCTAAAGTTGGCTATGCCGATCGCGATTAAGTGAGGCTAAACCGAATCTCAATTACCCCATCTTAGTTGTCCTATCTCAATCCCTCGAAAATACCCATGCATGCTTTAACGGGGAAACCCATTTCCTTTTGGATTGACTCAACTCCCGAAACGAAGTTTCCCCGCCTGACGCAGGATGTTGTTGTCGATGTGGCCATTGTTGGTGGTGGCATTGCGGGGCTTACGGCTGCCATGCTGCTGAAAAGAGCAGGCAAAACAGTAGCTGTGCTTGAATCCAGAAAAATCGTCACAGGCGCAAGCGGTCATACAACCGCTAAAGTTACCTCTCTGCATCAATTGATTTACGCGGATCTGCTCCACAATCTGGGCTCCAACAAAGCGCGAGTCTATGCCGAATCCAATCAGGCTGCCCTAGAACGGATCGCTAACTTTGTGCAGGAGGAGAAGATTGACTGTGACTTTAGCCGTCGCAGTGCCTATACGTTTACGGAGTCGGAATCGGGGTTGAAAAAAATCGAGGCGGAGGTGGCTGCCGCTCTTGAACTGGGATTGCCCGCTAGCTTTGTGCAGGAGACGTCGTTGCCCTTTGCGATTGCGGGAGCGGTCCGGTTCGATCATCAAGCCCAATTTCATCCTCGCAAATACTTACTGCATTTAGCCCAGTGTATTCAAGGTGATGGCAGTGCTGTGTTTGAAGAGACCCGCGTCTTAAAAGTGCATGAAGAAGCAACTGCTTCCCGTGTGATCACGGATAGCCATACCGTGACTGCCCAGGATGTTGTGATCACAACCCATCTGCCTATTTTGGACAGTGGCCTGTTTTTCGCTAAAACCCATCCCAAGCGGTCTTATATGGTTGGGGCACGTATTGATCCTGATCGCGCTCCCGAAGGCATGTTTATTGGCAGTGGCCAGGGCTATTTCTCGATTCGGACAACGCCTGATCGCGATGGGCTACTGTTGCTCGTCGGGGGCGGCGGGCATAAGGTGGGCGAGGTTACTGATACTGAAGCCCAATACCAAAAGGTCGAGGACTTTGCGCGGGCGCGTTTTGGCTTAGATACGTTTGACTATCGCTGGTCAACCCAGGATATGGTGTCCTTTGACCAACTGCCCTACATTGGTAAGCTTACGCCGTTTAGCCATCATGTTTTTGTGGCTACTGGGTTTAGCCTGTGGGGGATGACGAACGGAACCTTGTCTGGAATGCTACTCTCAGATTCAATCTTGGGCATCGAGAATCCTTGGGCTGCTTTGTATGACGCAACGCGGGCGACCCCGTTTATGACTCCCGGCGGCGTTCAGCAAACGGTGAGCGTGGGGATGCATTGGGTGGGCGATCGCCTGAAAGGATTGGCTACGCCAGACTTTTCCGATGTGGGCGTAGGTGAAGGCAAGCTCGTGACGATAGAAGGAGAAAAGCTAGCGGCCTATCGGGATGAGCAGGGCGCAGTTCACGCTGTTTCTGCGGTGTGTCCTCACTTGGGCTGCATTGTGGCCTGGAACAGTGCTGAAAAAAGTTGGGATTGCCCGTGTCACGGTTCCCGTTTCGACTGCGATGGTGCAGTGCTGGATGGCCCAGCCGTTAAAGACTTGACGGTGCATGCCCTATAAACGCGCTTATTACCAAAGTGCCATTCATAACTCTGTTCTCCAAAACCTGGTAATGGACCATGCTAATTCAGACCCGACTCGATACTTCATTGCCTGGAGTGATCCGTTCTGGTGATCCACACTACAGCTATGAAGAGGCAGAACAGCAATTCAATGCATTGCTCATGTTGGAAGATTTAGACATGCAGGTCAAAAAATATCCTGAACTAATCAGTAGTTTTGAAGCCTGTCTCGCCTTGGCCTTAAGCGAGGCGTACACTGAAAATCCACAGATTGAGCCAGCCAACCAATTTTTACAGCGGTTGCTGTATCGGATTAATCGGCTGAATTTATTTTGGTACGACGCTCTAGAAGAATATACCAATGAGCGATCTTTTTACGTGGCGGGGGTCCGCGATCGCATTGAGTCGGTCTGGCAGGCTTGGGAATTGACCCAACTGGAGGTTGAAAAAATCCAGAATTTAGGGGTTAAACCCGCTTTGCAGGAACGTGCTGATCTAGACTTAAATCCGCCGATATCGAAGACAAAACGCTATCTACGAGAAGACATGAGCTTGGAGGGCTATCGATTGCTCTTAGCGATCGCCTCCTTGGATGGCCTCGTTGAAGCGAGTCGCCTTTCTCGCATTTTGGGCGGTGCCAGTAACGAAATTCAAGCCACCTTAATTCGGGTATTGCTGGAAGAATATGGCAATGGTCGGCTGGCGCGCAAGCACTCCACGTTCTTTGCCCAGATGATGGCGGAATTAGGTCTCAAGACGGAGCCAGAAGCCTATTTCGACCAGGTACCCTGGCAAGTCTTGGCTAGCATCAACCACAACTTCTTATTGACTGAACGCAGACGCCATTTTCTGCGCTACAACGGTGGCTTGACGTATTTTGAAATCGCTGGGCCAGCCATTTACACAGACTACCGAATGGCCGCAGAACGCTTACACCTTTCCGAGGCTGCCATGGGCTATTGGGAATTGCACATCCGGGAAGATGAACGCCATGGGCAGTGGATGCTCACAGAGGTTGCCTTCCCGTTGGCCGAGCAGTATCCCGATCAGGCTTGGGAATTAGTCCTCGGCTACGACCAAGAAAAATTGATCGGCGATCGCGCTGCGGCTGCCGTTATTGCACTTATTCAACGTTCCCGCTCTTAATCAGATAAAATCTATGATCATCAATCTGACTCAAGATGGATGCGATGTGATCTACCATCGCGCCCATGCACTACTTGCAGCCCAATTGGCGGGCACTGGCACCGGACGAATGCTCCCGATCTCCTTCACGAAACGTTGGCTGCAATTTCGCATCATGATGATCTAGAGAAAGAATGGAAAGGGAGTCACTTAACTGAAAGTGGCGCACCCCTAAACAACTTTACCCTCTCAAAATCGTCGCCTGACGAATCGTTAAACGCGCTCAAAAAGCACATTGAGGATTCGCGTTATCGCAGTAGTCGGTGGGTGCCTTATTGACCTCTATGCATGCTTTTTCTGGGTCAGAATAATAAAAATCTCTCCAAAATTCGCACATTTTTTTAGAGACTCAAGTACAGAATCAAGAGCAGTGGCGACAGGGATAGGGTGTGACACAGGATGATGCGAACGCAGCTGTCAGTTTATGCACTAGTTATGCACTTAATGCCATCGTCTATCCCTAATTCTGGCCCAGCAGCAAGTCCCTGAAGATGGCCAGAGTCTTGGAAATTGCCCCTTATCGACCAGCAGCGCTACAATATCCATCAGGTAGAAAATCGACATTTAACTCCATCCTTGACCCTTTGAAACAGATTAATGTACCAGTGAATGTCGATTCCGCCCATTTATCGCAACTGAAATGTGAAAGCGATGATGCCTTGACAATGGCTTTTAAGCAAGCCCCAGTTAAAAGTGTGGAATGGATATTTACCAAACAGTAATCGCCTAACCCGTAATCGATGAGCGTGACATGACACAATCTTTATCGCATCCTCAACCCGTTGTTAGACTCAATCCATCGGATCAGGGTCGTCAAGAAGTTTTCTTTTGCCCTGAAGAATCCCTATTTTACTCTCAATGCTTAGACCGAATGGTATTGAATATCTGTAAAGATTCCACTGCTATTGTGGAGTTTGGCTCAGGTGAAGGCAGCCCGGTGATCAATAGCTTATTAAAGAATCAATTTAATGGCCTAATTAATGGCTATGAATTGAATTCTAAAGCATGTGAAGTTGCTCGATCGCGAATTGAATATCATCGCCTTAGCCATAAATACGTGATTCACAACACGTCCTTTTTTGAGCAAGGGGATTTTGAGCAAGGCGACCAATCTAAGGAAACTTACTTGATTGCTAATCCACCTTATCTACCAGCAATCAATAATGATCTGTACATCCCCGACTTGCATGGGGGAACTGATGGCTCGGCCATCACAAAGCAGCTTCTAGCGGTGGGTTACGAGAGCGCTATGCTAATGATTTCCGCCTATTCTGATCCAGTTGGGACCATTGAGTATGCAATTAATCAAGGCTATCAAGTGGATGATTTTATTACATCTCCAATGAGTTTTGGATACTACAGTTCTGAACCCAAGGTGAAGTGGAGAATCGCCCAACTTCGCAAGCATGGAAAAGCTTTCTACTCTCAAAATATTTACATTCTGGCAGGCGTTCTGTTTAGAAAACGCCATGAACTAAAACCCGATCTGTCTGCGGAACTGATTAAATCATTGACTGCACTATGAGAATACGATGGAAGCTTTTTATCGATTTAAATCTCTTTTATAAAAAAGGGATTTAATCAAAAGCGATCGCCCAAGACACCTCATGTTTAGTCAGGGTTTTTTCTAGCTTTAGGCAACCCGTTCAGGCGGTTGCAGCCATCGAAGGCTCAAATTCCTGAAGCCTAGAACGGCTTATTCTCGTATATTCACAAAATGTGGAGATTTAGAATAAAACAGCGCTGTGGCAACCCCGCTAGTTACATCCTGATGATTAACTCTTTTGGAGGATGCTTAATCATTGGGTTACTACTAAGATGGGAAAAATGAATTCAAAGAATTAAGCATGAATCGCAAAAACATAGTTCCCAATCCTGAGTTTAAAGAAACCCGACAGCCTTTGAAGCCTGAAGATGTTGATCAGGTTCAGAAAAAAGCTCAAATAGAGGAAATGCATCGATTGGACGCAAGTCCTACGATTAATCCGGGCGATCGCATTGATCCTTCAAAAACACTTGAAGAAAAAGCAAAGCAAGTAGCCGTCGATGCACCGGATATTACGGGTGAACACATTGTTGTACCCACTTACTTTGTGTTTAATATGCCGGATGGTACCCAACAAGCGTTTCATCATGTTAAAGAGGCTAAAAAAATCTCTGATTTGATTAGGTTGGCTCGCATAGATGAGAATGGTAATCGTATTTGGTGGTAAAGCATATGGTTTTTCCAGAATATGCTCAAAGCATGAGTTGAGATGTTTGAAAATGGCGCTTCCATAAGCTATTTTTCAAATCTGAATATCCGACATTTTCGACTGCATCTAAGCTTGCAGAGTCAGAAAGTGGGTAAAATACTGAACTTTGGATTAAGCCCTATGCAAAATCAAGTACTGCCAACTAACCCCGCAGCAAGAGCTAAACGCAATGCTTGGATTACAGGATTTATGCCTCAAGCAGAGATTTGGAATGGTCGTTTTGCCATGATTGGATTGGCATTAGTCTGTTTGGTTAAACTGCTAAGCCGCTAACATCTTCTTTCTTTTGGATAATTAATGGCATACAGGTTTAGTTCTAGTTTCATAGACAGTTTTTCCCCAGTCATTGTCAAATAATAATACCCTGATCCCGTGCCCTTGGATGCTGTCCAGGCAGGAGTAGGCAGTTTGTTTCGACTTCGCTCAATGAACTGTAACCTGTGACATTTTTTGAAAATGCTCTAGAGAAAAAGACAATTCGTATTATTTTTGGAGTCAATAAAGATGATTTCACTTCGCAAGATTCGTAATTTTATACTCACAATGAGTTTAACCGGAGTGGTTGTAATCACCACAACTTTTGTCTTTGGCACCTTGGAGAGTGGGGCTGCAACTATAATATCTAGCCCAGTTGCGGGGCAATTGCCGATCGCTGACCCGGCCATGCTATTTTCAGGGGCTAAGTTTTTGCTGGCGCTGGTGGTCGGTGTGGTGATGGCCTTTGCCTTTCAACTGCTCTTTACCAATCTGGCGATCGCCGTTATTGCCACGCCCGATCGTCCTGCGAAAGAGAGCGACTCAGAAAACCTGGGGGAAACGATTCGCGGTATTGAAACGAAGGTTGGGCTGGGCCTATTGTTGAGCGTTAGCATTGCATTATTTGTCGCTTCATTCCTGGCAGTCAAACTGAGTCTCGTAGGCAGCCCGACTCTGGGGGCCATTATTGGTGTAATTATCTGGGCGATTTTCTTTACCTTGTTGACTTGGTTCGGTTCCACAGCCCTCGGGTCATTGCTGGGCTCGATTATCAGCACGGCCACCACGGGAGTTCAAGGGTTATTGGGCACCGGTAGTGCCATGTTAGGAGCCAATATTGCCAAGAGCCAGATTGTTGCTACTGCGGAAGAGATTACGGCAGCAGTGCGGCGTGAATTGACTGCTGGCTTTGACCCGGATAGCATTCGGACAACGCTGCAAAGTTCCTTAGACAAAGTGCAGTTGCCATCGTTGAACTTGGATAAATTGGGGGGACAGTTTGAGAAGTTGTTGAAGGATGCCGATGTGGGAGCGATCGCCGACAGTGATTTACTGAAAAACGTCAACCGGGACACGTTTGTTCAGTTGGTGAGTAGCCGTACGGACCTCTCAAAACGAGATGTTAATCGCATCACCGACCAGCTCGAAGCCGCCTGGAAGCAAGTTGTAAATTCAAAGGAACCGCTGGATCCACAAGCGCTGATTCAACAATTGAAGTCTGCGGCACCTCAGGATCTACAATCGGGTAAGCTCAATGATCAGTTAAGTCAACTGGTGAAAACAGCGGCCAATCAAGGGACTGCGGGCGATACTTCGTTGACCAGTCGAGCCTTGCAGTTTGGAACGACGGCACTACTAAGTCGCGTCCTGCAAAATGTCGATTTATCCGATGTGGATGTTGAAAAAATTGGCGGGCAACTGCGCACATTTGGCAGCCAGTTGTTGCAGAGCAATGGCGGATCCAACAGCCAGCCCAATGGCAAGCCTAGCAGTCAATCTACTGGCCAATCTAACGGCAAGCCTAGCGATGAAGAGTCCAATGGAAAATCTAGTGGAAAATCAGTTGCTCCGCCTAAGCCATTTAGTATTATTCAAGCAGATCTAGAAAATTATCTGCTGCTGTCGCCCTCCTGGAAACTTAATCGGGAAACTGTGAAGCAAGAATTTCGCGATGTGATTTATGATGCCGCCGCTGATCCAGGTATGATTCGACAAGAATTGGCCAGCATCGATCGCAACTACTTTGTGCAGGTGCTCAGTTTACGGGATGATTTTACACCCGAAACCATCCAGGATTTAGCGGGCTATTTAGAACCCATTCGGGCTGAGGTGTTGGCCACGGTTCAGGCTGCCGAGAGCCAGCAGCAGTCGCAGGACCTGCGCCATCGGGTAGAGCAATATCTGCGCTCTACCGGTAAGGCTGAGTTGAATCCAGAGGCGATTGGGCGCGACTTTCAAACGTTGTTAGAAGATCCAGAGGTGGGCCTAGACGCCTTGGGCGATCGCCTGAACCAGTTTGACCGCAATACACTCACGCAACTGCTTAGCCAACGTGGCGACATGAGTAGCAACGAAGTGGAGCAAATCGTAGTTCAACTGGAGAGCACCCGCGATCGCGTCCTGTCGCAAGCGCAAGCATTGCAGGAGCAAATTCAAGGGCAAGCGCAAGCACTGCGTCAGAAAGTATCAGACTATTTGCGGAATACCCATAAAGAAGAACTGAATCCAGAAGGGATTCAACGGGATTTGAAAACGCTATTCGAGGATCCAGAAGCGGGCTTGAGTGCCCTGCGGGTTCGGCTCTCGCAGTTTGATCGCGATACCTTGGTACAACTTTTGAGCCAGCGGCAGGATCTGAGCGAAGAACAGATCAATCAGGTGCTCGATCAAGTTGAAGCGGTGCGGGATACGATCCTGCACGCCCCGCAAAAGCTAGCGGGCAAGGCCAAAGCACAATATGAACAGACGACGCAAGCCCTTTCTGATTATCTCCGCAACACCCATCTCGAAGAACTGAATCCGGAAGGCATTCAACGGGATTTGAAAACGTTGCTGAGCGATCCTAAAGCCGGAACTGAGGCATTGCAGGAACGGTGGGCGCATGTTGATCGGGAAACCCTGGTCAAGCTGCTCAGTCAGCGCGATGATCTGACGGAGGAGCAGGTCAATCAGACGATTGATCAAGTTCAATCGGCACTGCGCACTGCGATCAAAGCCCCTCGACGATTGGCAAACCGCGTGCAAAAGCAGGCTATAGACTTTGAGTCGAATCTAGAAACCTATCTAAAAAACACGAATAAGGCAGAGCTGAATCCAGAGGGCATTAAGCGCGATCTGCAGCTTTTATTGCAGGATCCGCGGGCGGGGCTGCGTAGTTTGGGCGATCGCGCCGCTCACTTCGATCGCGCAACCTTTGTGGCGCTGTTGGCACAACGGGATGATATGACCGAGGCAGAAGCCAATCGCATTGCGGATCAACTGGAATCTAGCTTTAAGGCGGTAGTGGACCAAATTCAGCAGGTGCAGCAAGCGGTGCAATCGACGATCGACAAGGGGTTTGACAGTATCCGCACGTATCTGAATCAGTTGGAACGTCCCGAGCTTAACTATGACGGCATCAAGCAGGACTTTGGCACACTGTTTAATGATCCGCAACTGGGATTGGAAGCCCTCCGCGATCGCCTGACGCAGTTTGATCGCGATACGTTAGTAGCGGTTTTAAGCTCACGGGAGGACATCTCCGCAGCGGATGCTAACCGGATTATTAATCAAGTCGAGGCTGCCCGCGATGGCGTTCTCCACCAGGTGGAACGGGTGCAGCAGGAAACCCAACGACGACTGGCGGCAATCAAACAGGCGACCCAGAAGCAGGTGCGTGAAACCCGTAAGGTCGCAGCAGGGGCAGCGTGGTGGGTATTTAGCTCGGCGTTGTTCTCCCTCGCAGCGTCGGCGATCGCGGGCTTCCTCGCTGTGTCTCGACTCGCGATCCTGTGAACAGGCTAGAACCATGCCCGAATCCAAGTTGGATGTGGATCCGGGCAACGCTGTGAAATTTTCCTCTGGGGGGCGACCTCTACCTCCTGGATGACCGATGCTCTTTCTTTTTAGGCATGCGCCACCACTGCCCTTCACTCTAGAGTGTATCTGCAAATACAAAAACAGGCTCTCGGAGTTTCTATGCAAGCGACTGATCCAGATCCCAAATCCATTCAGGGTCAATTAATCATTATTGGGGGTGCGGAAGATAAGAAAAACGACTGTAAAGTACTGCGGGAGTTTATTCGGCAGTCCGGCGGACGGCAGGCTCATATTGTAGTAATGACTGTGGCTACCGATTTACCCGGTGAAGTGGGTGCCGATTACCGGGATGTGTTTGAGCGTTTGGGCGTTGAGGACGTTCGGATTATTGATACTCCGAATCGGGAGGCTGCCGATCGCCCAGAAACGTTGGCAGCGATGGAGTGGGCTACTGGCGTCTACTTTACCGGTGGCGATCAGGCTCGGATTACAAGTTGCTTGCAGGATACCGCGTGCGATCGCTGCCTTCATCAGCGCTATGCAGAAGGATTAGTGATTGGAGGGACCAGCGCCGGTGCTGCCATGATGCCAGAAATGATGATTGTCAAAGGAGATGCTGAAACGAATCCCCGCGTTGAAGTCGTTCATATGGATCGGGGCATGGGATTTTTACCGGGTGTGGTTCTGGATCAACATTTTGCGCAGCGGGGCCGCTTAGGCCGTTTGCTGTCAGCTTTGGCACAGCAACCCGTTGTATTGGGGCTAGGGATTGATGAAAATACGGCTATTTTAGTGAAGGGTGATGTGATGGAAGTAATTGGGGAAGGTGCGGTCACCCTTGTTGATGTTGCCGACATTACCCACAGCAACTTACATCAGCTTCTACCGGATGAAGCGCTAGCTCTGTGTGGTGCCAAATTGCATATCCTTCCCCATGGATATCGATTTAACTTAAAGACGCGTCAGCCCCTTTTTGATGAAGATCGGGCAGTTAATTTAGACCATCCACAATCACAAGCGGCCTGAGAAGAGTCATTCCCACTGCACAAGCAGAGTTATCCTACAGCCTCGTCATCGGCAGTGGCTTTGATCTCAACATGGAGGTTCGGTAAGCCTTCTAAGCGTTCGAGGGGTTGCAACGGCTCATTTGACGACGCAAAAACTGTCAAACTGCCTGGAATACACTCAATGATTACTGGAGTCACCCCGGCAATTTCACCATCGATGACCACCTTTTGGGGCGGATCGGTTGTAATCGTGAGCTTGCGGGTGCGTAAATAGCCAATGTCTGGACGGGTGGTGGCATCGCCTCGGAGAGCAGAAGTGAGTAACTCATAGGAAGCAGCGATCGCCCCAGTCTTATTGGCAGGTGCAATAATCGTCACATCCAACAATCCATCATCAAAAATGACGCCCGTTGAACCCTGAGCCAAAATTGAAGTCGGTGGGGCGGCATTCGCAATTGTAATGGCGGATGCTAAAGTATGAACAATCTTGTCGGTTGTTTCGATTTCACATTCAAATTGTTCCAATCGCTGTAATTGGTCTAGTCCAGCTAAAATATAGGCCATCAACCCGAAGCGATTTTTAGAGGTGCGATCGGCTAATTCTACAGTTTCTGCCTCAAATCCAATTCCCGCTAGTAAAACCATCGGTCTCCCATTACAGGTGGCTGCATCAATAACTCGCGTTTTACCCGCTAAAATTGTTCGACAGGCTGCTTCTAAAGGAATGGGCAAATCCAGGGCATTCGCAAATGCATTGGCAGTACCTCTAGAAATAATCCCTAGGGGAATTCCCGTACCCATTAATGCGATCGTTGCAGCCGAAATCGTGCCATCTCCACCACAGGCGATGACTGCTTCTGCACCTTGACGAACTGCGGCCATTGCCAATTGGTCGGCATCAATGTCCAGGGTGGTGAAGTGGATATCAATGTCAATTTTAGGGGCTAAGATTGACTGGATTATGGCTAAATCTTGCTCAGCATTCCCTTGCCCTGCAACCGGATTGAAAATCAAATAGGCGCTTCTCATTTTCCTCCCTCATTTTGATTTAAAGGCCCATTTTTTGGGGTGCCTATATTTTCGTGATTTAACAGTTTTTCATGGCTTGAGTGTAAAATTTGCCTTGACAATGGGGGCTATATTTCCAGGCTTCATTGATGAATTAGTCTGCTGATTTTCGCTGACCCTTGTGCTCTAATATGAATTTTACAGCTATGCCATTTTGCTATTTATTGATGCAAGTCGCAATGATTCTAGGTGAAATAATCGAAGCCGTCAATGAAAAAAGCAATTTATTCACTAGCTTCTCAGCAATAAAGAGACGAGCAATTTCTAAGGGCATAAAAGGCATAGGTGCACGATTGAAGCTATTTGCGAGTTTTCATTTTAACTGTAGAGATAGACTTTTCGTATGGCATCTATCAAAGGATGGATGCCATACGGAAGATCTAGATTTAAGTCGATACCATTATCCCTGAACTGATCCCGTTAAGGCCATCTTAAGAAGAGAACAGCAAATCTGCCTAAGGGAGGAAAGAGGAAATGCGAAAGTTTTCTATTCTAAAATTCTGTCACATTAATTCAGGAGGGGCAAATGTTTTTACAGGATAAGCAAGATGATTCTTTGATAGAAATCGAAGATATTAGAATGCTATCTGATCCAAATGAAAGTAAGATTGCAGGCCGCAATCAATCCGGTGAAGAAGAGCAAGACTTGGCAGATTATGAAAAGATGGCTTTGAAGTTTCTGTCAGGAGAAGATTTGCCACGCTGCTGGATTGATGTGGACTTTCGGAAGAAAAAGTAAATTTTAGTTCTGGAGACGAGTAGCCATGAATGGATTCAATCAAGGGGCGATCGCGCATCAATTAAAGCGGGGAATCGGTGCAACTTTGGTAGGAATGTTGCTGGTGCTGACTGTGGCATGCAGTTCCCCCAACGTGCCGATGTCATCAGGAACCGGTGCCTATAATGAGAAAATTGGGTCTAAGACAGATTTAAAGGATGGCATTCAACCGAAACAGGGTGGCATGAACGGTTACGATGACGATATCAATGCGAGCAGTCCACAGCTTCAGGCGAAAACGCGCGCGCTGGTCGATACCGCCAAGCGCAATCTAGGCAAGACCGCAGACCGTAAAGACATTCCTAAAACAGTGCTTAAATCGGCAGAAAATCTGAAAGATGATATTTCTGAAGGTGCTGAGAAACAAAAAAATGATTTTGTGCAAGGCTCAAAGAATGGGATGCGGAATCTTAGCGGCAATCTAGATAAAGCCTCTAGAGAAATTCCTGAGATCGTTAAAGAGGCAACTGAAAATGCCAAGGATAGCGTTAGACAATCCGCAGATTCAGTCAAGGAAACCGTGGATATGCTCAAGCAGAATATTGATAACGCAGGTTAGGAAATGGGGCGTCCGGTGCATGCAGAAGTAAATCGACTGCCCTATGGGACTGAGGACTCACGATCAATCTGGCGGACCACGGTGAGGGCCGAATAACTGACCCCAGCCGTGCCTTCGCCGGGATGGGTAGAGTCGCCCACTAGCCAAAGATGGCGAATCGGGGTGCGGTTGGCAAAGCCAAAGGGGCCAAAGGTGGGCACACGCTGCCCAATGCCCCCAACGATGCCACGATCGCGCCCCGTAAACCGAGCAAAGGTACGCGGCGTCCCTGCTTCAATATGCCGGATTGTGGCATCGGTTAGGGTGAAATAGTCCGAGAGGCGGGCGATCGCGGTCTGCGTATACCGCTGCTTCATGGCCTGATACTGCTCATTATCCAACGACCACCAAGCATTGGGATCCGTAAACGAAGAGGCAATAATTGTCGCTTTGCCCGCCGGAGCCCGCCCATCCCCCCCGTGGCTTACGGAAACAAAGAGAGAGTTATTTTCGGCGATCGGCCCCTCGTAATCATACAAAAACTGCAAATGCGGCGGACAGTCCGCTGGAATCGCCCGCTGATCAACGCCCAAATAAAGGACAAAGGCCCCGGAGGCCGGGGGCAATTTTTCCACCCGGCGCTGATAGCCTGATGGCATCGCATCGCCTAAAAGCTGCACCAAGTTTTGCACCGTCACGTTGGCCACAATGTGGTCTGCTGCTTCTACCCACTGGGCGTCGGTGCGTTGATTGCGAATGGTTACGCCTGTGACCTGGCCTTGTGCAGTATGAATCGCCTCAACCGTATGGCGCAGGTGCAGCGTGCCCCCGTTGGCTTTTAGGGCAGTGACTAGGCGATCGCTCAACACCTGCATACTGCCCTGCAAGTGAAACAGCCCTTGGGGCTCCTGGGATACCCCGAGCGCCGTGGCCGCGTACAGCAGCGCTGTTTCCTCCGCATTCACTTGAGAATAGAGCTTAAGCTGTAAATCCAGAAACGTGCGTAGGCGTTGATTGTCCGCCAATCCGTAACTCCGCAAGGCTGTCCCCACGGTGGAAAACGTGTGGGGCATCGTCAGTAGGGTATCCGCTCGTACCGCCTTGATCAACTGCATGACATCCCAAAGATTGCGGGGCGGCAGGATCGGATCCCGCGCCTGAAACGCCCAACTATAGCGAAACAGATTTGCCAAAAGCTGCCAAAATGGCTCACTCCCGGGAAATTGGCGTTGCCGCTCTGCTCGCCAGCGCTCCGGATCCCGCCATACAGAAATTGGCTCAGTTTCTCCGGGTAGAAATACTGCACAGGCCGGGTCACAGGGCGTTGCCTCCGGTAAATCAATCCCCAGTTCCGCAAAAATCCGCTGGTGAATGCCCCCTGGCTCTAGGCCCGCTACTTGGGTTGCCCCCACGTCAAACGTGAAGCCCTGGCGCTTAAAGGTGGAGGCACAGCCTCCCGGCACCAACGCTTGGTCCAGCATCAGCACGGAGTAACCTCGGTGGGCCAGGAGCGCTCCCGCCGTCAATCCCCCAATGCCCGCCCCAATCACGACAACGCGGGACTTTGGCGAATGAACAGGGAAAGAGCTAGGCAAAGAGGCAGGCATAACGGAAACCAATTGTTTACGTTTTGTAACGTTTCTGAGTTCCATCATAAGGCCAATCCCACCCCCCTGTAACGCGATTCCCCGCGATGCCAGATGGCCGCGATGCCAAATTGCAGTTATGCCAGATGGCCGCGATGCCAGATGGCCGCGATGCCAGATTGCGGCTATGCCAACTCGGACAGTGATGTCCCAAGCCAACCCACAAAGTTACGCTCTTGATCCCCAGTTGGATAGGCCACGGGCACTAGGCGATAATGCGTGGGCTGAGGTGGCGTGAGGGTCAAGACGCGCGATCGCAGCTCATCCTGGTGAAAGAAAGTCACCTGGAGCGTGTCTCCAGGTTTGAAGTCTCGCAGACGTTCTGACAATTGCTCAGTGCTGACCCGAATGCCATTGATTGCCAGCAGTTCGTCCCCTGGATCCAGGCCACCGCGCTGTGCCGGAGACCCCCGCTCTACAAACTTAATCATCTCTCGCCCAGATTCCGTTTTGACCGTTATGCCTAGGGTGGGCACGCCATTCTCCACCCCTTCAGGCTTCAGACGGAGGCCAAAGGGGGCGAGATAGTCATCAAAAGGCAATTCCTCCGTGGTTTCCAGATAGCGGCTGAGAAAATCAGTCAGGTCGATTTCTGCCACGGATTCCAGCACCTGCTGTAACTGTTCTGGCGTATAGCCAATTTCGGACTTGCCGAACTGGTGCCACATCTGGCGCATAGCGGCATCCAGCGATCGCCGATTTCCCGATCGCTCCCGAATTAACAAGTCCAGCAGCAGCGACACCATTTCGCCCTTGAGGTAGTAGGACATTTGAGAATTAGGACTGTTGGCATCGGGTCGATAGAGCTTGATCCAGGCATCAAAGCTGGATTCTCCTAAGGGCTGCACCTTGCGCCCCGGTGTCGTTAAGAACCGAGAAATTTCCTGGCTGAGGGCGGCTAGATAGATCGGCACATTGTAAATTCCAGCCCGTAGCGGCAGCACCAAATCGTAATAGCTGGTTGTGCCCTCACAAAACCACAGTGACGGCGTGTAATTTTCCTGCTCATAGTCAAATACTTCCAGGGCCTGAGGCCGAATTCGTTTCACATTCCACAGGTGAAAGAACTCGTGGGCGACCAATTGCATAAAGCGATTGTATTTGTCTGGGCTGCGAAAACTGAACCGCTGGTAAATTAACGAGCAGGAATCCTTATGTTCCAATCCACCAAAGCCCTGCCCTGCCAAATGCAGCAGAAATAAGTAGCGATCGTAGGGCAGTCCGCCAAACAAGTCCGCTTCCACGGCAATGATTTTTTGAATGTCGGGAATGAGCTGCTGCACCTGGTAATTGCCTGTGCCCCACACGACCAGTTCGTGGTGCTTTCCCAAAACGTCAAAGGGGTAGCGCTGATGCGTGCCAATCTCTACTGGACTGTCTACTAAGGTGTCGAAGTTTCCAGCTCGAAAGTGGTTTACCTGTCCCGGCAGAGCAGGGAGGGCTGTGGCGACCTGCCAGTTGGGGCGGGGGGAGCGATCGCCAAATCGATCGGGCAATCTTCATATTCTGGAACAAAAAAGAAAATTGCTGCGCCATTAAAGTATCCGTGGGTGCTATCCAAATGGTTGGTCCGCACGGTTAACTCATTGGCAAACATCCGGTAGGTAATGGTCAGGTCGGTATTGCCTTGGGTGTGAATTTGCCAATGATGCTTACTGACTTTGCTCCACGGCAAGGCTGTCGTCCCAGCAAAGGCGGCAAAATCTTGGAGGTGCCGCGCATACTCCCGCACTAAGTAAGAACCCGGTGTCCACACAGGCATTTTCAGATCTAACAGGTTTTCGGGCCATCCCGTCACTCGCAGCGTGACCTCAAACAGGTGCGACTCCGGCTCCGGCATCGCCACCTGATAGAAAAACTGGGGGGCCGTGGTGCGATCGGCCTTGGGGCTTCCCGGGATAGTGCCAACCTGGGGAGGCTCTTCCATCGGCAACTCTGGCATAAAGTCAAATTCTCGATTCATCCTGCATCCTACAGTTCTGGGCCTGATCTAATTCGTTTTTCCTGCGAGCTGGATTAACTGTTTCAGATTGCTCAGATACAGAATTTGGTTAGCCTGATCACGGCTGACCCAACCTCTGGATTCCAGTTTTTCCATGATTTTTGTCGTTTCCTCTAGGCTGATGTCCGTCACGTTGGCCAAGTCCTTGTAGGGAATATTCAGAATTTCTTTACCGCTGGGTGTATCTGTGCCGTAGCTTTCACCCAGCGCCACCAGTGTGTGGGCCAGTTTTACTGCCGGGGGCTGATGTCGGAGTTGAAAGCGAATGTTCGTTTGCCGCAGGCGACGCACCATCAATTGCAGCATCCGGTGGTGCAGTTGGGGATCTTTGAAAAGAGTTTGGATAAACCGCTGCGCCGAAATGCTGAGCAGTTTTACGGGGGATAGGGCAATCACGTCGGTCGATCGCGGGGATTCGTCCAAAATTGCCATTTCTCCAAAGAAATCGCCGCGCCCCAAGACTGCCAGGGTCAGCACATCCTCTCCAGAAGCGGACAATCGCCGTACCTTAACCCAGCCGGAGACAACAAAATAGACGGCATTGCCCCAGGCATCTTCCATGAGTACAGCGCGATTGGCCGGATATTCGTGCTCCACTGCAACAGACATTAGCCATTCCAGGGTTTCAGGATTCGCGGCGGATAACAGCGGAAATAGCTCGCTAAAAACTTCGGTCTGCATGCGGGACATCAGATTTTGAAGGTAAACGGTAACGAAAGGGACAGCAATTTCAAACTGTTTCGCTTCTACTTCTACCAGGATGCCAGGAAAAGACAAGCGATTCAGAGGGAAAAATTACGGAATTGTGCGATGTCTTTGGGCCTTAGCGCCCTGTACCCTAGATCTGTATCCCAGATCCTATCAATCTTTCCCCTAGGCTGATAGAGGATTTTGATGATGGGCTCTCGTCAATCCTGCATTGGCCTGTTTTGAAAGATCTCCTTGTCAAACCCCTCGCTTTGACAAGGCTGTTTTGACAGGATGACTGTTTTAACAGAATGGCTGCACGTCGCGACTCCTCCGGGATCAGCCGCCAGTTGGTTGAGTTCGGGCCAAGGAAAGATTAGGGAACGGATGCAATAGCTTTTTGGAGTTGGGGCAGCAGAGGCTCAAGGTAAGAGTCCCACCCGATTAGTATTGACTGTTTGTGTGCCAATGTTGCTAGATCAATCGCCTCGGCATCAAAACGAATCGGATTGCCGGCCAAATCACAGCAGGTAAGGCCGGCTGCTTGGGCGATCGCCAGGGGGCCCACGGTATCCCATAGCTTGACCCGTCCATTGAAGTATATGTAAAGTCCCGCTCGCCCTTGGACCACTTCCATTACCTTGAGGCCAAAACTACCAACGGAGTAAAACTGTGCGTTAGGGATGTAACGGGCAATCGCGTCACCGTAGTGCTTGCGATCGCGATAGCCAATCAGGATCGGACAAAACCCATGGCGGGGGGCATCGGGAGCCTGTAGGGCAATGGGTTGAAGGGCGCGATCGCCCGCTGCTTGAAATACGCCCCAGTCGGCTCCCCCACAGTACATTTGATCATAGGCTGGCGCATAGATCCAGCCCTGTTGGGGGCGGGCCCCTTGTAAGGCCCCGGCCATCACCGCATAGTGAATCCTGCCGTTGATAAAATCCTCGGTTCCATCGATTGGATCAATGCACCACAGGCGGTGCTGTTCACCTTCCCAGGGCGAATGGGCCAATTGGGGCTGTGTAAATTGGGTCTGGGATTGCGCATTTTCTTCTGTGATCACGCTGTCCTGGGGAAACAGGTGCGCAAAGGCAGCAGCCAGTTGCTGATCGAGGGCTTGGTCAATGGTGGTGACGTAATCCTCTGGGCCTTTCTGGAAGACTTCAAACCCTTGCTTTGCCATCTGTACAGCCTGTTGTCCACAGTCACGCATAATCTGGCGGATCTGCCGATCACGTTCGGGGGAAATGGGGGGCATAGGAAGTCAACGAGTAAGCAACAGCATTCAGAATAGCTTTGATTCCGAAAATCCAGGGAATTTAGGCAGGCTTCTCACGGAGTCGGGCGAATTGCTGAAACCAATGGGCTGATCCGGGGCTTGCGAATCAATGCGCTCCCCATCATGACACCACGCGCATTGTGACACTACCCACCGAAACGACTTGTTCGCGGCAGGGGCATTTCCAGGAAAATCCCTACAACAAATCGGCCAGGTAGCGAAATGGGCTTTACTGACCGATAGAAGGTTTGCACACTTCAGCTGGAATTCAGACTTGAGGCGCACTGCATTCCCGGTAGACTCATTCTGCTAATCACAGCTATGAGCTGTATAGCTATAGACTATGCATTCAGAGACTATGAGTCCATTTGTCAAAACGGAGAGGGAGGGATTCGAACCCTCGGTACGGTTCAAGACCGTACAACAGATTAGCAATCTGCCGCTTTCGACCACTCAGCCACCTCTCCAAGCGCTGGACAATAATGATAGCAGATCTTTTCTGTCTAGGCACGCTCAAGGAGCAGACTTTTTAGAAAAACGGGTTCGGGTTCTATCCTTAGATCAAAACTGGGGCATAGTGACTACGCCCCAGGAACTTCTCTGAAATTGTGCCAGTCCTGAAAACAGGCAGGCATCAGAAGGGAACGTGGATTGCTTTTAGAGGGCGATCGCCAACCAGGCCAGCGACCCGGCAATCAGGTAGAAAAATGCAACGATCCGAGTTTCATTCCACCCGGAGAGTTCCAAATGATTGTGAAAAGGGGACATTTTGAAGAAGCGCTTGCCAACGCCGTCTGGCCCCTTTGTTGCCTTAAAGTAGGTGACTTGAATAATCACCGATACGGTTTCCCAGATGAACAGGGCACTCAAAATCATCAGGGCAAACAAGCTGTTACTGAGTAAAGCAACCGCGCCCAGTGCGCCACCTAGCCCCAGAGATCCAGTGTCGCCCATGAAAACCCGAGCGGGATTGCGATTGTGAGCCAGAAAGCCAAGGCAACTACCGCTGACGCAGGCACAGAACAAGGCGAGGTCAGGATGGGTCGGTGAAATGATGGCACCCAATCCTAAAAGGGCGATCGCCACGGTACCTCCGGCCAGACCATCCAAACCATCGGTTAAGTTGGTGGCGTTACTTTCGGACACTAGCACGAAGGCCGCCAGACCCCAAAACAGCATGCCCAAGGGCAGCATCAATCCTAAGGGCAAGGCCACAACTGTAATACTGGCGGGTTGTGTTGCCATTAACCACAGGCAGAACAGAGCCGCAAAGCCAATCTGTAGACCCAACTTCATCCGGGGGGAAATGCCTTTATTGGACTTGCGCCGAATAATTTGCCAATCATCCGCAAAGCCGATCGCACCGTAGGCCAACGTCAACATCGATACAGCCACCACATCGGGAGCAAACCCCGACCAAACCAGAGCAATCAGCACTGCCGGAGGCAATAAAAAAATGCCCCCCATGGTTGGCGTTCCCGCTTTTTTGAGGTGGGCTTGGGGGCCATCTTCCCGAATAATTTGTCCAGCCTTCAGGGCTTGTAGCGCGGGGACAGCCCAACAGCCTACGCCAGCGGTGGCCAGGGCACAAACCCAAAGCGGCAGGGTTAGGGAAAATCCTTGAACCAGAGTGCGCCCTGCAGAAAAGTCTAGGGACAGGGCGGCGATCGAGACACCCAAAACCAAGATGATAAATAAGAGGGTGCCCGACAGATTTAACGTTCGACTGCTAAAAAACTTTGCATCCACAAGAATCTCACTCACTCTTCACACAACACATTTACCACACCTCTCCCCAGGGGATTTCATCACAGCCTGGGGAAATTACGCAGGCTTCACACTAATCCTTTACACTAATCATCAAGATCCATGTCGTCGTCATCATCATCAACGTCGAAGGAGTTATCGTCGGATCCCATGAGGGCCGAGATTTCTTCGTCACCATCGGTAGCGTATTCCAGTTCGTTGCTGTCGCGGGCCAACAGGCGACCTGTGGTTTCTAACCAATCCAGAATGGAGCTTTCCTGCTTAGAGGGAATGGCAGCAGCAACCTGCTTGCGGGGTTCTTCACGTAGGGAGGGATTATAGACCATAAGGTTCCAAATGAGAGGAGGAAATCTAGTTCTGGATAGCCAAGAATACCCGAAAATAAGGATATTTCAAACCTTTTTTACGGATCCTGATCCTAGATCAATAACACCGATCGCTAAACTGTTTACGCTAAATTTCTTGCTAAGTTTCTTAAACAAGCAGAGTCTATCATTCTCCGAGGGAAATGCAAGACTTTTTAGGATACAACCTACTTCACTTCACCCTGGGACGGCACCGGAATGATTGGCAAATCGGCATTATTGAACGCGATCGCGGGCACGAATCGGGGCCTGGTGGCAACTCCGGTGCAGAAGCAAGCGATTCTGGCGGCGATCGCCCAACTGGAAGACCGCAACCCCACTCCCCAGCCCCTTGCCAGTCCCTTGCTAGAGGGGGACTGGCGACTGCTGTACACCACCAGCACAGGTATTTTGGGGATTGATCGTCTGCCCCTGTTTCGCTTGGGGCCGGTGTACCAGTGCATTCGGTCAGCGCAGGCCAGCCTATACAATATTGCCGAAATTGTGGGCCTGCCCTACCTCGAGGGCATTGTGAGCATTGCGGCCCGCTTCACGCCCAGTTCGGAACGGCGGGTGCAGGTGCGGTTTGAACGTTCGATTGTGGGGGGGCAGCGTTGGCTGGGCTATCAATCGGCCTCGCAATTTATCCGGGATATCGAAGCGGGCAAAAAATTCGCGGCGATCGACGTGCAGATTGATCCACGCCGGGAGCAGCGGGGCTGGTTGGACATCACCTATTTAGATGCGGATTTGCGGATTGGGCGGGGCAATGAGGGTAGCGTTTTTGTCTTGACTAAGGGGTAACTATGGAATCTGGATCTCAGCCTCAGGCCGTTGTTAGTCCGCCTGTTAGTCCGCCGCTGTCGACTCTGCCGCTGCGCCTTTCCCAGGGGTTGCTGAATTTACTGTCCACCTGTCCGCGTAAATTTCAACACTTATATATAGAGCAACTGGGTTCCTATACATTGCCCGATCAGCAGGCCCGAATGACGGAGGGAAGCCAGTTCCATGCGCTATTGCAGCAGTGGCAGATGGGGTTGCCTGTGGCTCCCTTAGCGAGTAGCGATCGCCAACTGGAGCAGTGGTTTACGGCCTTTGTGCAAGCGGCTCCCGAGATTTTGGGGACTGATACCGCTGCCGTCCAATGCAGTGAGCAGTCTCGCACGATGGCGTTCGAGGGGTATTTGTTGACGGTAGTGTATGACTTTGTGATTTTAACGCCGCAGTCCGGGCAAATTCTGGATTGGAAAACCTATGCCCGTCCGGAGCACCCCCAGCGGCTGCGGCAAAATTGGCAAACCCGCCTCTATCCCTTTGTGCTGGTGGAAACCAGTCGGTATGAGCCAGAGGCGGTGAATCTGGTGTATTGGTTTTTTCAGTCGCCGGGATCGGCTGCTGCTGGAATTGTCCAGCAGCTTCGCATTGCCCATGATCGGCGACAGCATGAGCAAACCCGCCAGGATTTGAGCCAATTGCTGCGCCAGTTGAGTCGGTGGTTAGCGCTCTATCAAAAGGGCGAACCCTTTCCCCAGGTGAATGTAGACTCGCCGGAATGTGGGCACTGTAGCTTTGCCGTTCGCTGCGATCGCGCCCATGGAGGGGTGGCCCCCAACGCTGATCCTGTCGCCTACGAATCGCGGAATGCTGTGCCTCCCCTGACGCCTATGGTCGATCTGGCCAGCATTCCAGAAATTCCCCTATAAAGGTTGGCCCCGGTTGGGTTAGGTGGTCCAGTCGGCGATCGCCACTCCCCCGATTTTCTGAAAGTCCTTCTGGTCCCTTCGACTTTGCTCAGGGAGCAATCTCTAGCCGGCGGAGCGGAGTCGTAGTTCGCTTCCCGTAGGGTAGCCAGCGGATCTATCGAAGCCAGCGAGGCTCGAGAAACTTTAGCCGCTTTTAGTGTTGTGTCCTTGCAGGTCTATGCATCCCAAGCATTGGCCACTGTGGCTCTAGATATTGCAATGCAGAGGGATCGCACTGTTTACGATAGCCTTTACTTGGCTCTAGCAATTTCAACTCAGGGTCAACTCGTGACGGCGGATTTGAAACTTTTCAACGCTTTAGCGACGGGAGCTTTTGCCGCTCATGTGCTTTGGGTGGAGGCTGTCAGCGCAATTTGATCCCCCGCGCCATTTCTCCCCCCCCTCTGCCAAAATGAAACCACTATCGAGCGGGGATGGGCATGATGCGGGAGGAGTTGCTAGCGCTGACCGACCAAGCAGCGGCTGGTAGTGTTCTAGACATGGGGATAGGGATCAGGGAAAATAGGACTACTTGAATCAGTTAGATCATTCCTAAACGACAGCGATGGTACTTGAACCTGTACATTGCCCCACCTGTGACAGCCCGAATATCGTCAAGCATGGCAAAACCGCCGAAGGTAAGCAGCGATATAAATGCCGCAATCCTGAATGCACGCGTCATAGCTTTGTTCTAGAGTATTCCTACCGAGGCTACTTGCCAGCGGTGAAGCAACAGATTCGTGAGATGGTGCTTAACGGCAGCGGGGTTCGCGATACCGCACGAGTACTCAAGATTAGTCCCACCACCGTGATTGAAGAATTAAAAAAAAGGTCGTCAGCTTGAACAGGGCAACCGTCCTTTGTTGGAACAACTCAAGCCAACGACTGTGACCGTTGCCAAACACGTCGAGGAAGCTGAAGCAGACGAGATGTGGAGTTTTGTCCGGTGTAAAAAACAGGAGCGTTGGTTATGGCACGCAATTGATCATCAAACCGGACAAGTGTTGGCGTATGTGCTGGCAGATCATAAAGTTCAGGCATTGGTCGAGTTAAAGGCATTGTTAGAGCCATTTGGCGTTCAAACTTTTTACACCGTTCGCTGAGCGTGCCGCAGGCTTAGAGGATGTCTGAGAAGTTAACAGCTACGCTAGCCGTCTGAGCATGAGTCGAATCATGGCAACATAGATGAAGGTTTCGGAGGTTTCCGGCAAAACTTCGTAGTCTTTCGATAAGCGGCGTGACCAATTGAGCCATCCCCAAGTGCGTTCGACTACCCACCGTTTCGGCAATAAGACGAAGCCCTTGGCCGCCTCTAAACGTTTAATGGTTTCGAGAATCCAGCGGTAGGTATCCATCGTCCACCGCATAAAATCCACGCCTTCATAGGTGCCATCAACCCAAATCCGCACCAACCGCGCTATCCGCTCCGGCACCGCCGCAAGGCGATTGAAGAGGAGACGCGCCCCCGCTTGGTCGCTGACATTGGCCGCTGTGACCACAACCATCATGACCAACCCCAAGGTGTCCACCATGAGGTGACGTTTGCGTCCTTTCGTTTTTTGCCGCCATCAAAACCGATGGTGATCGCCGTGGGAAGGCCGGTTTTTACCGATCGAGAATCCATACTGGCAGCACTCGGCACGGCCTCATGCCCTTGAATCGCCCGCTCCCACTCGACACATTGGGCATGAATCTTCTCCCAGCTACCCTCTAAGCGCCATGCCCTGAAGTAGTGATAGACCGTTTGCCACTTGGGAAAGTCGTGCGGCAACATGCGCCATGCACCACCAGCGACAACTCTATAAAAGATGGCATTGATAACGGCTCTGAGATCGACACTGCGGGGGCGTCCGCCCGTTTTGGCAGCAGGGAGCAACGGTAACAAAAGTTCCCATTGTGCATCACTCATGTCAGTCGGATAGGATAGGTGGCTACCACTTTAAGCCGGGACAGTCTGCAGTGCAACAGTTTTAGGTTTGGCGGTAATTTTCCGTCGTCGGGCTTGGGGGAGGGGCGGCATCTGTTGAATGAGCGATTCAAAGAGGTCCGGAGCGGACTTGCCAAAGAGTCGTTCCGCCGCCGTCGAGCCGTCCGCGCGTTTGAGGTAAAAATTGTGAATGGTAGTCATTACACCTAATCGCCGCGCCGAGAGTCCGCGCCGATTGTGATGAATCTGGGAGATATAGCCATTGCGGCCTTCGACGGCCGAAGAAGTCCGCTGAAATTTCGTCACCATTGCGGTGGCCCACGCTTGCCATTGGGCAAATTGTGCGGGTGCTAAAGCGGTGGTCAAGGGATGGGCCATCAAGGCGATTTGCGCCGATTGGAGTGCCTGCTGATAGACGGCTTTGAGGTCCGGGTTTTTCGTCCGTTGCGTTTGCTGTTCCCAGTAAAAGGCGGGTAATAAAGCGTTCTGCGCCCATGCGCGCGTGGGCAGATCGGGATGCGCCTCTAAGCTCTGTTGCACCCAATTCCACCAGCAATCGATGCTGGCACTCAAGTCCGGGATTTGTCCCACCACCTTGGGCAAGCAACCGATGGTATCGGGCAACTGATGGCTTTTTTTGAGCGTTTTCAGGACTTGGAGTTGGGCGGTGAGTTGGGCGGCAACCTGGCCACTCGTTTGTTTGATGCCCTGACGAATCTCGAAGGGATGTACGGCCATCGTCAGTTGATGTAAACAATCGTGGTATTGAGATTGTGCAGCCTGTAAGGTCTGTTGCTCCGTTTGCAGTTGCTGTTTTAACGCCGCTGTTTCCGGTTGGTCGCCCAGATCATTGAGTCGGCGGTTGACCCGAAATAACCGTTGCCCGAGTTCTCGTCCGAGGCCTTTGGAGAGGTCGCGTAAGGCATGAAACAAATCGGCAATGCTGGGGCACGCCAAATCCTGGAGGGCCAATTTGATTAAGCCTTTGGCGCGGTCACTGACACAGTATCGCACCGTGAAGCCCAACTGGGTTCAGACCCGTTGGGTGTGCTGCTGCCAGGTCGTGTAGCGATAATCTGCTGCGAGTTCTTCCACCAGAATAAAGCCACTGGGGACATCCAACATCACTAATATAACTTGGTCGAAAAAAGTTTCATCGACACTGGCACAGACTTCAATAGGCTGATCCGAATTAGCTAATGCCAAGTGTTGCACCTGTTGATAGTGCAACACTTGGGTTGCCATCTGCGACCGAATCTGACGTAATGACGAAACCGAAATGCCAATGTGTTGCTCTAACCGAAGCAACTGGAAAAATTCGCTCAGACTTTCACAGCCGACGCCACGTTTGAAACAGAAAACAAAAATACTTGCGATCACCAATCGATGGAGCCAATGCGCACCGGCGGCACTTTCCCATAACCCAGATTCTGGATGCTGATTGCGACGGGCCATCGTTTGTTGGTGGCGATGCACACTACTTTTCGACAAGCCGATCCGCGCGGCCATCCCTCGCAGGGTTTGCTGGCCCTGACCCGATAGGGTGTGGAAGACTTTTTGAACGCGTTCCCCTATAGTAAATTTCATCGTCCCCTCGTTTGGTTATGAGGAAACGATACGGCCCTTGCGACCATCGTGAGGGCTTTTTTCATCGCTGGGCTGACGACAACATCCCATTTTGTCCCGCTTTATATCGGTAGCCGATAGGTTCAGGGAGCATCTCACCTTTGCGATGAGTAGAAATACTTGTGATTATATCGCCCTGGAAAGCTGAAAATGCGTTGAAAATTGACCATTTAGGTAGGCACACCGATGTTTTACGACTTGATCGACATTCTTCGCCTCCCATTGTGCTCCTGAAATTTTCACCCGGCGACTAATTTGTTTAATTCCAGATTCCACGCCACCCGAGCCAATGGTGAATCCTTCTGACTGTAAATAGTCATAATTCGGAATCCGATGCCGATGCTTGGTCAGATAGGTGATGAAATTGGGCACGGTATCAAGAGTGCAATCGGAGAACAGCGCCATCGCCGCCTCGACTTTGCCAGTCCATAACAAGGCTTCCACCTGATTTAAGCGATTGTTCGAGCCACCCACTTTTTGCAAATTCTCGACCAAATGGTACCAATCCAGAATTTCACGCCGCTGTTCTGGAACCGCCACCGCACGAAATACATTCCAAATCCCATCATGCCCATCGCCTAAACAGGAAACCGTGGTGGCTAAGGGTTGGCTATTGACCCAATCAATCAACGCCTCATTTTTTTGGAAATATCCCCCGATCCCTTGACCTTCTAAAACCACGGCTTTGTAATCTTTGTAAATAGACACTTCACCCTTGGGGGTGCGGATTCTAGCTTTTCCGCCATCTAAACTCATTGATTCAATAGTGGTTTCAGAAATGATTCCCTTAAATTCCTGACGATGCACTAATCTATGATGAGTACTATGAGAAATATCTATTCCCATTAGAATTGCTAAATCTTCTTGTGAACGTGCATAAGAGCTATTTGCACTCACGAGTAGACAGCAGTTTTCTAAGTGCTCACTGATTTGAGTATAGGGTTTTACATTGAGGTGTTGGGCTTGACGTTCCGTGATTTCAAGATTCCCGATTGTTGTTTTGATGTTTCGCTTTCTTCCCGTTTCGATTTCGGTGGCATTTTTGACAAAAAAACACCGATAGGAGGGCTGACATGCTGCAGGATTTGCTGACGAACGGTAGTTTCAATATCCCCCAAGGTCTGAATCACTTTCGGATCCGTATCAGAATAGAGAATTTGGGCAATTTGGTTGGCATGGTATTCTATTTTTTGTAATTCTTCAGGCGTCATGGCGGCAAAGCCTCAAATCAGTGACTCAATTTTGTCGTATTTCGATGAAATTATCACTAAGCATTTATGCTCATTGCAAAGGTGAGATGCTCCCTAGGTTCATGGCTCTCATTCTTCTGTCAAGGTTTCTTTCTTCTGACAGTTTACGGAATGAGGGCTTCTTTTTCCCTTCCTTCGCTATACCTGGGCTTTTCAGACATCCTCTTAGGCTGGGGAGCATAGTGGCTTGACAGGACTAAAATTGTGGGTAAAAGTTGTCAACTAAAACAATGAGTAATCCGCATTTGAAGTATCGGATAAACCTGAGCAAAGAGCAACGCCAAGAACTGATAGAAATCAGCAAAAATGGGACAAAAGCCGCAAAACAAGTGAATCATGCTCAAGTCTTGTTAATGTCGGATGATAACGCTGTAGAAGGAAGATGGAGGGATGAAAATATTAGCCAAGCATTGAATATGCACATCAATACTGTTGCAGGGATCAGAAAAAAGTTCGTCCTGGAAGGAATCCAGCCAGCCTTACAACGGAAGCCGAGAGAAGGTTCACCGACCCCACCCAAGCTGGATGGTAAACAAGAAGCTCATTTAATTGCAATTTGTTGCAGTGACCCACCACTCGGAAGAGTGCGCTGGACAATTCAACTCCTGGCGAAAGAGTTGGTGTCGCGAAAGATCGTCATATCGATCAGCAGAGAAACGGTAAGAAACACCTTAAATCAAATTGAATTGCAACCTTGGAAAACAGAAAGATTCTGTATACCTGAAGAAGATTTACCGCGATTTATCGCACAAATGGAGAATGTTCTAGATGTCTATAGTGCCCCACCAGAGCCGAATATACCCTTGATTTGTATGGATGAAGCATCCATTGAACTGACCGGGGATCTCTATCCCAGCATTCCGGCTAAACCGGGACAGGCGAAGAAAGAAGATTATCACTATGAGCGAAACGGTGTCGCCGCAATATTTATGTTTGTCGATCCAATTAAAGGATGGAGGAGAGTGAGTAGTCGTCCTCAGAGAACTCGCTTAGATTGGGCAGAAGAAATCAAACAATTACTCGATGAAGATTATCCCGATGCTCCAAGGGTTAAATTAGTTTGTGATAACTTGAATACCCATCATATCGGCTCCTTATATCATGCTTTTCCGGCAGAAACCGCTCACCGGTTAGCGAGAAGATTAACGATTCATCATACGCCTCGCAATGGCAGTTGGCTCAACATTGCTGAAACTGAATTGAGTGTACTGTCACAACAATGCTTAGATCGCCGCATCAGTCGAGCCGATCTGCTGAAAACTGAGCTGGCCGCTTGGCAAAAAGAACGTAATCAAGAACACGCTAAAGTTAAATGGCAATTTACGACCGCAGACGCTCGAATTAAACTGCATCATCTTTACCCACAATTTTAGTCCTGTCAAGCCAATAGGCTCGTTTGTTGGATGAAGACCAGCACGTCGTTGGCAAGTGGAATACCCAAAAAATCGAGCGCAAACACTTAACGTTACGAACCCGAATTAAGCAATTAGCTCGCAAAACGATCTGCTTCTCCAAATCTGAATGGCTGCACGACATCATGATTGGTTTGTTCATCAATCGCTATGAGTTTGGACGAGCAGTTTGACTGCATCAATCCCCATGTCTAGAACACTATCCGGTAGCCCATTCGATTCAAAATCAAGCCCATCCCATTTTCTGAGGGCAGAATCGCTCCATCAACCCCGGCCTCACGCAGCGCCTGCAGGGCTAATTTCGTGGTCAAGCGCGTATGGGCAATAGCGTATGGGCAATAGAACTGTGAAATGTTGGATCTTGTTGGGATTGAGCTTCGGCCAGAAGACCTAAGGTGGCCGAAGCAGCCGGGTACTTATCTTCCCACCGTTTTGCTCCGGAATAACCCGATTGGCGACCGATACAACGAATCCCACTCCGCTGCTCGGCTAAGCCCAGTTCCACGCTGGCACGGCCCCAGCCAAAGCGGGATTCGGCTAGGCGGGCCTGACTATTACAGTACTTCAGTGTCATTTCGGCTTGAAAGCGGCGGCGAGCCACGAGATCCATTTTGGATGCTGCTAGACGCAGATCGTTGATCTGACAGGCGGTGAGTGATGGTGGGGCTGAATTCTCCATGTTTGGGCTCGCCGACCGATTGAAACGTTTGAACTATCCTACTCAATTCGGTAATCTTTTTTCTGGAAATGGCCTTACTTTTCATCTGTTCGGCAGGCCGACAATCTTTCTACGGTGTGATCCTTCCACGGTTTGATCGCTTCGTGCTGGAGCCTCGTAGACATTGCCTACTCCGCAGATTAGAAGCTCAGTACTACTGGGATGAGAATGCCACGGCTGAATACCAAGAAATATTAAGCGAATCTATTTCTAGAACTAGGAATTAATGGATTGGCAGTTCCCTAGGATCCGTGGGGAAATTGATGGGTTTAAGAAGCCTTATGTTTTGCCATGGGCTGAACCGATTGATTTTGTGGGCTTCACCCGTAGGGATAGGAGTCTGCTTGCCTTCGATTCCTGTGTTTTCAATCCTTAATCAAGATAAGAAGTTCGGAGATTAGATGAACAAATGACTATAAACATAAACTTTTTAGAAAACTCTCATTTTCCGGGATGAGGTTATCTATACTAAGAACTCACAGATGATCCCAGGCTGGGGATCGCTATTAAGTATTTCTCCAACGTCCATTGTTTGAGCGGTTAACGCACTACAGTTCTCTTAATTTTACAGGAGGAAAGGGCATGGCATTATCACACAGCGAAAGCTACAGAACGGTGTATTACTGGTTAATGTTAAAGAGTTTTCTGGTTTGGACATTTACCTTAGCGGTGTGCCTATTAATCGTTGGATTTCCCTTAGTTATCCTAATGGTTACTGTGGGATCTTTGCTCGCGATTAGCCTGCAATCTATTATGCCTGTGAGTGCTGTTTTGGTGGTAGCAGGGGGGCTGTTTGGCATTAATATTGCGGCCATTATGATCGGGGCTGCGGCCCTCACCTTGAATGGCATCCATCCCGAAGAGGTTGATTGGTTACGCTGGCTGCACGGAGAGGCCAACCCTAACCACACGTCTGTTTATGCGTCCTGCCCCTTGACCTGCGATGTCCAGCATTAATCGGCAACAAAGGTGTTAGTCGGGAGGCGTTGCCCTCTCCAATCTGTCTAAATTTCTGTTCGATTGTCGATAGGAAGAGTCCTACCTAGAGGCGTGAGGTTTCACGGCTCTAGTTTTTTGTCTAACAGTTGTCTAACAGTCGTTTAACAGTTGTCTTGTCTCACACCCGCCCGGACGATTATGAGAGGTGAAATTATGAGAGGTGAAATTATAGGTGTTACAGGTGAATTTACAGTTGAAACCCCTGCACCAGAGTGGTGGTGAGAGTGCCTTCAAAGGTTGTCAGAGTCACAGTCAGGAGCACGGCCAGCCGATCGCCCTGAGGGGACAGTTTCACCTCGCGAATTGAATACTCTAGCCCGTCCTGCTGAAAGCGCTGGATCACACTCACCTGTTGCCACTGCCCATCATGCAACAGTTCTAGGGATAACACCGACCCATCCTGCAAAACTGCCGCTTCATTTGGCCCTGAGGGGGCTGCTGGGCCGGGGGCTGCTGGGTGGAGTTGATGCAGCCGCAACTCCATGGGTTTTGCCTGTCCTGCCTTTTGCACTGTCACAATCTCAGTGCCCAGGGGATCCCGCGATCGCGACAGCACGGGCAGGGTTTTGCCCGCCTGGGGAATCGCCAGTTGTAAGGACTGGCGTAAAGCCCAGGTTTTCTGTAACAGTTCCAACTCCGTCTGGGCTAGACTCAACCCGGCCTGGGCTTCGCCATAGCGCGTTTCGTCGCAGCCCTGTGGCGCACAGCGATTGCTTGTCATGTCCACAACTTGCAAGCGTGATGTGGGCACTCCGGCTCCCGTATCGCGTGAACTTTCTAAATGAATATAGTGACGGCCATCCGCAGAAAAGCCCGACAATCGCGATAGGGCGGTGAAGGGTGGGGCGATCGCGCTTGGTGCTGCGGCGGCGTTCGTTTGGCTGAGGGGCACGCTGGCGGACCCGGCGATCGCCACGGGCATAGCAGTTGACAGACCCATACCCACCGCACTCAAACAGCCCACAATGCCTACTGCCGAACCCAGCCGTTGCCTCAACCTGATGACCATAAGCAATCCTACCCACACACAACCCGTGAAAATCGCCAGAATTCAGCCCAAGGCAACTCAAGCCTGGGGAAACTCAAACCCGAGAAAACTGAGTGGGGTCACTGAGCACGGCCATCGCCATTTTGCGGGCCTACTCGGTTCTTGTCTGCCCGCTGTCCCCATCAAGTTTCCTACGTTAAGATTCACCCCGGCCCCGTCTTGTTCCGGATCGTTCCGATGGGGCCATCAGATCCCGCAGCGCCATCGCTGCGATTTGACTGGGCTTTAATCCTGATTAATGCCATTATGGCTCACAGATGCCATCATGCTCGCGATGGCAGCGTCTCGAGTTTCCTCTTTCCACCGTTTCTCTATGCTCCTTCGCCCCAACCAACGCACCAAGCTGGATCCGACCAGTGACACGCTGTTCTATGCAGCGCCCCGGTTTGTCACCCATGTGGACGATGGCTTTATCCAGCAGCTCACGGATTTATACCGACAGCGACTGCGGCCCCAGACTCGCATCTTTGACCTGATGAGCAGTTGGGTATCCCATTTGCCCGAAGACCTGGAATTTGCCCATGTCGAAGGCCACGGCATGAATGGGGAAGAACTGGCTCGTAATCCCCGCTTGCATCACTACATTGTCCAAAACCTCAACGAAGATCCGAAGCTCCCGCTGGCTGATCAATCTGTGGATGCTGTGCTCAATACGGTATCGGTGCAGTATCTAGAATATCCCGAAGCGATTTTTTCGGAGGTCTATCGAATTTTGCGACCCGGTGGGGTGGCGATTTTTAGCTTCTCTAATCGGATGTTTTATCACAAGGCGATTCAAGTTTGGCGAGAGGGGACGGAGTTAAGTCGTGTGGAATTGGTGAAGGGCTATTTTCGGGCTGTCCCCGGGTTCACGGAGCCGGAAACGGTGATCCGGACGGCACAGGTGCCGAGCTTTCTGCAAATGCTGGGTATGGGCGGTGGGGATCCATTTTATGCGGTGATCGCCTATCGGGGATTTCAACGGGTGGATGCTTGAGGGTGGGGCTAGGACTCCTGCGCGGGAAGGTTCATGGCAGCGGCGATCGCCTGCTGGCTCGCCTGTTGATAAATCGTTTTCAAGTATTCCATGGTGGCTTGGGTCATGGCCTGGGCTTCCAGGGGACTGCTGCCAGCAGGCAGCTTAAACGGAATTGCGCCCAGGACATCCAGCACGGTTTCACTACTGGGAGCGGGCGATATCACCACCAGGGAGGACTCAAGTTGGTCTGAATACTGCCAAAACTGATGCAGATCGAGGTGCTGGAGATCGGGAGCGGGTTGACTGGGATCGGGAGCGGCGATCGCCGCCCCTTCCCCTTGGGTGCCACGAATGTGGCGCAGAGCCTCAATAATTTGGGCCTTGGTACGTCCTCGCAACTGGAACAGGACAAAGGGATCTTCACTGAAGCGATCGCCCAGCACGTAATATACCGCCCCAATGTGTTTACAGGGATTAGCCGGATCGGGGCACGAGCAGCGACTGTGAATATCAAACTTTGTGAACGGAAAGAGACTGAGGCCATTCCCGGTAAACACTTCCTCAATCGCCTGGGGCATTTCCCCCGCCAATAGCTTGGCCGAAAAAATTGCCCGCTCCGCCATGGACTCAATCACATAGCCCCACTGCTCATCCGTAAACGGATCCAGCGATAGGGACACGCGGTAGGGTTCGGGGGCAGTGCCCTGTACCAAGGCCGACACCTTCGGCCCTTTATATTCCATGCTCAAGACATGCCCTTCACGAGCATAGATGCGCGCCCGAGCCAAGCGGCGCATCCAGCCAAAGGATTCCAACACATCAATCCAGCGCTGGGCCCACCATTCACGGTTTGGCGTTGAAAAAGAATCTGTCATGGCAGGGGGTGCGGATGGGGAGGAAAAGGTTCAATGCAGGCGCGGAGAATGCCGAGAAGCTGACCAATATCGTTGAGAGAATATTCTTTGAGATCGAGTTTGATCTCGGAGTGACTTAACTTTAAAAACTTCCAATTCGTACCGGTAGTCACCACGCCATAAATGGTTTTGATCAGTGTCCCTTGACGATGATTGAACAGTTGTGCTGCGACCATTGCGGCAATGCATTGCCCCAGACCTGAGGAAATATTGTCATTTTTAGCTTCTACGAGCACTACAATTGGGGCTTCGATAAACAATTGCTCCGCCGAGTGGCTCACCAGGAAATCGCATCGCCCGACTAAGCCCCTTTCACTATCGACATTAAAATCTCTTCCCGAGAATAAACTAATGCGATCGCCCAATTGTTCTCGTAATTCCACAAGTACGGGTGCTACAATCAGCTCTGAGCGGGCTTTCTCTGTATCAATTGCTAAAGCTAGCGGGACAAATTTCTCTAACAATTCAGAGAGAAACACACTCGGTTGAACCGCTGGGATTTGGGAGAACGTGCCGAAGGTTTCCGCAATCGTCACCCCCAAGTCTGACTTCACTTTTTCAATGGTAAATTGACTGTAGGCCATGGCTTTGAACGCTCTCTGCGTGAATTGCCCTGCTGAGCTTCTTCATTCTACAGTGCCGTTGAGCTGGAGATTTGCCATGAGTGCAGAACCCCAATCCGCTAATCCACCGATCTCCAATCCGCCGACTCCCAATCCACCGACTCCCAATCTGCCGACCGTGGGGGGTGGCCTTCCCGTCCTGCAATACTGGGCCAATCACACCCTTTCAGTTGACGGTCCCAAAATCTGGAAAACCCTGTTGCACAAAAGTGCTTGTCTCTCCTGTGCCTGGGGGACGGGTGGGCAGCGAGGCGGCTTTGTCAACGAAGACGGTGAGGTGTTGCAACGGTGTGCTAAAAGTGTCGAAGCGATCGCCTCGGAGCTGCAACCCGGCTTGCGTCCGCACTTTTTTGACCACACGCCGCTGGCTGACCTGCAACAGCTCACCTCCGAGCAGGCCAATAACCTGGGTCGTCTGAGTTTTCCCGTGATTCGGCGGGCTGGTTGCGATCTGCTACGAACGGATTAGCTGGGAGGAGGTGTATGCCTTGGCCACCGCTGCATTGCAAAAATCCCCGACCCGAGTAGCCTCCTACAGTTCGGGGCGATCGTCCAACGAAGCCGCCTTTCTCCTGCAACTCCTGCTGCGCGCTTTAGGCTCCAATAATTTGGCAGATTGTTCTGATCTTTGTCATGCGGCCTCTACCGTCGGCCTCAAGCAAATGTTTGGTTCTGGCACATCTATGGTTAGCTTGGAGGGTTTAAAGCAAGCGGACTGTGTGGTGCTGATTGGTTCCAATGCGCCCGCCAATCATCCCCGCTTGCTGAATGAACTGATTCAATTGCGCGATCGCGGGGGCAAGGTGATTGTGATCAATCCCTGTGTGGAAGTGGGGCTCGTTAAGTTTGCCTCGCCCGCCTATCCGATTAAATCCATGCTGAGCGGTGGCTCCGAGATTTCCTCGCTCTATTTACAACCGATTCCGGGGAGTGATGTTGCCCTCTTTGTTGGGATTCAGAAAGCGCTGATCGAACAGAATCTCGCCCGAATCGACTTTCTCAAACACCACACTGAAAATTGGCAATCGGTTTTAGACCAAGTCCAATCTACGGACTGGGACACGATTGTGCAAACCTGTGGCGTATCGCAAGCCGAAATTTTCGTCGCGGCAGAAGTCATCGGTCATGCCAATGCTGTTGTCTTTGCCTGGGCCATGGGTGTCACCCAACAAGCCAATGGTGTAGACAATATTTTTAGCATTGCTAATACGGCTCTGCTCAGCGGGAATGCGGGCAAACCCGGTGCCGGGACGATGCCGATTCGCGGCCACTCGAATGTTCAGGGCTTTGGCTCCATGGGCGTGACGGTGAACCTGCGGCAAGACATTCAGGCGGCCCTAGAAAAATTATTGGATCGGCCCCTCAGCCGAGTTCCGGGCTATGATACCCGCGCCCTGATTGATGCGGCGAATGCGCACCAGGTGGATACGCTGCTGTGTCTGGGGGGAAATCTCTATGCTGCCAATCCCGATTTAAATCAAGCAAAACGGGCTTTGGGTAATATTGAGACTATCATCTACATAGCCACTAAGCCTAATGTTGGACACTTTCACGGACTTGCCAAGGCTAACACAATCATCATTCCTGTATTCACCCGATTTGAAAATCCCCACAAAACTACCGTTGAATCTGGCAATAACTTTGTCCGACTGAATGAACCGGGCGAAACCCATCTGAAGGAGGCGGATCTTGTTTCAGAGGTGGAATTTTTGGCGGAACTGGCCCATCGCCTACAGGGTGATACACCCGTTAACTGGCGCAAATTACAGGATACCGCCTATGTGCGGCAACTGATTGCCCAGACAATTCCGGGCTACGCGGCGATCGCCGAGATTGACACAACCCATGCCGAATTCACCATCGCCGGACGCATTTTCACCGAGCCTAAGTTTGCCACGCCCTCTGGCAAAGCCCACATGTTTGTGACGCCGTTGCCCCATTTACAGCTTCCATCGGCCCATGACTTTGGTGTGGACTTTCACCAAGGGATTGTGCTGGCTCTGGGTACGGGGCGCAGCTACGCTCAGCACAACACCGTCGTCTATCAATCGGGCGATCGCTATCGCGGCATGCCCCACCGGAATTGCATTTTAATGAATGCCAGTGATGCTGCCACCGCTGGTTTTGTCGAACATCAGCGCGTCACGGTTCAGGGGGATGCTGGCCAATTAGAAGAGGTGGAAATCATCTATGGCCAAATTCGCCCCGGCGCGGCCATGATGTTTTATCCGGAAGTCAATGTCATCTTCCACGCCCATATTGATGCCCGCAGTGGTACTC
>CAVYAN010000028.1:0-32884 GCA_963766075.1 uncultured cyanobacterium | reverse complement strand
AACTGATTGCTATCGCCGCTTCCACCACCGCTAAATGCGCAACGGGCAACTGGACCGAAATGGAGAAGGCCCCTTGATGCACATAGTTCATGTTGCTCGCCGAAATCCCCGAGCACTTAGCCCTCGCTGTTCCCGCAGATCCTTGACTAAGCGAGCGGTGCGCCCCTGGGCCAATACTGAGGCCAACACATCCAGGGCATAGGTATCCGCCATCTCCATCAATCCCGGCACCCGCCAAGTCATAATCAATCGGGCCTGTTGCAGCGTCGCATCCGTCACCTCACAGCGGCAAATGTGGGTAAACGGTACTTCGGGCGGGTGGAGGGCTGGCGGGGGATAGGCGGCATCCCCAAGGCTGGGACTGGCCCCAGGGTTACAGGCCGCGGGTTTGCATGCTCCCACTCCGGGCAGACCCGCATGGGTGGCACTCTCTTCCACAATCCGAATTAACTGATCGACAGGCAGATCCCCCACCACCGCCGCCGTCATGGCCGCAGGCTGATACCAGTGGCGGTGAAAGTCCCGCATTTGCTGCGCCGTCAATTGTTTAATCACCGAGGCGGACCCCAGCACTTGGCGGCGGTAGGGCAGCCGCTCAAAGGTGAGTTGACTGGTGTGCTGAAAAACCCGGTGGCGGGCATTGTCCTGCGATCGCCGAATTTCCTCCAGCACCACCTGCCGTTCTCGCTCAAACCCAGCCTCGGGAATAGTAGGATTCAGCACCACATCCAATTGCAATGGGGCCAGATCGGCAAAATCCTGGGGAGCCGTAGTGATGTAGTAATGGGTGTAATCCTGACTGGTCGCCGCATTGGTCCGAGCACCCCGCGCCTCAATCCGGCGCTCAAACTCGCCGCTGTGGAGTCGGGCCGTGCCCTTAAAAATCATGTGCTCTAGAAAGTGCGCCATACCGTTGATCGGATCGGCTTCCACCGCTGAACCCACGGGTAACCACAAATCCAAATTCACAGCAGCGACGGGCATGCGCTCCGCAATAATCGTCAATCCATTGGCCAGACGATGCACAGTGGGAGCATTCAGGCGCGGCGCACCGGATAAGGAGGGCGCGGCAGACAACGTTGAAGAAATGGGAGTTGAAGGAATGAGAGTCGAGGTCATGCGGTACGGCGACAAGGGATGCTTGAGCGATCGAGATGCTTTAGATATCTTAATGGGCAAACCCTCAAATGCACCGCAACTCATCATCAGGACATCTTCTCAGGACATCCCCGTGCGGATTCGATGATATTAGAACCTCAGCCCCAGGCATGGGGCGGGATCCGTCGCCGGGATAAATGCGTAGCCCGATCGCCCGCAGCGCGGCACCACCTTCACCAACGTGGCGATCGCCTCCACGCGATCGCCGCCGCGAAACCGAATTTCTCCCGTGGCTGCCTGCGCCTTTGGGGTGACAAACTCGGGATCCGCCAAAATTTTTTGCACCGCCGTCCGATCCTGCGGGTTCTGGGCAAAGGCCGTGATTAAGACCTGGGCCGCATCATAGCTCGTCGCGGTGCGCCAGTTGACATCGCCTTGCCAGTACGCCCGGGCTGCCGCCGCAAAGCTCGGGTTGTCGGTGGCATGCCAGGGAACGAAGATCACGAGGCGTTGCAAGCTCAGCTCGCCCAGCTTTGTCAGGGTTTCCGCGTCATACAGCGGATTCCCGCCCAAAATCAAACGCTTTAGGGCCTCCTGATTATCCGGCCCAGCGCCCGTCAGAATAAGCCGCTGGTTTTGGCTGGTGCGGATCAAGTTCAGGGCGTTCTGGAAGGCGTAGGGATGGGTGTGGCCATCGGGGAACACTGCGATCGCCTTTGCCCCAAGCTGATCGGCCATTTTGAGCGCCGCTACCGGATCGAACGAATCGCGGGCCAGATCAAATTCGGGCCGCTCCACTACCTGCTGTTGGTTCGGAAAACTCAAGACAAACTGCTCCCGCAGCGATCGGCTAAAGTCACTTTGATGGTTATAGAACACCGCCACCGAGAATCGGGGAGCCGTCGCCATGAGATAACCCATCAGTTTTTGGGCCGATTGCTGGGTGGTCGGCACCGTCCGAAAGAAGACATGGCCAGGTCGGTTTCCCCAGGAACTCAAATTCGTGGACGTGCTGGTCGAAGCCAACATCACCAGCTTGCCCTCTTGGTAGGTTTGAATCACCGCTAGGGTGACTTCACTGGCATAATGGCCAATCACAGCGATAATTTCGCGCTTTTGCACCAAGGTAGTTGCCACTTCCTTCGCTTGGTCCGGTTCGTTGGCATCATCTCCAATTAAAATCTTGATGGGTTGATTCTTTTTCAGGGCTTCATCCTGGGCTTGGGCGACGCCTCGCAGCATTTCTAATCCACTAGAAGATGTTTCATCGGGTGCATTCAAAGGCACAACCACGCCAATTGTTTTAGCGTTATTTATGCCCTTTGTCGCAATCAAGGCATTGTTACGATAAATCAATGTCTCTGGGTCATTCTTGCGCAGGGCCAGGGACTTATTAAACCAGGTCAGGGCTTCGTTGTAGCGTCCGGTCCGCCACGCTTTTACCCCCGCCCGCTTTTCCGGCAGGGCAACATTCGGGGTCAGAATCTCCTCGCCACAACTGAGGTGATCGCCAATTTGCCCTGTGCAGGCTGGGGGCGGAATCACTTGGGCGATCGCCCATTCCATGACGCCATGTTTACCGAGCCACCATCCCAGCATGCCCGCCCCCACGATGGGCACCAGCCACCATTGCCACGGCGGAGACGGCTTCCCGATCCGGCGCACGGTTTGCAAAATCGTTTGGGCATGGCGAGGCCGCTGGGTCGTATCCAGGGCGACGAGGCGATCCAGCAAGGTAACCAGGGGCTTAGACAATTTGGCCTTGGTCTGGGTCCACTGCTGGGCAAAGGGAGCGGCGTCGCGGGGATGGATGCCCGTCAGCAGATGGATGATGGTACGTCCCAGGGCGTAAAAGTCCGACTGCTGCACGGGATAGCCCTGAAGCTGTTCGGGGGCGGTGTAGCCATAGCTGACCACGACGGTGGCCGAGTGGCCATTGACGAGGGTTTCGCTGTAGTAGCGAGCGGTGCCAAAGTCGATCAGCACGAGCTTGCCGTTGCTGCGCCGCATGATGTTGGACGGTTTGATATCCCGATGGAAAAAATTATCCCCATGGATGGCATTGAGAATTGTCGCCAGTTGCGCCAACCAGTCTAGGGCTTGGGCCTCGCTGATGGGGCCATGGTGGTGCAGCCACTGTTCCAGGTTTATGCCGTCGATGCGCTCCATGACCAAGCCCTGGAGGGGTTCGCTCTGGGGCAGCGGCAGGATAAGGATGGCCTCGCCTTTGGGGATTCCGGGATGGTGGAGGCGCAGCAGGATTTCCTGCTCCTGTTGGAATAGGCTGAGGATTTGGGTGTTGTCGGATTTGAGGGTCTTCAGGACTTTGGGGGTGTCTGGTTCTTGACGATCGCAAACTTCAAAGACTTCGGTGTAGGGATGCTCGTCGGGCAGGAGCGATCGCACGATTCGGTAACGCCCGTTAATCCATAGGGGGGTGCCACAGGTTTGGCAATGGTCGGCAGTCTCTGCATTGGCTCGATGGTCACATCTGGGGTTAATGCAGTAGCTCATGGGGATAGGCGATGACCAGGGGGGATAGTCGCTAGTCTGCCATAGGACGGGGTTCCTAGCAATTCCGTCGGCGATCGCGTCAAGGGTGTCATTGCCAACAGCAAAGCCGCGTTGCCATCTGATCAAGCCACCTGCCCAGAACTCAAGTTCTGGGTGGGATCACAATGAAGCAATTGGGTTCTCAAGAGTTGTGTCAGTCAATCCGGTTGGCTAAGGCCTGGGGCTGTTGGGTTTTGTGTCTCAACCCAACCTTGTATCTTCAGGGATAGGCAACCCGTCCCAACCTGGGTAGAAAATACCGTATTCGCAAGGACGAGTTGTCAAAGGGACAAAGTAATTCAACTTCAGCATAAACGATGACACCAGAAAAAGCATGGATAGGCATTGATGTCTGTAAAGACGTTCTCGATATTTACGTGCTGCCACAAAGTCTGACCATAAGCTTCTCAGCCATTCTCACTTAACTATTCCTATTGCTCTGACTAACTACGCCTTTGGCAGTAAGATTGGCGGTACTGCAAAGACTGTGGCCAAATGCTAAAGCCTGCGGCATGGCTGCGCTTACCACCCCTACGCGGGCCGCTTGTTTGGAATGATTATTTTATGGAATATGCCTTAGTGCCTTAGACCTGGCACGATTTATTTCTGGGAAGCCCCTAAATGCCTGCATTCGCGCAGCCGTCTGATGACAACGCATCGGGCGAAGTAGCAAGATAAAAATCGCAAAATAAAATCAAAGCTAGCGTGAATGCCGGGTCTCTCTGCGGCCATTAAACTTGCGGCCATTAAAATTTGCAGCCAGTCAGTGACAACTGTGCCCGTAAAACTCAAACAATAAAAAACCCCTAGCCTTTGGCTAGGGGTCAAAATCAGGGTGCATCTACCACTCCGTTATTCCAAGGCCAACGCCTCTAATCCGGATAACTTCACCTCGGATTTGGTTAAGTCATGGGATGGGCGATCGCCCCTGCCGTTTCCAACCCCACCCGTTCGCCGAGATTCACCCGGTGAATCCGAGCCCCCAACTGGCGCAGCTTGCCCTCTAGGTTGTCATAGCCGCGATCAAGGTGATGCAACCCTTGAATCACCGTTTCGCCCTGGGCTGCCAAACCCGCCAACACCAGCGCCGCCGACGCCCGCAGATCCGACGCCACCACCGGAGCCCCCGACAAAAACGGCACCCCGCGAATCACCGCAATATTCCCTTTCAATCGAATATCTGCGCCCATCCGGTTCAGCTCGGCCACATGGCGCAGGCGGTTTTCAAAGACCGTCTCCGTCACCATGCTATCGCCATCGCTCACCGTCAGCAACGCCATAAACTGGGCCTGTACATCCGTCGGAAAACCGGGATAGGGCAGCGTCTCAATATCCGTACCCACCAACTTTGCCGTCGGCACCACTCGCAAGGCCATTGGCCCTTCCAGCACCACCCGCACCCCCATATCCCGCAGCTTGGCAATCACTGCGGCCAAGTGATCCGGAATCAAGTGAGACACCGTAATCTCAGAATGCGTAATGGCCCCTGCAATCAGAAACGTGGCCGCTTCCACCCGATCCGGGATGATCGTGTAATCCACCGCATGTAGCTTGGGCACCCCGGTAATCACAATGGTATTCGTGCCCGCACCGCGAATCTGCGCCCCCATAGCGCAACAGAAATTCGCCAAATCCATCACTTCCGGCTCTTGGGCCGCATTTTCCAAAATGGTTTCACCCTCGGCTAGGGTGGCCGCCATCATCAGGGTTTCTGTCGCGCCCACACTGGGATAGTCCAGGTAAATCCGTGCCCCTTTCAGGCGCTTACTCGCGCCTTTGACATAGGCGTTCACCATGCCGTGATCAATATGCACCTCGGCTCCCATTGCCTGCAATCCGCGCACATGCAAATCCACGGGCCGCGCGCCAATCACACATCCACCGGGCAACGGAATGCGTGCTGCCCCCAGACGCGCCAACAGCGGTCCGATCGCAAAGAAACTGGCCCGCAATTGGCTCACCAGTTCATAGGGTGCTTTATCGTGAAAAATATGGGCAGCATTGATATCCAGACAGTCCCCATCCCGCTGTACCGTTACCCCGAGGGCCATCAGAATCTCGCTCATGCGAGTCACATCGGCCAGAAACGGCACATTCCGCAGCCGACAGTCGTCGGGACAAAGCAAAGCACCCGCAATAATCACCAGTGCCGAGTTTTTGGCTCCGCTAATGGCGACGTGTCCGCTAAGGGACTGCCCACCCCAAACCTGTAGCACAGATTCAGGCTCAGCCGCAGCGGAAGAGTTGGTTAGGATTGGCGAAAAAGTAATGGGTCCGTCCTCCAGTAAAGATCTACAAGGGAGCGCCTTCAGGAGCGCATTGATATTAAGACATATGACATCGGCTATGACATCGGCGAACATTGGGAACCAGGCTACACCGAAGCAACCCTAGGCAGACAGACCGTCCCATCGACATCCGAGAAATGGCCTAAATTTGGGCGATATTTTGCCGAAATTTATAGAAATCCAAACTTTGGTTAAGTTTCCGATTTGATTTAGCCGATTTGGTTTAGATTCTACCGGAAAGTTGTAGATTGTCCAGGATCTTTGGGATTGCTCTCGCCTCACCCCGCCACAGTAGCACCGAAAATCGCGTGCGGTTTTTCTCGAAAAGGGATTGACAGACGTTACACCTTGCCGCACTATAGGGAATCGCGACACACATCGCTTCCCCAGGCGGAACTGGCGGAATTGGCAGACGCGCTAGATTCAGGTTCTAGTGGTAGCAATACCTTCCGGGTTCAAGTCCCGGGTTCCGCATTATTAAAGGGTAAATAAAAGGGTAAGTAACCGAGATTTAGGGGCATGCTGACTGGCATGCCCCTAAGTTTTTAAGGAATTTCTTTGAGGAATTTAAGGGTTTTAAGCACAGTCTCTAGCTCTCCATGGCATTGACTCCATGGCATTGAATTGTGGCTTTGACGCACAGTTTTTGATGACGGATTAATGGCAGATGAAGCGCTGAGTCGTAGCCTCCAGTCTGGCCAATGCATTAATCATTCCCCGGAGAATCTTTAGATATTCTTATATTAATGCATTGGTTTGTAACGATATTTTAAACATTGGAGCGCTGCGATCGCGATTTTTGTATCCATTCAGACCAATTGCCCTGCGATCGCGATTCTTCTGTTCGCCTTTCACTCAAAATTCCGGGCTTTCCCCCTAGAATTGTTTAGATATTCTTGGCGAGAGCAGATTTCATGAGCGCGAAACGACCTCCCTCCGACAAAGCCCTTGCATCCCAATTGTCCGCTACATCCCCAGCCGCCCCCAGCATCAACCTCACCGATATGACTGTCCCAGACCTGACTGCTACATCGGATTTGTTATTGCGTCGTCGGGTCAAAATCGTTGAAGATCTGTGGGAATCGGTGCTGCGTCAAGACTGCGGGCAGGAATTGGTCGATTTACTCAATCAACTCCGACACCTCTCCTCGCCCGAAGGACAAGCCAGTTTGATCGAATCAGAACTGCTGAAGGTGATCGAAAAACTTGATTTGAACGAAGCCATCCGCGCCGCCCGAGCCTTTGCTCTGTATTTTCAACTGATTAACATCGTTGAACAGCACTACGAACAGCGGGATCAGCAAGAGCAATACCGCACCGCCCGCGATACCGCCCCACTAGATCTGGCCAAAGAAATGGCAAATGGCAGTCGTAGCGATCTATGGCGGGATGAAGAGGGCGCAGGCCAAACCAGCAGTTTGGAAGCGAACCTGTTGGAGAAAAGCCTCCAGAGCCCGGAATCCTCTAAAAACTCCAATACGTTTTACTCTCTGTTTCCAAAACTGCAGGCTTTGAATGTGCCGCCTCGGCAAATTCAGCAGATTGATTAGCCAGTTGGATGTGCGCTTGGTGTTTACGGCTCACCCCACGGAAATTGTTCGGCACACCATTCGCGATAAGCAGCGTCGCATTGCCAAAATTCTGCGGGAACTGGATCAGGCTGGAAGATCGGTTGACCGCCCTGGGTGTCCCCGCTGAGTCCTGGGAAGCGCGAGCACTGTGGTCCCAACTCACGGAGGAAATTCGCCTCTGGTGGCGGACGGATGAGCTCCATCAGTTTAAGCCCACGGTTTTGGATGAAGTGGACTACACCCTGCATTACTTCCAGGAAGTGCTGTTTGATGCTATTCCTCAGCTTTATCAGCGCATTACCCAAGCCATGCAAGCATCTTTCCCCAAGATGCAGCCGCCAGATCATAATTTTTGCAAGTTTGGCTCCTGGGTGGGCAGCGATCGCGATGGCAACCCCTCCGTCACTCCCGAAGTTACCTGGCAAACGGCCTGCTACCAGCGCAGCTTGGTTCTAGGCAAGTACATTCAGTCCGTGCGGCGGCTGATTGACCTCCTCAGCCTTTCCCTCCACTGGAGTGATGTCCTTCCCGATCTCCTGGAATCTCTGGAACACGATCAGGTCCAGATGCCGGATATTCTACGAGAGCCTTGCCATTCGCTATCGGCAGGAACCCTATCGGCTCAAGCTAGCTTATATCCTGAAGCGCCTGGAAAATACCCGCGATCGCAACGATAAGCTCTACAACAGTAATTTCCTCGATCGAGATATCCTCAACTCCCACAATCCTGCTACGGCCTACCTGTCCGGGGATGAGTTTCTGGCCGAACTCCGCCTGATTAATCGCAATCTGAAGGAAACGGGGCTCGAGTTGTCGTGATCTAGACACGCTGATTTGCCAAGCCGAAATCTACGGCTTTACCCTAGCCCATCTGGACATTCGTCAGGAAAGCACCCGTCACTCCGACACGATTGGCGAAATTGCTGAGTACCTGCAAGTGCTGCCCAAGCCCTACAACGCCATGACTGAAGCCGAGCGATCGCTGTGGCTGGCCACTGAACTGCAAACCCGGCGGCCCCTGATTCCCGCCGAGCTGCCCTTTTCCGAAAAAACCAGTGAAGCGATCGAAACCCTGCGCACGGTCCGTCGAATGCAGCAAGAATTTGGCCCCTCCATTTGCCAAACCTACGTGATTAGTATGAGTCACGACGCTAGCGATCTTCTGGAAGTGCTGCTTTTAGCCAAGGAGACCGGGCTGTATGATCCCACCACGGGGATCAGTTCCATTCAGGTTGTGCCCCTGTTTGAAACTGTCGAAGACTTGCTGAAAGCTCCGGCGGTGCTCACGCACCTGTTTGAGTTGCCCGTCTATCGCAGTATGTTGGAGCGCAGCTCTAACTCCCTGCAAGAAGTCATGCTGGGCTATTCCGACAGCAACAAAGACTCCGGTTTCCTGAGCAGCAACTGGGAAATCCATAAGGCCCAGCAATCTCTCCAAGCCATCGCCGAAGCCTATGGGGTAAACCTTCGCATTTTCCATGGTCGGGGCGGCTCCGTGGGTCGGGGCGGCGGTCCCGCCTACGAAGCAATTCTCGCCCAACCCGGACGCAGTGTGAATGGCCGGATCAAAATTACCGAGCAGGGGGAAGTGCTTGCCTCCAAGTATTCCTTGCCGGAATTAGCCCTGTTTAACTTAGAAACCGTAACCACAGCGGTGATTCAGTGTAGTTTGCTGCGGACGGGGTTTGATGATATTCAGCCCTGGCACGAAATCATGGAGGAAATTGCCGAAAAGTCCCGGAAACACTACCGCGCATTGATTTACGAACAGCCCGACTTCATTGACTTCTTCCACCAAGTCACCCCAATTGAAGAAATCAGTCAACTGCAAATCAGTTCCCGGCCCGCCCGTCGGGGCGGCAAAAAGGATCTCGGCAGTCTGCGGGCGATTCCCTGGGTATTTAGCTGGACCCAAAGCCGCTTTTTGCTGCCCGCGTGGTATGGCGTTGGCACGGCTCTACAGCAGTTTCTGGCCGAGCATCCGACGGAGCATCTGAAGCTGTTGCGCTATTTCTACGTGAAGTGGCCGTTCTTCAAAATGGCGATTTCTAAAGTGGAAATGACTTTGGCCAAAGTGGATTTACAGATTGCTGGCCACTACGTGCATGAGCTGAGTGAGCCCGCCGATCGCGAGCGCTTCCAACCCGTCTTTGACCAAATCGTCGAAGAATTTCAACTCACCCGCGATATGGTGCTGCGGATTACCGGCCATGAGCGCCTGTTGGACGGGGATCCCGAACTGCAACGCTCGGTGCAGTTGCGCAACGGCACAATCGTCCCCTTGGGCTTCCTGCAGGTGTCTTTACTGAAGCGCTTGCGCCATCACAAGAGTCAGGCGGCGGCAGGTATGGTGGTGCGATCGCGCTACAGCAAAGGGGAATTGCTGCGCGGGGCACTTCTGACCATCAACGGCATCGCTGCCGGCATGCGGAATACGGGCTGATGCCAGCCTTTCTTGGGCTACTTCCTGGCCGCTCCGTGTTCTCGCATGTGCACCCAAATCCCACCCGCACCCTACAATGAAATCGTTATCCGCCAGATTGAACGGGAGATCACGACGATGCGGTTATTACACACCATGCTGCGGGTGGGGAATTTAGAAGAGTCCTTGAAGTTCTACTGCGAGGTCTTAGGGATGCAGTTGCTCCGCCGGAAGGATTATCCCGGTGGAGAGTTTACATTAGCCTTTGTGGGCTATGGTAACGAAGCTGACACGAGTGTTCTGGAGTTGACCTATAACTGGGGCAAGGAAAAGTACGACTTGGGCGATGCCTATGGCCATATTGCCCTGGGTGTCGAAGATATTTATGGCACCTGTGAGGCTATTCGCGCCCAAGGCGGCAAAATTAGCCGAGAGCCCGGGCCGATGAAGCATGGTTCGACCGTAATCGCCTTTGTGGAGGATCCGGATGGGTATAAGGTGGAACTGATCCAGGTGGGTACCCCAGCATCAGCGCCGGATTCGCAGCCAGTGGCGACCGCGATCGCCCTGTAATTAGCTGTACCGATCTGGCCTGTGCCGATTGGGACTAAGCATTCGTTGGCGTGAGGAGTGACGAGGAGTAATGGTGGTAAATCAGGTGAACTGGCTAGCGATCGGGCTGGGCGGCTTAGTGGCGTGCGCTCAAGTTTTACCCAGGGGCGTGCAGGCGGCAACTGAGCCATCTCAATCTGAGGCTCAATCTGAGCTGTCTCAACCGGTATCCGCCGAGGCTGAGACAGCTCGACCTGCATTGGTTGGGCCTGCGTTCGCGGGTCCAGAATTCAGTTGCGTTGCCTTGCCGGAGTATGCGCCGGATGTGGCCGTGGAGGGCTGTCTGACGGCGGGTGACGCTCCTATGGCACAGGTGCGTTCTGTGGCAGAGTTTCGGGATGTCACGCCCCAGGACTGGGCCTACTCCGCACTGCGGAATTTGATCCAGCGGTATGGAGTGCCCAGCGGATTTCCCGATGGCACTTTTCGGGGCGATCGCGCCATGACGCGGGCAGAATTTGCAGCAGCGGTGGCCCAACTGTTTACCACTCTGCAACAATTAATTGAATCGGGGCAAATTGTGCCCTCACGGGAAGACATCGCAACGCTACGACGATTACAGGCAAACTACGGCAGCATCGCCCAGGATTTGAGCGATCGCCTCCCTGCCCTAGAAAGCCTCATACAACGGCTGGACTCCCAACCCTTCTCCCTGACCAGCAAGTTATCCGGACAGGTAATATTGGCCTATACCGATGGCAACAATGCACGCGGTCTTCCCGTGTCTCGCACCCGATTGACGCTGCACACCCACTTTGGTCCCCAGGAAGCATTGGTGACCCAATTGGAAGCGGGCAATGATGCGGTAGATGCGGTAGCGCGAGCCCACAATCGCGGCGTCAACAACCGGCTAGGCACTGCTGGGGTGATTGTTGATGGCGGGGGATTGGACTATGCCCAAGTGCCCCGCGAGTTCCAGTTGCGTCGGCTCTACTACAGCTTCAAACCCCTGGACAATTTGAAGGTTTCTATTGGGCCTCGCCTATCGCCCCACGACTTTGTGGACCAGAATCAGTTTGCCAATGATTCCGCCCAGAATTTTGCTTCTAGCTTTTTTGCCAATAACCCTCTGACCATTCAAAATGCGATCGATCGCCCCGGTGGGGCCGGCATAGCATTGGAGTGGCAGCCCTCAAAAACCTTACCCCTCATGCTGCGGGGGGTCTATGCCGCTGCGGATGGTGATCGCCCTAACCCAAATGCCCTCAGCCAGGGTGGCCTGTTTGGCGATCGCTACCAAGCTACCGTAGAAGCCGAGTACGCTATCCGATCCGACATTAATCTCCGTGCCCAGTTCACCCACGCCAAAATTAACGACATGACGATTACCGCCCTTGGTCTGAATGGGGAATGGTTTATTAATGAGTTTGTCGGTGTATTTGGTCGCGTAGGCTGGGGGAAGTACGATGGGTTTAATACAGTTATTCAGCAAGACGTGGATGCCACCCCGCTGAGTTGGGCGATCGGGGCCACCCTGCAAGACTTTTTGATCCCCGGTACCACCGCTGGCCTTGCCCTGGGCCAACCCTTTGCCACGGATGCCCTGGGAGATGCCACCCAAACCAATTTCGAGGGCTTCTATAAACTGCTGCTCAACGACAATATTTCCTTCACGCCAGGATTAATCCTGGTAATCCATCCGGACAACGAATCAAGCCGAGGCACCATCTGGCAGTGGTTTGTCCGGTTGGTCTACACTTTCTGACTCATGGCAACGGGTTGCGATCGCTCAATGAATTCTGCCATTCTGCCGCGAATTGGGAATGCGCGCTTTCGATTATTAAAGTGAGATCGCAGGCTATGGGACGAAATCGCAGCAGGGTCCAGACATCCTCATGCCATCTTCGTTAAGATGGAGCGGGTCCGTTCATTGGCGTAACATCATGAAACGCTGGCTTTTTGCGTTAGTTGGTACGGGTTTAATAGCCACGGTTGGCATCCTGATCGCGCCGCGCCCTGCGGTGGCGATCCAACTAGCCGATGGCACAGTTTACTTTGCCAGTCCGCCGCGGTTGGGGCCGGTTAGCACGACTAACTCGGCGGTGGATGCCTGGGTTGTGACCTACTACTTTACTGTGGCAGTGCCCGCAAATGCCGGAGAGCCCTTGGGGCAGGTGACGATCGCGCAGTCGGAAGGCAGCGATCGCATCCGCTTTTCACCCCAGCAGATTACGGCGTTTCTTGGCACGCGCGATCGCAACACGCCACGCATAACCCTAGGCTCCGTGATTGCCGATCGCAAAACCCAAACCGTCACAGTTAATTTTGATCCACCTGTCCCCCCCGGTCAGACAGTGACCCTGGCCCTGTCGCCCGAGCGTAATCCGCTCTACGGTGGTGTGTATCTCTTTGGCGTGACCGCTTTCCCTGAGGGCACAAAGACCCACGGACAATTTCTTGGCTTTGGACGACTCCATTTCTATGAAAGCGGCCACGATGCCTTATTTATCCAGCCCAGACGGTGGTAGATCATTTATTGGCTCACCCCTGGTCCCTTCCCTCTGTGTTTGGCAGCGGGAAAGGGGAAAAATGCTTCCTACTTCTTAAACTCTAGCCAAGGGACAGGCCCTTCTGAACCCTGCTGGCTACTCTGTATCAGTGCCATGCATTAGGGTTTGCAGCGAAGACAATCCCGTTTTCAGGCGGCGAGAAACCGTCACAGCGCTAATGCCCAGACGTTCCGCCGTTTCTTTTTGGGTCAGGTCATAAAGAAAGACAAATTCCAGAATTTGCCGTGTCCGCTTCTCAAGTTGTACAAGACATTGCTGTAAGCGAATTTTATCTTCCTCAGCCAGTTGAAAACTGCGGTACCGATGATCGGGAACCAAATCGCCTAAGCAGGCTCCGCCCGTATCCTCATCGGTAATAGGGGCATCTAGGCTCAACAATGTCCGATTTTGCAGGGCCAGCTTTACTTCCTGCCAGTCACCTAGGGAGATATCCAGCGCTGCTGCAATCTCGGCGTCGTTTGGGGAGCGGTTGAACTTGGGTTGAAATTCCCGGCTGAAGGCGATCGCCTGCCCTTGCAACGTCAGCCAACGTCGCGGAATCCGCACACAAGGACTCTTATCCCGTAAGTAGTGCTGAATTTCGCCTCGAATGTAAGGCATGGCAAAGGAGCTAAATGCATGTCCCTTCGACATATCAAAGCGTTCAATTGCATGAATCAGGCCGATACATCCAACTTGTAACAAATCCTCGTAGCTCTCCGTGCATTGATGCATCCAGTGGTGCGCTTCCTTTCGGACCAAACCAACATTCAACTCAACTAACTGATTGCGAATAGTTGGCGTGGGCGACTTCTGATACTGGCTCAAAAGTTCCAAACTGTCGCCCTTTAGCGCTTGATGTACGGTCGTAGGCATAACGAATTTCAGGGGGTAGTGCAAAGAAGCAAGTGGCTGAAATGAACGGTGCGGACAAGGGAAAGAATTTTTAATCTAGGCGGGAGAGGTGACACCAGCTATGCCAATCAACGGTACAGTCGATGTGAAACTGAGGCAAGTGCTCTCTCCTACGATGATAAGTTATTCGGTTTGACTGATTAAGAGCATCTGCAATTGTACGGAATCCCAGAGCTGCTTAGAGCGTAAGGACTGGAAACTTTACGCGTGATTCACACCCTAGGGCGAGGATCGGTCTAGAACAGGAAGCGTTTCGAGATGATTGGGCTTAATGGTTGGATGGGATGATGCAATTGAGAGACTCAGATTTCCATCAGCAATGCGTGAGGATGACAAGGGCCTGAGTATAAAAATAGCGCCCATTCCATGCGGTTTGGGCGCTTTCAGTGTCCGGTGTATGGCTATTCAATCGCGCACCGGACAATTTAAATTCGGTTTAATCGAATGTTCTCTAAAATCCACCGGAACCCACTAGGCATCGGGCAGCATTTGACTAGAGTAGGAGTCGGTCACGAAGGCGGGAACCCGTGTAGTGTAATCAATCCGGCTACCCGTTAGAGACTCGGAGAGGACCTCAAAGGACGCCGAACGCCAGTTCCGTTCGTGGATGGGCTTGGATTGCTCACCCCGGAAGTACGCTTGGGTGCCCAACAGCGCTGCTGCAACCCAACCGACAACAAACAATGCAATTAGAAGAACCATGAAACACCTCGCTTGTAAATCTTTGTTACCTTATGTAAACAAATATAACGTAGTAATTGTCAATTCGCAAAGTATTTACATAGGGTGAAAACCGAATGCAAACGAACCCTCTAAACGCGGTTTGTGAGCGCAAAGTGCTGTTTCAACTCGCTAATGGGTGAGACCCGAATGCCCATAAAGCTCTAAACAGGGGCGAGCATGGTTCCTAGGCTCTGCATATTTGCCTTCACTGCCGCTGCCGATTTGTGTAGTGCCTCTAGTTCAGTGAGGGTCAAATCCAGTTGTAAAAGGCTTTCTATGCCGCGACAATGTAGCCGTGCCGGTACGCCGATAAACACATCCCGCAGACCATACTCTCCCTGGAGATAGGCGGCAACGGGCAGTACTCGTCCTTGATTTAAGACAATTGATTCCACCATCACGCAGGCCGAGGAGGCAGGAGCATAGTAAGCACTACCTGTTTGAAGCAACTCGACGATTTCTGCGCCGCCGTTACGGGTGCGTTCGACTAAGCGATCGATGGTTGTCTGGTCCATTAAATCGGTGATTGGGACCCCATTGACGGTGGAGTAGCGAGGCAGTGGCACCATCATGTCGCCATGACCACCCAGTACAGTGGCATTGACATCAGCGGTCGAGATGCCAAGCTCCATAGCAATAAACGTTTGAAAGCGAGCGGAGTCTAAAACACCCGCCATGCCTAAAACCTGCTGTGGTGGGAGACCACTAGATTGCCAAGCGACATGGGTCATCACATCCAGGGGATTGGTTACTACAATGATGACGGCGTTGGGAGAATACTGGATGGCCCGCTTGGTGACATCCTGAACAATCATGGCGTTGGTCCGCGTCAGATCTTCGCGGCTCATGCCGGGTTTGCGGGGCAGCCCAGCGGTAATGACAATCACGTGGGAATGAGCGGTGTCGGCAAAGTCATTCGTGCCCAGAATTTGGCGATCGTGCCGCTCAACGCCCCGAGCCTCCATCAGGTCTAGTGCGATGCCTTGGGGCCGCCCGCGAATAATATCGACTAGTGCGACGTCAGCGATATTCTTTTCGGCAATACGCTGGGCTAGGGTGCTGCCCACATAGCCAGACCCCACAATGGTGACTCGGGGAGTGTCACAGGCGATCGCCGCAGGACGTAAAACCATGGGTGTGGCCTCACTAAAGGTATGCCTGCCTAGACCCAGGAAATGCTGACTCTAGGCAACAGTATACCGATCAATCTAACCCAGATTGCCGCAAATTCAGCCGCTTGTGTCGAGTCGAAATGGGAGGCGTGTTAGCCCTAGCATGCCGTTCCTTAAAAGGATTCCAGTTGGTCTTCACGCAGCCAAATATTGGGCGTCGGTACGATGCCAAACTTAACCAGTGCATAATCACCACTTAGATCCACGACTTCTCCTGCCGTTTCAAATAGGTAGGAGGGAAACCGTGGATCACTGGCTTGGGCTTCTAGACTATTTTCTAACCGTTCCCGCACAGCGCGGACCATATCGCCACGTTTCAATGCCATTGTTTTGATTCCTATGCCACTCTGTATCCTTACATTGAGCATTGTAAGCTGGTCCGCGGAGTGAAGAGCGCTGATTTGAATTTGTCCTCTCTATCCCATGAATAGAGTGAATAGATCGGTAAAGTAAACAGAGTCCTTCGAGTTTTGCAATTTTTCAGCCTTGCTCTCTGTTGAACCTGCCCCCCGCAACGTTCTCTTTCACTTTCTTTTTTGCTATGCCCACCATTCCCGAAATTAACGACAAAATTCTGCACCAGCGCGCTACGGTCTGGACTGTGGAAGAACTCAAAGCCCGTGTTGCTGAAGTCGGTGTAACCCAAGCCGCTAAGCAGGTAGACGTGATCACCACAGGTACCTTTGAACCCATGGAGTCCTCCGGGGCAATCATCAACCTGGGGCATACGGATCCACCGATTAAAATTCGCCAGTGCTGGCTAGATGGTGTGCCCGCTTATTCGGGGTTTGGGGCCGTCGATTTGTATTTGGGTGCTACCCAAGTTGGCGAAACGGCGGATGGAGAAGAAGCGCGAGACAATGGCGGTGGATTTGTCTTAGAAAGTCTGATTGCTGGTAAACCCGTTCACTTAAAGGCATTGGGACAGGTAACAGACTGCTATCCTCGGGCTTCCTTTGAAACGACCATCACCAAGGACACGATCAACCAGTTCTATCTGTTTAATCCCCGCAATGTCTATCAAAACTTTATTGTGGGGGTAAACGGGGGCGATCGCCCCCTATTCACTTACCTTGGTCCTCTCCAACCCCGCCTAGGCAACGCCGTCTACTCGAATCCCGGCGCACTTTCCCCGTTATTGAATGATCCCGACTTACAGCTAATTGGGATTGGCACGCGAATTTTCTTTGGCGGTGGCATTGGCTACGTTTCCTGGGAAGGCACCCAGCACTTCCCGCTCCAAAAACGGCTCCCAAACCGCACTCCCATTGGTCCAGCGGCCACTCTGGCTCTGATTGGCGATGCCAAGCAAATGAATGCTAAATGGGTACGAGGGTGTTTTTTTCGCAACTATGGTCCTTCGGTGATGCTGGGAGTGGGCATTCCCTTGCCGGTTTTGAATGAAGAAGTAGTCCGGCGATGTGCGGTGCAGGATCAGGAGCTAGCCGCCCCCATCGTGGATTTTTCTATTCCTCGGCGGGTGCGGCCAACTTTTGGCCTGGTCAGCTATGCCCAGCTCAAAGCTGGCCGGATCACCATAGAAGGCAAAAGTGTCCGAGTGGCACCTTTAGCGAGCCTGTATTTATCGCGCCAAGTGGCCCTGGAACTGAAGCAGTGGATTGAGGCAGGGACCTTCACGCTCACAGAATTTGTGGCTCCGATCCCCAGCGATCGCGCCTTTTTGCCCCAAGATGTGTGGGGATCGCAAATCGAAATGGACTAGAAAACCTATTCTTCTGGTTTAGGAGAGGTCCGCTTCACGGGTTTGGGAGCCCCAGTCGCTCCCCCAGTTGCCCCCGCCGCTCCTGCTTCACGCCGAATCGGAGATCCCCCACTCGCCGCGCGGGGTGGCCCCATGCGCGCGCCCTCACGCGGCGGTCCACTGCGGGCACCGTCTCGCGGTGGACCACTCCGGCGGGGTCCTTTTGCAAAACCACCCGGGGGCCGCTTCTTTGGCGGTACTAGACCAATGGCAGTTGCCGAAACCACAGAAAGGGACTTGCCTTTTCGATTGACCTGGAAATCCCAGAAGTAGCCCACGGCCTTCTCTGTCGCCAGCGCCCCCTCAAGTTGCAGCTTAAATGCCTTTGCCTTATCTGCCGCTTTGCGCGGTGCCTGTTGAATTTTAACAACAATTTTTTGACTATCTGGGGCATAGAAGACCACTTCTCCTCGAATCGAGAAATAGTCGTCGTCGTAACCGGGGGAGAGTATCCTCTATCCGGGGAGTAAGTTCGGCGTCCTTTGCTTCGCCGTCGGCCTCGTCCACCTTCTGAAGTTTTTCCGGTTCCCAAACGCCCACAATCTGTAGGTGTAAATCCTGTTCAATCTCTCGAGTCCGCGGATAAACCACCCAGAGATGCTCTTCATTCAAATCCAGGTGATTCTTCACCAAGCTCATGACGCGCCCCAGCAATACAGCCTCCACAGCAGTGCCATCGCTGGTGGTCATTTCACCCCGCGTGAACTGTTCTTCGGTAGCGACGTAGCGCCCACGCACTAGCCCGATCGCCCGATACTGCTTGGGTTCACTCGGTGGGGGGATGGGACAATGACGGCTGCTTCCCGCAGGCTCCGGGGCAGGTTCAACGGGCACAGCCGCCGCTGCTGCCGGAACCACAGCCACAACCTCGGCCTTGGTCGGAGCCGGCGCGACAGGACGAACGGGAAGTGCTGCGGGAGGTGTGGGTGGAGAAGCAGGGGGGGTGGGGCGATTAACGGGTCGCATCAGCGGTCGCTTGGGTAAGGGTGAATCGGCAACGGCTTCAGGAGTAGCGTTGAGGTCAACGGGATCCGAAGGCGCATCCGTATTCATAAGGATTCCCTGCTTTTTGTCAGATGTAGATTGCTTGTCCAAAATCGATTCTTCAGGCACAGCAGGACTCGGGGGGGTGGAGGACTGGTCAGGCAAAGGACTCATAGGCTCTTGCTCAAGGGGCTTTTGCTCAAGGCGGGAAAAAGCGCTGATCGCATCAGTTCGCCTATTTTACTGAATGCAACGAATCTGTGGGCGTATCCGCAAAGTTTGTGTAATTTTTACAGAAACCAAAGTGTATACTTCAGCACAATCATCTGCCTCCAAGCTTTGGAACCCGCCCTTAGGGGGCGACTACAAAAAAGTATATTGGTCCAGCAAAAGTACATTGGTCCGGCACAAAGCCCCTTTTAGGTATTTTCTAAGCCCATCATATCCGCAGAGCCTTGGGAACTTGTAGTTTCCGAAAAAGCTTTTCCTGGGCTGCCTTTTCCTGGCTGCTGTTTCCCGCTTAGGCGTTCTGCAGGGACAGGCTGTATGAAGACTTTAATTTAAGAGCATGGTTAGTGAAGGGTGCTCTTAGTTAACCAGGAACAGTCAACCAGGGGCATATCTTCTCAGAGTTTCTGATATCCGGACAGCTTCTTGATGAGGATACGTTACATTTAAACATATAGAAAATCGAGGAGCCTTGGGAACAACGCCCTGACAAACCGATGCTTCGGTCGAATCGCTAGAATCAGGGAGAAACCCCCGATTTATGGTCCCTATTTTTGGAATCTGATCCAGAAGGCGGTTCAGTCTGTAGATCAAGAGATCAAGCCTGTAGGCTCAGGCGATTGCCCCAGCGGTTTCACAGTGCCCTGTGGGTTTTATTTTTTGTTTCCTGTGGCATTTACCAATTCAGGTTGGTCCTGTTTATGCAACTTCCCCTTGCTGGCAAAAAGAAATCAATACCTTGGATTTTGGCGATCGCCACCCTGGGCGTTGTGGGCATGGCCATTGTCGTTCCTATGGTTATCCGCAAAGCTTCCCCCCCGCAAAATCTGGATGAGTTGACCGTCCCAGCCACGGCTAAGAACGTCACCGTAGAAATTGCGGCCAGTGGAGAAGTGGTGCCCGTCAAAACGGTCAACTTAAATCCCAAAACCGCAGGCATCTTGGAGGAGCGTTTGGTCAAACAGGGCGATCGCGTTCGGGCAGGGCAACTGATCGCCCGCATGGAAAACCGCAACCTACAGGCTCAGCTTGCCCAAGCCCAAGCCGAGCTTGATAAAGCCCGCGCCAGCCTAGATTTACTCAAAGCTGGTACCCGCCCAGAAGTGATTGATCAAGCCGCCTCCAGCGCCGACCAAGCCACTGCCCAGGTCAAGGATGCCGAAGCAAAGCTGAGTTTGGCCACGGAGCAGTTGCGGCGCAACCAGGACTTAGCGATCGCCGGAGCCATCAGCCGCGATAGTTTGGATCAGTTTGCCAAGGCTGAACTCAGCGCCCGAGCCAACCTTGACCAAGCTCAAGCGCGGCTGATCAATGCCAACCAGCAGCTCCAGCAGCAGCAGAATGGTCCTCGTATCCAGGAAATTGCCCAAGCTGCCGCTCAGGTCAAATCTGCAGAAGCCCAGGTACAGGGCATTAACACCCAACTGGAAGACACCTTCATCAGGGCTCCGTTTGCCGGAATTATCACGCAGACCCAGGCGGATAATGGCGCTTTTGTCACTCCCACGAGTTTCTCTTCCAATACCGGTTCGGCGACTCTAGTGGCTACCCTGGCCAGTGATTTGGAAATCGTGGCCAAGGTTCCAGAAGTGGACATTGGCCAAATTAAGCCGGGGCAATTGGCTGAAATCCAGACCGATGCTTATCCAAAGCAAGTTTTCAAGGGAGCAGTCCGCTTGATTGCCCCAGAGGCGATTGAAGACTCTACCCAACGGGGAGTGAGGACATTTGAGGTGCGGGTGCGGATTCTGGATGGGAAGGAAAAACTCCGTTCCAAAATGACCATAGATTTAAAGTTCTTGGGTGAAAAGCTGGCCAATGCTCTGATTGTGCCGACGGTGGCGATCGTCACGAATAAAGGACAAACAGGGGTGCTGGTGGTCGGCACCGATAAAAAGCCGAAGTTTAAGCCTGTGACCATTGGGCCTAACATTGGCAATGAAACCCAAATTATGGATGGTATCGAGTCTGGGGAGGCGGTGTTTGTGGCTTTGCCCGAGGGGCAGAAGCTAGAGACCATTATCAAGGGCATAGATGACCAGAAATAGCCCGCGTGTTTTGATGAAGCCCAGCATTCAAAGCCCAGTATCCAAAGCCCAGCGCCCAAAGCCTCAACAATGAATCGCCCAAACCCCTAGATTACGCCTAGCTTTGCAGGAACAGCACAATGGATTTGTTCGAAAGTGGAAAGATGGCGGTCAAGACGCTGGCAGCCAACAAGCTGCGTAGTACCTTAACCATGCTTGGGATTATCATTGGCAATTCCTCTGTGATTGCCATGATTGGCATTGGTCAGGGGGCACAACGGTTAGCGGCAGAACAGTTTGAATCCTTAGGTCCAAACGTACTATTCGTGACGCCTGGTGCCCGCGAAGCCCGCAACCGCACCACAGATTTTCCTCGGACTCTGGTTCTAGAGGATGCCAAGGCGATCGCCTCTCAAGTCCCTTCTATCCGCGAAGTCGCCGCCCAGCGCCAAAGTCAACTGCCCATTGTCTACCGGAGCCTCAACAGCAATTCCTTGGTGGTGGGCACGACCCCAGAATTCCTGTCCGTCCGCAGTTTTGATATGGCCAAGGGCCGCTTCATTACCGATCAGGATGTTGAGCGCAACACCCTGGTGGTAGCCCTGGGAGCAGAAATTGCGACTAAGTTTTTTGGCAACCGTGACCCCATTGGTGAACAAATCCGTATTAAGGGCATTAATTTTCAAGTGATTGGCGTGCTGCAAGCCAAAGGATCCTTCCTGGGCAGCAACCAAGACGATGCCGCCTACATTCCCATCTCCACGCAGGCCAATCGGTTGGCGGGTCGGACCTCGCCCTACGGCCTTGACCTCACCTTTATTTCGATTACGGCCAAGGATGAAGCCAGCATTCGCGCCGCCGAATTCCAAATTACTAACCTATTGCGTCTGCGCCACAAAATCACAACAGAAGACGACTTTACCGTTCAAACCCAGAAGGATATTTTGCGGATTGTCGGGACGATTACCGGCGGCTTAACCGCTATGCTGGCCGCGATTGCGGCGATATCCCTCCTGGTGGGAGGGATTGGCATTATGAATATCATGTTGGTTTCGGTGACGGAGCGCACATCAGAAATTGGTTTAAGAAAGGCGATTGGGGCCTCCCAGCAGGATATTCTGATTCAGTTTATCATCGAAGCCGTCATCCTCTCGGCGATGGGGGGACTGCTAGGGACCTTGGTGGGTGCAGGCGGCATTGCCTTGGTGGGCACCTTTAGTCCGCTGAAGGCTGCGATTTCTCCCACGGCGATCGCTCTCGCAGTGGGCGTTTCCGGTACCATCGGCTTATTTTTTGGCGTATTTCCGGCCCGCCAAGCTGCCAAACTGGACCCCATCGTTGCCCTTCGCAGCATCTAATTTCTCTACCCGATCTGAGTCTTTTCCATTCTTTATTCCCTTTTTTCTATGGCTGGTTCCGTCATTATTCGACTCGAAGAGGTTTTCAAGATCTACGGGGCTGGTGAAACCGAAGTCCGGGCTTTGTCAGGCGTGAATCTGGTCGTTGAGCAGGGTGCCTATTGCTCAATCATGGGCGCATCGGGTTCCGGCAAATCGACCATGATGAACATCATTGGCTGTCTGGATCGTCCCACATCGGGTCGGTATTACCTGGATGGCGAGGATGTCGCCCAATTGGACGATACGGCCTTGGCCCATGTCCGTAACCGCAAGCTGGGGTTTGTGTTTCAGCAGTTTCATTTGCTGCCACAGTTATCTGCGCTAGAAAATGTCATGCTGCCGATGGTCTATGCCAATGTACCGGACAAAGAGCGCCGCGATCGCGCCTCCGAGGCTCTGACTCGCGTTGGCTTGGCCAATCGGATGGGGAATAAGCCGACGCAACTTTCGGGGGGGCAGCAACAGCGGGTGGCGATCGCCCGAGCCATTGTCAACCGACCCGTGCTGTTGCTGGCAGACGAACCCACCGGCGCTCTAGACTCCCATACCACCCAGGAAATTCTCCACATCTTCACGGAACTCAATAACAGCGGCATGACCGTAGTCATGGTGACTCACGAACCTGATGTAGCCCGATGCACCCGACGGGTGATCTGGTTTAAGGATGGTGCTGTCATGCACGCCGACCTCAAACCTGAAGATGTCATGCAGCTAACGACTACCCCAGTGGGTTAATTCCACCGCTCCCAGTACCTTTACTGAGATTAAGCCCGATGCAGAAAAGCGCTGAAAAATCCGACCTTTCTGACAAAAGTCGGATTTTTTTGGTCGGGAGTGATGGCATTGCCTAAATTGGGCATTACCCCGTTTTTCTGGCCCAATCAGTGCTTTTCCACACGATAAAAAACAGCGCCGCCGCGATCAACGCGCCCAAGTTCCACTTCAGCGAATTTTTGAACAAGACCATTTTCTGGTTTGAGCGACTCGCCTGGGAACGAGCCAGCACTTCACCCCTGACGCGATTGATCCGAGTAATAATTTCGGCCTTCAAATCCTCGGGCTTTTGGGTATCGACGCTGATACCAAAATTACTCAGTTGGGATCCCAAGGTTTTAATATCTTCTGGTTTGCTCTGATTCAGTTGATCTTCCAACTGCTTCAGTTGAGACATTTGTTGCTCTACCTGACGATTGACCTGTTGCTCCGATCCTGCATCAATGCGCGTCGTGTTCATGATCCCCAGCGGAATCATGAGCAAAAACAGAATAGCGAGTCCTAGGCAGATCCAGGACAAAACTCGCAATACGATGCGCTCGATGCCGATGCGATCGTAAAATTCTCCAAAAAAGACCAGCGTTAAGCCGAGTAAAGGCACAGGCACACGCTCTACTAATGCGCCAATGGTTTGTAATTCCCAGGACGGATTTGTAAAATCCGGAGGAATAAATAACTGCACACTATCAATGAGCGAAAAGATCAGCAATCCATAGCCAATCCATCGAAATCTGTATACCGAACGATTATCACTAGTTGATTCAGTCATGGTGATGACTCCTTTGAAGTTTCAGGGTGAGTCGCCTCAGTCATTATGCCCGTGGAAAGTTGGATTGCCACCATTGAAACCAAGAAAACCAGGCAGATTCCAAGGTTTTATAAGCCGTTTCGGGAGGCATATCTTGAGTCAATGGTATTGACATCAATGTCCACAGACAGCGGCGATCCAACAACGATTCCTGTCCTGCAATCCAGGGCAATAATCGGCCAATATTTAAGTCATATCGGTAACGGTTTTGCGTGAATTGCTGTTCCGTTACAGTGCTACCCCCTCTGGGATTAATGCAGGCACTCAAGTAAGCCTTCCCCTCGTGGGTGAGAACCCCGTAGTAGCCAGCATCCTTTTGAAATCGGATTTGCAGGGTTGAGTTAGCGGTCCGAATCGGGGTGTGTACAAACAGAAATCGGCTAACGTTGCCATCCCCAGGTTCCTCGCGCACTTCGGTGGTAATGGGAGGCCCATTGGGTGCATCTGAGGGTTGGTAGGTATATTGCTGTCCGAGGACAACCCCTTTTTCCGATGTAACAGCGTCCGTTTGGGCAAATTGCCCGGAGTGAACCGGGATGGATAGCGGAAAGCTTGGGACTGGATCAGCCGCTGTTGTTTTGGGAGTGGCGATCGCCCGCCCAAGCACCCCCAGTGCCCCACTCAACATCACGGCCAATAGCCCCAACCGCCAAACCTGTGAACTGTGTGGGATCGTCTTAGTCATTTGCGTCATTTGCCTTCACTCTCTGTTATGCCCGGATTTCTCAGAAACATCAGCCAGCAAAAACCACCAAATAGTGCCACTGCAATCATTGAGAAAATCAGTGAACCATCGCCACTGTGCCAGTACTCAAAGGATATCTTCTGGGAAAAAGACACCAATACAGCCATTAGCGCGACTCGCACAGAATTGACCAGAAAGCCTAGCAGCAGGGCAACCACTACACAGAGGATCTGGCCTTTGCGCGATCGCACCTGCACCATGAGTAAAAACAGCACCGATACACTCAACATTTGCAGCATACTCCCCAGACCGGAGCAGGCTCCATAGACCTCTACCCGCCCCGTCGGTAGTGTTAAAAACACGCCCTGACGCTGCACTTGGAACCCCGAATACCAAAGGATAAATGTGGCTGCCTTTGCAGTAATTTGCGACAAATCAATCAGTTGCAGCATTAATTCCAGCAATGGATAAGCCGCAAACAGCGCAAAAATCAGTATTTCCTTCCAGTAAATTCGCAACTGCCGCACACCAGAAGCCAGCAGCCCCAGTCCGATCACTGCAACCAGGGGCAACGCTCTCAGGACTGACGCCGACTCCGGCAAACCTGCACTGCGAAGAAATACCAATGCCAGCAGGATTGTGCCCAAGAAACTTGCGATCGGTCCACTGTCCAACGGCAACGTTTGCCGCCGATCCCAAACCAACATTCCAGCCACCATCCAAAAGAGGCAGCTCGTCGCAAACAATTCATTATTCCCAGACCGATTCACCAACGTGAGATGCATGGCAATCATGCTGGCAGAAAGTCCCGCCAACCAAAACTTTGGCTCTTGTAAGCGTTGTATCCAGGGCATGGAGGTGACTTGGGGCATAAGTACAATCGTTATATTAAGCTGGCCAGGGATTGCGCCGATATGATGATCCGCAACTGCACCCTATTGGGGTGTTTGGAATCTGGGCGTTTGGAATCTGGCGTTTGGAATCTGGGCGTTTGGAATCTGGATGCTTGGAATCTAGGCGTTTAGAATCTGGACATTGGGAATCCATCGGTTTAGATAGTCTATTGTTTAGATATTTACTGAACTTGAACCGCCGTATTTGCACGGAAACTCGATGCACCACTAGCCGTGCTATCTAGCGATGTGTTGGGCTGTAATACCTGTCGCCAAGTCGATCCACGATGAATTCAGTTTCTACGAAAAGTCAGAAAATAGTCAGTAGTCCTACGCACATCATCGCCCATGAACAAAAAATCATGGGAAAAATCCTAAAAAAGGGTTAAAAAAAGGAGAGGCCCTAGGGCCTCTCCTTTTTTTAACCTGTGGACTTTTAAGTCTCACATTTAGAGGAATATTCCTCTAAATGTGACCACACGCTATGTGACCACACGCTATGTGACTACACGCTTTGACGTTTCTGCTGTTGGCGACGACGCGCAAAGGTCATCCCAGCACCGGCTAGGGCAATACCACCCATTGTGAAGGGTTCCGGAACGGCTTCTGCCCGTACGCTGAAGTCTTGGAAGTCAGCATCGTTGCCACCGCCCCGATCATCAAAGGAAATCATTGCGCCACCAGCGGCAAAGGGGCTACCTGCCACATAGTTGCCAGCGGCTCCCTTCTTCAGAGCTTTGCCCCCATTGATTAGAGGATCAATCTGGCTGGTGCTGCCAAAGATGGCTTGCTGAGAACCACCACTGCCTGTGTTCAGGGCATTCGTGGAATACACAGTGCCCGCAGATCCACTGAAAAGACCAAGGGTATATTCAACATTGGCCTTGAAGAGATAGGTGGCCTTGTTGACTCCGGTGGCAGAGGTCACGGCCTTGCCGAAGCTGCCGCCCCATTCGTTTGCCGATCCATTGTCCGATCCCTTGGTTTCCCAGAACAATTTAGCAACGGGGGTGCTCAGGTTACTTTTCTCGAAAACATTGAGGGCGGAAGTATAGGAACCGTGGGATTCGAGAAAAGTGAAGTCTACTTGGGTGTCGCTGTCGAATTTGATGCCGTTGGTGCCGAAGCTGAAGGCTTGGGCTGGAGCGACTAAGCTGGAGACAGCCACGGTGGCCGCGATCGCCGAGAGTGCGAAGAATTGTGCTTTCATAAGTCTAAATGGTGATGTAGATGGGCTAACGGTGCCAGATTGATTGTTCCAACCAGAGCGGACGAAGTCGCAAGCTCTTGCAAGGAAAATTGATTATGAGTAGTTTTCGATACCCAAAAAGTTTGCCTTACTGAGACAATCTTGGCAGCATTTTCTTGATTGCGCCAGCTTTCGCGCCAGTTCTTGTGCCAGCTTTCATTAAAGCCTCATGTTACTTAAGCTACAGACAAGCTTTAAGCCTACGGAGATCTTGTTGAGGATGACGAATCCCGCTGATCTGGGCGGTGTTTGTTCGGGCTTGTGGGAGTGGCGGTTGCCGTGGCGATTGGCAGAGGCTGGGCAGAAATTTAAGGGGGTCTATCCTGGGCGATCGCACTCCCTATGCCTCTGCCGGTATACCCATTCCCGCAAATATGCGACACTAAGCGAGAGCAATTGAATGATCAAGAGAGTGACAGGTTGGCAACGTGGCTCAGTGCTTTCCTACTCTTGTACGCTTAATCTTGCACGTTTGTGATTCATAACTGAAAGGACGTAACCCGATGGCACTCTTGACCACTGGCAAGCAACTAATCCGCGATCTAGAGCAATACGGCGCAATAGGTGTCTACGTGCCCCTGGAGGGTGGTATGGAAGGACGCTATCGCCGCCGGATTCGAGCAGCGGGCTATACGTCTCTAAGCATTACGGCGCGGGGTTTGGGCGATTTGGCAATGTATTTGACCGGTGTCCATGGCGTGCGCCCACCCCACTTGGGTAAAAAAAGCACGGCGGCAGGCGCATCTGTCGGGTATACCTATTACATTCCGCCAATTGTCAATTCTCAGTTGGAGCAGCTTCCCGCGAAGTCCAAGGGGCTGCTGCTGTGGATTATTGAGGGACACATTTTGTCTAGTCAGGAAATTGAATATCTGGTCAGCTTGCCGAGTGTGGAACCACGGTTGAAGGTTGTTGTCGAAATGGGGGGCGATCGCAGTTTCCGCTGGGCACCGCTGAAGCAAGCGTTGATGAGTGCCTAGGGATGACCAGTGCTTAGGAGTGGCGTAAAGAACGGATATGGATGCTATTCACATTCCACGGCTGACCCATTTGCCGGACCAGACTGAGGTCGTCGAGTTCAAGGAAATTATTCCGGCATTAGAAACGTTGACCCCTGTGCAGGGGCAAATCCAAGTGACCCATCGTGGTGCGTATTTAGAAATTAGTGGTGTGGCGGAAACCATTGTCACCTTGGCGTGCGATCGCTGTTTGCAGCAGTACAACTATCGTCTTGCTATTTCTCCCCAGGAAATGATCTGGCTGGATGATGCGGCCCAGGCCGAGGATCTGCTGTTTGATAAAGACTTGGACGCTGAGGATTTAGTCGAAACCCTATCCCCAACGGCTCATTTTCATCCCACCACTTGGATTTACGAACAGCTCTGTCTGGAATTGCCGTTTCGTAAGCTCTGTGACTCGGACTGTCAGGGAATTGAGCCTGCACCTGCTGCACAGTCGCGGGAAGTGTTACCTCTGGACAGTCGTTGGGCGGCCCTGATTTCTCTTAAGGATCAACTGCCTGATCTGAATTGAGTTCAGTGTTCTGGCCGCACTGTTCGATTCAGCAGTCCCTGTGAGCCGGTGCAGGCATGGAGGTTCATAGGGGATGATCAACAGGGCTGTCTACCGAGGATGTTGGCCATGGGTTTTAGCGATGAGTTTGAACTGCTGCTGCGGGCGCGGTATTCATTAATTTATATTCCAACACGGGAAGAGGAACGGCTGGAAACCGACGATCGTCCACTCTGCCAAGCGCCAAGGCAATCGAGCGCTATACATTTGGGATTTTGTCGAAGGCTATCAGGGTAGCCCCAATGATGTCGGCTTTGGTAAGCGCAATCCCTTACAGGCCCTAGAGTTTATTGAGAAACTGCCTGCCAGTGCTGCGGGGGTTTTTATTCTACGGGACTTTCATCGGTTTCTGGAAGATGTGGGTGTGTCTCGCAAACTTCGCAACTTGGCCAGACTCCTAAAATCTCAACCAAAGAATATTGTTATTGTTGCGGCCCAGCTTGCGATTCCAGAAGATCTCAGTGATGTCCTGACTATCCTAGAATTTCCTTTGCCCACCGCAGAGGAAATTCAGGCGGAAATTGTGCGTCTGGCCACGGCGATGGGGCAGACTTTGGATTCTCGGACACTAGACGACTTAGTGCGGTCTTGCCAGGGGCTATCCCTGGAGCGAATTCGGCGGGTGCTGGCGCGGGCGATCGCCACCCACAGCGAACTCCAACCCGAAGACGTAGAGCTGATTCTGGAGGAAAAGCGGCAAACAATTCGCCAAACCCAAATTCTAGACTTTTATCCTACCAGCGCCAATATGGCCGATATTGGGGGGTTGGATAACCTCAAAGATTGGCTGTTGCGGCGTGGGGGGGCTTTTTCTGAGCGGGCACGGCAGTACGGCTTGCCCCATCCTCGTGGCTTGCTGCTGGTGGGAATTCAAGGGACTGGTAAGTCCCTCACGGCGAAGGCGATCGCCCACCATTGGCATCTGCCGCTGTTGCGCTTGGATGTAGGGCGTCTGTTTGCGGGGCTAGTCGGTGAATCGGAGTCTCGTACCCGCCAAATGATCCAACTGGCGGAGGCGCTCGCGCCCTGCATCCTGTGGATTGACGAAATCGATAAAGCCTTTGCCGGGGGTGATAGTCGCGGCGATGCAGGCACTACCAGCCGAGTCTTTGGCACTTTCATTACCTGGCTAGCGGAAAAAGCCAGTCCCGTCTTTGTCGTGGCTACCGCTAACAATATTCAAGCGTTGCCCCCAGAGATGCTGCGCAAGGGGCGCTTCGACGAAATCTTTTTCGTGGGTCTACCCAGTCAAGAAGAGCGCCGTGCTATTTTTGCTGTCCATCTTGCCCGCCTGCGGGCCCACAATTTGCAGCAGTATGATCTCGATCGCCTTGCTTACGAAACACCAGATTTTTCCGGTGCCGAAATTGAGCAAACGCTGATCGAAGCCATGCATATTGGCTTCAGCCAAAACCGAGACTTTACCACTGACGACATCCTAGAAGCTGCCAGCCAAATTGTGCCCTTGGCCCGTACTGCCCAGGAACAAATCGAACAACTCCAGGCTTGGGCTGCTGCGGGAAAGGCACGACTGGCCTCTCGGGACAGTAAGAACTTTAGATTTTAGCGTGCGCAGAGCAGACTAGGCGCTACAATCTGGCAGGGATTGTGAACTGAGCCGCAAGGTATGACTATGGCTGGGCTATTCCGGTTTTTGAGTGCGTTTGTGGTGGCGATCGCCTTGCTGGCGGGCGGTTCTTTTTTCATTGATCCAATACTTAATTGCCCAGTATTCGGTTGCGCCTCCTAAGCCAACATTTCCCAACGATAAGCCTATTCCGTCTCCGAAGCCCGTGGCTTTAGTCAAACCCGCCCCTTCATCCAAACCTTCGCCCAAGCCCACTGAGACGGAGGGTTATCGGGCCAAAATCACCCAGGAAATTGGCTTAAATATTCGGGAATCGCCCCAGGCCGATGGGCCTCGGATTGGGGGCGTGGACTATAACGAAGAAGTTATTGTTTTGGAAGAGAGTCCAGACAAGAACTGGCAAAAAATCCGCTTGCCGGACAGCAGTATTGAAGGCTGGGTCAAAGCGGGGTATACCGATCGCCTGAATTAGTTCCTGATTCCGCTGCGTCCGAGGTCTGGCCCATTGATAATCTGGGTACAATAGCGGGCAGAATAGGGGCATTTTCCAGTGAGTGGGCCATTGTGTCCGTCTAGGCTGCAATCCCATTCTGCGATCCTGTTCTGCGACCCTTAAGGCTATACCCGTGAATATCCGCGAGATTGATCAAGAAGCCGCATTACTGTATCGGGCGATCGCCCCGCTCCTGTCACGGGGATCTCAGTTTGAGTCCTTGATCCTGCAAGATGTGGCCCAGATTGTCCAAATTTGCGGCCAGAGCAGCGGCGAAATTAATCCCAAGGAGCTATTTGCTTTTTTTGCGGTCTACCACTACATCAAACAGGATCCCGCCACAGTGCAGGTGGCCCTGTCTCGATGGGAGCGATCGCCCCTAGACCGCAGAGACACCGAAAAATCCGCCCTAAAAACCATCCTCGGATTAATCCAAGGCAATGTCCAGCCCGATTCTCTGGCGCTGCCTTTCGTCCTAAACCAGTGGGATGAACGCAACGGCACCAACGTTCTCGACAAAACTGTTAATGCGCTTTACCGTTTTGCCCAGGTTATTGTCAAAGCCAATGGACAACCCTCCCTGCCGGAGATGGATGCCCTGGCCGTGATCTGGAAAAAACTTCACACCTACACCGATCCGACCCAATACGCCGCCATTCCCAAAGCAACGGCGACCAAAGCAACTGTCTCACCCTCCATTTTTCCGAACGCGGCTGACCCCAAACCACCCAGCGCGACCCCGGCATCGGCTTCATCCGGACTCGATCAAGTCCTCGCCGATCTCAACAAATTGGTCGGCATGCAGAATATTAAGGATGAAGTCAAAACCCTGACCAATTTCCTGAAAGTCCAGCAGGTGCGTACCCAGCGCGGCATGGCCAAAACCCCAGTCTCCCTCCATTCCGTATTTTGTGGACCACCGGGAACCGGCAAAACCACCGTTGCCCGAATGATGGGCAAAATTCTGAAGGAATTGGGTTTTTTGCAAAAGGGGCATTTGGTTGAAACCGATCGCTCTGGCATGGTGGCATCCCATATTGGGGGAACAGCGGAAAAAGTGACCCGGCTGGTTGAATCTGCCCTGGATGGCGTGTTGTTTATCGACGAAGCCTATGCCTTGAAGCCCAAGGATGCCGATCGCGACTTTGGCCAGGAAGCCATTGATGTGCTTCTAAAGCGTATGGAGGACCATCGCGATCGCCTCGTGGTGATTGTAGCGGGCTACAGCGAGGAAATGGGCAATTTTATTGAGGCCAATCCCGGTTTAAAGTCCCGGTTTAATCGCTATTTCTATTTCAATGACTACGTGCCCGAGGATTTGCTTGCCATCTTTGGCAAATTGTGTAAAGACAGCCACTTTCATCCTACCGATCAGGCCAATCAAGCTCTGAAGGCCATCCTGGATCAGTTGTACAATCGGCGCGATCGCACCTTTGGCAATGCTCGCCTTGTGCGCAATATTTTTGAAAAAACCATCGAACGTCAAGCCAATCGTCTTGCGGTCATTAATGACCTCACCGATGACGTCTTAACCACGCTCCTGCCGGAAGATATTCCCTCCCTCGAAGCCATCACCCCCGAACAGGATGCACCAGACCCTCCGGCCCCGTCGGTTGTGGCCCCACCCCAATCCGAGGCCGAAAAGCTCATCTCCTGGCTGAACCAGACCCTCCGACCCTATGGCATCACCGCCAAAGCCAGCCTGAAAGGCTCCGTCTTGCAAATCATGGTCGAGGCGGCAACGGTACCCGACCGGGCGGCGATCGGTCCACTCATGATCCGAGCCCTCAGTACACTAGAGTCCGGCACCCTCTCACAGGTCACGGTCTACGGACGGCAGCAAGACGACGAATTTCCAGCTTGGAGTGATGAATTCCCCATACTTTCCCAGGACTCTTCAAAGAGTTCGTAAATTCACCGGAAAGGGAGGGGACAGGGCGTAGGGGGTAGGTGCTAGGGTGAACACGAGTTCTGACCGCTGTGCCCTGATAGGCCGAGCCCGGAGCCACTGCACTTTGACATGCTGAGTTCCGACACGTTTAACCCCCGTTTAGCTTCCTGTATCCCTTATTCTCACTTTCCCATGACTCTTCCCTCTCTCGTTCCCGTAATTCTGGCTGGTGGTAAAGGCGAACGCTTTTGGCCGCTGAGTCGGCGCAATCGTCCCAAACAATTTCTGTGCTTGGACGGCAGCGATCGCAGCTTGTTACAAGCCACCGCCGATCGCCTCTTGCCCATTGGCGGCTCCTGGAATGACCTGTGGGTAGTGACTTCGGCCCATTTAGCCGAGGGTGTGCGGCAACAACTGCCGGATCTACCTGAAGCGAATTTGCTGGTGGAGCCGGAAGGGCGCGATACGGCTCCGGCAGTGGCCTGGAGTACCTTAGAAATTGCTCAGCGGGTGGGACGCGATCGCGTCTCTGTTTTTTCCCGGCGGATCACTGGATTGCGGATCCCGAGAAGTTTCAGGCTACCCTAAATGCAGCGGTGGACTTAGCCCAACGGGAAGCGGCGATTGTCACCCTGGGCATTGCCCCGATCTTTGCCTCCACGGGCTATGGCTATATCCAGCAGGAGC
>CAVYAN010000027.1:0-34350 GCA_963766075.1 uncultured cyanobacterium | reverse complement strand
GTTTGTTCAATTTTCCAGTTGGTGTTGTGCTGACAGAGCTGCTCGAATTGCCCATCGGTCAACTGGACAGATTTTACATCGAGGGTGAGGAGGCTCATAGGGGGATGGGCGATCGCTTCCAGAGTTGTTTTCGCTTGTGCCTCCATTATGCCATTTCTTTTATTCGCGATTTCAGTCAATGGTTTGCGTCGGGGTACATTGCGTTGGGGCAGCCCTAGGAGCGAGGGCGCTTGGCAGTTACGGGGATTGATGACTCACGGTACAGGTGACCCCTGCGATCGCTGTGCCACTGGCGGGCTGGGTTTCGGCATAGAGTTCCACCTGGCCCTTGGCATTCCGTCGCCAACCCGTGGCTTGGATGAGTGGTGCGGGGGTGGGAGTCATTGATGCTGGGGCTGGAGCCATGGGCGCACCGTGGGCTCGCAAGGCGGAGAGGTCGCGGGTGTCGGTCCAGGGGCGATCGCTCCTCACCTGCTCCATTGGATTCAGCGGCATTCCACCCCGTCCCGTCACCACAAAACTGCTGCCCTGGTTTGCTGCACACCTCTGCGCAATTTTCTGACTGGATCGACGATATCAACGGGTAATGCCACTAAACCTGTATTCGAATCAATGCCCGGAGTAGCAATTTCCACCGTGCCACTGAGGCCAAATTGGGAGCTGGCGGTAATATCGTTGTCCAGGGTCTGTTGATCCCGATACTTGAGGCCAAAGAGTCCTTGGGTGGTGATGCTGATGTTACCCCCCTGGCCTTGGATAGCATTGGCAATGATGTCACTGTTTTCTAATCCGATAATAATCGGAGAATTGATGATAACATTACCCCCATTGCCTTGTCCTCCGAGCGCTGTTGCTGTCAGTCGACTATTGTGCCGCAATAGTAAAGTGTCTGCCTGAATCAGAATATTTCCACCTTGTCCCAAAAACGTTGATGCTGTTAAAGCGCCTTGATTATCCAAGAAGACATTATTTGCACTCACTCTGTAATAGACCAGAATTTCCAGATCCTTGATTGTTAACCGAAATCAGACCGCCATCCTTAACTCTCAAGTCGGGGGTGTTAACCGTGACGTTACCAGAATTCCCCGTAGGCTGAGGCGGAAGGCGAAATAAATTGCGAGTCACTTCACTTAAAATATTGGCATTGAAGAATCAAGCAAATTCGGGTTAATCAATCCTGGAAACTTACCACTCACCTGATATCGATGGATTCAGTTGCGTTTATCAATAGGTTACCCGCATTCCAGTCGCAAAGGTGGAGGTTGTCACTCTTCCCCCATCCCGCACGACTAACGTTCGGGTGTTAATGACTAAATTATCCGCATTGCCCTCGCCAAACGTTGCGGCTGAAATCACGGATTTAGAAAAGGTCACGGGGTCAGCACCGGCTAAATCAATCACGTCTGTAGCGTTAATGTTGACCTTGCCAGTGTCCCCAAAACCAGGACTAAAAGTAATGCTATTGATTGTCCCACCATCCCGAAGCTGCAATTGTCCTGTCAAGATTTGCACATCTCCAGCTTTTCCTGAATTAAAGGTTAAAGCATTAATTCGACTATCTAGGGAACCCGGTAGTGGCAACCCGCCTAATTGCATCGATGCGGTAGCATGAACTTCAATATCACCGCCATTGCCGGTTCCAAATGCTGCAGCCGTAATACTTCCCCCATTTTGTAAAAGTAATCGTTGGGTCCGAAACAGTAATCTTGCCACCTGATCCACTATTCAGATTTTCGGTGAATTAACCCGCTATACATTTGTCCATCAGAAGATGTGCCAATGAGGTTGATCGAGTCTGTTGTTTTGACTGTCAACGAGCCACCCGTTTGGGATCCCTGATTTTGGGACAAAATTACCGATCCATCATGGAGCGAGAGATTACGCGCTTGCACCTGAATTGCCCCACTCTTGGTTCCACTGGTATCCACCAAGGCTTTTTGAGATAGACTAATATCTCTGTACTGTAAGTTATCTCCATAACTAAGGGCCCAACCTTGGTCGATTTGACTAAGATTAACGATGCCCTGAGCCACACTGCCTAATTCAATTCGGCCTTGTTGTGCACTGATAGTGCCGCCTGCCAAGGTGATGTTGCCGCCACCGCCAGAGTTTTGTCAGGGTTAACGCCGATCCCTGAAGTTGATCCAGTTGGGATAAAGGGTGAGAAGACGGGAATGGGTAGAGCGAGTGGATGTCCGGCTCCTTGAATCGTAATTTCTGCTGGATTGCTCCCCATTTGTAAACTGATCGGCACACTCATTGTCAACAACGGCGTTCCATTCGCATTTAGTGCACTAAACTCCACCCCATCGGCAAATTTGACATGCTATTAGCAGTGGTACCGATAAACGAACCGCCAATATTTAATGCCGCATTGGGGCCAAACAGAATGCCATTAGGATTAAGTAAGAATAGATTGGCCGTGCCATTGGCTTGAATCAAACCATCAATGTGGGAAACACTACCCCCAGTGACCCGACTGAAGATATTTTGAATATCGGCGGCGTTATTGAAGACGGCAGAGCCATTTAGGGGCACTGAGAATTGACTGAAACTATGAAACAGATTGTTGCCGCTACGACTGCCGCCCGCGATCGCAAAGTTCAGATTATTCGGACTGGTCACAGTCGTGGGTAAAGTCCCATCGGGGATGACTTGAGCGAAAGCCCCCCCGATAACATCACTAACCCAATGGATAATCCAGTGGTGACAGCGCAGCAGGTTAGGGGGACAATTTTACGCATGGTCGCAGTCCTTGATGAGAGGGTACTGATAGAGTGCCCAGGAGGCGGTCTTTCTCAACTCGGCAGTGGCCTACGCCAGACGGGGAATTAAGGCCCCACGTTCAAGCCCACATTCAACCTTGAGGTTTCAGCGGGGATCGCCTCAGCACAAGTTACCCCTGGGGGCATTGGGACAGCCGTTGCCCCAATGTCGGCATAGAGTTCCACCTGGCCATTGGCGTTCCGTCGCCAACCCGTGGCTTGGACGAGCGGTGCCGTGGTGGGAGATACTGATGCTGGGGCTTGAGCTGTGGGCGCACCGTGGGCCCGCAAGGCGGAGAGGTCGCGGGTGTCGGTCCAAGGGCGATCGCTCCTCACCTGCTCCATCGGATTCAGCGGCACCCCGCCCCGCCCCGTGATCACAAAACTGCTGCCCTGGTTCCCCCGCACAGCCTTGGGCAACGTGCTGACTCGAATCGGTTAGATTCAGCGGTAATGCCACCAATCCTGCATTGGGATCAACGCCCGGAGTCGTAATCTTAACCGTGCCGTTGACGCCAAATTCTGAACTGGCCGTAATGTCATTTTCGGGTGTGAGCTGAGCGCGATAGTTCAGGCCAAAGATGCCCTGGGTGGTGATGTTAATGGTGCCACCTCGCCCCTTCACCGCATTGGCAATAATGTCGCTGTTTTCTAAGCCCACTATGACCGGGGCATTCATCAATAGGTTACCCCCATCCCCTGCACCCGCAGCAGTGGCAGAAATCAGACTACCGTGGCGCATTAACAGCACTGCTTGAGCGTTTAAGCGAATATCCCCACCATTCCCAGAGGCAGTGGATGCCGTAATGCTGCTCCGGTTGTCCACGACAATCGAGTCGGCGTTAATCGTCACATTCCCCGCACTGCCAGGACCATCATTTTTGACGGTGACGGCGGCCCCATCGGTGATGCGTAATGATGGGGTATTAATGGTGAGAAAGCCCGCATTCCCAGTAGGAACGGCAGGTAGCCCAAAGATAGCTTGAGTAATGGAATCGATGATTTGAGCCGTTGAAATGATTTGGCTGGGCAGAAGAAATCCAGCGGTTCTACCGCTCACATCCACTGATGTGGACGCGTTGACTGTTACGTTACCTGCTGAACCCGTAGCCAGAGCACTAGCCCCCAATACGCCAGATTCTCGAATCACCAGTCGAGATGTATCGATGAAAATGTTATTCGCATTGCCAGGACCGAGTGTCAGTGGAATTTATCGCACTCCCGCCAAATGTTATCGGGTTAATGCCAACAATTTCGATTAAGTCAGTTGTATTGAGCCGGATGATGCCTGCCTGCCCCTGACCAACACTAAACGCAAGAATGTTCCCGCCATTGAGCAACCGGAGGTTGCCGGTTGCAATCGTCAGATTACTGGCGTTGCCCGCCCCATAGGTGCCTGCTGCAATGGCAGACGTGAAGCCTGGATTCAGGGGTGCAAACCCATTGGCTTCAATCAAACCCGCGACATTTACTACAACATTGCCACCGAAGCCAGATGTATAAGTAGTCGCTCGAATATCTCCCCCGTTTTGCAGAGAGAGTTGGGCCGCCGCAATGGTAATATCGCCTGTCTGACCGATGCCTAAATTCTCAATTCGGATCAGATTTCCCAATCTGCCATCCCGTGTATTCCCAGTTAGATTCAGGGCTTCAGTGGCTTTGATGGTAATGCCCTCGAAGGGTTGGGCACCGAAATTTTGGATTAAGGCAGCGGAACCTTCTGTGAAGTTGATATTCCGGCCCCGGATTTGGATCGAACCGCCGCTACCACTGGCATCGAGTAACGATTGCTGCGCCAGATGAATATCATTGAATTGCCCCACGGCTGAGTAATCCCCGACCCACCCCTGTGCTGTGGGATTGAGCCTGACTTGCCCCGCACCGACACTCCCAACTTCTACATGCCCGCCCCCTGCCACCGTGGCAACGCCACCGGAGAAATTGACTGCACCACCAATGAACGCCAGGGTATTGCCCGCTCCAACTTGTAGCCCGATCGGATCCTGGCTGCGATCGAGGGGGATAAAAAGTTCGCCAATCAAGCGATGTCCAGGTCCTTGCACGGTAATGGCTCCTGGGTTTTGGCCCATCTGCAAACCCATGGGGACACTCATGGTCAACAAGGGTATTCCTGTGGTCTGAGTCGCGTTGAACTCCGTCCCATCCGCAAACTTAATACTATGGGCAGTAGTGCCGATGAACGACCCGCCAAGATTCAACGAGGCATTCGGGCCAAACAGAATGCCACTGGGATTGAGTAAAAATAAATTGGCACTGCCATTGGCGCGAATTGCGCCATCGATGTTGGAAATACTCCCTCCGGTAACGCGACTGAAGATGTTTTGGATATTGGTAGCGTTGTTGAAGACCGCAGCGCCACCCGTCGGCACAGAGAATTGACTGAAACTATGAAACAGATTGTTACCGCTACGACTGCCGCCCGCGATCGCAAAATCCAAATTATTCGGACTGGTCACAGTGGTCGGTAACGTGCCGTCGGGGATGATCTGGGCAAACGCTGCTCCACACCCAGAGTCCGGCCCGCCCGCCCACCCAACGCATCCAGCAAAGAGTCCCAAGGTGATGGCCAACCAGGATGGGGAGAAGATCGCACGCATAGTAGCTGCTACCCAAATCTAAAGATCACCACTAGAGTGCCCAGGAGTCCATCGGCTCTCACGCCGTCGTGAATAGGGCCCGACTCCGGTTCGATGAGAACTGGGTACAAGCAGGAGTACGCCGCGATAGCTGCGCACCCAGAGTCCGCCTCCACGGCCCAGGATGTTCATCACCCCCAAGACTGACTTTGCCTTCAAGAAACCTATTTGGCCCTGAGCAGAGTCATGGGGGTTGATCAATTTTCTGAATTGGCCTTCACGACAACTGGCCAAATAGCGCAGCCCAGTATAGGGTTACTCCCTATCTGAGACGATGCTGCGATCGCCACCACCACGGGCCTGCCTGTGAGCGAGATTCAACGATTGCGGCAGTCGTCCTCTTAGGGAGGGCAAAGCTGTGGTCAAAAGTGATCCCGCCCCGCCGCCAGTCTGTTAGAATCTCAGGAACCTTGGCCCTTTCCGGCTTTGTCTACCCCGTCTTGTCTGCCCGATCTTGCTTGTCCTGTCGGAACTTCCTATGAGCGATCCTGTCCTCCGCGTCAACCACCTCGAAGTGCAATTTCAATCGGATACCCGCCTGGTCCGGGCCGTCGATGGCATTTCCTTTGAGGTCCAGCGCGGCCAAACCCTAGGCATTGTGGGCGAATCGGGTTCTGGCAAATCCATCACCTCCCTGGCCGTGATGGGCCTCGTCCCCGCCACGGGCAAAATTACCCAAGGCGAGATCTGGTTTCGCAGTTTGGCGGATCAAGCCGAGGCCGTGGACCTGACAAAGTTGACCCCGCGTCGGCTCGAAGACTATCGTGGCGGCGAGATTTCGATGATTTTTCAGGAACCCATGAGTTCCCTGAATCCGGTTTATACGATTGGCTTTCAAATTATCGAAGCGATTCGCTTGCATAAGCGCATTTCTAAAAGCCAAGCGGAATTGGCGGCGATCGCCCTGCTCCAAGAAGTCCGGGTGCTGCCCCACGACGCCGATCTGAAACAGCGCTACGCCCAAGATTCCCAGCGGGCCAACGGGGAACCTGTGAACGAATCTGAGGTTGATCGCCAAATTCTGCGCCAGAAAAAAGCCTTCCTCAACCGTTATCCCCACGAGCTGTCCGGCGGCCAAATGCAGCGGGTGATGATCGCCATGGCGATTTCCTGCGATCCAGTTTTGCTGATTGCCGATGAACCTACAACGGCCCTCGATGTGACGGTGCAAGCGACGATTTTGGATCTGCTGCGGGACCTGCGCGATCGCCGGGGCATGTCGATCATGTTCATCACCCACGACCTGGGCATCATCGCCGAAATTGCCGACCATGTCGCCGTCATGTACCAAGGCAAAATCGTTGAATCTGGTCCCGTGTGGCAAATCTTTGCCAATCCCCAACATCCCTACACCAAAGGCTTGCTCACCTGTCGTCCTCGCCTAGACAAACGCCTGAAACTATTGCCCACCGTTTCGGACTTCATGGCTGTCACCACTGATGCCACCGGGAACGTCATCATTGAAGAACGCGAAAGTGGTGTAGCCCACGCCTTAGAAATTGCTACGGAAGTGACTGAGGCGGAACTCACCCAACGCCTTGTTAATTTGCAGCAAATGAACCCATTGCTCGCCGTCAAGAATCTGCAAGTCGCCTTTCCGATCAAGGGCGTGCTTGGGGCGGCCAAAGGCTACGTCATGGCCGTCAATGATGTAAGCTTTACCGTTTATCCCGGTGAAACCCTGGGACTTGTGGGTGAGTCCGGTTGCGGCAAATCTACCCTAGCTCGAGCGATTCTGCACCTGATTAAACCCACGGGGGGACAGGTGATTTTTGATGGGGATGACGTGACGGCATTGGCCAGCGATCGCCTCCGCCTCCTGCGCCGGGAAATGCAAATCATCTTTCAAAATCCCTTCAGCGCCCTGGATCCTCGCCTGTCCGTCGGTGAGGCCATTATGGAGCCGATGCAAATTCACCAGCAGCCCCCCAGTCGTGCCGAACAACGCGACCAAACCGCCTACTTATTAGAGCGGGTGGGCCTCACCGCCGACGCCATGAAACGCTACCCCCACGAATTTTCCGGGGGCCAACGCCAGCGCATTTGCATTGCTCGATCGCTGGCCCTCCGTCCCAAGTTCATTATTTGTGACGAATCCGTTTCCGCCCTTGATGTCTCCGTGCAAGCCCAAGTGTTGAACCTGCTCAAGGAACTGCAAACCGACTTTAATCTCACTTACATTTTCATTTCCCATGACCTCAGCGTGGTCAAGTTCATGAGCGATCGCATCCTGGTCATGAATCGCGGCAAAATCGAAGAATTCGGCCCCGCCGAACAAATCTATCGCCACCCCCAGCAGCAATACACCCGCGACCTGATCGCCGCCATCCCCATTGGCAGCTTGGACCGAATCCGCGCCCAGCAAGCAAAGCGTGGACTGGCAACGGGATGAAGCCGGGGAAGGCTAAAATAGGCTAGCCCCTGTCGTTGGAGATTACCTGTGGACACCGTTGCCCTGATCCAAGCTGTGTTTGCCAATCCGCCCATGGTGTTTGATGAATCCCGCCAAACGCTGAAAAACTGGGCTAAGTACTGCTTACAGGATCGCGGCTTCAAAGTGCTCTACGCCCAAAATGCTGACTTTGCGGTAGAGTCTCGTGGCGAAAAGCTCTATGTCAAGTTAGCAGAAGCGGGAGCCGAACCCGAGGCCGAGGCCGTTCTGCTGGTGCGCGATCGCGCCACCAATACCATCCAAGTGATTCCGCCCCAATCCTAAACCCTGCCGTCATGTCTCTGGTTGTTGCCACCTTCTATAAATTTGTTAGCGTGCCGGATGCGGCGGCCCAACGGCAACCGCTGTTGGACCTGTGCCAAGCCCAGGATATTCGGGGCACAATTTTGCTGGCAGCAGAGGGTATTAATGGCACGATTGCCGGGACAGAGGCCGCGATCGCCACAGTCCTAGCGGCCCTCCAGCAGGATCCCCGCTTTGCCGATCTGGAGGTGAAGCGTTCCACCGCCGATACGCCCCCCTTCGACCGGATGAAAGTCCGCTTGAAATCCGAAATTGTCACCCTGGGTCGGCCCGAAATCCAACCCAGTCAGCAGGTGGGCACCTATGTGGATTCCCAGGACTGGAATGCCTTGATTACCGATCCAGAGGTTTTGGTAATCGATACCCGCAATGACTATGAAGTCAGCATTGGCACCTTTGCTGGGGCCATCAACCCCCAGACCCGCAGCTTCCGCGAGTTTCCGGACTATGTGCAGCGGCACCTCGATCCCACCCAGCACAAAAAAATTGCCATGTTTTGCACCGGGGGGATTCGGTGCGAAAAAGCCTCCGCTTTGCTGGTGACCCAGGGCTTTGCCGAGGTCTATCACCTCAAGGGCGGCATCCTGAAGTACCTGGAAACGGTGCCCGCCGAGGCCAGTCTGTGGCAAGGGGAATGTTTTGTGTTTGACCAGCGGGTGGCGATGCAGCAGGGTTTGGCGTTGGGGAGTCATGAGATGTGCCTTAGTTGTGGCCACCCGATTTCTGAAGCGGATAAACAGGCCGATGGCTATGAATTTGGCATTTCCTGCCCCCATTGCATTGACGAGTTAACGCCGGAGAAGCGCGATCGCCAACGCGATCGGCTGCGCAGCGGCACGCCATTCAAGGTCTCCCAAAGCTAGGCAATTCCCCCAGCCCTGCCGATGGCCATGAATCCACCCCCCGTTCAATCGCGTATATTGTTTTAAGTCGGGGCATGTTTTAAGCCGGGACAGCCGTGCGTTTAATCATTCGCCATTCTTTCACGCCAACAATTACCATGTCTCCTTTGATGCTTTGGAAACAAGTTTTAGGGTTATCCCTATTGCTGATTGCGGTTGTGCTGTGTTGGATGATTTATGACTTCTATCAACCGATCATTCTGCAAAAGCTGGGCTTTGGTCATTGGGTGGTGTTGCTAGCGGCCTTTCAAGGTTTTTTGGGGGGCGTGGTGGAACCGTGGATTGGCGCATTGTCCGATCTCTTTGCGAGCAAAGTCGGCGATCGCCTCCCACAAATTACCGTTGGGATTACCTTAGCGGGGTTAATTTTTGTCTTGACGGCCACTGTGTTACAGGTTCAAATTCCCCCGATGTGGCGTTGGCTTGTCCCATTGATGATGACGTTTTGGGTCATCGCGATGCTCATTTTTCGCGGCCCCGCGATCGCCTTACTCCGACAGTTGGCTCCCAGTCGGGAATTGCCGATCGCGAATGGGATTTTGACCGTGGTATTTGGATTGGCTGGAGCGATTGGGCCTTTATTTTTAGATTTAATTCAGCAAATCGGCATGTCATTGGCGTTTCTATTGGGCGCAGGGTTATTAGTGAGTGGTGGCCTGGTGCTGTGGATAAGTCAGCCGCGTTTACAAGAGGTGACCGTCGAACTACCGCCAACAGCAATGCCTTCTCCCTGGGAAAGGGGCACAATTTTGGTGACTGGAATTGGGCTGGGACTTTTGGTGAATCTGCTGATGCGGACAGCGCCGACGATCCTACACCCCTTATTGGGTTGGCCGCCCGCCTATATCGTGACGGTAATTTTGCTCATTGGTGCGATCGCGACGTTGCCGATGGAGGTGGCGAGTCAGCGGTGGGGGTGGGGGCGTGCCCTATTCACCGCTGCCAGTTGGGTCGGACTCAACTTATTCGTGTTGCTGCTAGGCTTGCCAACCCTACTATTACCCATGATGCTGGCGAGTTTAGGGATTTCATTGGGCTGGCTATTTGTGGCTCAAGTCCCCTGGGCATTAATGACGGTTGCCCCCGATCATGCAGGACTTGGCGTGGGGTTATACTTTGGCGGCATGGGCATAGCGACGGCGATCGCATCTTTGCTGGCGCTTTTCCATTGGCTATCAATGCCGGGATTACTATTGGGCGGGTTAGTGGGTTGGGGTTTGGCCGCGATCGGCATGATCGGTAACTTCACCGTCAAAAAGCGCCAGATGCTTTCTGAATGATTAACCCCGATCGCGGAGATGTTGGACATCTTGGGCAAAGTCTTCAACGTCGTAATGGATGCAGATGCCGCGATCGCTGATCAGTTTTTGAAATTCCATCAGTTCGATGCCCGCGATTTTGCTGGCGCGTCTTGGCTGATGTAGGTGGCAATATCGATCAAATCTTGGATGACGACGGCACGTTTGATCAGTTTAGGCATTGGGATTGGCTTGACTGATGTTTTGGCGAACGGTGGCGCGGATGTGCTCCCAGTCGGCTGGGGTCATAGGGGTGGCGGGGGATTCGAGGGATTCGAGCAATTTGGTTTTGAGTTGGACTTTGTGGGTGAGGTCGGCTTGAACGAGGGACTGGATGTAGTCGTTGAGGGTGGCGTATGCTCCGGTGGTGATTTGGGCTGCGAGATAGGGGGCGAGGTTTTCGGGGATTTCAAACTGAGTGGTGATTTGCATGATTTAAGCTCCTTGGTCGGGGGTTTCGCTGAGTTTGTCGATGTAGGTGATGATGGCTTTGGCGAAGACGCTTTCTTCTAGATAGTGTTTGGCGACTTCGCCGAGGGTGACTTTGGTGGCTTGGAGATGACGTTCTGGGTTGAGGATTTGTTTGCGCAGGGTGGCGAGTTTGTGGCTAGGGTTGTGTTTAATTTCGGTGAATTCGGCGTCGATGATGTCAAGGGCTTGGGTTTCGCTAGTGACGGTGGGGTGCTGGGTTTGTAAGGTGCTGATCAAGGTTTGCAGATCGGTAATGGCAGCTTTAATCTCAAGATCAGTGAGGTGGTTGTGTTCGATATAGGTTTCTACTTGCTCGAAGATTTGGACTTTTTGAGCGTTGGGAAAGTTATATTTTGAATTATTCGTCATTTGATTATCTTTAGGTTTACTTGAGGGGTTTTTGACTTGTATTAGCCCCAAAGTCTTTGAATGGGGTAGGTATCCATTTGGGTATCTCGGCTGATGAAGGTGAGGGAATGGTTCATAGCTTGGGCGATAAGAATTCGATCAAATGGGTCGCGGTGATGGAGGGGCAGAGAGGTAGATTTCCAGGTCTTTGAAGGTGACAGGAAGTTGGGTGATACCTATGGCGATGAGGTTAGGTTCAATTGTGTTGAAGGGAAAGGAGAGCTTGAGTTTGCCGATGTTGGCTTTGATAGCGATTTCCCACAGGGAGACGATGCTGATGAAGAGAGTGGGGGTGGTTTGGATCTGGATGCGGGTGACGGTGGGAAGTTGAGGGTCGTTTTCGAGAAACCAGATCAGGGTGTGGGTGTCGAGCAGATGCGTCATGGTTACATGTAGTCTTTGAGGTCTTCTAGGGGAGCGTCGAAGTCGTCGGCCATGGTGAACATGCCTTTCATGGTTCCGGCTTGCCGATAGGTTTGGGGTGGGGATGCTTCAGGGCTTGGGGTTTGGGTATATTGGGCGGCGAGGTATTCGGCGTAGTGAAGGATTTCGGCTTGGAGGTTGGGGGGGAGTTTGTCGAGGGTGGCGATGAGTTGGGCTGAGACCATGATTTTTTGTCCTGGGGGATAGGTTTAACGGGCTTGAATTTTAGAATGGGATGTATTCCACCATGTTTTGCCAGTCTTCGGGGTCGGAGGCTTGGGCAATGAATTCGAGAGCTTTGACGAATTGCCCGATGGTGCCGCCAAGTTGATGACCGAAGATCAGTCCAGCAAAGGGTTTGCCTTCGCGTTGCCAAGTTTCAGCTAGAGCGCGGAAGCGGATGTCTTGGGTAAAGAGGACGCGTCCGAGAGTGGTGCTGCGTTCTAGCAGTTCATGATCAGGCAGTGCGATTGCGTTGTCTTCCTGGGCGGTCAGCACGTCGATGTGGCGGCGACGCAGTTGGATGGTGATGGATTGGGGGATGTGGACATCCATATAGAGCGCGATTGCCATGCCTACAGTCTCCCTTCTGTGTGCATGCGGGTAAGGAATCGCGAGGGAGGAGCGGTGGCGCGGATTTGTTCAAGTTGTTGCAGTTCTTGTTGAATTTCGGCTTCGATGGCGGTGGGGTGATCGAAGTAGTAGGTCATGGCGGCGTGGGCTTCGGCGGGGAGGAGGTAGGGGTGCTGGTGGCAAATTTCATCGACGGACCACCCGTGGGTGAGGTAGTCCATGACGATCTGGGCGACGCGGATACGGGGGAGGCGTTTAAGGTAGGCGGGTTGGCCCGTGGGGGTTTCGAGATGAGGATAGGGAGTGGGTGCAAGCATCTTTTTCTCTGAACGGGATGGGTGGGTGTGATTCTATGATGGCGGATCTTGGGTGGGGGTTGTGTGGTAGCGATCGACTTGCTCGAAGATTTTGACTTCGGTGGCGTTGGGGAATTCGGTTTTGTTACCCGCAATTTTATCGCCTTGGACTTTGTCGCCCGCAATGTAATCACCTGCAACGTGGATGGTGGTGCCTGGGGTCGGGGACTGGCTGGGCTGGGGTAAGGCGGGTGGAGAGCGGAAGATGTCGTGGTTGTAGTATTTGCAGTTGGCTTGGATGGCGAGGATGGCACGATGGGCATTTTGACCGGAATCGGTGGGGAGTAAGGTCAGGAGGTGGGAGGCGATCGCGTTAGATCGACGGCGGATGGGCCGCGAAAGGGAACGACTCATTTCTACTGTGGTATAGGCACCCAAGAGCGAAGTGGGTAGACGATGTTGGATGAGTCCAAGGACTTTAGCAACCCAGATCCTACTGGATGTGCCTTCTGGCAGTGTAATGAAGATGACAGCGGCGGTGAAGGCTTCCGGCCAACTGCGAGGATCAGCAAAGCGGCGATCGCCAGTAATGATGATGGCATCGGTGGCGATGGCAACTTGCATCACTGCTTCATCGGGATAACCTGCCAATCCAATGTCTCGGACATCTTGGACGGCGAAGCCCAGCGCGGCGATTTTGGCGGCCAGCGATCGCGGCATATTTTCATCAACTAGAAAATTCACCGTCTAGGCTCCAATTGGGAAGACTTCGACGTGTTTCACCATATCGGCAGCGTAGGCGAGAGCGGCCTTGATTTGAGGTTGACTAAGGACGTATTCGGCCATGACTTCAGCTTCGGTCATGTCGCTGGCGAGGGCGCTAATGACAATCGATACTGGGATACGGGTACCCGTGATCACAGGGGTACCGCCGCAGATCGCCGGATCGACATTAATGTGAGGTGCAATTTCCATGATTTAAGCTCCTTGGTCGGGGGTTTCGCTGAGTTTATCGATGTAGGTGATGGTGGCTTTGGCGATCAGGCTTTTTTCCCATGCGGCTTTGGTGACTTCGATGAGGGTGGCTTTGGCGGCTTGGGCGTGGCGCTCGGGGTTGAGGAGTTGGCGTTTGAGTAGGCGCATTTGGTGGCGGATGGTTTGCCAACGGGTGGGGTTGGTGGCTTGGATTTTGGTGATGGCTTGGTCGCGGGCGGCTTCGGCTTCGGGGAGGGTTTGGATGTGGGGGTGTTGGGTTTCGAGTTCGGTGATGAATTGTTGGAGTTCGGTGATTTGTTGGAGGAGGGTGTCGTCGGTGCCGAAGTAGTTGTGTTGGGTGCCGATGATGGTGGTAGGTTGATGGCCTTGGTTGGGGGCGGGGGCGTTGAAGGTACCGCCGGTGATGGCGATGGAGGGTTGGTCTGACATGGTTTTAGCGATGGTGTCTACGGGCTGATTGACTGACACATCTCTTGGATGCCCCGCCTTATCTGGGTTTGGGCAACAGCCCAGTGATAGGGCTTAAACTCAATCGCAGGAGGGACTTCACTCGAATCCCAAGAGCCTCAGAATCGAAAAAAAGCACCCCAGACCAAAACCGCTTCCTCGCAAGGCTTGCAGGACTTGTGTCAGTCAATCAGGTCTACGGTTGTTCCGATTTTAGCAAGGGTGTCCTGCTGGCTGGGCTGGGGCTGGGCGGGTGGGGAGCGGAAGATTTCATAATTGTAGTATTTGTAGCTAGCTCAGAATGCCTGTTCGTCGGATTCTGTAGGGAAGAGTTTTAGGAGGTCGGGGAAGATGTGGAAAGCACGAATAGCCCATACATGGACGAAATCACGTCCGCAGATAGTACTAAAGCACCTACAAACCATGAAATAGCGTTAGTGTCACTAATTTTCGCCACTGATTAGAGAATAAAAACCTGGATTTCAGGGCATCCGCCAGATAAGGGTTTCAAAAATCGTTCGATTATTCTCCAGTCGATGACGAATAATTAAAGACACTAACAAATAGCTGACGCACTTTAGGTCTATATGTTGTAGTATGTACTTAAGCTTGTAGGCAGATTTTATGTCATGCTTCGTGACACTTGAAACAAATGCTAGCCGTTAGGCTGCTAAGACTTCTCTCTAGGGTTACTCTTAGGGTTTCCTTCTATGCGTTCGCAAAGGAGTGCCTGCAAGCCCACCTTTATTGCAACGAATGTTCGATGTCTGCACTAAGCAAGTTACGCGATGCTAAAACTATTGCTGATGTCGCAGGCATCTTTGGATTTCAAGCAAAAAGCCTGTCGTATATTCTCTATAAACAACCTGATTCTGTTAAATACAAGGAATTTGATATTCCTAAGAGATCAGGTGGAGTGCGTTCTATTGCAGCGCCACAAAGTGGTCTAAAAGTACTTCAAAGGCGATTGGCAGATCTTCTGCAAGACTGCTTAGACGAAATTAACCAGAGTGTCGCTAGCGACCAGCCAAAACCGTTAGATCAAATCTCTCATGGCTTCAAACGTGGGCTTTCCAACCGTACTAATGCAAAGGAGCATCGAAATCGAAGATATGTATTTAATGTTGACTTAACCAACTTTTTTGGCTCGATCAATTTTGGTCGTGTTCGTGGTTTTTTCATACAAGATCAACGATTTCACCTAGAGCCTAAGGTTGCCACAATATTGGCACAGATCGCTTGCTTCAAGAAGAGTCTTCCTCAAGGCAGTCCCTGCTCTCCCGTCATCTCTAATTTGATCGGTAATATACTAGATGCGCACTTGGTAAGACTGGCTGCTCGCACAGGGTGTAGCTATACACGGTACGCGGATGATCTAACTTTCTCTACCAACAAGCGTTGTTTCCCAAAAAGTATTGCGATACAAAGTGCTGATGACAATCATGCTTGGATTCCGGGTTCAGAACTTTTGCGCTTAGTAACACATTCAGGGTTTGAAATTAATCCAAAGAAAACCCGAATGCAATATTACTATTCAAGGCAAGAAGTTACTGGCCTTGTAGTTAATAAAAAAGTCAATATCCGATGTGAATATAGACATAATATACGAGCGATGGCGCATCGTCTATTTACAAAAGGAAGTTTCCTTCTGCCAACTTATGAAAAAGATTCAAATGGTGATTATGCTTTAGAAATGAAGCCGGGAAGTCTAAATCAGCTTCATGGAAGGCTTGGCTATGTTGATAGTATTGATCGAGATAACATAGAAATACTTTCTACTTCTGATAAATCGCAAATCAAGAGTAAAGAAACGATATATCGCAGATTTCTTTTCTATAAAGAATTCTATGTTGCATCTAAGCCTGTACTTATTTGTGAAGGGTTGACTGATTTTGTGTATGTTGAAACCGCACTAAGGCAACTTGCCTCTCAGTATCCTTCACTTGTATCGTCGAATGCCGATGGAAAAGTCACTTTTGCGATTAAGCGTCTTAAGTATTCCAGTAAGAGGAACACCGCTGAGATAATTGGCATAAAAGGAGGTACTGGAGATCTAAAGAAATTCATACCGTTATTTAAAAGCGAATTCGAGCATTTCTCCACCCCTGGAATGCAGGAACCAGTCATTATGCTAGTTGATCATGATAAAGCCGGGAAGGAGGTTCGTGACGTTATTAATAATATGGTCAAAAAAGGCGACAGGGCAAAACCAAATCTAGAGAATGGGGAACCACCATATGTCCACCTCCATCGCAACCTTTATCTCATTCTTACCCCACTTCAGCAAGGTCAGACTGAATCTCAAATTGAGGATTGCTTTGATGCCTCGACTTTAGCTGTAAAAATCAATGGAAAATCTTTTGATCGTTCTGCTAAGAATGCAACAGAAACGACATACGGCAAAGCAGTATTTGCCGAAAAGGTTGTCGAGGAGATGGCATCTTTAATCAACTTTGAAGGATTTGTACCCCTTTTGGATCGAATTGTAGAAGTAATCGAAGCGCATTATAGACAGAGAAAGCAGTAGAAGCTGTGTTTTTGCGATCGCTCCTCCTCCGACGGCAGTTCATTCACCCCATCGAACAGAAAGAGCGATCGCGAAAACACCGACTCCAGTTGCTCAGTCTTTAGCGGTAGTCCATGCCGCGCCAACGCATTGAGGATGAGTTGGGCGATCGAACCTTGCCAATAGCGTAACTCCACCAGCAGGGGAATACGGGGAGTGCTGCGGGAGTCCGAGACCTCGGAGGTTTCCAAAACCTCCGAGGTCTGAAGCGTCGCCTCTTCTAACATCAACCGCGCCAACGCCGTCGATTTTCCCGAACCCGGTCGCCCAATCAACAACACATGGAGATCGGCATACTTGCGTAGACCTTCTAGAACGCCGAAACGCTCAATTTTTTCTTCGCGATCGCTGGAATCGCCCCTTTCCATCCCAGGCTTTTGTGGCGCGATCGCCTGCACCATCAACCCAAAATCAAAGGTTGGTGCGGTTTGTTTCGCCTGCTGCGCCTTCCCCGCCGCATCGGTCAACGTGTAGAGTTGCCACCACTGGGCATAGGTGACGCAAATCGACTCTAGGTAGGGCTGAAATGGCTCAGACATTGCGGGGGCGATCGCAAAGGGGGTTGTCTTCAATACTACACAGCCAAACGGCGATCGCCAGTTTCGGTTGATGATTTCTGAAGATCGACGCGATCGCCCCTAACCGCTTGCGCATAATCACCCGGCTCAATTCGAGGGTGTCTCTACATACTTCTGGGCTTCGGCATAAATTCGCAACGCCGCAGTCAAATGTCGGTCAGCCGCTTCACCTTGTCCGGCAAACCAAGCCAACGTCTCGGCATCAACCGTCACCGAAACTTGTGACTTCGCGTTAACCGGTGACCACGGCTTGGCCCGAGAGAAAAATTGGGCCGTTAGCACTGGACTATCCGACGTATCAATTTCTTCATCGACCATCGCATCAACCCGCGCCCAATCAGTTTTGGAAGTATTCACAGTATTGTTGTCTTTCATAAGAGGTTGCTTTTCGTAGTGAGATGACTCGAACTGTATCCTCATCAGGCTGGGTGAAAATTACAACGACAATCCGTCCATCCAGTAACCCCATCCCGACATAGCGCTCTTCTCCATAATCCTGGCGATCGTCAACATCCACAAACAACGAAGGATTAAATACTCGCTTAGCCTCAGCAAAGTCCAAGCCATGTTTTCGTTGGTTACTTTGATTTTTAGACTCGTCCCACTCAAATCTCATAAGTTCAGTTTATCACGCTGCCCGCGCTCGGCCGCCCGACGAGCAACACCTGCGGCGGCCTTTGGTCAATCGCCTGCACCATCAATCCAAAATCAAATAGCGGCGTAGTCGCCTGCACTTGCCGCTGCTTGCCCGCCGCATCGGTCAACGTGTAAAGCTGCCACCACCGTTCATCGGTCGCATAAACCGATTGCAGATAGGGCTGAACTTGCCAAGAAATGACGGGGGCGATCGCAAAAGGGCTTGTTCTCAATACTACACAGCCCGCCCGCCATTGCCGGAAATGCTGCTTAAATACTCCGCGATCGCCTAAGTTATCCTCAGCTTGATCAACGCGTGAATTCGGGTTCTCAGAACGTCGCCTTTACGTATTACCTGACAGCATCCCAGCTTCGCCAACCTTACAGCGCATCCCGCAGCACCTTGCGAGTATTTTTCCAGGCCCACAGCCCCACCACACAGACGATCGCACTCATCCCCACCAGCACCGCCCGCAAACCAATGCGATCGGTCAACACCCCCGTAATCGCCAACGGCAAACTCAAGGCAATATTCACCAGATTGTTTTGAAAGCCAAAAACCTTACCCCGCATCGACTCCGGCGTTTGCTGCTGAATCAAGGTTTGCATCGGCACCCCCACCAGGGATCCGCCAATGCCCAGCAGCACGCTCAGACCCAGGCCCACCGGCATCTGATCCACAAAGACAAAGAGGCTCAGAGCCGCCGCCATAATCAAAAAGCCCACCAAGGGCAGGGGCTTGTGACGCAGGCGATCGCCCACCTGTCCCAGCAGCGCCGCCCCACAGACCATGCCCACCCCCGCCGCCGACAGCAGCAGTGAAAATCGCTTCTGATCCAAGCCCAACTGCTCAACTAGTGGAGCTGCCAACAGCGTTAACGCCGCAAACACGGAATACAGCACCGTCAATTGCAGCATCGCATTACTCACCAACCGATCCTGCCGCAGATAGCGCAACCCCGCCTTTAAATCCTCCAACGGATGCGCCGTTTCCAGCTTGGGATCGGCCCCCGTATGGTGCAAGGGCAGCGTATAGAGCACCAACGCCGCCAGCATATACAGCCCGCCCACCATGAACTCTTGACCAAAATCGCCCCACTGCTTTGCGATCGATAGCAACGGCTCCCCGATCGCAAAGCCCACAATCATCGCCCCCATCATCGTGGTTGTGAACAAGGCATTGGCACTCATCAGCCCCTGGCGAGGCACCAGCAGCGGAATCACCGCCTGTTCCGCTGGCGCAAAAAACTGCGTCAAAATCGACTCCAGAAAAGCAATCACCAATAGGACAACAAACGCCTTGGGAAAGAGCGGCACCACAAGCAGCATCAAGCCGCGCAACAGATTAGAGCCCACTAGAATTTTGCGCTTGTCGTAGCGGTCCACAAAAATCCCTGCTGCCGACCCAAAAAACACAGCGGGCAATGTATTGGCGATCAGTAACGCCGATCGCGCCGAGTTTTTCCACTCTGGCGGTACCAAATACACCTCCAGCAAGACAATCAACAGCACCAGAAATACCTTATCGGCGATCTGGGAGAGAATTTGTCCAGTCCATAGCGAAAGAAAAGGACGGTTTTTCAGCAGCGCAGCAAACCCGCTGCCCGACGAACTGGCGGAAACCATAGCGTTGTCTTGCTCAGAAAATTGGTGGGGATCCAGGGGACTTATCTCCGTTACTCAAAGTTGTCCTGACTCTACGATTGTCCTGACTCTAAGATTGTCCTGACGTAAGGTCGCTCAGCTCAAAGTTGCTCAGGCAGACAGCCCTGGATACTGGAGCGTGCAGTTCTGGGGATACAGGTTTACGGACAGGTACAGATACACGGGGAGACACCCTGGGGAGACATTAGCAGACGGGGATAAGTAATTTTATCCTTCCCAGAATGGACTGCAACACATCGTGATCCGCATTTTCCACAAGATTTGGTTTTCCTCGACACGCTACCTAAGCAATACATCCGTAATCGTTGCCATATCGCTGCACGAGGGCAGTTATGAAAGTGGCTGCGGTGGTGCGGCTAGAAAAACCGGCACAGTCCCCAGAAACGTGCCACCCATCGGCGGTGTGGGGCGATCGCCACAATTCCAAATGCGGCACATCAGGGGCAGCGTAGAAACTGTCCCCCCCGGTGCCAGTTTGAATGTGCTCCAATGCGTCAAGGCATCATGGCTAACCCGATGAATGGGAAAAGATCCCACAAGGGGCACCCCCCAACCATCTATGGCAATCAAGGCGGCTACCCGTCCCCCTTGATTTTGCCAGAGATGCGCCGCTGTCATTGCGCCCACCACTCCTGCACTGAAGCCGATGAACAATAAATGGGGTAATAACTGGGGATCGAGCTTCCCGTCCGGATCGCTCAGGACCCCGTCCGGATCGCTTAGGGCCAGGTGACTGTGCAGAAACTCCATGATCTGCCAGCCACAGTAGGGCGGGCGATCGCTTGGGATAATTACCGGGCTCCACGCCTGCACGCTGTTCCCTAACCCCGCCAAAAACCCTGCTGTTAAAATGGGATGATGCACCCCAGGGCAAATAATTAAGCGCATATTGAGAAATCCTATTGTCTGGGAAATGCCAGGGGGGGGGGATGTTAAGCTAGCCCCATACCCCATTTATCTCATCACTAGTGGTTATTCTATGGTTGCTTCTTCCGAAAGATTAACGTCTGCCAATCCAGAGTCTGCCAATCCAGAGTCTGAATCCTTGGGGGCTATGTCCCAGGCTGCAACTGCTGGCGAACGGGTGGCCGTTCTGTTGATGGGATATGGCGAAGTTGAGCGTTACGAAGACTTTGCCAACTATAACGAGCAGGCATTGAATCTGCTGACAGCCAAGTTTGCCCCCGTGCCCACCTGGATTTATCCGCCCTTAGCTAAGCTGCTGGCTGTGTTTGACCTACATGAATGGAGTCACCAGCACGATCACTTTGTCTCGCCCCACAATGCGATTTTTGAGCGGCAGCGCCAAGGCATTGAGGCAAACTTGCAGACGCGCTGGGGGGAGCGAATCAAGGTGTTTAAGGCGTTTAACTTTTGTGCCCCGTGCCTACCGGAGCAGGTCCTCGCTGAGATCAAGGCCGAGGGCTTTAGCAAGATCTTGATTTATCCCTTGCTGGTGGTCGATTCGATTTTTACCAGTGGGATTGCGGTGGAGCAAGTGAATAAGGCGATCTCCACCCTCAGTTCGCCCAACACCCAATGGGTCCAAGGGATGCGCTATATTCCCTCGTTCTACGACGAACCCGCCTACATCAATTTAATGGCCACCTTGGTAGAAACCAAAATTCGCACGGATTTAGCCGTGGCCCACCTGCCTTCGCAGACGGGGATCATCCTGATGAACCATGGCTGTCCCCACAAGGCCAAGGGGTTTACGTCCGGAATTGACGAAAGCCAAAAGCTCTACGATCGCGTGCGGGAGCGGCTGATCAACCGCTTTCCCCTCATTTCCGTTGGCTGGCTGAATCACCAAACCCCCCTGATTGAATGGACCCAGCCCAATGCGGACCTGGCTGCCCAGAACTTGATTGATTTAGGCGCGACGGCCCTCGTGTTTATGCCCATCGGGTTTGCCACCGAGAACCATGAAACCTTGCTCGATGTGGACCACATTATTCATGGGCTACAGAAAAAGCATCCCGAGGTCACGTATGTGCAAATGGCGTGCGTCAACGATCATCCAGAGTTTCTCCAAATGGCGGCGGATTGGGCGAATCCCCAAATTGATGCATTATTCGCGGAGGTACCGGTCTCTCCCGCAGATGGCGTACCCCACCAGCCTGCTGCTCATGCTGTTGATCATGGGCATTCCCATGGGCACGGGCACCACCATGGGCACGGGCACCACCACCATTAAGATGCGGTAACTTCGGGAATCCATCTCTGCAGCAGGCGTTGCCCCCTGCTGCTTATTTTTTGGTCGGTCTTGCGATCGGGTGGTACAGGGTATTGAATCCGAGAAACCGGGATACTTGCTTCCATGCGTCTGTTCTGAGCCAGCCCCACGATTGTTCCTGATTCGCTAGGATGGGGGAAGGTTACACTAAGGGGTGATGCAGAGAACTGTGTGAGTGAGCACAGAGCCTTGTGCGTAAAGGCCATTTCCTGCGAAGTTCCCCTGGGACAGGCGGTTTTAGTCCCTTGCGGTGAGAACATGCCGCCACTCGACAATTTCCCCGCCATTAGATAACTTCCCCGCCACTAGACAATTCCATAGAGAATCCCAACCCCTATGACACGTTTCCCCAAAAACGCCCCGACGATTTCCCTCGTTCCTGCAACCCGCATCAAAAATTCCGTGACTAAGGCGTTCATCACAACCTTTTGGGTCATTTCTCAAGGGCTGCTGCTGGGGACGCCCGCCTTCGCGGATGGTAAAGCTGCCCCCCTGTCCTATGGCGATTTACTCAAGAAAATTGATGCGGGGGAAGTGACCGAGGTGCAAATTGACGATGCGCAGCGGGTCGCAAATGTGCGCCTCCAAGGGATGAAGCCAAACGATCCGCCTAAGCAAGTGGAGTTGTTTGATCGCAACCCTGAACTCACGCAACGGTTAACGGACAACCCGGATGTTAAGGTGGATATTCGCCGCACCGCAGATAACAGCGCCCTGATGGGGCTGCTGGCGAATTTGCTGCTGTTCTTGCTGCTATTGGGAGGATTACTGTTGATTTTACGGCGCTCCAGCAATGCGCCAGGCGGGCCGGGACAGGCGTTGAATTTTGGCAAATCTCGGGCGCGCTTTCAGGCGGAAGCCAAGACCGGGGTGATGTTTGACGATGTGGCCGGGATTGAAGAAGCCAAGGAAGAACTGCAAGAAGTCGTTACCTTTTTGAAAAAACCGGAGCGCTTTACGGCGGTTGGTGCCCGCATTCCCAAGGGCGTGCTGCTGATCGGCCCGCCGGGAACGGGGAAGACGCTGCTGGCTAAGGCGATCGCTGGGGAAGCCGGAGTGCCTTTCTTCAGCATTTCCGGCTCAGAATTTGTGGAGATGTTTGTGGGGGTTGGTGCGTCCCGCGTGCGGGACCTGTTCAAAAAAGCCAAGGAAAATGCACCCTGCATCATTTTTATCGATGAAATTGATGCCGTGGGTCGGCAGCGGGGCGCGGGCATTGGCGGGGGTAATGACGAGCGAGAGCAAACCCTGAACCAATTGCTGACCGAAATGGACGGCTTTGAGGGCAATACCGGCATCATCATTATTGCCGCCACCAACCGTCCGGATGTCCTGGATACGGCGCTGCTGCGTCCGGGCCGGTTTGACCGTCAAGTCCAGGTTGATCTGCCCAGTTTTAAGGGGCGGCTGGGGATTCTAGAAGTCCATGCCCGCAACAAAAAAATGGATCCCGAAGTTTCTCTGGATGCGGTGGCCCGCCGCACTCCAGGCTTTGCCGGGGCTGATTTGTCCAATCTGTTGAACGAAGCGGCGATTTTGACGGCGCGGCGACGCAAAGAGGCAATCACGATGCTGGAGATCGATGACGCCATCGATCGCATCACCATTGGCATGAGCTTAACGCCGCTCCTAGACAGCAAGAAAAAACGGCTGATTGCCTACCACGAGGTCGGTCATGCTCTGCTCATGACCCTGCTGAAAAATTCGGATCCCTTGAATAAGGTGACAATTATTCCTCGGTCCGGGGGGGTGGGTGGCTTTGCCCAGCAGGCGTTTAACGAAGAAATGATTGATAGTGGCCTATACACCAAAGCGTGGATGACCGATCGCATCACCATTGCCCTGGGTGGGCGGGCGGCTGAAGAAGTGGTGTTTGGTGACGCGGAAGTAACGGCAGGGGCCAGTAGTGATATCAAAGCCGTGGCGGACTTGGCACGGGAAATGGTCACCCGCTACGGCATGTCGGAATTGGGGCTAGTTGCCCTAGAAGGCCCGAATAACGAGGTGTTTCTGGGCCGGGGTTGGCAGTCCCGCAACGAGTACTCCGAAGAGATTTCCACTCAGATCGATCGCCAAGTGCGGGCGATCGCCGTTCACTGTTACGAAGAAGCCCTCCGGCTCATCCGTGAGCATCGGGCGCTCGTCGATCGCCTTGCCGATGCGTTGCTGGAGCAGGAAACCATCGAAGGCGAAGATTTCCGCAAAATTGTGGAAGAGTACACGGGACAGCCTGTGAAGGTGCCTGCGATGTCCTAGGGGACGGGATTAAAAATTAGACTCAAAAAATAGAAGTGCAAAATTAAAAATTTTTAATTTTGCACTTCTATTTTTTAATTGCACTAGCCGCCCCCCACAATGGTAACGACTTCGAGGCGATCGCCGGTTTGGATGCGGGTCTGCTCCCAGAATTGGCGGTGCAAAATTTCGCCGTTGTACTCTACGGCAACTAAGCGGGGATTGAGTCCTAGCTGGCTAAGAAAATCGGGCAATGTGGTATCGGGTGGGCAGGTTTGCGCTTTGCCATTGACTTGTAAGCTGATCACAGGGGACATCTTTAAGGTAAAGCTCTTTAAGAGCAGAAAGGTGAAGCTCTTTAAGAGCAGAGAGGGGGAACTGCCGTTAACGAAGATGACGCGAGGTGGGACAGAAAGGATTGCGTGATCAGGGTGGGCTGTTCGGCTTGCATGATTGCGCGCACGACAGCTACCCGTCTCGCGCCTGCTTTCCGGACGTCGGCAAGATTGTCGAGATCAATGCCACCGATCGCATACCACGGTACTGGGGCATGGGTGGCGGCATACTGGACGTACTCTAGTCCGACTGCGATTCTTCCCGCTTTAGTGGGGGTTTCGTACACGGGACCGACGCCAATGTAGTCTGCCCCTTCGGCGATCGCGCGGTGCAAGTCCTCAGGGCAATGGGTCGATCGCCCAATGAGGCGCTGGGGGCCCAAAAGTTGCCGCGCTAAGGCAATGGGAATATCCTGTTGCCCTAGGTGGACGCCATCCGCATCGACGGCGAGGGCCAGATCAACGCGATCGTTGACAATAAATAGAGCGCCGTAGGTGCGGCACAGTTGGCAAAGGACCTGAGCCGTCTGCAGTCGTAGGCTATCATCAGCATCCTTATCTCGATACTGCACCAGTGTCACCCCGCCCTGGAGCGCTGCTTCCACCGTTGCCACCACCGTTGAGCCTGGGATGACCTGGGGTGTAGTCACTAGGTAAAGTTGTGCCTGGTCCAGGGTTTGCTGACGCTGATAGGACAGGATCTGACTGTCCAAGGTGTAAACCTGGTAGCGCATTTGCTTGAAAGCGGCCCCCATGGCGGGATCGTAAACTTTGCCGTATTCTTCCAAAACGCGCAAGGCTTCCTCGACGCGACACAGGTTAGCTTGCAGGACGGCCTGAAGAGTATCGCGCTGGGCTTCTTGGGGATGGGTGAGGGTGGTTCCGGCATCTCCGGGAGTATCACGGGCACTGCGCAATTCGGGATGATGCCACTGGGCAATGTCCTGCCGCAGAGATTTGCAGAGGGCTGTGAGTTCGGCGCTGTCTAGGGCAAAGCGACACCACTCTTCTAAAATGCGGACGCCTTCACGGGCGCGGTCTAGATTGACATCCAGGATGCGGTGGAGGGCGGTTTGGGTAAATCGCCCTTGAGGGTGCTGGGCATAGCGTTCAGTCATGGAGGTTAAGTCTGGACATGGAGGTTGAGTCTGGATTTCCGCAGTGGCGACATCAAGGCTACGACCCTACAGCCAGGGAATTGCAGGAAATTTTGAGTGAAAGCTGGTGACAAGACTCGAACTTGCGACCGGCTGATTACAAATCAGCTGCTCTACCAACTGAGCTACACCAGCAATAAATCTCTCGTTGCAAGAGATGTCGATTACAGATCATAACAAATTTCTTGCCCGATGAGATAGATAGAAATTTGAATTCGGTGCGATCGGCCAGATCCAGCTTAAAGACTCACGCCGTAACGACATGGCGGATCAATAAACTCCAACCTGGCCCTTGCACCTAGGCCATACTATTTTCAATCGCCCAGCGAGCTAACTCAGTCCGATTATGCAATCCTGTTTTGCCCAGCATATTGCTAACGTGACTTTCAATTGTGCGTTGGCTCACGTTGAGTTCATCGGCAATTTCGCGGTTTGCCATTCCTCGGGCCACATACTGCACCACCCGCAGTTCGGTGGGGGTTAACTCTACATCAAACGGAACTTGAATTTTGGGTCCGCTGTCCCCCGTAGACTTGCCCGGACGCTCGGCAATGCGGGCGGCTTGCTTCAAGGAAGACTCAACTTGTGCCACCAGCTCTTCGGGTTCAAAGGGCTTGACCATGTAGACATCCGCGCCAGTATTCAACCCTTTGACCCGATCTTGACTTTGGCCCTTGGCGGAGAGGAAGAGGACTGGGACCCAATTGGTCCGGGGGTCTTCCCGCACATGTTTAACCAAGGAGTAGCCGTCCATTTCAGGCATCATGACATCGCAAATAATCATGTCTGGAATGTCTTTGTCCAGGACCTCTAATGCTTCGCGACCATTTTCTGCTGTTACGACCTCATAACCCCGAAACTCAAGGTAATCCTTTACTAAAAGAATCAGATTGGGGTCATCATCGATAAGCAGCAATCGCCGATGATTTCCTACGCTGGTGTCCTTCATGGTGTGCTACTCAACTCATCCTGAATGTCAATGTCTGGGGGAAGACGATCTGCGCGAAGACTGAGATGCCAACGGTTCAATGTATCAAGCAGAATGTATCCAGCAAAATATGATGAAACGTTAACGGGAGGGGGGAATGCCAGGAGACGAAAGCTTAGACGATCGCGCATTGCCTGATGACAAACGAAAACGCATTCTAACGGATTATAACTAGCCTCCGAGAATTTCCTGAGTTCTCGCCCCACCTCCAATGCTGCATCTCAATAAGGACATCTGCCGACTCAAACAGGTGCAGTCTCCGTGAGTAAGGATTCTTAATTCAGAATCTGGATGCTCTGGGTTATTATATAGTCTCTGCGCGGAAATGGTACGGGCAAAAGCTTCGAGTTTTCACGGAGAAATTAGCAATCTTTCGGACATAGGGGATCGGGAATTACAGGGGGAAGCTGCGGATATTACCTGACCTGTAGCGATCGCGACCCTGACGGATTAGGGTTCGTTGGTAGACTTTCTGCAAGGGTAAATTTCTCTGGGGGCAGATTTTAGGTCTTTCCAATTGCACTGGCTGGCGCTTCGTGGAGATTTTAAGGAACGAGCGGGTGAGTGGCTATGGTGGCTATATCCTGCGGGGTCGGGGGGAGGGGGTGCACTAGAAAGGCGTACTCTTCAACCACCTGACCCCCGATCAAATGTTCCTGAATGATGCGTTCAATCACTTCAGGGGTGGCGTTACGGTACCAGACGCCGTCCGGATAAACGACGAGAATCGGCCCCTCGGCGCAGACCCGTAGGCAGTTGGCTTTGGTGCGAAAGATGCAGTCCGGTCGGGTGGCTGTGGGTTGGTCCAGATTGAGCTCTTTCAGGCGGCTTTTGAGGTAATCCCAGGCGATGATGCTGTCGGCTTTGTCGCAGCATTTGGGTTTGGTTTGGTCAGCGCAGAGGAAAATGTGGCGCTGGATTTGGCCAAGGTGGAGGGCTTGAACGCAGGCGGTGAGGGACATGGGTGCGGCAGGCGGGGTGAAATGGAGGAGAGGCGATCGCCTCTCCTCCATTTCAGCATGTTCTCCTCGGGTTCGATCGCGGTAGTTGGCGGTTGACTATTTGCCACCAAACAGGCCGCCGAGGTTGCCCAATTGATCTTGAACTTGGCCCAGCATGTCTCCGCTACCGCCGCCACTGCCCATCAGGCCATCAATTTGGGAGGCGAGGGGTTCGGGCAGCTTGGATTTGGCGAATCCCATAACCATTTCAACCGCTTGCTGGGCCTGTTCCTGAGAAATCCCGGTGCGGCTCGTGATTTGACTAATTAGCTCGTCCATGAGTCTTTTCTCTATAGCAAACAACTAATTGACCCTATCACGAACTGTGAAAGGGAAGTTCAATTTCAATGTTTAGGTTTTGTTCTTTTTAACCCGAAGACATTGGATTAGCTGGCTCTGGGTGTTGTGTACAGGTCTTGGATGCGATCGAGTTCTAGGTCTGAGAGATAATCTACGGTCCAGTTAGCGCGGCGTTGCAGCATGTGAAAGGGATAGGAATTAGCAACGCCGACGACGGGGATACCCGCGAGTTTGGCGGCATCGATCCCGGCAAAGGTGTCTTCAATCGCCAAACATTCCCACGGCTGAAGATGGAGGGTGGGATCAACCTGGTTAAGGCGCTCGATAGCGGTGAGGTAACTGTCGGGGGCGGGTTTGCTGGGCAGCTTGTCGTCACCGCCAACGATCACGGTAAAGTATTGGCGCAATTCGGCTCGGCCTAGGACCTGCTCAATTTCTGATTGCAGCGCTCCGCTGACGATGGCCAGTTTGATCTGAGCCGATCGCAGCCGGAAGATTAAGTCATCTAAACCGGGGTAGATGGGCAACGTTTCCAAGGCATTGAGTTGTAGGGCGTAGGCTTTGGCCTTGCGGATGATCAGGCTGTCTAGGTAGTCATTGGTGATGATGCGGCCTCGGGCGGCTAATAGATCCTGAATACAGGCGCGATCGCTGCGGCCCAGACAAAGCTCTCGAAACTCTCCTGGCTTGGGACGCAGGTTTTCCTCGATCAAAAGCTGTTCCAGCAATTGATCATGGAGGGCCTCGTCATTAATAATCACGCCATTGAAGTCAAACAGGACAGCCTTGAGCATACTGCTACCCCCTTCGGAGCACGGGTTCATCTGTGCTCTTTAATGCATACTCTTTAACTCATACCCTATAGATGCCACTTTTTCTAGTCTACGGTTTCTAGGCTGTGGTTTCTAGGCTGTGGTCTAGGCGGTTACCCAGGGGCCGGACTCCCTGGGCCATTCGCCGGGGTATGGGTGGCTGGATGACTGGTGGGGGAGAGGTTTGACCCCTTGGGTGATTTGGTGCAGGATGTAGTGGTCGTGCGATCGCACTTCTCCAAAGCCAGCGGCTCCCATCCAAGCGGCTACGCTGCCCTCGGCATAGTCCTGAATATAGGGTTCTTCAAAAATATCAGTCAGCCACGTCGCTTGACGCAGGATGGCTTGGTGCCCGTCTAGGATGAGAAGTTCTCCTCCGGGAGTCAGGAGGCGGTAGGCTTCGCGCAGAATCGCTTGGGCCACGGTGGGTGGGGTTTCATGAAGCAGCAGGGCGACGGTGATTAAGTCACAGCAAGCCGGAGGCAAACCGGTATGTTCAGCGTTGCCATGTCGCCACTGAATGGCAGGAGGTTGCATTGCGGTAGGTGGGGGTGGGCTGGACGACTGTGCCCTTGCAGCGGCTTTATGGGTTGCCATCACCAGCATGTGAGGCGATAGATCGAGACCGATTACGGTGGCCTGGGGAAACCGTTGCTGGAGCAGCAGGGTCATCGATCCGGTACCACAGCCGAGATCGAGGATGCGGCGGGGGTGGGTGTTGATGCGATCGATCAACCCTTGGCGGACGAGGGCCTCCCCCGGTGGCAGCGCGTACTGAGTAATGGGATCGTAGGTGACAGCAGCGGTGATGGTGAGGTAGCCTCCGGCAATGCCGTGGAAGTTTTGCCCGCTGTAGTAATCGGGATAGACCAAGCGTGGATCCGTCAGGCGGTGGGTTTCGGTGTTCCAGTCGATACTCTCTGCCAGTCGCTTGAGGGCGGCTTGGTCGATGAGAAAAGTGTTGACTATGGGGGCCAGAAACCGCTCAAATAGCGTGTCTTTACGAACAGTCATAGGTAGGCTGCCCCTTTACTCCTAGTCTAAACCCTCTACTCCCAACCCTATAGGTCACCCTGGGCACAAAGTAGTCGGTTAACCCTAGATGCAAAACCGCAAAACCAACCGGCTAGGGGCAGATCGGGACGTTAGTCGCCCCTGCTGCCGTTACTGTGCCTGTATTGGCTGTCGTCACGCCGGGGAGATTAACCACCTGTGTGCCTGCGCCCAACTGATAGCCTGTATTGCTGGTATTGCCTGTGAGATTGACACAGAGCGTTGAGGTATTTGCAAAGCTGACCGTCCGTAAACCGGGGGTGGCATTGCCCGTAAAGGTATTGAGCCGAACGTCGGCAGAGATGCGGCCCGTGTCAAACGTAGCCAGATCAATCCCCCGGAAGCCGTTGCTGGTCAGAGTGTTGCCCGTAATCGTAAGATTTGCTTGCGCGCCGTCAAAGGTTTGCAACTGAATGCCATTTTGAGCGTTGCCGGTAATGGTGTTATTGCGGATGGTGCCTATGACTTGGGCCGTGGCGGGGGTGAAGGGGAGAATGCCCAGGCGAATATCAATGCCTTCGTCGCCATTGGTGCGGATGGTATTGTTCTCAATCAAGAGGGTGTTGAGAATGGCGCTGTCTTCGAGGGCAATAGCAATGCCATCTCCCCGCACTGGGATGCCGCCATTCCCTTCAATTGTGTTGCCGTTAATCGTAAGGCTGGCTTGACTGGTGCCCGTAAAGCCGAATACCATGCCGTCGTCAAAGTTGTTGCGGACTTGATTATTCGTCAGGGTGATGCGGGTTTGGCCACTGTTGAGGGCAACGAACACCCCCTGCCCACTGGAGGGTGGAATGGGGATTGTGCTGGTAAAGCCTTCGGTGCCGGAGATGGTGTTGTTGCGCAGGGTGAAGTCGCTGGCATTACCTGTGACGCCAACGATCGCAATTCCCTGGCCGGTATATAGGGGCACTGTGCCTAGGGTGGGGACGGTGATGTCTGTGGCGCGTCGCGCGGTGTTGGTGATGCTGTTGCTATTCACATCCACTGTCCCGCCGATGCCATTCAGCAGAATGCCCTGATCGCTGGCCCGATTGATGGTGGTGAAGTCAATCGTGGTGGGTGCGGTCGATCCGGCAATGACAATGCCTTGACCGTTGAGGGTGTCTAAGGTGTTGCGGTTGAGGTTCAAGGGGCCGCTGGCGTTGGCGATGATGATTCCTTGTCCGGCGGGGACTAGGACCGGACTACCCAGAACGGTTACGGGGGATGGGGTGCCGATTGTGTTACGCAGAGTGTTGTCTTGCAGGGTGACGGTCCCGCTGGGCGAGAGGATGACGATCCCTTGGCTGGTGGTATTGGCGATCGCATTCCGCAGGATGTTGACTTGGCCGGGACTGCCGTTCAAAGCGATGCCTTGGCCCGTGGGCAGGGGAATGGCCGCAGGAATCGAAAAGGTGAGGCTGCCGCCGGGACCGGGAATGGTGAAGTCTGTTCCTAAGCCTGGGAGGGGAATGGGGGGGGCAAAGATGCTGCCCCCCTGGATGGTACTGATCGTGTTGTCCGTAATGGTGATGGTGCCTGCCGTGAGGTTTTGCAGGGCGATGCCTTGGTCTTGGGCGCTGGTGATGCGGTTTTGGCGAATGGTTGTGGTGCCAATGCCGTTTCCTGTGATCGCTGGGCCAGTGGTGCTGGCGAGGGTGAAGCCAGATAGGACGGTGTTGTTATTTAGAATTACGGTGCCCGCGATCGCCGGAAATACGCCCCCCCCGGAGTTCGGAATTTGGACGCTGCCGCGATCCAGGGAGGCTAAGGTTTGCACAGGACCACTGGACAGCACTTGCACCGCGGCGGGAATGGTGAAGGCCGGAATCACGGCATTGCTGCCTTGGACATAGACAATGCTGTTGCCATCGGAACGGGTGGCGTTCAGGGCGAGTTGCATTTGGCCAAAGGGACTCTCGATCGTCCCATTGCCACCGGAGGTGCCAGGGGCCAGATGCTGGAACAGATAGGGTTGGCCCGTGGCGGCATTGAGCAAGGGTGCATCGGCAAATGCCGTGCTTTGGGTTACGACCTCGGTTTGGCGATCGACCACCACGGTGCCTGTGCGGGCTGTGGATTCTCCTAGGCGGGCGAGGAGACTGTCCGGAGCCGCGCCTTGGGGGTGGGAGCCGGGGAATGTGATGCCGAGGTTGACCTGAAAAACGGTACCGAAGCGGCCATCATCCTGCAACGCCATGCCTAGCGTTAGGGTGTCCGTGGGACGGGCGGCTAAGCGGATGCGCCAACCTAACGCGCCGTCGCTACCGGGGGCATTGTAGTAGTACAGCCCGCCATAGCCGCGCAGGTCGCCCGTTTTGCCCAGGGCGGCGAGTTTTGTCCCTAGTTCGAGATCAAAACCACCGAGGGCGGCTTCCACTTGTCGGATGGATTGGGTTTGCTGCTGGCCTGTGGTGAGCAGAAAGTTGCCCTGAAAGCGCAAGTCTGTGATTTGGAGGGTGGAACCATTCAGACTTTGTTCGCTGGTGATTTGACGGCGATCGCCCAGGGGTAGATAGGCATTCGCCCGGAAATCCCAGGTGCCCAAGTGCTCCACACCTAGGCCCAGTTGAGAAAAGGTGTGATTCCCCGTATCGCGATGATCGAAGGCGAGGTAGCCGCCCCAAAGATGCTTCCCTGTGGGACTAAGGGCGCGATAGCCCAGCAGTAAATTGCCCCCCGCATTGGCCTCATTATCCAGGAGGAACTTGGTTTCCAGAAACAGGAGATCCTGTCCTGGCACCTGATGGAGTGGAACAAATCCCTCGAAGCGAGTGAAGCCATCAAAGCCACCGCCAGAACTGGTATGGCCAATCCCTAATCGGGGCAATACCTTGAGATTAGCTGCGGACAACCTGCCAGCGGATGGTGGGGCAGGGGTTGCTGACGGTGGTGGGGTTTGCGCATGGAGCGGGGCAGACAGTCCCCACCCCAGCAGGGTTTCCACCAGTGTGGAGGTTGTAGCAATCGCGAACGCAACCCGGTGGCAGGCAACCGATTTTAGGGATAATGGCATAGCACTTCTGATCAAGCTAAATGGGGAATTTATCCTCAGGCTACTGGGCTGTCCCTAAAAAGCTTGCAGTGATTTTACGGAATCAGGTCGCGGTGATTTTGAAGCAGGGGCGATCGCCTGCGTATTTCTGGGAGTCCTGTCCGTAAATTTACGCGCGGGCGGCGGAATATTCAGCCTGCAGAAAGGCTACGAGCCATTCTTTGATGTGATGCGTGGCCCGACAATCATCTTCGTTGTAGATCAGGATGGAGTCGAGATAGGCGCGATCGCCTGTTTGTAACCACTGGGCATACCAGTAAATGGATTGTGCGCCGTTTGCGGTGGAGTCGCGCCAATCAAACCCCATCCAACGGGCAATTTGCTTCAGCGCATAGCTTTCTACCGGCAGGGTAACTGTGCGGGTGAGGAATATCATGGAGATCAACAAAGCGGGTCAGCAATGGCTGAACCCGCTCGTAGGGAGTCTTATAGAGTTGGGCGAGTCGCTGGACAGTTTGCACCTCAAAGGGACAGAAGTGAAAGATGGGCGCTTCTGGATAACCCCAGACCAGGTCCAAAAATTGCTGCCACACGCGATTTTCGTCTTCGGGACGCTCTGCCAGTAAGGGGTAGAAGGTTTGGGTGCGCGTGAGGCGATCGACGACGAGGACACCGTGGAGATAAATCAGGTTGAGGGCGGGCTCGGCTTCAATATCAAAGTACAGTTCAATCGGAAAGGATCCCGGAGGTCGGTAGCGTGGGGTTGGCGGCAGGGCCGGGGCCGGGGGAAACGGTGCTGGCGTGGGGAAACGGTGTTCGCGGGCTAGGGCTTCTGGAGAGGGGGCATCGGTTAGGTGGGCAACGGCGATTTGTAGTGGGGCCGGGTCAATCAAGATGGCCTGGTTGTGCAGGGTGGCGCGGGCTTGCCGGATCAGCTTGTGGGTGGCGTCAGGGCCGAAGCCGGGGAGGGGTTCCAGTTGAGTGGGAGGGACTTCGGCTAGGGCTTTGACGGTGGTGAGTTGCAGCGGCTGCAGGTGGATGTAGCGGGCTGCCGTGACTCCCGGTAATAGGGAAAGGTGTTGGTCGGTTTTGGCGATCGCATAGCAATGATTAAACCAATGGCATAAACTACAGCGGCTTCGGGAAATGAAGACCTCCGGCTCTTCAACCTGGCGCAGCATCTGGAGACAGTCCATCAGCAGGCCCTGCATGCGGGGGAGCATCTCCCAGAGATCGACCTCATAGTCTCCCCGCTCTCGTAGCGCTAACCACGCCGTTTCGGACCAAGCCCCCTGCACATGGGCGAGCACGTAGGTGTGGTAGGCGGTGATGATTTGGTATTCTAGCTTGGGACGTTTGCCCAGCTTAATTTCAGTGGGGACGTAAACCCAGTCTCCAAAAAGCGACTGTCCAGTCGCTTTGGTTAATAAGTCGGGGCGGCTGAGCAGGGTAGTGCCGTCATCAAGGGTGGTTAACAGGATACCTTGGAAGATCCGATCAACGCCTTGTTGCATCAGTTCCAGGGTGGCTTGGGCACCAGCGGCCCAGTCGCCCTGGGGGACCTTGGGTTTGCGATAGTCTTGCTGCCCTAAAACCGACTGCTGGTTCAGGTGGCTGTCCTGCATCAGTTTGAGTAGGTAGTCGTTGGGGGGATCCCGCCGGTTTAAATCGCCGTAGGTATCCAGAAACGCCCGTCGATGGCAGCGTTGATAGTTCAGCAAAAGATCGGCATCAATCAGCATGGGTGGGAGTAGAGCCGTCAGCGAGTAGCCGGTAGCGGTCAGCTAGGAGTCGGCCTGCTTCTATGGTAGCGATCGCAG
>CAVYAN010000026.1:0-94116 GCA_963766075.1 uncultured cyanobacterium | reverse complement strand
ACGTTCGTGATCCGGGCGACCAACGCCATGGGCACCGGTCCGCCCTCGGGGCCGTCGTGGTCGGTGACGCCGACCGTGTTCAGCGACGTGCCGATGACCTCCCCCTTCTATGCCGACGTGCTGTGGGCCACGAACAGCGGCATCGCGGTCGGCTACGCCGACGGCACCTACAAGCCGAACGACTCGGTGTCCCGGCAGGCGATGGCCGCGTTCCTCTACCAGCTGGCCCGAGCAGGAGCCGCTCGGTCCCTCGCCGACGTGCGCCATCGCCCCGTTCTCCGACGTTGCCACCTCGTCGCTCTTCTGCGGTGAGATCACCTGGCTCGTCGGGTCGGGGCGTGACGGCCGGCTACCCCGACGGCAAGTTCCGCCCGCTCGAACCGATCACCCGTGAGGCCATGGCGGCGTTCCTGTCCCGGCTGCAGGTGAGCACCGTCGACCCGCCCGGCTGCCCAACACCCCGTTCACCGACGTCGCCGCCGCCGCGCCGTTCTGCGGCGAGGTCGCCTGGCTCGTGGGCAAGGGCATCGCCACCGGCTACGCCGACGGGTCGTTCCGACCGGCGAGCAACGTGTCGCGCCAGGCGATGGCCACGTTCCTCCACCGCCTCTTCCTCAGCCTGCCCGCCACCTGACGCACGACCCCGCGCGATCGACCGCCGTAGATTGACGTGATGGTCCGCGGCGTTCCGGAGATCGACATCGGGCCGTTGGTCGCCGGCGACGCGGACCCGCACGGCCCGCGTCGCGGCGCAGCTCGACGAGGCCTGCCACGAGGTCGGGTTCTTCTCGATCGTCGGGCACGGCATCGACCCGTCGCTCCGCCCGGTCGACGTGCTCGGCGCGGCGAGTTCTTCGCGCTCGACCCGACGCCGACCAAGGCGAGATCGCGATGCCGCGAGCGGCACGCGGGCGCGGATGGTTCCCGGTGGGTGGTGAGCTCACGTCGGGGTTCCCGACCTGAAGGTAGGCATCTACTTCGGCGCCGAGCTCGCGCCGACATCCCCGTGTCGCCGGCCGCGCGCCGGCCTCCACGGCGCGAACCTGTTCCCCCGCCGACCCGCCGTGCTGCGCGGCGCGGTGCTCGAGTACCTGCGCGACTGACTCCGCTCGGACACGCTGCTCGCGGGGCGCGCGCTGGCTGGGCCCGGCACGCATCGTCGCCGAGCACCTCACCGCCGATCCCGTCACCCTGTTCCGGATCTTCCGCTATCCGCCAGCGCACCGAACCGACCGGTCGCGACGTGTGGGGCGTGCCGAGCACACCGACTACGGCCTGCTCACGATCCTGCGCAGGACGGCGCCGGCGGGCTACAGGTCGAGCCGCGCGGCTGATCGACGTGCCCCCCGGCCCGACGGCTTGGTGCAACATCGGCGACATGCTCGACGGATCACGGGCGGCCGCTACCGATCGACGCCGCACCGCGTCCGCAACCGACCGGCACCGACCGCTTTCGTTTCCGCTTCTTCCTGGGTCGTCTGGGACGCCGTGGCGCCGGCGCCCCACGTCGGCCGGCGGGGCCGCATCGACGAGCGGCCGCGCTGGGACCGGGCGAGCGTCCACGCTTCACGGGCACCTACGGCGAATACCTGCTCGCGAAGGTCGCCAGGTGTTCCCCGACCTTCGCGGCCGACACCATCGCCACCGACTGACGATCCACGGCGACACCGCTCGCGGCCCCCTTCTCAGATTCTCGGCAGCGCCCGCGCCCCCTTCTCAGATTCTCGGCAGCGCCCGCGCCTCCACGACCGCTGGGCACGCCGCGGCCCCGGATCGGAGGGCGAATCCGGGGCCCGCGGTGGGTGGACGAACGACGGAGGGACTACGACACGAGGACGAGGTTGTCGCCGTCGACGTACGCGGGTGACGGTGGTGATGCCGAGGAAGGCCGCGAGCGTCGACGCCAGCTGGCTCTCGACCTTCGCCTTGACCATGGCGCTGTTGAGCGCCGCGCTGGCGCCCAACTGCAGGCCCGACTTCACGTCGTTCTTGTAGCTGCCGAAGAAGTCGCACGGGTCGAAGCCGAGCAGGTCGCACGGACCGGTGGCCTGGACGGTGCCGCTCACCACGACGTTGGTCGCGGTGCAGCTCAGCTTGCCGTTCAGCGCCACCGGCACCAGGCGCGTGGAGATCTTGGCGTCGTCGATGTTGACGTCGGGCATCAGGTCGTCGGCGGGGGAGCCGTTGAGCGACGAGTCCGTGAGGAAGCCCTTCGCCTCGCGGCCGCTGCTCTCGAAGCCGAGGTTCACGTCGAGGCCGTTGCCGTTCCAGTGCACGTCACGCGAGTTGAGGTTGACGTCGTTGACGTAGAACCGGGCCTCGCCGAACGTGTGGCACCAGATCACGCAGACCCGCAGCGCGTACTTCTCCTCGGGGAGGCTGAACGCGAACGAGTCGGCGCCGATCGTCACCGACGAGCTGTTGTCGAGCTGGCGGCTCTGGCCGACCGCGGGGCCGAGGTTGTTGAGGTGCATGCTCATCGTGTTGAGCGTGTTGCGGACGGCGCCTTCGATCAGCACGGTCGGCACCTTGGTCACGTGGGTCGGCGCGGTGTAGGTGAACGTCCCCGCCGAGGCCGGGAAGGTGCTGATGCCGACGTGACCGAGACCATCGTCTGGTTCCACACGCCGTACGGGCACGCCGGTTCAGACCCCGACACGTTGTAGTTGCCGATCGGCAGGCCGACGATGAGGAACTGGCCGTTGGCGCCGACCTGCCCGCGGACTCGAAGGCGGGCTCGATGTACGGGCTCGTCACGACCTAGGCGTCGGCGTACAGCGTGGTCGGGCTGACGTTGCAGTTGACCAGGTTGACGAAGCCCTTGATCTGGCCGGTGGGCGGCGCCTGCGTGGTCGTCGGGTGCGGTTCGGTCCCGTCGGTCGTCGGTGGCGACGCGCCCGCGACGCCGGACGAGCCGGCCATGCCCGTGGCGGCGAGCGCGGTGATCAGCAGCACGCCGAGGACGAGGAGTCCACCGGCTCGGCAACGCCGCACGGTCCGCGATGCACGCGCCGGACGAGGTGGCCCGATGGTGGGTGGGCGGTGGATCGGATGGTGGGGTCGAGCGGGTTGAGGCATGGGAGGGGCTCCTGTGGTGAGGGTCTGAGGGGGGCTTGCCTCCGTGTGATGCATCGAGCATCGGGATCAAGTCACGGATCGCGAGATTTCCGAGAAGGAGGTCACGGGCCCTGCCGAGAATCCAGAGTTGGGGCGCGGGCGCTGCCGAGAATCCAGAGTTGGGCACGGCGAGAATCCAGAATGGCGCGGGCGCTGCCGAGAACCCGAAGATGGGGCGCGGGCGCTGCCGAGAACCCGGGGTTGGGCACGGGCGCGGCCGAGGCTCGGGAGGTGTCGATCAGAGGGTGAGGCGGAGGAGCGCGCGGGCTTTGGCGAGGCGGGAGCGGACGGTGCCGATCGGGACGCCGAGGCGGGCGGCGATCTGCTCGTAGTCGAGTTGCTCGGCGACACGAGAGGAGAACATCGTCTCGCCGTAGGGAGCGGGGAGGCGGTGGGGGCAAGCTCGTCGATCAGGTGCTGGGACACGACGACGGTGGTGAAGCGGGCGCCGTCGTCGCGGCGGTCGATCTGGTCGTCCCACGGGTCGATCGGGACGGGCGGGCGGCGGCGCAGGGCCATCAGCGCCTCGTTGCGGGCGACGGCGAACAGCCACGTGCGGAACAGCGACCGGCACTGGAAGGTCGAGATCCGGCGCTCGACCGCGAGCAACGTCGCCTGGATCGCGTCGTCGGCGGCCATCGGGTCGTCGAGCAGGCACACGATCGCGGGGCGGACCAGGCCGAGGTGGTGGACGACCTCGAGCAGCAGCGTCGTCGCGCGGCGATCGCCGGACGCAGCACGAGCGGCCAGGTCGTCCAGCAGACGGTCGAGCGGGCCGCCACCGGCGCGGTCGAGGAGGTGGGCGTGCTGGAGCAGGCGCACCGCGCCGCGGCATGGCCGAGGGCATCGGCCACCAGCCGAGGCGTCAGCCGGTCCACACCGTCCACACCGTCGGACCCGTCCGACTCGTCCACCGTTGTCGGAGCACATCACGCACGTCGATGCTCACACCCGACAGGCGTGACGTGTCCGTGCCACGCGACGGCACACCGGCAGCGCGTCAGGGCGAGGTGGTCACCAGCAGCGCCGTCGCGAGCAGGAAGAGCTGGGTGAGCGTCTCGACGAGGTCGTCGACGGGCATGCGATCGTCGTCGAGCACCCGGCCGATGATCGCTTCGGACACCGCCCCGACCAGGGCCGTCGCGACGAGCATGTTCTGCGGTGCCGCGGCGTCGAGCGTGGGTTCGCCGCGGGCCTCGCACACCATCTCGTAGAACCACGAGGTCGAGCTCGGCGTAGCGGCCCGCGATGTGCCGGCGGCGGCGCTCGACCTCCCGCGACACGCCCACGATCTCGACCAGCAGGACCCACGCCACACAGGGGATCGTCGAGCAGCGAGTGGCAGAACACGCCCAACCCGACGCGGGCGACGACGGCGACCTCGGAGCCGTCAGCCACGGCCACGTCGACGGCGGCGTTGACCGCGTCGAACGCCGAAGCGACCCATTCCTCGCACAGCAGGAGCAGCACGTCCTCCTGCCCCACGAACTCCTCGTAGAACTTGACCGGGGCGACGCCGGCAGTGCGGCACAGGGTCGAGATCGTGGTGTGCGAGTAGCCGTCGGTGCCGTAGAGCTGGAGGGCGGCGTCGAGGATCTTGCGGGTGCGATCTGCCCGGCGATCATCGGGCGACCGACCTCCGTACGGCCGGCTCGATCCCTCAGGATCCCGGAGGACCCATTCCTGACATGCCGTCAGTTTGGCCCAGATCGCCACGCTCCGCGAGAAGGAACCGCGAAACGTGGCAAGACGCCGCCGCGTGTCGTCGGGAGCCGCCCGCGCCCGGTCCACTACGCTGCAGACGTGACGACTCCGGCGCCCCGGCGACGGCTCGACCCCGAGGCACGCAAGGCGCAGCTCATCGGGATCGGGCTCGACCACATCCGCCAGCACCCCATCGACCAGCTCCGCGCTTCGAAGAGGTCATCGCCACCGCGGGCATCTCGAACGGGCTCCTGTACCACTACTTCCCGACCAAGGTCGACTACCAGGTCGCCGTGGTCGAGGGCGCGGCGGACGAGCTGCTCGGACCGCGCTTCACGCGGTCACCCTCAGCCGTGATCCGGCCAAGTTCCTCGACGCCCTCGACGCGTTCGTCGGCTACGTCGAGACGCACCGCGAGGCCTACGTCACGGTCACAGGCCGGGCTCCGGCTCCGATGCCGGGCTCACGGCGTGCGTCGATCGGGCCAAGACCACGATCATCGACCTGTTGCAGGAGAAGCTGTCGCTGCCCGACGATCCGACCGTCCGGCTGTTCGTCCACGGTTGGCTCGCGTTCGTGGAGGAGATCACGCTCGAGTGGATCAAGAGCCCCACGTGCCGACCGCGACGAGCTGGTGCTGCTGCTCGAACAGGCCTCCGAGCCGATGCTCGAGCTGGCCGATCGGATCGCCGCCCGTCCCGTCGCGTCGACCGCGAGCGCGAGCTGAGGGTCGCGCTAGGACGCTTCGCCCACCGAGTCGAGGTCGGGGTCATCTAGGGCGCGCTCCCATGGGGTGACAGAATCCGGACTCGGCGTCACTGCCTTGATTTCGTCTAGCACCTTCAGGCCCATCGGCTGTTCTATTAAGCCGTCAGCCCCCATCAAGCCGTCACCCACCAAGCCCTCAGAGCGAGAACTCTCACCGCCCGCGCCCTCGCTTACCCCTGCGGCCATGGGCGGTACCCAGCTCAACTCGCCCAGCAGCCCCGGCTTACGATCCATAAACTGCTGATCCGGAGTTCTTAAATCGGCGGTGTCAGAGACCGGACGATCGCGGCGCATAGCCTCCCGTCAGGCGCATCTCCCCTACCAGAACATTCCAAAACAACGGCAGTTTATCAAGTCGGAGATAGTGCAGGACCTTGCCCACTTGGGTCAACTGCGTCGCTGCTGCCGACGGCGAGGTGGTGGTGTCAGGCACTCGGCTCGTGCGGAACTTCCAGGTACTGAATTGTTGGCCCATATAGCCACAGCACATTTCACGGGTGAAAATTGGCCCTGGGCTCTCCAGTTTGATGGCGATCGCGATCGGCAACAGCGCCACCGTCGTCACGCCCAACCCTGCCAAGGCCACGCCAATATCCACCGCCCGTCGCCAGGAACTCTGCGGCACTACTGTCGTAGCCCCGGTCGGTACAGCGGGCGGACTACTGGCCTGCCGCACTGCCGCCGTCGCCGGATCAATGCGCAGCAATCGGTCAAAGCGGGCACGCATCAGCACAGCCATCACCCGAGGCGGAACACTCCATAGCACCAACTGCCCGTTGCCCGTTTTGACCTGACGCCACAGCCGCATCAACGCATCCAATCCAGCGCTATCAATGGATTGCACCGCCTGCATGTCTACCACCACAATTTGAGCGGGCAACACCTGCGGGGACAATAACGTCGGTGGGGACAATAATGCACAGGCCGAATGCACTTGCTCCAGCAGCGCCGCGCCATTGAATCGCCCTTCCAGGGTTGGCGCACTGACCAACAGGGAATCGTGCAGGCCAATGAAATCCGGCTTCCCTTTTATCGACGCTGGAGAGGAAAACTGTGCTGGGAGGGTTTCCGTTGCAGCGGCTGATCCAGAACTATCCACAAGCACAGCCTCTGGATAAAGCGCTGCGAGGGCAGGAGCCTGAACAATCAAGTGATCCAACGCCCCGCAAATTCGCAGCAGCAGCGCCGACAAACTCAGCTTTTGCAGCCGGGTCTTGGACTCCACAAACACCACAGTACTGCCATACAACAGTTTGGCCAGGAGTAAAAACGGCACGGCAACCCCGGCTCCGGTAGACACCACAACATCGGGCCGCTCTTGCCGGAGTACCCCCACCGCCAAGACCAAATTCCGCACAAGATTCGGCAGGTTGCGATTGGTGGGATGGAACGCCCAATGCACCCAATCGCCCTCGACCGTCAGCTCAGATTCCGTGGCTCGGGTTCTAAACGTGACCCAGGTCCGCTCGGCAAAGGCACTCCAAAACGCGCGAAGCTCCTGCATCGCCTTAAAGTGTCCGCCTGAGGAACAGACCAACATCATCCGCCGACTGGCGGTAGGCGGACAGAGTTGGGTCAAGGCCCTACATAACTGACTATCGGACTCTAGGGGAGGGGGCGCGGTGGTGGGGGTGGCTAAAAAATGGATTAAATCTGCGGGAGAGCGAGCGATCGCCACGCCCTGCTTTTCCAAGGCCGCCGCCATTTCCAATTGATGATTATCGACATGCTCTCCCCACCGCTGAGTTCTGGGGACCAACACATAGGGCACATTGAACGTCTTCAGGAGGAGCGCTGTGCCCTCACCACAATGGGCAATGACCAACCGGGCTTGGGCAACGAGGGCTTTGAACTCACTTTCGGGGAGCCGTTGATAGATCTTGACGCGATCGGGAAACCGCGTGCACGCGCCGTACTGCACCACCACTTCTTCTTCCGGTGCAATAAAGCCCGCCTGCATCAGTGCCCCCACCCAATCCAATAAGGCATTGAATGGATACTGCTCAGTCCCAACGGTCACAAGAATCATAGAACATGTACCCCGGCCAAAAGACAATTTTGGGTTGACAGAGACAGACTTTGACAGACTTTGGTAGGTGCATTCTAGCGCCCCCCATCAGCCAGCATTTGACAGACTTTGGCAGCTGCATCCTAGCGCCCCCCATCAGCCAGCATTTGAACTATTCTGGGGCCTCTCGTCAATTCTTCACAAAAATCAGCCAGATTTCCCAGATTTTCATAGCTTCTTTACAAACCCAGTCCGGGACTCTCCGGATATCTGCGGTATCCCTCACCATAACGCGCAATTAGTCGCACAATATTAAGGCTAGGGCTAAATTCCTTTCAGAAATAATTCTATTCCCAGCGATTCCACACCCGCAATTTTACGGTTATGCCATGCCTGTGACGCCCCATCACCTTTTGACCTGGAAGCAAAAAGGTCGGACTATTGTCGCTCTGACAGCGGCAGACTATGCGATTGCCCAAATCCTGGACCAAGCCGGAATCGACCTAATTCTGATTGGTGACTCTTTAGCGATGGTGACCCTGGGCTACGATACCACCCTGCCCATCACCCTCGATGAAATGATCCACCATGCCAAAGCCGTACGGCGGGGCGTTACCCATGCCCTGCTCGTCTGTGACTTACCTTTTCTGACCTATCAGGAAAGCACGGCCCAGGCGCTACACTCTGCGGGACGAGTCCTTAAGGAAGCTGGAGTCCACGCGGTTAAGCTTGAAGGGGGCAACCCCACCATGGCCGCCACCATTACTCGCCTGGTCGAAGCGGGCATTCCCGTCATGGGCCATGTGGGCTTAACCCCCCAATCCGTCAGGCAACTGGGCTTCCAGCAGCAGGGAAAGTCTACCGCCAGTGGTGAACGCATTTTGGCAGAAGCGATCGCCCTGGAAGCCGCAGGCTGTTTTGCGATCGTTCTGGAACATATTCCCAGCGAGCTCGCCCAAACCATCACCCAGGCCATTACCATTCCCACGATCGGCATCGGTGCAGGACCAGCCTGTGATGGCCAAGTCTTGGTCACGGCTGATCTGCTGGGACTTTCCACCCAGATGCCCCCCTTTGCCCGGGCCTACACCAACCTCCGGGCCACTATTACCACCGCCGCCCAAGCCTTTGCCAAAGAAGTGCGGGGTAAGGAATTTCCGCATACCCCCTAGGAGCGCTTCCGAACGCTAGGAGCGCTTCCGAAATTCCACCACGTCTTTTTTGATCTGCATATCATAATTGCCAAAAAAGTCGTGCCCCAATAGCCCTGCATCCATATCCTCGGCGATCGCCACCTCTACATTGCGCAACACCGCTCCATCCACCGCGATGGACGCTAATCGGCCAATCGGCATTGTGACCGTACTGCCATTGGCCAAGCCAAAGCGCTCATTGCCCACGATGGGCAGCTTCAATAACCGGGCCATGGTCTTTGTAATCAGCGTGCTGTCTGCCCCCGTATCCACAATCATCTCAAACTTACGACTGCCGTTAAACGTCACATCAATCACCGGAGCCTTACCCGACAACCGCTTAATCGGAGCCCGAAACACCGTCTTATTCGCCGCACTAGTCTCCCCTGCGCCATACCCTGGCCCCGCCGATCCCGGCCCGCCCTGTCCACAGAGCTTGCTCAGGTTGACAGTTGTACCCGGCAGGTTCACAACGCAGCCATCCCGCTCTTGCGCTGCCGCTGGAGGTAGCCCCGTCAACAGTACTGCACTAACAGCCATGCCCCAAGGCAATCCGAGAGAGAATCCAGACAGTATCGAAACGGTTTTCATAGGGTAAAAGCAGCAGTGTGGCCAATGGTTTAGCGGGAGAGGGTTCGCTGTAGAGGGTGTTTGGCTGCTAGCAGGGCAACGAAGCCCAAACCAAGAACAGAACCTTTTCCCGAACCTTCCTCAGTTGTGGCACGGCAACCCCGATCGCGTCAAACATAATCGCGTCAAATATCTCTCACCTGCCCCCTACTGAATCTTTGCGTCAAACAAATGGCAAAACTCCGGCACCCCAGTTTTGATGACATAAATCGCCACGGGAATTGCCAATTTCAACGGGAGCGTTGTGTATTCTGTCAGTGAGATCAGCATATTGGGCGTTACCCCCTGGCTTAAGGCTTCTTTGATTGGCGGTTGGCAAAGCACATGTCGCCAGCTTTTGGCTAATCCATCCAGCCACCCATCACAGATATCCGGTTGCTGTCCCAACTTGATGGCCAAACCAATCGCCGCATCCTCAAGGTCGCCCTCGCAATCCGCGATCGCTTCCAGGGCCACTAGGGCCTCGGGATACTCCATCAGCAGATCTCGAAACTGGCCCAACTCTGCTGCCGTCACCACTACTGCCATCGTTCGCTCCTCTTGCCATCAGGCTCCCACAATCTGGTTTCCGTCGTCAGACGCACCGAGTCCTCTCATCCTGCCAATTTTTGACCATCCTCGCAGCCCGGTCAAGGGGAATGCCGCATCCAAATTTGGGGGTACTGCATTTTGGGGCACTGCATTTTGGGGTACTGCGGGCAGCCTTCCCAGCGATCGCCCACCCCCGTCGCCACCGCGTCCAAATCCGTATCATTGAATACTTTTCCTGCCACCCTTCCTATCCCCATAATGTAGACGCTATTTATCCTTTCTCCAGCTCTATGCAACCTCCTGCTATTTCCCAAACCCTGTTTGCCGCTAAACAAGCCAAGGGGATGAGCTTTGCCGATCTTGAAACCCTGTTAGGGCGTGACGAAGTCTGGATTGCGGCCCTTTTCTATGGGCAAGCCTGTGCTTCTCCGGAAGAAGCTAGCAAACTCCTCACCGCGCTGGATCTTTCCGCCGAGCTGGCCACCGCGCTCACCGAATTTCCCACCAAGGGACTGGGTCCGGTTGTTCCCACGGATCCTTTTATCTATCGGTTTTACGAAATCATGCAGGTCTACGGCTTACCCATGAAGGCTGTGGTCCAAGAGAAATTTGGCGATGGCATTATGAGTGCGATTGACTTTACCCTGGACATTGACAAGGTGGAAGATCCCAAGGGCGATCGCGTCAAAGTGACGATGAACGGCAAATTTCTGCCCTATAAAAAGTGGTAGGCAGAACTATTTAAAAATCGGCGGCAATCGGGTGCGGGTGGGGCTAACCTCGGGGCTCGCCAACCATTCAAAAGGGGTTGCTACCGTACAATCCTGGGTTCGGCTATCCGTAAAATTCGCGATCGCGCCCTGAAAATCCCATCAATTTCTGAGCCATCTCTTGGCGGAAGCCGATAGACTGGGACAGGCTAAGTGAGTTATGCCGTGCCATTAAGGCGGCTGGCTCGCCTACCGGGATCACTCTACCGGGCTATACCCACGAGCATCTGTTCGTGATTGCACCCTGCGCAGGCACTAGTGGGGTTGGCAACACTCTCGAGGCATCCCGCCGCATTAAACACCTTTGAGGAACTTTTCATGGTCGCCACTCCCGTTCGTCTGGAACAAAAATACGAAGTCAAAGACTTGGCCCTTGCGCCCCAGGGCAAGCAGCGGATCGAATGGGCAGGGCGAGAAATGCCTGTACTGCGTCAAATTCAGGAACGCTTTGCAAAAGAATTACCCTTTGCGGGCATCAAAATCTCAGCCTGCTGCCACGTCACCACGGAAACGGCTAATTTGGCGATCGCCCTCAAAGCCGGTGGTGCTGATGCTGTGCTGATTGCCAGCAACCCCCTCTCCACCCAGGATGACGTTGCCGCTAGCCTGGTCGCCGATTATGGCATCCCCGTCTATGCCGTTAAGGGCGAAGACAATGCCATGTACCACAAGCACGTACAAATTGCCCTGGACCACCGCCCTAATATTATTGTGGATGACGGCTGCGATGTCGTGGCCACCCTGGTCCAAGAGCGCCAAGCCCAAATCGCCGATCTGATTGGGACCACGGAAGAAACCACCACTGGGGTGGTTCGCCTCAACGCTATGTTTAAAGATGGGGCTTTGACCTTTCCGGCCATCAACGTCAATGACGCCGAAACCAAGCACTTTTTCGACAACCGCTACGGCACGGGCCAGTCTACTCTGGATGGAATTATCCGAGCCACCAATATTTTGCTAGCGGGTAAAACTATTGTGGTCGCAGGTTACGGCTGGTGTGGCAAGGGCACCGCGATGCGCGCGCGCGGGATGGGGGCTAATGTAATTGTGACCGAGATCAACCCTGTACCGGCGATTGAAGCCGTCATGGATGGTTTTCAAGTAATGCCCATGGCCGAAGCTGCCGCCAAAGGCGATATCTTTATTACCGTCACGGGTAACAAGCACGTCATCCGAGGCGAACATTTTGATGTGATGAAGGATGGGGCGATCGTGGCCAACTCCGGTCACTTTGACATTGAAATCGACTTGGAAGCGTTGAAAGAAAAAGCGGCTACCGTGAATACGGTGCGGAATTTCACGGAAGAATACAAACTCAAGAGCGGCAAATCGGTGGTCGTGATTGGAGAAGGTCGCTTGGTCAATTTGGCGGCTGCGGAAGGCCACCCCAGTGCGGTGATGGACATGAGCTTTGCCAACCAAGCGCTAGCGGCAGAATATTTGGTGAAGAACAAGGGCAAGTTGGCTCCTGGCGTCTATCCAGTGCCTCAGGATCTCGATGCTGAAATTGCCCGTTTGAAGCTGCAAGCCATGGGCTTTGCGATCGACAGTCTCACAGCCGATCAATTGGCCTACATCAACTCTTGGACCTCGGGCACCTAGAACAGTTGGACTTTGGATTCAATCCAAAATCCAAAATTACTGAAACTGATGGTCTTTCATAATCGCTAAGAGATTGAAGGATGCTTCAATCAGGCAAGAGTGTCCGCTGTCTGGGAGGGTGACCACCTGGGCGGCGGGCATTTGTTTGGCAAGGCGCTGGGCTTCGGTAATGGAGGGCAGCACGGAATCCCGGGCGCTGGCAATCACGAGGGTGGGTTGGTAGATTTGGCGCAGAGCCGTGTCTGGCATCTGAAACTGGCGCAGTAGGGAAAATCGCCAGTGGGAGGTGGCCTGGGGAATTGTCCGCACCACCTCCACAAAGAGCTGGCGATCGCTGACGGTCAGCCGCTCCAGCCGACTGAGCACTGCCACCGCTGCCACCGCCGATAGCCGATGCAGCGGGGCAGGAAACCATCGATTGACCTGGCTACCCCAGACCAACCAACTCTGCTGACTAAAGGCCGAAGCCGAGTTGACTAAAATTAAGCGATCGCAGAGTTCTGGAGCCGCCGCCACCATTTTTAAGGCCAAACAAGCCCCAAAGGATTCCCCACAAAGAAAAACGGAGCGTGGTGGCGTAGACTGCTGCACCTGGGATACCCGCTGCACAGCCCACTGCGTCAGGACGTCCCAAGGGCTACAGTCATCCATCGGAATGGTTAAACAGCGCACATCAAAGTCGGATTGGAGCAGACGGGCTTGTCGATGCATCAGTTTACCCGTACTGTCCATCCCCGCCACTAAGATCAGCAAGGGTAGGGTGGGCTGGGGCTGATGGGGCAGAAAAGTCAGGGGATTCATCACACTCACTGAATGGGTCAACCCCCGGTGCTCTGATGCAGAACCTTCGCCAGCAGGGCTTCTCGCTGCGGCTGCAAAGCGTTGTCAAGTTCTGGAACAAAATCTAGGGACCGGGGAATTAAGCGATCAAAAAATTGGGTGACGGGAATATTTTCTACCACTTTCAGGAAATCCACGGGGATCGGTCCGTCAATATGACGGCTGATGACGCCAAAGCCCGATCGTTCTCGGCGGTAGGAGCGGCTGGGGGCATTTTGCTTCAGCCATTGGTCCAAACTCGTCGATCGCCCCATGGCTTCCTCCAACTGTTGCAGTACGATCGCCGGGGGATCAGTCCGTTGCGCCCAAATCCAAGCGGTTCGGAGCGAGTCTCGGCGCTTAGCGGGATCCAACCAGGCCGCGATCGCCCACTTGCCAGGGGAATTTGGCAACTGCGCCCACTCTGCCTGCACCGATTTTCCCGCAGCCACTGCCAGCACCATGCGACTGGCGGGATCGCCAAATTCCGCGAGATCGGCCTCGGCCCCAGCCAGATCGCCCCGCCACCACCGCAACCCACCGCGCAGTTGATGCCACAGCGCTAACTGAGGCTGCTGGCGAACTCCGGCGCTATACTGCGTTTCCATGCGGTCTAAAACGGGTTTGAGGAGCGGCTGCAATTCCTTGAGTTGCCAAAGAGGACTCGTGATGAAGGTTGGATCACGCAGTGCTTCTAGGGCTAGGGCCTCGGTTGCCCAGTCTTTCTTCCCTTGCAGAAGCAAGCTGACTCCCAACCCATAAAATAGGCCCCGCTTCGCCGGCATCAACCGGGCTGAGCGGCCAAATTCTTGGCTCGCAGCCTGGGGATTCTGATTCACGAGCAGCCAGCCCAGGTTGGTATGGCCAAATTCTTGATCGGGTGAAATTTGATTGCCCTGCCTAAACCAGGCAATGCCATCATCCAGCAGCCTCAGTTGCAGGGCAGGATCCTGGGTGCTGAGGCTGCGATCGCTCAAATTCCATCCCAACTGGTAGGGATAATATGGTTCCCAGGGGGCTAATTGAGTCGCCTGCTCCAACCGCTGGGCAAAGCCGTTGAAATCATCCTGTCGCAGCGCCAAAAACCCCTGATTAGACAACATCCAGGCCCGATGAATCGGGATTAGCCAGAGCAGCACCGCCATGAGTAGTCCCAATCCAGCCAGGGGCAAGAGAGCGGGCTGGGATTGCCATCGGCGCACCACCCATTGATAGTAGTCCACGGGGAACGTGTCCCGCTGCGATCGCGACGGAACGCCTTCCACCGCTGCCTCGATCCTCGGCACTGTTGGCTGTGGGGCTTGATCCCGGAACGTGGCAATGATCACGGCCAGGTACACAATCAACGTCCCGGCGATCGCCACAATATCCAGTTGGTAATCCGTCAGACTCACAACGCCGTAGGTCACCAGTCCCCCTAGGCTCCCGAGCAGCAGACGGTCAAGGGGTTTGGCCTTCGGATCGCAGGTTTGCAACCAACGCCAACTCAGGGCCGTCAACAGGGCGATCGCCCCCAGTCCAACCACCACAGCCCAAATCCCCAACTCTGCCCACAACTGGGCGGGTGTACTGTGTAACTGCTGCGTTAATTCCGCTTCTCGGCCTGCCCACACCGGGCGATAGCCCTGATATTGCAACGGTACGCCGCCCAGGCCAATCCCTGTCCACGGATGGCGACTGCCCATTTGCCAGCCCACCGCGTTGGTAATCACCCGATAGGTCAGATCGCCCCCACCCGACTGTTGGGTGAACAGATTGACGACCACATCACGCAGACGATTGTTCATCACGACCACCAGCGCCAACAGGCCCAGGATCCCCAACCCTGCGATCGCAGCGCCGCGACGGGAAATCCATCCCTGGCTGATCGCCACGCCCCCACCCAAGACCCCCAGCACCGCAAACCCCAGCAAAGGGGCGCGCGATCCCGTCGTATACAGATCCAGGAAACCTAGCCCGACTCCGCCCCACCAGAGCCAGCGTTGCCGCCCCGCCTGCACTGTTGCCCCCGCAATTAACAAGGGCAGTAGCAGCGCCAAATAGCCTGCTACTGCATTCTGATGCCCTAGCGGTGCCCAATTCCGCAGCTCCAACGCGGCAAAACTGAACGGCAGGGACACGCCATACTGCTGGCGTAATGCATGCAGTCGATTCAGCTCGGGCAGCAGGGTTCCCGAGATCCATAGCCATAAACTCACCCCAATAAATGCCAAGCCTAGATAGGTCTGGGCCAGCAAGACGCCCCGGCGACGGCCCTCCGATGTCACCCAACTGCTGAGGGCATAGAGCGCCGCTAGGGCACACAGGACAGCCCAACTGGACCATCGCGCCTGCATGGGAAATTTAGCAAATAGCGAAGACACCACAAGGCCCAGCACCAGCACCAGCACCAGCCAGTCCAACCGATTGTGCAGCGATCGCCCCGTGCCCTGCCACAGCATGGCGAGCAGCCACAGCACCGGACAGACGAACCCAACTTGCCACAAAAATACCCAAGGCCAAGCCAAAACCAGACTGCTACTATCCGGCACCAAGGTAAACAGGCCGTAAAACACCGCCGCCAACAGCGCAATCAGTCGCCCTCGGGAAGAGACTGGCTTCCCAGCCACCGGCACCACAGAGTCAGAGTTTGGAGCCATAGTCCAGAAAGACACTCTACAATAAAACGATTTCAACCAGACCAATACCGCTGATCGGCCCGTACCAACTCGGGCAGTGGCCCCGGCTCAGATCAGCCCTGCCTAAAAATACCCAAAAATGAAGCGCTATTAATGCAATTTATCGACACATTCTCCCAGAATCTGCGGAACCAGCGGAAAAATCTGTTCTATGCCCGGTTTGGTTTACAGGCCGGGGGCAAAAAAATCCTGGATTTAGGCGGTACCCCTTGGTCTTCTTTTTGCAGTGATTTAGTCCGGTGCGAGGTCACCTACCTCAACCTATATCCAGAGGCGATCGTCCTGCCCCAGCTCACCCAACCCCATCATCACTATGTGTGCGCCGATGCCCGCTGCATTCCCTTTGCCGATCAATATTTCGATATCGTATTTTCCAACTCTCTAATCGAGCATGTGGGCAACTTTGCGGCCCAAACCCAGGTTGCCCAGGAAATTCAGCGGGTGGGTAAAGCCTACTGGATCCAAACCCCCTACAAACACTTCCCCATCGAACCGCACTACAATTTTCCGTTCTATCAATATCTTCCCGAACGCTGGCAGCGCCGCATTCATCACACGTGGCCATTTTCTTGGGTCAAAAAGCACGGATTGCCCTTTGAAGAGATTTGTCTCCTGGATCGCCAGCAAATGCAGCAGCTTTTCCGCAAAGCCCACCTGTACGAAGAAAAATTATTTTTTCTGACCAAATCCATTACTGCCATTCAAACGTAGCAAGCCAATTAAGGATTTCATCCTTCTGTTGCTAACCAAGCCCGCAGCACCTCTGCTACGGTCCAAGCCTGGGCAATGCATCCGTGGGGGGGAAATGGCGCTTCGCCGTCAAAAATCTCGCTCAGGCTACCTAGGCCATGGCTATTCAGATGGTTGGCCATCGGTTCTAGAAACTCCCTAGCCCTAGCAGGGTTCTGGTAGACGCGCAGGTGCGCCAAGGCGTAGGGACCGATCAGCCAGCCCCAGACTGTCCCCTGATGGTAGGCACCATCCCGCTCGAGACGATTGCCACGATAGTGTCCACAATAGGCGGTGTGGTCCGGTGAGAGCGATCGCAGCCCGTGGGACGTCAGCAGCGATCGCCCACAAACATCGACAACCCCCTTCTGCTGCGCGGGAGTCAGCGGACTTTCCGGCAGTGAAACCGCAAAAATTTGATTGGGCCGGAGGGCATCATCATCGCCCATTGGACCATCCAGTACGTCATAGCAGTAGCCGAGTCGATCATCCCAAAACCGACTAAAGCGGGCCAAGGCCCGATCGGCGATCGCCTCATACTCCTGATGCGGCTTACCCACCAACCGCGACAATTGAGCCATCGTTCGGAGGGCGTTATACCACAGCGCATTCACCTCAATCGGCTTACCCATGCGTGGGGTCACCACCCAGTCCCCGACCTTGGCATCCATCCAGGTGAGTTGGGTTCCCGCCTCCCCGGCGTACAGCAGCCCATCGGCAGGATCCAAATGAATATTGAACCGTGTCCCTCGGCAGTGCCAATCAATGATTTCCGACAGGGCCGGAAACAGTTCCTGGACTAAATCATCATCTTGGGTCGCCGCGTAATAAGCCCGAACCGCTTCAAAGAACCATAGGGTCGCATCCACCGTATTGTATTCCGGCACCGCACCGGCATCGGGAAACCGATTGGGAATCATGCCCTGATCCACAAAGCGCGCAAAGGTGCGGAGAACAGAGCGTGCCACCTCCGGACGCCCCGTACAGAGGGCCAGCCCCGGCAGACTAATCATCGTATCTCGACCCCAGTCGCTAAACCAGGGATAGCCTGCAATCACTGTCTTGCCTGACGGTTCTTCTGGAGTGTGGCGATTGACAATGAATTGGTCTGCCGCCAGAACCAACTGCTGGGGCATGGCGGCAGGATCCTTGGCTTCTGCAGAGCGACTGCTCCGCCAGATACTGATTAACTTTTGCTCATAGGTTTGTCGCAGTTTAAGGGCTACTTCGCCGTCTAGTCTGGGCTTACGTTCCGTACTCGCAGCAAACGTAACCGAGGCTCCGGGCTGTAGGGTGACTTGAAAAGTGCCCGCATGGAGATTGTCATCGCGATCGCCCAATCCCCGCTGTCGCTCTGCCGCTAAATCAAAGCCATAGTACCAATCGTGCATGGGGGTGACTTCAGCGCGATCGCTCATGATCTGAAACTGTACCGCCTCCGGATAGGCCGCCACACAAATGCCCTGATCAATCGGCACAATCGTCATCCGCCAATCCTGGGACTGGGTTTCCCCATGATGATCCCGATAGTTAACCAGCGCCTTCACCGTCAGGGTCAACGGCTGAGTTGCCCGCAGCAACTGATAGTAGACATAGGTCGTATTTTCTCCAGGATGCATCCAAATCCGCTTTTCCAACAGGGCATCCCCGCAGCCATACCGCCAGGTGGGAATCATCCCATCCAAGGAAAAGCGCTCAATATGGCGATAGCCATGGGGACCCACCGTATTGTCCGTCCAGCGATTGGTATGCAGCGGATAGAAGCGATCGCCATACAGCACCGTATCATCTAACTTCGTCAGCAGCAGGGTCCGCTCCAACGGCGGTTTGAGCGCCGCAATCAGCAGTCCATGGTAGCGCCGCGTCAGCACGCCCGCCACCGTCCCTGCCGCATAGCTCCCCATGCCATTGGTAACCAACCATTCCCTCCCTTGCGCCAACTCTAGGTCACCACACACTTCTCGTCCAAACTGGATTCTCACTGGCATAGGTCTATCCGTTTCATCAGTTGCCGCCGCGTTCTATGGTTTCACTGTCCCGGTCTCATTCCGCGACATCACCCAAATGAATTTACGTTCTGAATCGCCACGTCTGAACCGCCATGCTTGACACCAATTACCGCCATCTCCCTCTATCTGGATCGATCTACATAGTCTTCCATGCAGAAGCCCTTGACCTCTCTCCGAAGCCAAGGGCTGAAATTTCTGAAATCTCGATCTGTTAAACGCTACAGCCAAGACTCGGCTGAGTTGCAATGCATCCTGCCAGGGGCCGAACTAATCGACCGACCCGACGGGATGCTTGACCACGGCCTCGCTCGCCTCTGCGATCGCCATTTCCTTAGCCTTACGCGACTCTAACCAGAACGGCACACCAATCCAAGCCGCCACAATCACTAGGGTCACCACCGCAAATTGACTGGCCCAGCCCACCAACTTTTCTAAAGGCACAAATTGGCCAGCAAAAAAAGACAAGGTTACCATCACCGCCGCCCAAACCGTCGCCCCCAGAGTATTGAACAGCAGAAAGCGCCAATAGGGCATTTCCACTATCCCGGCTAAAGGGCTGGCAAAAACGCGCAACAAGGCAATAAACCGCCCCACGAATACGGTCTTTCCGGCATTTTCAGTAAACTGAATCCTGAGGGTCTGCAACTGCGCCTCCGGCACACGTAAGAACTTGCTAATGCTGACCAGCATTGTCCAACCCCCCCAGCGCCCAATCCAATAACCAATATTGCCGCCAATAGTAGCGCCAGAAATGGCATCGCCCAGCACAATCCAGTAATTTAGCTGATCACTACCGGCCAGAAATCCCCCGGCCAAGGTCAAGGTTTCACCAGGGATCGGCAATCCAATATTCTCCAGCAAAATCCCTAAGAAAACGGCCCAGTAGCCATACTGCTGAGCGAGTTCCTGGATCAGCTCAATTGAAATAAACTCAAAAGACATGGGCAGCCTTTACAAAATTTCATCCTTCTCGTTAATCTTGACGCGCCAGTCCAGAGTCTGTCAATGATATTCTGTCAACCCTATTGTCCTAGTCTCTATTTTGGTTCACGTGGGTTTACGCCAGCCTAATCTGCTCACGCTCACCGGCACCGGCGAAGCGGAGTTTCCAGAACCGATTAAGGCTCAGCTATGCTGATACCCGTACCAAAATCGTCAAATAACCGTATCAAAAGATGCATTTTTCTCTAGGTTATCAAGAATTCATAAAACATGGTAACTTCAATGCCTGAAGCATAAAGATTCAGTGAAGGCACTGAGATAATCCCGGTTCCAACAGTCGAACTTAATATAGTTGGTGACATCGGGATGGACTCAGTGAAAAGACGGAGAACAGGTAAGCGCTAACATCGATATCTCGACATCGAATTAGTGATTACCTCATTGTCATTTCTCTTCGGTTCTGCCCTTGCAGATTTTGGCTTGGCTTTTGGGCTAGGCGATCATAACGATCTATAGCGATTGATTTTCGGACCTGTTCTCCTGCCGGGTCAAGGAGCAGGCTTTTCGTTGTCCCGTTGTCAGAATTGCTGTCTACAGGATTTAAGAGCTATGAGTGTAAGCAAAGTGAATGTGAGTGAGTCAGTTGTATTACGGCTTCAGGGACGCTTAGATGCCCAAACCTGTGCAATTTTACAGCAGGAACTGGCCGCCCTTGAAGCGGACCGCTTCAGCCTATGGATTTTGGACCTAGCTCAGGTCGATTTCATTGATAGCTGTGGCATTGTTGCCCTCGTGACAGGGTTGAAACTGGCGGCTAAACGAAAGTGCCGGTTGGCAATTTGCCATCTCCACCCGTCGGTGCGGCTAATTTTTGAAATCACCCAGTTGGATCAAGTATTGGACTGTTACGACGATCAGGATCTAGCAGAAATTGCCCCCGTCGAAATACTATTGCCGCTTTTTCCAGTCCTGCGCGCCGCCTAGAGCGCTAATCCGCCCTAGGCGGCAGGTTTACGGTGTCCCATAATGAAGCAGAGCGCCATCCATAGCGCTCTATGGGTGTTTGAGCAAGAGCGCCATACATGGCGCTGGTCATAATGGTGTCTGACTGGTCATCCTCGACTAGTTATCCTCCTCTGGCTGCTCAATGGCGATCACCAAGCGTTCCAAAATGTGAGTGAGTTTATCCAGTCGCTTCAAAGATTCATCCTGGCTTTCTGCTAACGTTTGCACGGCATCGCTGAGCGCAAAGATTTGATAGCCTTGCTGCTGCACTTGATGGGCTAAGGCATCCACGCGTTGCGCCAGACTATCTACGGTGTCTGTACTGGCGAGAACTGCTTCCCCAATTTGTTGAACAATGGCCGCCAGAGCATAGTGATCTGTGGCAGCCTGATCTTCCACGGGATCTCTCACTTACTCCACCTTGATCTTAGACAGTGTGGTTTTGAAGTAGTACTGGTTCAAAATAGCCTGGTAGTTAATGCCTTTGAGGGCTAGGTTATACGCCCCCCACTGACTCAGGCCCAACCCGTGACCAAAACCTCGGCCTAGGACTTGGATCGTGGTGCCCGCTTCCTTAGCCTTGTCTTTGCCTGCACTGCTTGGGTTCTCGATCGCCTGTAATCCCTTGATCAAGGTACTTTTCAGATTCAGTGCTAACCGAAAATCATCCCCATCCAGACTGCGAACGCCCTTATCTCCTGTAACTTTGATCGCCTTGGCCCGCCCGCAGGTGGTTGCTTTCTCGACTTCAATCTTCTCGATGTTGCCGACCCCGGTGATCCGCTGGCTCAGCTCTTGGGCCGAAAAACTGGCCGTCCATTCATAGTTGGGCGTGCCTTCGTCGGGACTGGTGGCAGCGCGCAGGTATGGCAATGCCTCGGTCCAAACATCCTCGACGTTTTCTGTGCAGCCACCGGCTGAAGAGTGAAACACCGCTTCGATAATTTCATTGTTATAGGTGAGCACCTGGCCTGCGGTGGCGTCAACGGCGGTTAGGGTAGCAGCGGATTCATCCGCAACCCCGCTATACACTTGCCACGCGGGTGTATCGCCGACATCGTAATAGGTGCTGCGGGATTTTTGGCGTTGGTACAGGGCGTAGGAGCGGGCTGCTACAGCCTGGGCCTTCAGGGCTTCTTGAGGAAAGCGGCTGCCCATTTCACCCCCGAGAACGCTGTAGAGATAATGCTCCAGATCAACGTAGTTGACGGCGGTGAGTCCTTTGTCCGTGGGGACCACGAGAGTTTTGCCGCGATACCAGCGATCGCCAATGAACACCAAGCCGCCTCCGGTGGGCTCTACCCAAATCAGGGATGACTTCCAGCGATCGAGCACCACTTGACCTTGCTGTGGCTGCGCGACAAAGGCATTCATCGGAGCAATTTCGCCAATCGGTTGACCCGCAGCATCCCGCACCACCGCCTTCGTCGAACTGCCCACGGTGACTTGACTGACGCCGTCTTCAATGCCCACGCGCAATTCCAGTGCGGCCTGGGCTGGGGCGATCGCCACTAACCAAATCACTACTGCCAACCACCAAGGCCGCCCGGAAGACCGCCCCAACCCCGCTAACCCAGATCTCAGGAACCAACGAAAACCTGTCATTGCTCGCAATTTCCTCTCAGATTGATGTCATGTACTGAACTTAGATTGACTCAGCCCCTATAGCGGCTACCCCTCTCTTACCCACGCTTTCTGCTCTAAATAATTCCGTTCTGAAATCTTGCCTTGACACCTACCCACCGTCGCCTAATATAAGCCAGTTTTTGAATCCTGCTGCAGCAATGCGGCTACACGGGAAAACAAGATCGACGCTCACAGGATTGAGCAAGGCATAGATAGCGTTGGCGAATCAAAAATTAAAAGCTGCGACCCCGTATCCAGCATTTTCAAGTTTCTGTAAAGCAGATTAAATAGTGTCGTCAGCTCCGTTAGCAATGAATTCCATAATTTTGATTAAATTTTATCGGGTCGGTGGGGAATTGGGGCACTCTCCCTCTTTGACTTCTCCTATGTCAGGATAGTTTCAGGACAGATTACGGTGGGAAATTTTGCAGATTACCTTTCTAGGAACCAGTTCCGGTGTGCCGACGCGATCGCGCAACGTTTCCAGCGTGGCCCTGCGGTTGCCTCAACGCGCCGAATTTTGGCTATTTGACTGCGGTGAGGGCACCCAGCACCAAATTTTGCGCAGTGACCTCAAGGTTAGCCAACTCTCCCGAATTTTTGTCACCCACATGCACGGCGACCACATTTTCGGCTTGATGGGCCTGCTGGCCAGTTGTGGGCTGGCGGGCAATGCCGAGCGGATCGATATCTATGGGCCGCCAGATTTGGAGGAGTATTTAAAAGCCTGTCGCCGCTATTCCCAAACCCATTTTTCCTATCCGATTAAGGTGCACACGGTGCGTCCCGGTGTTGTGTTTGAAGACGAACAATTTACAGTTCGGTGCGACTTGCTGAAGCATCGTGTCCCGGCTTTTGGTTACCGAGTCATGGAAAAGGATCGGCCCGGACATTTTGACGCAGAGGCCGCTGCTGCTTTGGGTATTCCCTTTGGGCCGCTATACGGACGACTGAAGCGGGGTGAAGTGATTGCCCTGCCGGATGGCCGCCGGGTAAACGGTGCAGAACTCTGTGGGCCAACGCAACTGGGCCGCAGCATGGTGTATTGCACGGATACGGTGTTTTGTGAGAGCGCGATCGCCCTTTCCCAGGATGCGGATGTGCTGATCCACGAAGCCACCTTTGCTCACCAAGAGGCTGAGATGGCCTATCAGCGCCTGCATTCCACCTCGACTATGGCCGCCCAGGTGGCTCTCGCTGCCCAGGTGCGCTGTTTGATCATGACTCACTTTAGCCCCCGCTATGCCGTGGGCAACGATGTCGATGTCAAGGATCTCTTGGCAGAGGCGCGATCGATTTTTCCGAATACCGAGATTGCCTCTGACTTTTGGACCTACGAGATTCCCAGGCGACAAGTAGCGGCGATCGTCCCGGTATGAGCCTCTACATTAAAATTACGGGCCAGATAAATCATGCGCTTGCTCGCCGTCATAACGGGGCCAGCAGGCAATCAAGGCATTTAAGAACCCATGAAATTCACAGGTAGCGTCACCCCCCGGAGGTCTGCACCGAGTAAATTTACATCGATTAAGCTAGTGCTAATCAGACTCGTACCACGGAGGTTGGCTCCCGCCAGGGTTGCCCGCGTCAAAATTGTGCCGCCCAGCTTGGCCATTGATAAATTGGCTTCACTCAAGTTGGCATCGGTCAAATCTGCATCGGTCAAATCTGCTCCCCGCAAATCCGCTCCTCGCAGCTTCGCCCCCCAGAGCTTCGCCCCCACCAGATTCACACTATTCAGTTCTGCGTCCGTCAAAATCGCCTCGCGTAGATCCACTCCCGCCAGCATGGTCCAGCCCAGGTTAGCGCCGCTTAAGTTAGTTTCCCGTAGATTACCGCTGAACACAGCCTGACAAATATACGCTCCCCGCAGATTGGCTCCCTGCATATTGATATTGAGTAATTTAGCGCCGCACAAATTGGCTCCCCACAAATGTGCTCCCGACAAATCCGCTGCGCTCAGCACGCTGCCGTCCAAATTGGCTTTATTCAAAATGGCCTGCACGAGATTGGCCTGCTCTAAATTCACCCCAGGGAGCTTCGCTTCGGTTAGATTCGCCCCCATCAGATTCGCTCCCATCAGATTCGCTCCCACCAAATTTGCTCCCGTGAGGTCTACTTCTGCCAGATTTGCCCCTTCCAGACAGGCAGATCGCAAATAGGCCCCCCGCAAATTAGCCCCCCGCAGATCGCTTTGGCTGAGGCTAATGCCCTTCAGGTGGGCCTGACTCAGGTTAATTCCCCAAAGACTGATTTTGTTAAATCCTCGTTCTCCTGCTTCGTAACGTTTCAGGAGCTCAGTCGCACGCATGTCGCCTGCCCTCAAAAATTAAATGGTTACCGATGAGTCATGCAGTCGCTGGCCAACAATCAGACGGAACACTCTCGGTCCACCTGGAAGTTTGCCACAACGTCCTACATGGGACAGCACGCTAGTGAGCTGAGTATTCCCACACTAGAAGTACAACTCCCCCATGGCTATTGGGAAAGTACGGATTTAGTAGCAAAACGAAGCCCCACCCGGATCAAAGCGTGAGGCAAATCGCGGAGTGAAGCGCACGGCGCACGCCTAAGCTTGATTATTCATGGGTAAAAAACGATACTAGAGGCTGAGTAATCCAACTGAGGCCGACGCGCAGTTGGTGATCAAAGGTAGGCATGCGATAGAGATAGGCCACCCGTCGGGCCAGGGAGGCGAGGGGACCGTCTAGCTGGAGTCCGAGTCCGGTGAGGGTGGCATTGTGAGTGCCTAGGGTCATCATTTCGCCCAAATGGACGTAGCGAAAGGGCAGAAGCGGACGGTCATGGAACGATGCCCAAATATTCCATCCGGCATATTCAGCCTGCTGAAAAGCAGACTGTGCAGTAGTGGGCACAGATTTGCCATCGGCGTCCTGTCCAATAGCTAAATCCCCAAGGGCAAAAATTTGAGGATGATCGACGACTTGTAGGGTTGGGGTGATTTGCAGTTGCCCGCGATCGCTGTGGGGCAGGGGCAGCGATTTCACCACTTCTACCACCCGTGTACCCACGGTCCAGATCACTACTTCCACAGGAATAGAGTCTATGGAGCCTTTGTAGTTCAGATCGAGGGTGTCCGCACTGACGTGTTCCACGGCGGTGTCTAAATCCAGCCATACGCCACGCTGTTCCAGCGCTTTAGTGGCGGCTTCGCGATTGAAATCCGGGGAGTTTCTGAGGATTTTGTCGCTCTGCTCGACGAGGCGAATGCGGCCCCGATCGCCCAAGCGATCCGCCAGTTTGCACGCCAGTTCAACCCCCGAATAGCCCCCACCAATGATGGCAATTCGGACTTTATCGGGATGGCTCGTTTCCAACTGGCGCAGCCGCTCTTCTAGGTGATAGGCATCTTGAATTGTGCGAAAGGGTAAAGCATGGTCGGCAGACCCAGGTACCCGATCCAGCGGCGTTTCACCGCCTAAAGCAAGTACCAGGCGATCGCAGGTTAACATTTGCCCATGCTGCAAGGTGACGCTGCGGCTGGCCACATCAATCTGGGCTACTGTTCCCTGAACAAATTGGATGCCGGTGCCTGCTAACAGTTCCGAGAACGGGGGCGCAATCTCCCAGGCTTGCAGTTCCCCTGTCATCAGTTCGTAGAGGAGGGGGGCAAACAAGAAGCGATCGCTTTGATCCACCAAATAAATTTCGGGCTTTTCTGGCGTCGTCCAAGGCAGTTGGCTGAGCCGCAGTGCGGTATACAGCCCGCCAAAGCCACCACCCAAAATGCAGATGCGGGGAGAAGTGTGAGTCATGAAGTGTCAGGGTGAAGGGGCAGTTGACGTGTTTACAGGATAGCAAGTCGATGGGGAATCCGGGGTCTCGAAAAGTTGTCTCCTTGCGAGAGAGATTTTGGGGAATCTGCGTGGAGTTACTTAGGCGCAAATACCGGGGGTAGTCCGTGATTTTGACTGCATCTAGGTAAATTTTTGATGAAGCTTATATATAGTTATCCTATAGTTTTGAACTATTTCCGGATTCGGCGAACTGGCACAATTGTGAAACCCTTTTGGGGATGGGGATTACGGGCTCGGCCTTACAAGCAGTTTAGGGCGGTAAATTTATCCCGGATGGCGCGGATGTTTTACACTACAGATAGTGTGACACTCTATATATGAAAGTGAGATCCATAGGTTTGCAGCCGATCTCCAAGTCTTTTGAATTAAGTGATTTAACGATAGTTGATACCGCCCCAAAATGGATATTTAACAAGTAGTTCCAGGACGTCTACCCGTAATATTTTCTATGCGCCAGGTTGCAATCACGAGTTCTGTTTTGCTTCTTCTCCTTTCGGCTGCTGTGCCTGTGCTGGCCGAACAACGCCAAGGCGTGCCCGGACGCCGGGTGGGGGGGGGCACCCGCCTTTACCAAGAAACCCGTTCTGCAAGCTGGTTTAGCAATTTTTCGCCGACACCCGGTATGGCATCCAAGTCAGACAGCGATCGCAACGGCTGACGCTGACGCTGGGCAATAATCCGTGTGGCTAATCCAGGGCCAATTCCTGGCAAGCTTTCTAATTCAGCCCGGCTGGCTGTATTCAAGTTTACTTTTTGTTCCTCGGCTTTATCAGTGACCGGGCGATTGAGTGCCCGCGATGGCCCGTGAGGCGAGGAGCGCTGGGGAGATGGGGTGGGAGAACAGTGGTGTTGAGCCGCGATTTTTTTGCGGATGGCCGGGGGTACTCCCAAAATAGCATCGGTATAGAGTCGTTCAAATTCCTGCTGAAAGTGGGCCGCAACTGTGCGATTGGACACAATAAGAAGCACTTCATCATTGCCGGTATTGGCGGCGGCACTCCAATTATGGGAGCCGGTAATGACAGTCTGCTGGTCCACAATCCCAAATTTGTGGTGTAGCATATCACCCGAGATAAGGCGAGGCACGCCGACAGTCGTCAAAGGTGGCTGCCAAGGGCGATTATCCGGTTCGGGTTGACAATTGGGGGTCAGGCTAACGCCCAGCATGTCGAGCGCTTCACTGTAGGGACGGTAGGCAAATTCGGGATGAATGAGGGCGCGAATTCGGGTGCTGAGCTGGTGGACCCGACTCAACTGGTTGACGAGGGCTTGATCGGAGAAGACAAATAACGCCAGATCGACGGAGGTTGTGGCGAGGTTGAGGGTACGCCCAATCAAGCCGTTGCTGCTTTGGGGCCAGGGCACCGCCTGTGAGCTGGGGGAGAATTGGACTTGGACTTGGGATGTTCCCACAGTCACAGTCTGAGCCGGACGAAAGGGTTTCTGGACACCGAATTTGCTGTTGGGGCTACCGCCGGGTCCATCTCCCCACATCAGGGCAAATTCCTGGGTGAAATAGGTCGCGAGTTCAGGACTGGTGATGCTCAAGAGGTTATTGGCGTTGCCGCGACTGGCGGGGGACTTGAAGTCGCCGTGGATGTCGCTGGGGGTGAAGTTGGCGGAGGTGACGATGATGCGATCGCCATCCACAACCAGAAATTTGTGGTGCATCAGATTACTGCCCTTGGAGCCGTCGGCGGTGTCGTCTAGGCGCGGCACGTGGGCCTGATCGAGGATGACGAGGGCATCACCTTGCTGGATTTCGGTGGGCGTGATTTGGCCATTGCGATTGCGATCAACTAAACTACGGAATTCCTGGAAACGCGACTGTTCCCGAGGGGGCAGTTGGGCGATTTCAGTGGGGCTGAAGCTGCTGTAGGGACGGGCATAGGTGTTTTCCAGAATGACCCGCACTTTGACGCCAGCGCGGTGACGTTCAGCCAGGGCTTGGGCGATTTTGGGCAGGCGTAGTTCTTGGACCGCCAGGTCAATACTGGACTGGGCGCTGGCGATCGCCGCCACAATTTTGGCTTCCAGGTCATCGCCAGCACGAGTCTGTTGCCGGTAGGGTTCGGTGTAGCGACTAGTGGCCGTGTGATTCATGTAGACCTGGATGCGATCGTCCTGGGGCAGGGGGCGATCCGGGCTGGCATGGTTTGGCTGGCAAGCGACTAAGCCTAGAGTGAGAAGAATAAAGTGGCGTGGAAGTGACATAGAGGGAAGGGCGGAGGGTAAACGCGTAGCGGGAGAGAGGGTGGGCGGGAACGGGGTTGATGCCAGGGTACCCAGGGAGAGCTGGCTGGTTTTGCGGGTATTCCCGGTTTTGGACGTCTAAATTCAAGAGCCTGACCTAGAAAAATCAAGGGCATGATCGTGCTGCTGGGATGGGCTGGGGGGCTGGGCAAATACGGGTTACAAGAGAAAACGATGAGATGAACGGTTTTTGAGCTAAAATTCTTAAGGTTTCTACAAGTTTTGGCCACATGGGATCAACGCACGCACGGATTGCAATTGATGCGATGGGGGGAGATCATGCCCCCGCCGAGATTGTTGCCGGAGCGCTCCGGGCACGGGAAGAATTAGGGGTGGAAGTGTTGCTGGTCGGCGATCCGGAGCAGATCCGAGCCTGTATGCCTCACCAAGCGCATGCGGCGCAAATTGAGATTGTTCCCGCCGAGGGCACGATTGAAATGGAAGAGGAGCCGCTGAGTGCCCTGCGGCGTAAGCCCAAGGCTTCGATTAACGTGGCGATGAATTTGGTCAAGCATCAGCGGGCAGATGCGGTGGTATCCGCGGGGCATTCGGGAGCGGCCATGGCCGCTGCTCTGCTGCGCTTGGGTCGGTTGCCGGGGATTGACCGTCCGGCAATTGGGGCGGTGTTGCCGACGATGATGCCTGGAAAATCGGTGATTATTTTGGACGTGGGGGCCAATGTCGATTGTCGGCCCAAATACCTGGAACAATTTGCCTACATGGGCAGTATCTATTCCCAGTATGTGCTAGGGGTGACGGAGCCGAAGATTGGCTTGCTGAACATTGGCGAGGAAGACTGTAAGGGGAATGAACTGGCGCTGCGGACCCATGAGTTGCTGCGGGACAATTCCCAGTTGGCGTTTATCGGTAATGCCGAGGGTCGGGATGTCCTGACGGGGAATTTTGACGTGATTGTCTGTGATGGCTTTGTCGGCAACATTTTGCTGAAGTTTGCTGAGGCCGTGGGGGGCGTACTGCTGCAAATTTTGCGGGAGGAACTGCCGCGCGGGCTGCATGGCAAGTTGGGGGTGTCGGTGCTGAAGCCGAACCTGACGCGGATTAAGCAGCGGGTGGATCACGCGGAGCATGGCGGTGGCTTGCTGTTGGGGGTGGCTGGGGTGTGCATTATTAGTCATGGCAGTTCCCAGGCTCCCAGTATGTTTAATGCGATTCGGTTGGCGAAGGATGCCATCGATAATCAGGTCTTAGACCGGATTCGGTCGAATTATCGGGCGGGGGAGACGGAGGCGGCGATCGCCAACCGTGAGCCATCCCAGGGCTAGTGCTGGGATGAATCCCGTGATCGTCCGGGGTCGGCGATCGCTCGGGCAGATGATGATTGATCCTGTGGGATTGGGGGTTTGCTTTGGAACAATTTGGGGTCGGGATGGCGATGACGGGGTGTGGCTCCGCAGTGCCCACTACCGTGTTGACGAATGAGGCGCTGAGTCAGCGGGTGGAAACATCGGACGAGTGGATCACCTCGCGCACCGGGATTCGTGAGCGCCGGATTGCCCAGCCGGAAGAGTCCTTGGCGGTGATCGCAACCAAGGCGGCGGTGGCGGCCCTTGAAATGGCGGGGGTTGCGCCCACGGAAGTAGACTTGATTATTTTGGCGACCTCTACGCCTGATGATTTGTTTGGTACAGCGAGTCGGATTCAGGCGGCGATCGGGGCATCGCAGGCCGTGGCTTTTGACGTGACGGCGGCTTGTTCCGGTTTTGTGTTTGGCTTGGTGACGGCGGCCCAGTTTATTCGGACGGGGACATATAAAACCGTGCTGCTGATTGGGGGCGATGTGCTATCGCGCTGGGTGGACTGGGACGATCGCCGAACCTGCATTCTATTTGGTGATGGAGCGGGGGCGGTGGTGCTGCAAGCGAATGCCAGCGATCGCCTGTTGGGCTTTGAATTGCGCACTGACGGCAGTCAGAATGAGTTTTTGAATTTGGAGTCCAGCACTCAGTCCTCAGGAACTGTTGCCGGGGGTAACCCTAGGGCAGGGCGGATTCAACCCGATTACGATGAACGGTCAGGAAGTGTATCGGTTTGCGGTACGCAAGGTGCCCGAGGTGATTGAAAAGGCGCTGCATCGCGCTAGTTTGACTTCTGAAAGCATTGACTGGCTGTTGTTGCATCAGGCCAATCAACGAATTTTGGCGGCGGTGGGCGATCGCCTGCATATCCCCGAGCAAAAGATTATCAGCAATCTGGCCCGATACGGAAACACGTCAGCGGCCTCCATCCCGATTGCATTGGATGAGTATGTGCGGGCCGGACAGGTGCAAGCGGGCGATACCATCGCGGCAGCGGGCTTTGGGGCGGGGTTAACCTGGGGGGCGGCGATTTTCCAATGGGGTAGATAGGGGGGAACGAGTCTCCGGGGCGTGAGGATTTTTGATGAATTGATGAATCGCTCCCGAATTCCCTTACAATCCTAAGTCTCGGATCTAAGTCTTTGCACTCTCAGTTTTTGCACAGTCGGTTAGGGAAGACTGTGGGATGGGGAAGACTGCGAGATTGGGAAAGTTGTGTGTCCTGAAAGGGTGATGGGCGATCGATGAAAACAGCATGGGTGTTTCCGGGGCAAGGGTCCCAAGCGGTGGGCATGGCGGCGGATCTGCTGGACATCCCCGAGGCGAGGCAGAAGTTTGAGCAGGCGGATGAAATTTTGGGCTGGTCGGTGGCGGCAATTTGCCAGGATCCAGAGGATAAGCTGTCTCAGACGCTGTATACCCAGCCTTGCCTGTATGTGGTGGAAACCGCGCTGGCGGATTTGTTGCGGGCTAGGGGACAATCTCCGGATTTTGTGGCGGGACATAGTTTAGGGGAGTATGCCGCGCTGTATGCGGCAGGCGTGTTTGGGTTTGCTGACGGCCTGCGATTGATGCAGCGGCGATCTCAATTAATGGCTGGCGCGGCGGATGGCATGATGGCTGCCCTGTTGGGTTTTGACCGAGAGCAGTTGGAGCAACAGTTACAGCAGATTACTGATGTGGTGTTGGCCAATGATAACAATGCTGGACAGGTGGTAGTGTCGGGCACGCCAGCGGCAGTGGAGGCGCTTCTGGGGCAGGTCAAGTGCAAGCGGGCGGTGAAACTGAATGTGAGTGGAGCCTTCCATTCCCCGTTGATGGCGACGGCGGCGGCGGAATTTGAGCAGGATTTGGCGGCGATCGCATTTAACACGGCGCAGGTTCCGGTGCTTTCCAATGTCGATCCGGTTCCTAGTATCGACGGGGCAATCCTGAAAGACCGCCTGCGTCGCCAAATGACCGGTACCGTGCGCTGGCGCGAAATCTCACTCCAGTTGCCGGAATTGTCCGTCGAGCGAGTGGTGGAAGTGGGGCCGGGAAAAGTGTTAATCGGCATTATCAAGCGCACCTGTCCGACGCTGAAGCTCGAGGCTGTGGGCAATGTGGCGGAGTTGCCAGTGGCGGAGTTAGCATGAGTCGAAACCGTGAACCTGTCGTTAGTCTGGGGCTGTATCACCTATTCAAATGGTCGGTGGTAAGTCCGGTGCTACACGGTTATTTTCGGGGCCGGATCTATGGCGCGGAACGGGTGCCCCAAGCGGGTCCCTTGGTTGTGGTCAGCAACCATGCCAGCGATTTTGACCCACCGATTTTGTCTGCGTGTGTGCGGCGACCGGTCGCCTATATGGCGAAGGAAGAATTGTTTCGGGTGCCCGTTTTAGGGCCAGCGATTCAGCTCTACGGGGCTTATCCCGTTAAGCGGGGAGCCGCCGATTGCAGCGCCATGCGAGCCGCAACGACCAGCCTAGAAAAAAACTGGGCCGTGGGCGTCTTTATCACGGGTACCCGCACGCCGGATGGCCGGGTGACGGATCCAAAGCTGGGGGCGGCCTGGATTGCGGCTAAGGCGCAAGCACCACTGCTGCCGGTTAGCCTATGGGGTACGGACAAAATTTTCCGGAAGGGGTCAATATGGCCACAGCGGGTGCCGTTGACAATTCGGATTGGGGATGTGATTGCGCCGCCACCCGAGGGCGATCGCGCGGCCTTAGAAGCCGTGACTCAACAGTGTGCCGCTGCGATTCACGATCTGCACGATCTGGGGCGATGAAGGGTGTCAGGATAGCACTGGTCCATCCTTCAGGGTCGGTGCAAGACAAGATTCTGATCCTGCGCGAGTATCTGTGGGACAATCAAAGCGCCAGACAGAGCTATTGACAGGGACAAGGGAGAACAAACAGGTATGACCGCAACGCCGCCAGGTGGGCCGAATGCTGAAACTTTATCGGAATCCGAAGCCCAGGAATTGCTGCTGAACCTCCGCCGCAAGCAGGGTAACTGGGTGGCTTGGGGCCAAGCCTGTCAGGCTTTACAAAAGTCGGGCTACACGACTCAAACCATCTTTGAGGAAACTGGGTTTGAACCGATTCAGCAAAATCAGGTGATTGTGGCGGCTCAGGTCTATGGCGCACTGGTGACCGAGGCAGCTAGCGCTGTTGTCCAGGCCCATTTTGCCCAAAAGGGTAGCGATGTGCTTTACGAACTGCGGATCCTGAACCAAGCGGAGCGTGTGGCCGTGGCAACGCTGGCCCTAGAGCAGGGGCTAGATCTGGACGAGGCCCGTGAGGTGGCCAAGGCTGTGAAGGATTTGGGGCGGTTGAGTGCGATTCCCGAAGGGTTTACCACTCATCCCGGCGATGCAATGGCCTACCAAGCCTGGAAACAAACGCGGCAGAAGTCCGATTTCCCGGAGCGGGCCCGCTTGATTGCCAAGGGGCTACGCTTTGCCCACAGCCCCTCGGCGCGCAAGCATATTGAGCAACTTCTGACTGACTTCAGTGTTGTCTCCACGGCCAAAGCCCCAACCTTGCCTGTCTATCGTGTGGATTCGGATGAGGAACTGCCGCGCATTATTCCGGTAGTCGGTACTCTGCCCCTAACTCAAACTAATCTGCAAGCCGTCCCAGCATTGCCTACTGAGGGGGTTTTCCAAATTGCTCAGTGTGTGGATGCAGAGGCAATGGTGGCGGTTCCGGGTTGGCAGGTGATTCGAGTAGCCGAAGACCCGGTAGCGCTAATCTGCGATAGTGATAGCCTGCCCACACCACTGCCGGGAAAGGCCGAGGATGTTTTGGTGGTGGTGGATCGGGCCCAGCGGGAATGGCGCAGCGATCGCTATTACATCATCAGCGCTTCCGACCACCTACAAATTCAATGGTTCGAGACTGAACCGGAAATCGCTATCCTGGGGCAGGTGATTTTGATTCTGCGACCTAAGAAGGTGCTGGATGAAGACTATACCAAAGAGCTCTGGCAGCTTGACGAGTAGGCCCTTTGGGTTAGCCCACATTTGTCCAAGTAGTGCCCCTTACTGAGCAACTATAGGCAGTTGTAGCGCTGGTAGGGGATACCGAGCCGATAATAATGGCTTGGATCCAGGGTGCAGGTCTTGGCCGTGCCGGAGGCATCCCTCAGGGCAATTTGAGAGCGAAAGTCTTTCCGCTTTAAGCCTGGAGCAATCACCCATAGATTAAGGGGAAACTGGGTAACAGGAGGAAGCCGGGAAATTTTCTCCCACAGGGGATCGTAGCCTTTAACGCGCGATAAAAAGACGAATTGGCTGCTGGGATTGGCAGCAGGGTGATCAATGCCGTAGTCGCGCAGGGCCAAGGCAAAACTCAACCCCAAGGCGACATCTTGTAAATCCTGATAGCCCATGACAACCAATCGCGGTTGTTCCGGTTGAATATAGACGTGGGCGGCCACTTGGTCGGGGGCGTAGGACTTCTCCAGCACGGCATTAGAAACCACCAAGCCGCTACTAATTACACTCACGATCAGAATGAAGGGGGGAGAAAACAGGCGAGACAACAGTGGCTGGAATACCCATCGCAGGGTGGGGTTGGGGGAGAACCGTGTGCTGATCTGACGGGTGGCCTGACGGGTAACAGGGATAAGACCCGGATCGACGGCAAAGCTGACTCCTAGTAAGGCGCAGATGGCGGGAAAGTAAATGAAGTTATAGCGGGGGACTTGGGTAAGGTCCTTGCCGAGAATGGCGGCGATCGCCAAAAACTCCCCGACCACTACTAGAACATAGACACTGAGCGATCGCGTGGCCAATCGGGTTTCTGGCAGCACCCACAGCCGCCGCAGTCGGCGTAGCGCGATCCCGGCCACCCCTAGGGCAAATAGGACCATCGGCACACCGATTAACCACCCCCACCCCGTGATCGGGAACGCTACCAGCATCAGCAACCAACCTAGGGGCAGTTGATACAAGGGGGCGATCGCATGCAACCAAGTGGGATCTGCCGATCTCAGCCAATCCGTCTCAGGACGGCGAATATGGCCAATGAAGGTGGGCAACCAAGGGGCATAGAGCAGGCAAACCGCCGCAATAGCCACCCCTAAAAATTTGAGCCGAGTCCAGATGCTGCGCGCCTCTGCACCGAAGGATTTTAGAGTCCTGACGTGCTTCCAAGAATTCTCCTGAGAGCTGACCTGAAGCATGACCAGCGTAATGACTTGTGCGATGAATGATAGAAGAAAGAAATAGTGAATATAAAAGCCAATACCATTGACTAAGATCCAAACCAGCCAGAACCGATCGGGATTTTTTCGGAGCTGTAAATCGGATTGAATCTGTACCATGCTCCGTAGGGCGAAGATCACCAACAGCATAGGCAAGGTATAGTGCCGCGCTTCTTGGGAGAGGTAAACGGCAAAGGGCGACACCGCCATAAAGGCTGCCCCCACGAGGCCCGCCCGCCGAGAAAACAGAGCCTGATTCAGTTGGTAGAGGGCCGCGATCGCCAGCACGCCTACGATGGCCGGAAAAGCCCGCAGTTGCCAAATCCAAGAGGTGGGCCATCCCTGCACCGCCATTAGCCAACGGTGTAACCAGCAGAAAAATAGCGGCGGATGTACCGACTGCACAGCGATCGTCTGGGCAATCTGGGCACAACTGGTGCCTCGGTTCAGGGCAAATACGGACCCCAATGCCGCTACGGGAAAAACCTGCTCTAGGGGCACGTCATTATAGCTGTGCCCCAAGCTAAACAGTGCCGTGATCACCTCATCCAGCCAGAGGGGCTTCCCATCTAAATGCCAAAAACGGAGTACAGCCCCTAGGGCGATCGCCCCTAGCAGAGCCCCATAGCGTCTAACCATCACAATTCCCAAACCCCTTTTCTCCTCAGTACAATGCCCCCCCAAAATGCCCCCAAAAATAGTGCCCCCCAAAAACGAAGCGCCGAAAATTCACCGAGGGCTAAGGACGGGGTGGCACTGGGGCAGATGGCTTAGCCCTTCTGCGGGCGATGGCTTGGGTCAACTGTTCCGGGGTAAACGATCGCACCAAGTGTAACGGCATCGGGGGTTCGGCGATTGTCTGGACATAGGCGGCATTCAGATAGGTCCGAAAGGCCGGTTGATTCGCCACATAGGTCTGAAAAAACGCCACACTCAACGCACTCATATAGCGGCGGGCTAAGGCCGTACTGGGACCGATCACCTCTGGTGGCACATCCAAGGGATTATCAACATCCTGAGCGTCATTGAGCGTCGAAAAGTGGGTGCCGAGATCGAGGGTAACCAGATATTTAGAGGGAGTCGTCAGCCAGGTAAAGGGGGCAATCTGTTCCGGCAGGGCTGGAGCCACGGTATCGGCAATTCCAGACACGATCAGGGTCGGGATTTGAATGGTGCTGATTCCTGCCCGTCCCAACACACTACTGGCAATGGGATTGATTGCAATCACGGCTTTCACCCGCGCATCCTGCAAAGGGGGGTGTTCTACGGCTAGCTTTTCCGCTTGGCATTGCAGCAGCAGGGATAAATTCAGGGTATTTTCTAGGGATTGGGGTTGGCAGTCCTGTTGCAGTTGGGTGGGATTGATTGGGGCCCCGGCAATGGCTAGGGCCGTATACCCACCAAACGACTGCCCAAGGACACCCACCTGCTGAAAATTCAGGGCGCTCAGAGTGCTGTTGCCTTCCAGTTTGTTCAGCAAAAAAGTAATGTCCAAAGGTCGATTAATAAATTCTGCGGGTTCGGCGATTTCTTGGGCCGTGCCATTGATCAGGGCTTTTAATTGTTGTTTGTTACTGCCGGGATGCTCTGGAACCAAAATCCCAAACCCGTAGGAGGCCAAATGTTCTGCCAGATAGGCAAAGGTGGTACGGTCGGATCCGAGGCCATGGGAAATTACGATAACGGGATAGCGTGCTGGGCCAAGTGCAATGCGGGGCACGGGCATGTAGATATCCACAGGCAGAGATCGCCCCGTGCGATCGCCACTCGCCCTAGGCTGCGGACGATTCAGACCAGGGAGTAAACCCGTCTGGCGCTGAGTATCCACCAAGGTTAGGGTCTGCTGTCGTACCCCAAACGGTCCACGCTGCCGTAGGTCCACCCGTCCCGCAGGTGGATTGCCTGGACCTTGTGGCTCTGGGCCTTGCGGTCCTGGGCCCTGTGGCTCTGGATTTTGCTGCTCCAACACAGACTGCTGGATCACGGCATCCGCAGCCTGTTGGGTATCGTTGACAACCCGTTCTAAGCTCACCGCAATTTCTAGACTCTTTTCCACGTCGATCCGCAGGCCACGGGTGGGGAACTTCCGCAGAACATTTAGCAGTGTTAATCCTTCCGGATCTGCCGCCGCCAAAATCAGCGCCGCGCGAATCGCCTTAAAGCCTGATATGCGGGATTCCGGCTGAATTACCTCGCCCAATCGCTTCAGCAGTACTTCTCCCTGGGGACTGTAAAGAAACTGCGACATGGCCACGGGACTCAGGTCTGCCTGGGCGAGCAGAATGCTGCGCAATTGTTTCAGATCGTCTGGTTTGGCGTACTGAGCGTAGATGGCTAGGGGGCGATCCACCTTACCCGTGGCTGCGTAGGTCTCCAGCGACGCTAAAGGAATAGAGCGCTCCAATAGATTATAGGAAACAAAGATCCGCTCGGCCGCGATCGCCCCGCCCGCCGTGGCCATAACTCCCAGCCATCCGATCAATACATTGATCCCGGCAGAGCGCATCAAGTTAAGACAAAGCGATCGATAAGGTATGAAACAGGATCGAGAATGCATCATGGCAAAGAAAAAAGGGGACAAGTGCAATGGGGACTTCAGACGGGGCCGTCCGATTCAACTGCCCTATTTCGGATCTAATCGAAACGCCTTTATGTGAATCTCTACTCGGAGACCTCTGGCGAGAGGTTTAATTGTAACCGCACTCGGCAACCTACCCCATGTTCTCCCCATGCCTCTCATCCGGTTGCCCCCTACCCCGAGATTTCCCCCCTGTTCTTTTGCCTCATATTCGCTGTCCTCTACTTTCTAGACTCGCTGTTGGCGACTAGCTTTGCAGCATTTTCTTCAAGTCTTGCTGTAGCTTGGGATCTCCCTGCACGGCATTCATAATTTGGTTAAACCGCTGTCCATTAAAGCCCTCCGCCTTAATCACTTCGTCCTGCTTGGCGATCGCATTCTTCTGAATGGCCGTGACCTGTGTTTCAGCATTGGCATATTGTTTGGCTTCATCCGCGGTGATTTTTACATCTGGCTTGCCTGCGGGATCCCGCTTCGCCAGATAAAGCACTAAAAACCGTTCCTTGGGTAAGCCCGCCTTTTCAATCGCCGTGACCATCTCGGCCTCTGTCGCTTGGTCCAAGGCCAAAAGCTGCTTGACCACCTTGGCAAATTTTTGGAGATCCTCCGAGGAAACTGGTTGGGCGGGGACCGATGGTGCCGCTTGCGCAGGGGGCGTGGGCACAGCGGGTGATGCACTGGGCGTAGCGGGGGCAGCACCTTGTCCGTAGGCCGGCAAACTACCGTTAGCCCATAGTCCGAACAGGGTGCCACTAATCAGAACGAACGCCTTCATTGCAGAAAAGTACTTGGGATAAATCATCAACAGTCGCCTCCAGTGCGACGGAGCAGGGGGATTTGAGAGCTTGGATTTTGGAGCAAGGGCTTTGCATTCAGGGCCGGCGTAGGGCAGTGGATGGGAGGGCAGTTCTCCAGCACGACGGCGCGTCATCCCAAACCCATTTGCCTTGATGAGCCATTCCAGTGTAGCGACGTCAGGGATTTTGCGGTAAATTAGGCCATAATTTTCTGACGGTATCGTCTTTCTGACGGTATCGTCGGCCCAGGCTCTTTGTTCCCTTGGAACCTTTAGTTCCCTCTTAGGAAATTTCTATGCAAGAATCTACCGACCCAGATTGCTCCCTGAGCGGAGTCGAAGGGAGCAATCTGCCGCTGGCTTTGACTCCGCTCAGCCAGCGGATCGATTACCCAGTGGGTATATTATTTCTTGGAAATCGCCTTAGCCCTATTATTCGGTAGCGTTTGTGAATGTTTCTCCCGGTAAGTTTCCCGATCAGCGTTGGCACATTGCGCCTTCTCAGGCTTCGGCCAGTGCGGCGATCGCTGAAGCGACCCAGCTTTCCCCTCTCCTGGCCCAGGTTTTGCTGAATCGTGGCTTGGCGACGGCGGCGGCAGCTATGGAGTTTTTACAGCCGGAGCAGGGGGCATTGCCTTCGCCGCTGGAAGATTTTCCCGATCTGGCCCTGTGCCTAGAACTGTTGATCAATGCGATTAATCAGCGGCAGAAAATTGCGATTTGCGGCGATTACGACGCCGATGGCATGACCAGCACGGCCCTATTGCTGCGATCGCTGCGGAGTCTGGGAGCCCAAGTGGATTACGCCATTCCCAGCCGCATGAGCGAAGGCTACGGCATCAACACCCGCATCATCGAAGAATTCTACGAGGAAGGCGTGTCCCTGGTGCTGACGGTCGATAATGGCATTGCCGCCGTGGAACCCATTACCCGTGCCCGCGAGCTAGGACTAACCGTCATCATTACGGATCACCACGACTTGCCGCTGGAGATTCCCCCCGCCAATGCCATCCTCAATCCCAAACTAATTGCCGAGACTTCTCCCTACCGAGGCTTGGCGGGGGTTGGTGTGGCCTACGTGCTGGCGACCTGCCTGGCTGAAAGCCTCGGCAGATCCCAGGACTTGGGCAATGCTTTGCTGGAACTGTTCACCCTGGGTACCATCGCCGACCTGGCCCCCTTGACCGGAGTCAATCGCCGCTGGGTCAAGCGGGGGTTGCAACTGTTGCCCAGGTCCAAAATTGAGGGGATTGAGGCGCTGATTCAAGTGGCCGGATTGAGTGGTGCCCAGGATTTGAAACCGGAGGCGATCGGGTTTCGGCTTGGGCCTCGAATTAATGCGGTGGGTCGGCTGGCCGATCCGCAAATTGTAATCGAGCTGCTGACCACGACGGATCTGGGCACAGCGCTGGAGCGGGCCATGCAGTGTGAGCAAATTAATCAACAGCGGCAACAGCTCTGCCAGGAAATTGAGCAAGAGGCGATCGCGGTCTGCGAATCCGGTGAATCCGGAGATCCCCAGGGCGATCGGGTTCTGGTGGTGGTGCAACCTAACTGGCACCATGGCGTAATCGGCATTGTCGCCTCGCGTCTGGTGGAGCGTTATGGGGTGCCCGTTTTTATTGGCACCTACGAAGACGAGCAGCATATCCGGGGTTCGGCCCGCAGCATTCCCGAATTCAATGTGTTTGCCGCTTTGCAACAGTGTGAATCCGTACTGGAACGCTTTGGGGGCCACCGGGCGGCGGGCGGCTTCTCCCTGCCGGCGGAAAATTTGTTGGCCCTGCGATCGCACCTGCGGGACTTTGCCCACGGCTGTCTACAGCCAGAACATTTGAAACCCCTGGTCACCGTGGATGTTCAAGCGCCCTTGGCCGCGATCGATCACGCGCTGTATGCCCAAATTGATGCCCTGCATCCCTGTGGTATTGCCAACCCCGATCCCGTATTTTGGTCCGCCAATGTCTGGATTCACGACCAGCGCCTAATCGGCAAAGGACACCTAAAACTCACCGTTAGCCAGGATGATCCAACCCAAACCCTGAAGGCGATCGCGTGGCGCTGGGGAGAGTATTACCCCTTGCCCCAGCGGGTGGATATTGCCTACCGGGTACGGACCAACGAGTGGCAGGGCGAAATCTCCGTTGAGCTGGAGATTATCGGGGTGCGTCTGCCAAGTCCAACCGTGGCCGAAAAAGCCACGGAATTTTGGCAGGGCGATCGCAAATACTACTGTAGCCTGATCCAAAAATTCCCCCGCCCCGAACTCCAGATCGAAAATGATGCTGGCAAACTCTTGGTGGTTCAGCAGGGCCAAAAAGTCGGCACTCTCAGTCAGGCGGGTCAGGCGCTCAAGCAAGTGAACGTTTGCCAGCCCCCGTTCTATGATTTGGTAAAGTTGGCCGTGCAGGCCCTAGAAACAGCCGTTCCGCTGGCCTGATAGAGATCCTGGCTGCTGTGACCTAAGCCAGGATCTCTATTCTCTATGTAGATGCTGTAGGCGATCGACGACATCCTGTATCCGGAGTCGGGCGATCGCCTGTCGTGAGCCTATGAGCCTAGGCAACACGGAGATCGATTTTGTTGAACCCATGCATTTTGGGGGGAGAGGCCGTTTTCGAGGTTACCCGCAACAGGCGAGGAATCTCGCCGCTGTTGTAAACGCGAAACTCACTGGCCACTGTAGCGGCAGCGGTCCGGACCGCTTGATTCAGCACTAACGAGCCATTCGGATCGGACACAGAACGGTGAAACGTACCGGGCGGTAGTCGCAGAATTTCCCCGCCCGCTTCCAAGCGCACCATGTGGAAGGGATATTCCCAACTAAAGTTGACTAAATAGAACGTGCGACCACCGGAAAGGGCCAATAGGTTGTCTTCTTGGTTGGGATGGAGGTAAAACTGCCAACTGCCATCGGGACTATCGTGGGGACTGGTGGCGGGGCCATCATGAAACACCAAGTCACGGGCATTGGAATTGGCTACCGTGATATCGAAAAACCGAACCTTGGGGGTATCGCGAAACTTTTCGTAGGCGAGTAACTCAAACATAGGACGAGGGTGTGGGTACAAAGTCTGAATGTGAATAATCTGGATGTGAATACACGGCCTGATCGGGAGGGCTGGTGGGGGCACACCACGGTCAATGTCGTATCCTCAAGGCCACAGTTGCACAGCCGCACACGGCTCTGAATCCGCAATCGGGGCAGGTCTATGGGTCCGACCGTGTCACCGATTTGATTCAGAATGGACCACCCAGCGGGAAAAATCACGATCTGTCTAAATGGTCTGTCCTGACGGACCTTAGCGGGCATGATCCCAAAGGGCATTACCCCAGCGGGTGCAGGACATCACACATTACAGAACAGGTCCTTTAACTAGGCGGATTGACCGAGACGGGCTGCAAAATGCGGTGGCTTCGTTTAACGATTTGTAAACATACCCTAACTCAAGTGTTCCAGCGGATCAAAACCGTTTACGGTGCATATCCATGCAAAAAGTGAATCGATTCTGACGATGAATGTTTTTCATTTACGGGTGTTCCTGGCCGTGGTGGAGCACAGCAGTTTTTCGACGGCAGCGTTGAAGTTGGATTTGTCACAGTCGGCGGTGAGTCGGGCGATCGCCGCGTTAGAAGCCGAACTGGGGGTTAGTTTGCTGGTGCGGGGGCGGTTTGGGGCGCGGCCTACTTCCATTGGTGAGCGGATTGTGGGCCATGCGGAGCAGATGCTCCTGGCCCGCGACGGCATGGACCATATTGTCAATTTAGAAAAAAGCATGCAGGAGGGGCAGGTCCGGATTGCCTCGTTTCGCAGTGCCGCTACACACCTGTTGCCACCGCTGATTGTGCGGTTTTCGCAGCGGTTTCCGGGGGTGGAAGTTAAGCTGACGGAGGATGATCCAACCGGGGTGGAACAGGCTTTGCGTGAGGGTTTAGTGGATATTGGCCTGGTGCCGTTGCCGCGATCGCCCGGGGACTTAGAAACCTGGGAAATCGCCCGCGATGAGTTTGTGGTGTTATTGCCCCCAACTGCCGTACCCGTGCCCGAGACCCTCACCTGGGAAGAGCTCTCAAACTATGCATTTATCTTGTATAACTATGCAGAATGCACCTCGGCGGTGCGGAATCACTGGGCACAGTGGCACCAAACCCTGCGGGTTGCCTATGAAATCAAGGAAGACTCGACCATTGTCAGCATGGTGTCCCAGGGGTTAGGGGCGGCGATTTTGCCTCGGTTTGCGGCCATTCCGATTCCGCCGGGGGTCCAGGTGCGATCGCTGCCCGTGCCCCTGGAGCGGATCATTGGGGCGGCGGTATTGGCAGAGGCGCTTCATGCCCCGGCGGTGTTTACGTTTTTGGATCTGCTGCGGGGAACGGGTATGTTTGCCGAAAAGACCAGAAATCCGGCCCGCAGCATCGGGGCAATTTCTGATTAGGATGGATATGGCGAAAGTTCAGCAACGTGGGAGACGGCCATGAATCAGGACAATATGAAGAATCTACAGCTTGGACTGGCTGAAGTGAGCCGCTTCCTGCTACCGTTTGCCCTGCTGTGGTTGCTCGGTTCTATCGGTCTTGGGTGGTTGGTCAAGTCGTTCTTTATTTTGATTGGGCTGCTGTTGGCCGCACCCGTAATTGCCTTTATGGGGTTTCGCTGGTGGTTGCAGCGCAGTTTAGTGCAAGCGGCTTGTCCTGTTTGTAGCCATGAATTTATGAGCCTTAAGGGCTCTGAGTTCAACTGCCCTAGTTGTGGTGAATCGCTGAAAGCAGAAGATGGCCTATTTCACCGCGTGACGCCTCCAGGGACAATTGATGTCAATGCGGTGGAAGTCAAGGCGGTGCCCACTATTGATGCCCCATCGGATACCGTTTTATAGGGCGATCGCTGTCTTTGAAAACTGGAGAATCAATGTGACTGCTGCCGAAAATCATCGATCAGATGCGACAACGTTTGTTCCGTTCTCTGCGCGTTTAACAGCAGCAATGCGGGCACTGGAAACCGCCAGGGATGATTCTCTGTTTGAGGATAATTTTGCGCATCGCTTGGCGGGGCCGGAGGCATTTAAGTTGCTTGAGGAGCAATTTACAGCGCAAGATACAGCCTATTTAGCGGTGCGGACTCGATACTTTGACGATTTCATTCTTTCTGCGATGGCTGAAGCGCGCCAGATTGTCATTCTCGCCGCAGGCATGGATACACGTGCTTTTCGTCTTTCTTTACCCCCGGATACGACGGTCTACGAATTGGATCAGCCTGAAGTGCTTGCTCACAAGGCGGCGATTCTCCAAACGGCTTCTCCAGCGTGTCGGCACTGTACCATTGCGGCGGATCTGAGGCAGGACTGGAAACCGCTACTTCTGGCGCAAGGATACAAGATTGACTCACCATCGATTTGGTTGTTGGAAGGATTGTTGATGTATCTAACACAACCTGTTGTTCATACACTCTTTTCAACCATTTCAGAATTGGTCAGTCCAGGCAGCAAGTTAGGTTTAGATACTGTCAATCTTAAAGGATTGGAATACGAACCCTTCAAAGGATATTTCCGATTTGGGGTTGATCAACCGGAAGCATTCTTGGTCAACTATGGATGGAAGGCGACGGTCAAGCAACCGGGGGAGCAAGGAGCCGATTTTGGCCGTTTTCCCAACGCATTCCCTCCCCGTGATGTTCCGGATGTGGGCCGAGTTTTTTTAGTGACGGCAGAGATCGCTTAGGAGCCGATACGGGTACAGGGCATTCTCCCCGGATCGTTGGCGTACCGATCGTGGGTGTACCAGAGTCCTCCTATTCAAACTGTGTCTGGATTGCAGGCGATGTCCAGGTTGTTGAGCGATGCCCGGATTGCAAACTGTGTCCGGACTATCTGTTATTCAAGGCATTACCTGTAATTATGAGTCACTGGCCATAGTCGTTGCGCAATGGACGGCTATGATCGCCACAGATTTGTGTTGAGGAGATTGTTTGCATGGATAGACCGCATCGCCTGATTCCGCGCCGCACCGTCATTCGCAGCCTGCTCGCGGCTGGAGCATTTGGGGCCAGTTCCCGTCTATGGGCTGGATGCACACCGGTTCCAGAAAAGCCTGCGCCCAGTCCAGTGGCGAGCAGTCCCCCCCTAGTCATTGGCTTCATTTACGTGGGCCCCAAGGATGATTATGGCTATAACCAATCTCACGCTGTGGGGAAGATGGCCGTTGACGCCATTAGCGGGGTCAAAACCGTCGAGGAAGCCAGCGTTCCAGAAACCACGGCAGCAGCAGAAACCATGCGCAACATGATTAAGGAGAACGGCGCAACGGTCCTATTTCCCACGTCCTACGGTTATTTCAATCCGCACAGTTTGGCGATCGCCCGTGAGTTTCCCGCAGTCCAGCTTTTTCATGCCAACCAGCCCTATAAGGCGGAGTATCCCAAAAATGTGGGCTCCTACTTCAGTGATCTGGTCGAGCCCGCTTACCTGGCTGGAATTGTCGCTGCGTTGACCTCCAAAACGGGCAAGCTGGGGTTCATTATCCCCAAACCCATTCCCGTTGTTTTGCGCGAAGTCAACAGCTTTGCCCTGGGAGCCCGCAGTGTTAAACCAGACATTGTGGTACAGGCAATCTTTACAGGCGATTGGTCATTGCCTGTGCGCGAAGCCGAAGCGGCCAATAGCTTGATTGACCAGAATGCTGATGTGCTCACTGGGCGGGTTGACAATATGAAAGTCATCATTAGTACGGCGGAAAAACGGGGAGTTTTTTCGTCGGGCTATCACATTAACCAAGCTAGTCTGGCTCCCAAGGGATACTTGACCGGGGTCGAGTGGAACTGGGGAAAGATTTACAGCAATTACGTCGAACTGCTAAAGGCGGGTAAAACGCTGATGAATGGGGGGATTCCCTCTGTAGTCGCTGGGGGGTTGAAGGAAGGCTTTTGCCAATTATCACCCTATGGTCCTGCTGTCAGTGCGGCAACACAAGCGGCGGTGGCAACGGCCAAAGCTAAGCTGCTTGAGGGCAGTCTGGCTATTTTCAAGGGTGAACTCAAAGATAACAAAGGGAACGTGGTGATTCCGGCGGGGAAAACCTATACCCTACAGGATCCGCAGTTGCAGGGAGTTGACTGGCTAGTGGAAGGCGTGATTGGAGATGCGGGCACCAAATAAGTCTTAGCGGTATGCTTAACTACGGTGTCTTGAGTGGTGGAGGACTGTTGAGGATGTACGTGCGGCGTGTTTCGGAGTTGTCGGTCCAGGGGGCGAAGGTGCTGTTGCAGGCCGCGATTGCCAAAGCAGCAGCCATGGGCGTACCGCAATGTATTGCGGTGGTCGATCGCGGGGGCAATCTGTTGGTGTTTGAGCGCATGGAAGGGGCGAAACTGCACAGCCAATTTTCGGCGATCCAAAAAGCCTATACTGCCGTTTCTGCTAGGGCCGCCACTGGGCAACTGCCAACCGATTTGGCCATGGGGATTGCCTTGGCTACGGACAGCCGATTTGCCACGATCGCCGGTGGCCTCCCCATCGAAGTTGATGGCGAAGTGATTGGTGGTATTGGAATCGGCTCCGGGACTGACGAGGAAGATATTGAGGTGGCTGAAGTGGCGATCGCTGCGTTTAAGGCCGCGATCGCCCAAGAGGCTAAGGCCACGGAATAACCAACAGGATAACGAACGGGAAAGGTGAGCCGTGGATTTGAGACTGGTAGAGGCGCGTCTGCCTGGGCGAGAGGGTTTATGGGAGATTGGCATTGTGGATGGCATCATCACCCAAGTCGATCGCACAGTTCCCGGCACGGCGATCTGGAATGCCCAGGGGCAACTGGTCATCCCCGGCTTAGTGGATGCCCACATGCATCTGGATAAAGTCTTTTTGCTGGATCGCTGCCCGCGGGTGGAGGGCACCTTTGGCGAGGCCATGCGCGAAACCCTCAAGGCCAAACAAGCGTTCACCGTTGCTGACATTCAAGCCCGGGCTCGCCGTGCATTGCAGCAGGCCATTGCTTGGGGCACCACCACCATGCGCTCCCATGTTGAAGTTGATCCAGTGGTGCAGTTAACCGCCATGCATGCCCTACTGCCCTTGCGGCAGGAGTTTGCCTGGGGTCTGACCCTACAACTGGCTGTGTTTGCTCAGGAAGGCATCACCCAGGAACCGGAAATTCCAGCGCTCTTGCGGCAGGCGATGGCCCTGGGCGGCGATGTGATTGGTTCCGCGCCCTATGTCGATCCTGACCCAGAGCAGAATATTCGCATTGTGTTTGATATTGCGGCGGAATTCGATTGTGATGTCGATTTCCATTTGGATTTTCTGGATGATGCGTTGCCCTTGATGCTGCCGTTGGTGCTGGCTGAGACCCAAAAGCGCGGCTGGCAGGGCCGGGTGTGTTTGGGCCATATGACCAAACTAGCCGGGTTACCGCTACCGGACCTAACCGCCGTGGCGGCGGCACTGCGCGCTGCTGGGATTGCCATTTTGGCGCTACCGGCTTCGGATTTGTATATGATGGCCCGCCGGGATACCCATAACGTGCGGCGCGGGGTGGCCCCAATCCAGACGCTAGGGGCGTTGGGTGTGACGGTGGGCGTGGCTACCAACAATGTGCAAAATCTGTTCACACCGTTTGGGGATGGCGATGTGCTGAAAATCTGTACGCTGCTGGCTCAGGTGCTGCACTTGGGGACGGCGGCGCATCATGAGCAATGCCTGAATATGGCCACCACTGGGGCGGCAGCGGCGATTGGGATCCCGCACCATGGCATTGTACCTGGTTATCCTGCCGATTTGGTCATCCTGCAAGCAGACTCGGTGACAGTGGCGATCGCCGCTGCCCCGGTGGAGCGCACGGTGATCAAACACGGACAGGTCGTCGCCCAGCGCCGCTGTGAACAACACTTCTGGCAACCCACCGAGGTCAATCGCGCTTCCGGCTTCTAATCTGTCTAGATTGTCTTGCCCTTACTGTTTTGCCCTTCGCCCCACGCGAAGTGCCCCTGCCTCCGGGCTATCCTTTGGCAGCTCGGAGTTTTGCTAAAAATTGAGCGGTATAGTGCTCCAGCCGACGTCCTTTGAGCAAAGCAATAAACTTGTCAAACGGATTTAGATCAACGAGGTATTCACCGATCTGGACGCCCAAGGGCTCCAGGTGCTTACCTGGAAGCTCGGCATGCAAAATCGGCATTTTCTTCGTCTGCAATTGCTGTATCAGCCAGAGCACATCACTATTGGCTTGGGTTTTCTGATCTTTGCCTGCATCGGTTTGACGGCCTGCTAATGTGTCCTGGTCAAAGGAAATCAGGGCCGTAAGGTTAAATAAATGACTGCGTTCAATCAAACACTGCGTCTGCTCTCTCGTCGGCAAGACACCGAGGCCCAAGCGATCGAGCCAGTGAGCGATCGCCCGACTCGGCACGGCACTTTCGGTATTGCTAATATCGGGGGCCAGTAACAAAGAGGGCTGATCGAAAATTGAAGGATTTTCTAGTCCCGTATTGGCAATGAGTGCTTCAACCTGCTGATAAGCCTGTGGCCCGATGCAAGTTGCGGCAATCTGTGGCCATTGTGCACCACTTAGAAACTCCAATAGGGCGATGTATTTGCACCCTAAGCTATGTCCGACCCAAAAGTAGTTGGCTTTTTCGTTGTAGACTGGATTGCCTGTAACCTGAAACAGTTCGTGAAACAATACGTCTTGTTCCTTGAGTAAATCAAGCGCGATCGACCAATGCCGAAAGCTAAATCGAAAAGGCAACGCGATAATGGTGTAGCCTTCTTCAAATAACGTTTGTAAAAAATATCGATAGAAAACCGTTGGAAAAGTCCCGAAGAAAGCGCCCCCGACAAACTGGATAACTCCTTTAGGTTCGGGGTGAATCGCGACCCAACTACAGACCATTGGCTTAAATTTGAACACTGGACGCATAACGATTTCCCATGACGAAAGGCGATCGCGGAAGAAGAACGCGAGTATAAACTCACCCGCAGAGGCGGCCCTAATCTTCTGACACAGAGATTAGGGCCAGAGATTAGGGCCTATTGCAGTCGATGCTTCAAGAGTCAGATTTACAGCATGCCTAATTTCCGGTGCAGCCTAGCCTTAGGCAGGGGACAGGCGCACTGGAATGTTGAGTTTAGAAAGCGCATCACTCAAATTCTCCAAGTTTTTGGGATTTTGATCTAATTGCGCCATTAACTGAATCAGGCTTTGGGTTTTTTCGAGATCATCTGCATCTAAGAGTGACTCGATCTCCTCCGGAGGCAATGACCGCAGTACATCCGGTGTGAGCACTGGGATCGTGAATGGCTGACTCACTGGAATTTCGTTCAATGCTTTGCCACTGGCTACGGTCAACGGATAGTTGATTTGATCAAAGTCTTCTGCTACGCCATTGGGGAAACCATTGGGTAAGAAGGTACCCCGAATTTCGGGATTGAGTAACACTTTGACCGGGGCATTGCTTTGAGGTCTGCCGCCGATGGCAGGCAGCGTCAGCGTCACAAAACCCCGCACCTCAAAGTCAGGATTGGGGTCCGCAAACAGGTTGGTGTTCGGCAACAATTGGAGAGAGGCGGTTTGTCTTGCGGGTAAAACAAACGTGCCCCCAAAGACAGTGGAAGCGGGACCACCGGACAAGGGAATCGGCACATTTGCTCCAGCAATGTCGTAAAACACACTTGCATTACCAAATAGCGTCCGATCAGGATCCACGGGATTGGGTTTGCTAATGTTGAACCGGATTCTGAAGGTTAGCGGTTTGAACTCTAAGTTCGTGATGGTTAAGAAGTAGCCTTGGACAACCCGTCTTGCCACATTTTGAGGTGCAGGCGGGGGGGCAATCCGTTTAACGAGTAGCTCAAAAGTTGAAAGTTCCATGATTGAATTCAGATTTCTAGTAAGGGAATGCATTGTCTCTAATGCCCCATCAGTCTGGCTTACAGGTTTTGGTGCTGGCAGTACCCCGGTGGGTTATTTCCTCTTGAAGGGCCATCCATCAACTTAACGCCCTAATGCCGAAGTGGCTGGATATTCAACTCTGCTTGCCATTGGGTCAGGGGCTTTTCCCAGCCTTCTTCCCACCTCTGCGCAAACAAAGACTTGGCGGTTTTGCCCATCTGAAATCCTTGGGCGATCGCCCCCAGCAGTGCAGGCAACTCCTCTGGTGCCAGCAATGTACTAGAAACTAAACTATTCGCCACCAACATCGTGGCTAAGGGATAGGGAAACTGAGGCAAATGAAACGCCTGCAAACCAATTTCGCCAATCTCAGAGGTGTCAAATCCCGTCACGATATGCCAGAGATCGTGGGTCTGGCTTAACCGTAGCTCCACGTAATGGGCATCAGATTCTGCGGTCATTCCGGCGTGAAGGTTGGGGTCGAAACCTTTTTGCTTCATTGCAGTCGCATAGATATGGCCCAAGGAATTCGGCGAATAGGTGAGTAATTGATCAAGGTTATGGGCTGGAGGAATATAGCGATCGCGCATTAGCGCCGCACAGGCTGGATCGCGTTTTAAATGTTGCGCCGCCAGATCAAACGCAGGAGTTTCAAGTAAGGCATCGGTCATCTCGCCGACTGATTCCAGGCTAGAATCACCGGACAGCATGGCAAAAAATGATTTGAAAATCAGCAGCATTTGGAAATGGCTATGCTGTTGATTTTCGGCAACGAAGGGTTGATTAGACTGAAATGCATCCATCAGTTTCATAGAAAAATCTCCAGTGAATTGAGAAATTAAAAGCAATCAAGAACTCAATTAAAAGCACAAATTACATCACCAAATTAAGTCATTTAACAATCTATAAGCACCCACGAAGTCAATCCTGCTGATCGCACTCATCCAACGTATTTTGGCGTGGGTACGTTGAACACGTGATGCAAAGATCACCTCGAATAGTGCGATCGCCAGAATGATCCAGGGAGAAAGTTTGGACCTGAGAAAGCGCACGCCTGTTACAAGGCGAGAGCAAATTCCGGGAAGGGGCATCATCATGGCAGTATCTCCAGGAATGGCAGTATCTCCAGGACAGCCTGGGCTAATATATGAGTATCGCTCATGTTTTCTAGGATATGAGCGATACTCATGTTTTGTCAAGTGAAATGTGAGGAATGCTCACGTATTGTTTAAGGGTATGGATGCGGTCACCGGGAGGCTATATGGATGTAAACTCATCAACCCCAAGGGGGATGCGGCGTCAGCCACGCCAAGCCCGCAGTCAGGAGCGAGTCGCCCGCATTCTGGATGTTGCGGCAGACCTGTTTGTCACAGAGGGTTACGCTGCCACTAGCACCAATGCGATCGCGGTCCGTGCTGGCGTACCAATCGGGTCGCTGTACCAGTTTTTTCCGGACAAGGCGGCAATTCTGCAAGCATTAGCCCGACACTACGGCGATCTGCTCCAACACCGATTGTCAGGACTCGATTCGGCTGAAATGGCAAAGCTGCCCCTATCTACCTATGTGGATCGGCTGATTGATACCACCGATCACTTTTTCACCGAGCATCCCGGCTACTACGCTATCTTTATGGAGGCGCAGGGAAAAATTCCCGAACTGGAGGAAATCGAAAAGGCTACGGATGCCCAACTGATTCAGGATTTGGCGATGTCCCTATCCCAGCGCTATTCAGAGTTAGATCCTGCGGATTATGGGGCGATCGCCTTTGTGCTGGTGAAAGCGATCGGGACCCTACTGTGGCTATCGCTGAGCCAAGATCATCCGTTTCGGCAGCGCCTTGTGGCCGAAACGAAACGCTTCACCTTAGCCTACCTGCAAAGTTATTTCTCATCCGGTCAAGACTCTACGAACTGGTCTGGACGGGTGCAAGGGCAGGGGATACAAGATTGAGTTACATGATGTAACACGTATAGAGAGCCCGCAGGTTACAATGGATGTTGGATTTTTAGGTCTTTCCATCACTCCTTAATAGCTAATGCCGCTTACCACTGATAACCTCCGCACTGAGAATGTCCACGTCAATGAAACCCGCCCGTTGATTGTGCCGCAAGCCTTAAAGGCCCAACTGCCCATCACGCCCAAGGTGGCAGCCCTAGTGAGCCAGACCCGCGATCGCATTCGGCGCATTTTGCGCCAGCAGGACGATCGCCTCTTGGTCATTGTGGGTCCCTGCTCGATTCATGACGTGAGTGCGGCCCATGAATACGCGGAAAAACTGCTGAAGTTGCGGGTGGAGCTGGAGGATCGGTTAGAAATCGTCATGCGGGTTTATTTTGAAAAACCCCGCACCATTACCGGCTGGAAGGGGCTAATTAATGACCCGCATTTGGATGGCAGCTTCGACATTCACACCGGCTTGCAGCGCGCCCGCCAACTGCTGTTGGATCTGGCCGAAATGGGCATGCCCAGCGCCACGGAATTGTTGGACCCGATTATTCCCCAGTACTTAGCCGATGTGATTTCCTGGACCGCTATTGGCGCGCGGACCACAGAAAGTCAAACCCACCGCGAAATGGCCTCGGGGCTGTCCATGCCTGTGGGCTTCAAAAACAGTACCGATGGTAGCTTTGCGATCGCTATCCACGCCATTCTATCCGCCAGCCATCCCCACCATTTCCTGGGGATTAATGCCGAGGGCATTGCCAGCATCGTCTCCACCACGGGAAATCGCGACTGTCACCTGGTGCTGCGCGGTGGCAAACAAGGAGCCAACTATTATCCCCCCGATCTGGAAAAGGCCGCAGCGGAACTGACCCAATATGACTTGGTGCCGCGCCTGATGGTGGATTGCAGCCACGGCAATAGCCAAAAGGACTATCGCAATCAGCCTAAGGTGATTGCCAATATTGCTGAGCAATTGCAACAGGGCAGTCCCTATCTGATGGGTGTCATGGTCGAAAGTCATCTGGTGGAGGGCAATCAGTCTGTGCCGCCGGACCTGAGTAAGCTGACCTATGGACAAAGCATCACCGATGCCTGTGTCAACTTTGCCACAACGGAAGGCATGCTGCGATCGCTGGCCCACAGCCTGAAATCTAAGGTGATCATCTAGGGTGTGCGCATAAGGTGTGCGCATGGCCACTCCCACGGTATTAGGGTTACGGCCTGAAGGGTATGGCGTGAGGGGTATGGCCTGGGAGTGTGAAGTTTTTCAAGAGTCGTATTGTTGATTACAGTTCCCCGATCAGCGCGATCGCACAATGGAAGACTCTTCATTCCATCGTGCTATGAACCCACAAATCATCGTCTGTGGCTTGGGTCGGGCCGGATATAAAATCCTGTGTCTCCTGCGGCAGCAAGGTGTAAACGTCGTGGGAATTCATCACACCCCGATTCCAGGGGCGATCGCCGAAGTGATCGTCGGCGATGCCAAATCTGCTGATACTCTCCTGGCGGCGGGCATTTGTGCGGCCCAAACCCTGGTGCTCACGAATTCTGAAGATGGATCAAACCTGGCTGTATTGATGCAGGCCCGGGTCCTGAACCCCCAGATTCGGATTGTCAATCGGTTGTTTAACCAAAGTCTAGGCGATCGCCTAGACCATACGTTGCCCGACCATATTTCCATGAGTGTGGCGGCACTGTCCGCGCCCATTTTCGCCTTTGCCGCTCTAGGCGATGAGGCGATTGGGCAACTGCGCCTCTTTGATCAAACGTGGCCAATCCATGAGGTGATGATTGACGAGGTACATCCGTGGCGAGGGTTACCCCTGAGCGATTTGTGGGCGGATCGCAACCGCATGCTGATTTACTATTTGCCCCTTGATCAGCAGGTGGACTTGATTACAGCGCTGCTGCGGGGCGAGCGCTTGCAGGTGGGCGATCGCCTGATCATTGGGACAAAACCGAATATTAAAACCCAACAAAAATCCCTGACCCGATGGCTAACCCGTTGGGCTGTTGGCTTGAAGTATTTGCGTCAGCATAGTCGATTGCTATTGCTGGCCACAGTGTTTTTATTGGTGATGATCCTGGGCAGCACCCTGACTTATATGTCATCGGTCTTACAAACCTCGTGGGTGGATGCCCTGTACTTTTCCGTGGGAATTATTACCGGAGCCGGAGGCAATGACATTGGGCTGAACCAAGCGCCCAACAGCCTCAAGTTCTTCACCGTGACGATTATGTTGGTGGGGGCCGCAATTATTGGGTTGTCCTATGCGTTGCTGAATGACTTTGTGCTGGGAACCCGGTTTGACCATGTGCAGGAGGCCACTTGGATTCCGCAACGACGGCATTTCATTATCTGTGGCATGGGTGGGGTGGGCATCCAAATTGTCCAGCATTTGGTCAGCTATGGCCATGAGGTGGTCGTGATCGAACAGGATCCAGACTGTCGATTTTTAAGTACGGCGCGATCGCTCAAAGTTCCCGTGATTCGGGGCGATGCTCGGTTGCCCGCGACACTGCAAGCCGCCAACTTTCTCGACGCCCAAGCCTTGCTGGCAGTGACCAGTAACGATACGGCAAATTTAGAAATTGCCCTGAATGCCAAAAGTCTAAATCCCAAGGTCGGGGTAGTGGTCCGCTATCAAGATTCCCACTTTGCCCAGATGGCCCAACAGGTATTTGAGTTTGATGCGGTGCTGAGTCCGGCGGAGTTGGTGGCCCCCGCGTTTGCAGCGGCGGCGCTGGGTGGACGGATTTTGGGCAATGGCATGGCGGGCAGCAGTTTATGGGTCGCACTGGCGACGTTGATTACGCCGGGACACCCCTTTTGCGGCGATCGCGTTCAGGATGCAGCGGTGCGATCGGACTTTGTGCCGCTCTATGCCGAAACCCACGCCGGACTGCGTGTCCACGGGTGGGATCTTCTCCACCTGCAATTGAGTGAGGGGGATGTGCTGTACCTAACGATGCCGGGGAGCCAGTTAGAGCTGCTGTGGCAGACCTTGCCCTCCCGATTTATGCGAGAGCAGGTGCGGCGGCAGGGCTGAAATTGGCCCTAAAAAAGCGATCGCCCCTTCCCAAAGGAAGTGCGATCGCCATCAAGTAACTCCATCGGCTCAAGACTCCCGTAGAGGCGTTCCGCCGGAACACCTCTATAGAACTCGAAGAGATCAAAGAGATCGACGTTAGTAATCGAAGTCGCCGCCGCCCATGCCGCCACCGGGAGCCGGAGCGCCATCCTTGGGTTCGGGCTTATCGACCACGATACACTCGGTGGTCAGCACCATGGCTGCGATCGAAGCCGCATTTTGCAGCGCCGAACGGGTCACCTTTGCCGGATCCACGATCCCTGCCGCAAACATGTCCACGAATTCATTGGAGGCCGCATTAAAGCCCACATTGAATTCTTTTTCACGCACGCGCTCAGCAATCACGGCACCGTTCAACCCAGCATTTTCAGCAATCCGCTTCAGGGGAGCCGCCAACGCCCGCGCCACAATCGTGGCACCCGTCAGTTCTTCGCCCTTCAGGTTAGCCGCCGCCCAGGTTTCCAGTTCCGGTCCCAAGTGCGCCAAGGTCGTGCCGCCACCGGGAACAATCCCTTCTTCAACGGCGGCCTTCGTCGCGTTGATGGCATCCTCTAGGCGGAGCTTACGGTCCTTCATTTCGGTTTCCGTGGCTGCACCCACCTTGATCACGGCGACGCCACCGGCCAATTTAGCCAACCGCTCTTGCAGCTTTTCCTTGTCATAGGAAGACTCGGTTTCCTCCATTTGACGGCGGATTTGCTCACACCGCGCTTTCACCTGGGCTTCGTTACCATCGGCAACGATGGTGGTGGTGTCCTTGGTGATGGTGATGCGGCGGGCTTTGCCCATCATGTCCAGCTTGGCAGAATCCAGCTTCAGGCCCGCATCTTCGGTGATCACTTGGCCACCGGTCAGCACGGCGATGTCTTCCAGCATGGATTTGCGGCGATCGCCAAACCCAGGAGCCTTCACTGCGGCTACGTTCAGCACGCCCCGCAACCGGTTCACCACCAGGGTGGCCAGCGCTTCTTTCTCAATATCTTCCGCAATAATCACCAGCGGACGACCGGCACGAGCGACTTGCTCCAGCACGGGCACTAAGTCTTGCACCAAGGCAATCTTCTTATCGGTGATCAGGATGAAGGGTTCATCGAACACCGTTTCCATCCGCTCAGTGTCGGTGGCGAAGTAGGGAGAAATATAGCCCTTATCAAAGCGCATCCCTTCCGTCACTTCCAATTCAGTGGTCATGGACTTGCCTTCTTCCAGGGAAATAACGCCCTCTTTGCCGACTTTGTCCATGGCATTGGCAATCATTTGCCCGACTTCATCGTCGTTACCGGCGGAAATTGCACCCACTTGGGCGATCGCCTTGGAATCTTCCACAGGCCGGGAATGAGCCGCAATCTTGTCCACCAGGAATGCGGTGGCTTTGTCGATCCCGCGCTTCAGCAAGATGGCATTGGCACCTGCCGCCACGTTACGCAAGCCTTCTTTTACCATGGCATGGGCCAAGACGGTCGCCGTCGTGGTGCCATCGCCAGCAGCATCGTTGGTTTTGGAAGCAGCCTGCCGAATCAGCGCTACGCCGGTATTCTCGACGTGGTCTTCCAGCTCGATTTCCTTGGCGATCGTCACGCCATCATTGATGATTTGAGGTGCGCCAAACTTCTTCTCTAGCACCACGTTGCGCCCTTTGGGGCCAAGGGTCACGCCTACGGCCTCGGCGAGGATGTCCATGCCTTTTTCCAAAGCCCGTCGAGCATTTTCGTTATAGATAATTCGCTTTGCCATAATCTTCCTTCCTGTGTGAGTACTGAAAAAAATGAAGAACGATCCGCTGGCCTAGATCCACAAATAGATCGATATAAATCAAGCCAATCGCGAATCTCCTGGGGCCTAACCTAGGAAACTACTGCCAAGATGTCTTTTTCAGACAGCAGCACATACTCTTCCATGCCGAGCTTGATGTCGGTACCGGCGTACTTGGAATACAGCACTTTGTCGCCGATTTTTACATCAACGGTTTGGCGGGTGCCGTCGTCATTGCGCTTACCGGGCCCAGCAGCCACGATTTCGCCGATTTGGGGCTTTTCCTTAGCACCGTCGGGCAACAGAATGCCACCAGCGGTTTTTTCTTCGGCGACGCTGACTTTGATAAACACGCGATCGCCCAACGGACTCACATTAGAAACACTCAGTGTTACGGCTGCCATATCAATCAATTCTCCAAACTAGCAGGTCAAAACTTCTCAGAACCGCTTCCAGAGAGGACCCTGCCGAAATTACAGAGCCACTTCCAGAAACTTTACCGGAGGATTCAGGACGATTGAGTGACTTAGCACTCTCACCCTCCGAGTGCTAATCTACCGAACTCTTCAGTCCCAATGCAACTTTCCCCAGGGTACGGGTTCCCGAACGGTGGCCAGCCAGCCAGAAGTCATGGCACCAGGAAGCGCGATCGTAAAATCCCGAAATTCCTTCAATTCCGACAAAATTATTCAGTGTATATACGCATAGTTTTTATATTTTTAATTGTATTAAGACTCAGTATTCAAAGAGTTGGTTCATCATAACTTCAACTCATAGATTCTAGATGAATTCCTGAAAAAGCCTTTTCTAAGCTGAATTCAGCGGTGCTAAGATTTTCAGTAGACCATAATAATGCCAAGATTTTAGTAGGCTCCTAATATTCTCTCGATTCTAAATAAGTAATATTTAATACTTTAGATGCTCGGTTAAAACGTAACCCTCTTAACGCACTCTCCACCACCATGGCAACCTTCAACTTCACCTTTGATCCCGGCACCACTGTGTTGCAAATGCTAGGCTTTGAAATCGCTGGTCGCGTCTGGGCCAAATATCTAACGGATAACGTCACCGTCAATCTCCAAGTCGGAGTGTCCAGTGGCCTGAGCAATAAGGTTATTGGCGGTGCCCTCCCTGGGATGCGGGCTTCTCAAAACTATTTCGATTACCGCACAGCACTGTCTGCCGATCTGCAAATCTGCAGACGATACCGCCGCCGTTAAAACACTAGACCTAGTAACCTACAACGTCGGAGTTCAATCTCAAACCCTGTTGGGTGGCACCACTGTCTCGAGTATGGCGGCCTCGAGCCTCAATATGACCCGTGCTGTGGCCAAAGCAGCGGGCCTCAGCCTGAGTGATGGCAGTACGGCCCTGGATGGCTACATTTTATTTAGCGATCTGGCCAACACCACGGCCAATAATCAGCCCGTCCGCTGGAGCTACGACTACACCCGCAGCTTTACCCAAGCCAGCAACACGCTGGATTTTCTGAGCACGGCTATTCACGAAATTGGCCATGTACTGGGGTTTGTAAGTGGGGTTGACCAGCCCGGATGGTTAGCCATGTCAAGCTCCCTGGATCTAAGCTACACGCTGGGGATGCTCAATCGGACTCAGTACACCAATCCCCTGGATTTATTTCGCTATTCGTCAAAAAGCAGCGCATCAATGCTATCGCTGCTACCGCTGAATGACATGACCTATGGCGATGCTGGAGGAGCCAAATTCTTCTCCCTAGACCAAGGAAAGACCGCTATTGCCCAATTTGCCACGGGCTTAGATACCACGGCGACGGGCGACGGCTATCAAGCCAGTCACTGGAAAAACGGCATTACTGCCATGATGAATCCCACGCTCACCCTGGGGCAGCGGCGCACTGTAGCATCCATCGATTTGCGGGCTTTGGATGTGATCGGCTGGGATGTAGCTTCTACAGGCACCAGCACCCCGATTGACTTACCGGCGCTGGCCCTTCAGGCGGGGCAATCCCTGGCCAGCCGCGCTGGCCAAAGCGCCAACCCCCTGTGGCTTGCCAGTAACCTCACCGCATCGCCGATTCAACTGGTGGCCAACCGCGACCAAGCAATTTACACCATGCTGCAAAACAGCTTGATCTATGACCTGACTCGCATCGCTGCACCCAGTTCGACAGATTCGACTACCCGCCAATCCTTCGCGCAGGCGTTTCAGGAGCGCGGGTTGTTTTCCACGGTGGATGAGTTAGATGGGTTTAGCAATGAGGACAGTGCAGAACTACTCCCGATCGCCGTCTCTGGCGAAATCGTTAGCGATCGCCAATTCACCAATCCTGCTGCCAGCACTCCCCAACTCTTGAATACGGCAGGCGCGATCGCTGCCACTACAAGAATCACCCAAATCTATCAAGAAAACCTCACCGCAGACATCTCTACGCCCTCTACCCATTTAAAAACAATCACCGTTGAATTTGCAGCCAAAGCAATGGTGGAATCCCCGACTGTACAAGTTCAACTGGGAGGCAACCTCGCTTCCAGTCCGCGTGCCTATAGCAGTGAGTTGCCTTACCTCACCTCGCTTACATCCCCATCTATCACCGCCGAATTCAGTGAGTTCTCAGTTGCCAACGACGACCTATTGTTAGCCAGCCTCACCGCAATCTAATCCAAATACGCTTTACTCCGTACTCTTTCTACATCATCATGGCAACCTTTAATTTCACCTTTGATCCTGGTACTACGCTCCAGCAAATGGTTGGTTTTGAAATCGCTGGCCGAGTTTGGGCTTCCTATCTCACCGATAACACCACCATTAATATCCATGCTGGGGTTTCCAGCAGCTTAGGTACTAATGTCATTGGCGGTGCCTTGCCAGGAATTCAAGCCAATGTGCAGTACCAAACCTATCGCGATCGCTTCGCCGCAGATCGCAAATCCGCAGATGACAACACGGCCTACAGCAACCTCTACTGGAACCCCGCCGAATACCAAGCCACTGGGCGATCGCCCTTCTTTAAAAGCTGGGTCCAATCAGCAAATGACAATGGGTCTGGGAAGACAGTTTACTGGGATCAGCTCACCAGTCAGACCCTGAATTTGTCCAGGGCTAATGCCAAAGCCCTAGGAATTACGACTACCGGAGCTAGTAGCGCCTTAGATGGCGTGATTCTGTTCGGTGATCTGGCCGGTTCTTCGGTGCGATGGAACTATGACTATGCCCGTACTGGCAGCACACCTCCCAGTAATACGCTGGATTTCTTGAGTACGGCAATCCATGAAATTGGTCATGTGTTGGGCTTCATCAGTGGCCAGGATCAGCCCTTTGACATCTCTACTATCTATGGCTCGAATCTTTCCAATCAAACAGCTCGGCAAATCAACGAATCTCGCCTCCGCTACACCACGCCGATGGATTTCTATCGTCACAATATGTGGTGGACTGATTCAACGGACAGACTGCCCAATTTTACCTATGGTGATGTAGCCGATTTTTCGATTGATGGCAGACGAACCTCCTTGGCTGAACTCGCCACAGGAGCACAGACCAGTGTCATGAGTGACGGGTGGCAGTGGGGCGATGGCTATCAAGCCAGTCACACGCAGGCTGGAACAAACAGCATCATGAGTCCCACTCTGAGTGTGCAACAACAGAAATCCATCACTCAAACCGATCTGCGGATATTTGATGTGTTGGGTTGGGATGTCAATTCCAACAGTTCCCTATCCGTCAACTACACAGCCCTGGCAACGCAGTCCCAGCAAGCACTGGCTACTCGCCTAGGAAAGACAGTCTCTTGGCTCAATACCAATGCCACCACGGCGGCAACCAGTCTATCAAAGAATCGAGATCAGGAAATCTACACCATGATGCAGAACAGCGGTGTGTATGACCTGACTCGGATTGCGGCACCAAGCTCAACGGGATGGGTGAGCCGACAGGTCTTGGCACAGGCGTTTCAGGAGCGGGGTTTGTTTGATACGTTTGATGCTTCAGACCTATCGACTCAGGAAATCGGCCCAGCCTTCGATCTCCGTAGCGGTGAAATCCTTGGAGATAGCACATTCACTGCTTCTGTCTCCAGTACTCCCAACTTGTTGAATACGGCAGGCACAATCTCAGACATACAAAAATCACCCGCTTCTACCAAACAAATCTCACCGTAGACTCATCCGCGCCCCACACCATCCTACCAGAAATCACCATCGACGTTTCAGCGCGGACAGTGGTGGAACCCCAGAATGCCGGCATTCAATCGAAGGGCGATCGCGCCTTCATCACCCGCGCCTACGATAGCGGACTGCCTCGTCCCACCCGCTTCTCCGCCCCAACTGCCACTCGCAAGCCCAGTGATTTCCCCGTTGCCTTGGATGACCTGTCAATCGCCAGCCTCACCGCAATCTAGTCCAAATACTCTTTACTCCCTACTCTTTCTACATCATCATGGCAACCTTTAACTTCACCTTTGACCCCGGCACCACGGTGCAACAAATGCTCGGCTTTGAGACCGCGGGTCGTGTCTGGGCCAAATACCTCACGGATAACGTCACCATCAACCTGCAGGTCGGAGTTTCCAGTACCCTCGGCAGTAACGTGATTGGGGGTGCCCTCCCTGGAATGCGTGCCAATCAAAGCTATAGCGATTACCGCGCTGCTCTGTCTGCGGATCGCAAATCGGCAGACGACAACGCCGCCGTCAGTACGCTATCCACAAGCACAACCTATAGTGTTGGGTATCAGTATCAGGACCCAGTCGGTGGCACCGGCGTACTCTCGGTATCCAGCCTAATTCTCAACATGACCCGTGCCGTGGCCAAAGCGGCGGGCCTCAGCTTCAGCGATGGCAGCACCGCCCTAGATGGCTACATTTTATTTAGCGATCTGTCCACCGCCACTGTCAACAACCAGCCCATCAGCTGGAGCTACGACTACGCCCGCATCGGCGCTCAAGCCAGCAATACCCTAGACTTTCTCAGTACAGCGATTCATGAAATTGGCCATGTTTTAGGTTTTGTCAGCGGGGTTGACCAGCCCGGCTGGTTGGCGATGTCAACCCTCATGGACACCAACTACCTGCTGGGGTCTATGAATCGGACTGCATACACGAATCCCCTGGATCTATTTCGCTACTCGTCAACATCAAGCACCAGGTTGCTGGGTGATATGACTTATGGCAATGCCGGGGGAGCCAAATTCTTCTCACTCGACAGAGGCAAGACCTCCATTGCCCAATTTGCCACCGGCTTCGACACCACCGCCACCGGCGATGGCTATCAAGCTAGCCACTGGAACAACGGCACGACGGGTATGATGAACCCCACACTCACGCTGGGGCAGCGGCGCAGTATGGAGTCCGTCGATTTGCGCGCCCTAGATGTGATCGGCTGGGATGTTGCTTCCACCGGTGCCAACACCACGCTTGGCCTCCCAACACTGCTACTTCAGGCAGGGCAATCTCTTTCCGCGCGTGCGGGACAGAGTAGCAACCCCTTGTGGCTTGTCAGCAACTACAACGCCTCGCCGACGCAACTGGTGGTCAATAACGACCAGGCGATCTACACCATGATGCAAAACAGCTCGATCTATGACATGACCCGTGTCACGCCCCCTAGTTCGACTCCTTCGACCACCCGTCAAACCTTTGCTCAGGTGTTTCAGCAGCGCAGTTTGTTCTCCACGGTTGATGAGCTAGATGGGTTCAGTGATGACGGTTCCAGCTTACTCCCGATCACCGTAGCCGGTGACATCGCCAGCGATCGCCATTTCACCAATCCTGCTGCCAGCACTCCCCAACTGTTGAATACAGCAGGTGCGATCGCTGCCACTACAAAAATCGCCCAGTTCTATCAATCAAATCTCACCGTAGACTTGCCTGCACCTCGCACCAGCCCGCAACCGATCACCATTGAAGTCTTGGCTCAGACGGTGGTGGAATCTCAGAATGCGGCAGTTCAATTGGGGAACGAGTCTGCTGTCAGCTTCCGCGCCTATGACAGTGGGCTGCCTTACTCAACGTGTTCTCCAGAAATGACCGATGCCGCCCCATCCCGTAATTTCCCTGCTGGCACTGATGAACTGCTGTTCAGCAGCCTCACCCTGTTCTAGTCCACATCCTGCCTAAAATTTCTCTCTTAACTATTATGGCCACTTTCAACTTCACATTCGATCCAGGCACAACCGTGCAGCAAATGATCGGTTTTGAGATCGCGGGTCGCGTTTGGGCGACCTACCTCACCGACAACGTGACGATTAATCTCCAGGTGGGGGTTTCCAGCAGTCTTGCCAGCAATGTTATCGGTGGAGCCCTGCCGGGAATCAAAGCTCAAGCCAGCTACGCCGACTTCTACTCGCGCCTCAAAGCCGATGCTAAATCCACCGATGACCAAACCGCAATCCAGAATCTTAAGGGCAGCTCGACCGCTGGCAATTCCTGGTTTTGTACGTGGTCAATGGACAATAATGAAGTGGGCTATGGCTTCAACTATCAAAGCACCCAATTGAATCTGACCCGGGCCAATGCCAAAGCCCTCGGCCTGAACCCCGATAGTACGACAACGACTAGCACTACCGCTCTGGATGGCTACATCCTATTCAGTGACCTGGCTAACGCCCGGACAGCTGCAGGAACTTCCGTTGTCTGGAACTACGACTACACCCGCAAAAGTGCCGCCGCGAGTAATAGCCTAGACTTTCTCAGCACGGCGATCCATGAAATTGGGCATATTTTAGGGTTTACCAGTGGCGTTGACGCTCCGGGTTGGTTGAACACCTCCCTGATAACGACAAACTACAACGCCTACTACAACAATCTCAGTCAACGCGCCCAAAGTGCGAATCCCATGGATTTCTTTCGCTACTCCCAGGAAACCGCCGGATATGGCGCGGTTGACTTAGCCATTGGCGGCACGAGGGACTCAACGTTGTCGAAATTCTTCTCGATTGATGGTGGAAGAACGGTGATCGCCAATTATTCTGCTGGGACTAACCTCGCATTACAGGGAGATGGCTCTCAAGCCAGCCATTGGCAAGCCGGTACCGAAGGCATTATGGCCCCAACTCTCAAAGCGGGCACGCGTTCAGCGATTTCTGGGATTGATTTGCAAGCGTTCGATGTGATTGGTTGGGATGTTGCCACCAAGGGCATTAACACCACCATCAACTTGTCTACGCTGCAAACCCAGGCTTACCTATCTTTGGCAACTCGAGCGTTGCAGAGTCTTAACGTCACCAGTTGGATCAGCAGCAACCTCAATGCATCCCCGGTGCAACTGGTTAAAGGCCAGTATCAGGCGATTTACACCATGATGCAAAATAGCAAAGTCTATGACCTGACTCGGGTGGCCCCGCCCAGTTCCACGGGAACGGTGACCCAACAGAATCTCGCGCAAGTGTTTGAAGAGCGGGGCCTGTTCAACACATTGTCTGCTGATGGCAGTTTTCAGTGTGGCTGTGGGCGCTGTGGAGTCTCTAACCCGCAGGGTTTATTCCAAACCCTGGATCAGCAAATGGCGAGTCATGCCAGCACTTCGCGGCCCTCGATTGAATCTATCAGCAACAGCCCCAATTCCTCGTTGGCATCAGCAACTGCCCCATTGTCTACATCAGCACCGGGGGTGGCTAATATTCAAAATGTTGTTCGCTTTCACTTACAGGATTACAGTTTACAGAATCGCAGCCATGTTTCGGACGTGGGCCAGTCCGTTAACAATGGCAACCCCCTGGTGTTACTCGGCAGCACGGTTAATGGGATCCGGGAGAGTGGGGCAGAAACGTCATCATTCTCATCTCCCCTGTCGAGCCGAGCCTATGAGAGTCGGCTCGATCGCCCCAGTGTGAACCCAATTCTCCAAAATGTCGATGATAGCCTGCCCTTTGTCAATGGCATTGACTCGATTGAGAGTGATGTGCACAACATGGTCTAATTGTGGCTGTATGGGACGAGACCATTGTTTCGTTAACCGCTGCTTCGACTCCGCTGGCTTCGACTCCGCTCAGCCGAGCGGAAAATTGCTCCCTGAGCGGAGCCGAAGAAAGCAATCTGGGTCGGTAGATTCTTTCATAGAAATCTCCTTAAACAAACTGCTTAAACTGTAAGAGAACATTTGCGCTCTTACAGTTTTTTATTGTTTAAGAGCGTTGTGAAAAATAGATGATCCAATGGGTGAATTGTCGCAAACTACTGAGTCAGCGTCTGATGATAAGTTCTACAAGCACCCCTAGCCCGAGGAGTGCACCCGCAGCCAAAAACCCTTCACTCCACAGTGGGGAAAAGATGGGGGCGTTGCTGGAACTGGCGATCGCCAGCAGTGCTCCTGATACCAGGCTGCCCATTGCCAACACCGCCAAAGGCAATCGCCGGGATGTGGCCAGGGTGACTTTTTGAAATTCATCTTGTCCGCGCCAGCGCCAATTCAACCCCAGTTCCGATCGCTCCAGCCGATCTAATAGCACATCTACGCGTTGCGGCAAATCCAGGACCAACTGGGACAAATACAGTGACGATCGCGCCAGTTCGGGTAAGGTTTGAGTGCTGATTAGCCTTTGTTGGAGTGATTTTTCCACCACGGGACGGGCGACGGTAATAAAGTCAAATTGGGGATTGAGACGGCGGGCGATACCCTCGACATTGGCGATCGCCTTGACCAACAGGCCAATTGTTCCTGGCATTTGGATCTTGTTTTCGCGAGGAATGCGCAGAGCCTCATTCAACAGTTCCGTCATTTTAATTTCATTTAATGGGCGGGTGTAATAGCGGCGCAGCAGCCGATCAAAGGCAGACTCAATGGCCCGAATGTCCACTTCTAGGCGAGTAAACCCCAATTCGCGCACGGCTTGGGCGACTTGCCTGGGCTGTTCGTAGACAATGCCGACAATTAAATCGGTCACGATTCGTTGGGTCCGGGGATCGAGCGTTGCCACCATGCCACAGTCAATCATGGCAATCTTAAAATCATCTCCTTCGTCAATGTAGATAAAGTTACCGGGATGGGGATCAGCATGGAAAAATCGATTCAGAAACATTTGCTGCATCACCACCTGTACCACTAACGCCGATACGGCTTGTCGCCGTTGCAGGGAAAACTCTGTCTCCAGTAACCGAGTGCCCTGAATCCATTCCAGCACGAGCACTCGCTGGCTGGAAACTTCGGGATGCACCCGGGGTACAATCACCTGTCCCGCCTGCCATAGGCTGCTGTGACTCAGGTTTTGGCTGAGTTGCAGAGTATTGCGTGCCTCCCGTTGAAAGTCAAGTTCTCCAGAAATGCTGGTTCGGAATTCCTCGACCAATCCTCGCAAATCATAGGCTTGACCTAGGCTATCGCCACTGAAAAAGTCCGCAATGGCGCTCAGCACGTCGAGATCGCGCTCGATGATTGATTGGATGCCGGGGCGTTGGATCTTGATTGCTACGACTTCGCCATTCAATAAACGTCCCCGGTGGACTTGTCCTAGGGAACCCGCTGCGATCGCTTGGGCCTCGACTTCGGCGAATACGGCATTTAATGGCTGTTGTAATTCCGCTCGCAGAATTGGCTCTACTTCATTCCACGGCAGGGCGGGGACGTCACTTTGCAGGGTTTCTAAAGCTTGGATATAGTCGGGAGAGAGTAAGTCTGGACGGGTGCTGAGCAGTTGTCCTAGTTTGACAAAGGTGGGTCCCAGATCAATTAGAATTTGTTTGAGAACGTTGGGTAGGGGCAGGGAAAAGTCCTGGGGTTTTGCATCCAGAGACAGTTGATTGCGAAAGTAATCCCAGCCGTTCCGCGCCACGACTTCAATGATTTCTGCTTGCCGACTGTTGCCAAATGGCAATTGCGATCGCACACCCATTTTTCCCTCCCAGGTTCTAGCGCAGTTCCGCTTTCACCATAGCGTGCCTGGTTCAGAATGCCCTTGAATTTTGGGCGTACGATGTTTCAATCCCTGAAAGGGATTAGAGGGGGGTTCGACACTTCTTGCTCGATTAGCGTGTATACTTTCATGTGTTTCAATCCCTGAAAGGGATTAGAGGGGGGTTCGACAATATCGCCGGTACCGTCTGAACCCAGCGTCATGGTGTTTCAATCCCTGAAAGGGATTAGAGGGGGGTTCGACGTGGAGGTTTCGGGCCGAATGGAAGCGGCGCGATATGTTTCAATCCCTGAAAGGGATTAGAGGGGGGTTCGACTAGCAGCCCTGCAACGGGCGATGCCATAAGCTCAACAAGTTTCAATCCCTGAAAGGGATTAGAGGGGGGAATTCGACCCGGGATATGAATTCATTGCACTTGCATAGGAGATTCTGTTTCAATCCCTGAAAGGGATTAGGGGGGGTTCGACTTGAAGCAATCGCGGCTCTAAGAGCCAATTTGAAGTTTCAATCCCTGAAAGGGATTGGGGGGGAATTCGACGCATTGGGGGCCTGTGGCAGTGGGCGAAGGTCGAAGTTTCAATCCCTGAAAGGGATTAGGGGGGGAATTCGACGGCGTTAGACCTGCGCGACGTCTACTAAACCGTCTGTTTCAATCCCTGAAAGGGATTAGGGGGGAATTCGACGCTGTTGCGGCTGCTGAGTCACCAGCTGCGATTTAGAGTGTTTCAATCCCTGAAAGGGATTGGGGGGGATTCGACGCAGAAAGTAGCTCAGGCGGAATCCAGCTTGAGCGTTGTTTCAATCCCTGAAAGGGATTGGAGGGGGATTCGACCTGGAATCACTGCGATTAATCCGCCGTGCAGCTGTTGTTTCAATCCCTGAAAGGGATTGGGGGGGAATTCGACGTGCGATCGCCGTAAACACTCGGTTACCAGGTTTTGTTTCAATCCCTGAAAGGGATTGAGGGGGATTCGACCTCAGGGCAGGAAGTTATCAAGATGGTTCGCCGCCTGTTTCAATCCCTGAAAGGGATTGGGGGGGAATTCGACTGCCGACTCCCTGAGCTGGGTAAGGATGGCATCCGGATCGTTTCAATCCCTGAAAGGGATTGGGGGGGGTTCGACGGTCGGTAAGGATCATCTGACAATTTGTCATTTTGGGTTTCAATCCCTGAAAGGGATTAGGGGGGAATTCGACGCTACGAGCTTCGGCTTCAGTCATCACGCCGGATTTGTTTCAATCCCTGAAAGGGGTTGGGGGGGAATTCGACCAGTCGGCGAGCTACTCGCCAACGTATTCAGCACCCTGTTTCAATCCCTGAAAGGGATTGGGGGGGAATTCGACCGATTGCGGCTAGCCTAAGCAGCTATCCAGAAATTGTTTCAATCCCTGAAAGGGGTTGGGGGGGAATTCGACATAGTGTGGTAGTAGTGGTGGCTTAGAGGCTCCTCGAAATCTGTTTCAATCCCTGAAAGGGATTGGGGGGGAATTCGACCCTTGATCGATCATCGCTCTCAAGTCGTGTTTTCAGCCGTTTCAATCCCTGAAAGGGATTGGGGGGGAATTCGACCTCTTGGGGCAATCCACTTAAGTTGGTTGGGGCCATGTTTCAATCCCTGAAAGGGATTGAGGGGGGTTCGACATGGCGCGATTCGTTGAGGCATGCTGGAAAACGCCCGTTTCAATCCCTGAAAGGGATTGGGGGGGTTCGACATGCAAACCTACGACACGGGATCATACCGATGATAGGTTTCAATCCCTGAAAGGGATTAGAGGGGGGTTCGACGGCGGGGCCTTGGAAACCCTTGGTATATTTAGTTTTCAAGGTTCATTTGCGCGAATCTCTCATCATCATAACATCCAGCCCCCAAATTGACCCAAAATTATCATCCCCCGCACCCCAAACAGTCCATCCCAAACCCATCCCAGACAATGCGCGGATCCACTTTGACGACAGATCCTCCCAACCCTATACCCCATAACCTTCCCAGCCCAAAAAACAACCTCTCCAACCAACACCCACCCCTCCGCGCTACCCTCTCCCGACAATCCCTGTAGGCTGATTCACTTTGGGCACACGGGTTGCCACGGATGAGATTGCCTCTCTAGCCATCTGTATACCCAGCTTAAACCGGTTGACTTCTTTGCCCCCAGCGCTGGAATGGCAGGAGCCACAGCATGGAAAACCTATTATCTAGACTTAGTATTCATTGGGCTAAACTCAGTTTCCAACGCATTCCTGAAGATTGATAGTGTTTGTTGTTTTTTCAACGCCTTGGAAGCGCCCGACTAAGGTTGCACGTTGATTAGTTTGTAAGGCTGCAACCGTGACATCCTGATTTTTTGCCATGGTACATAGAATTATCACGGCATTCGCTTTGTCGGTCGCCCGGTTGCCACTCGCAGGCTGTCCTCCCTCAAAGGCGACGGTGTAGGAGCCTTCATGATCGGCAATGGCGAGAATCTTGCCACTGACTTGAAAGGTTTTGCCAATAAAGTTCAATCGAATCCGGGCCGGGTTATCCGCTGCATCCTTAACTTGTTTGACTAGCACATTGGCCTCAAGTGCAATGGGCGCTGCATGGGTGGCCGTGGTGTCGGTTTTGCCTGGGGACTCCGTGGCCGTGGTTTTGGGCAGCAATTGATTGAGTGCGCTGCACAAATAGCCCTTGACCGTATCTCGTCGGGCCGTAACGCCGCTGGGTATCGTGAAAACCATTTCCACATTGAGCAAAGACCCATCCATTGAAGCAAAAACATCAATCGGTAAGGCGCGCTGAAAAGCAGTGGCGGGGTTTTCAGCGTTCAGGACGCCAGTGGTTAAATCCGTACTCAGGGTTTTGATGCCTTCGCGGGCCAAAATGGGGCGGAGTTGGGCAAAGGCTTTCTCTACCGATAGACCATCAACCTGAACCCGAGCCGAAAACGCGGCTCCCGTGAAAAAGTCTCCTTTCTTTTGAAAGCTCTCCTCGCAGGTTGCCGCCATCGCGGGGGTTGATACAAGCAAAAAGGCTAGGGTGAGGAGGGGCGATCGCATAGGAACTCCGAGAATCAAACAACCACCCATCATGAACTATCTTTTGCCGGATTGCCAAGGTAGGGAATCAGACCTTGCCGCCTTTCTTGGGAGACTGCTCCCGCTGGCTGAGCGGAGCCGTAGTTCGCTTCCCGCAGGGTAGCCAGCAGAGCCGAAGCCAGCGGAGTCCTATTTCGCTTCCCGCAGGGTAGCCAGCGAATCCGTTCCCCAGTTGTCCAGAGGCGGGGTTAGGGGTCTCCAGTACTGCCGTAGTAAATAATCGCCAAAAACCGAATCGGCAGTTCCAACAACGTTTCTGGCCCATGGGGAACATCTCCCCGAAAAGTCAGGGAATCGCCCGGTTCCAGCACATAGGTCGATTGCCCATGGCGATATTCCAACTTTCCCGCCAACATATGGATGAATTCCAGACCGGGATGCTCGAAGGTGGGAAACACCTCAGATGCATCATCCATGGTAATCAGAAAGGGTTCAAAGCGCTTCGTGGGACCTTGATCATAGGCCAGGAGGTGGTAGGTATGCCCGCGCTTGGTCCCCCGCCGGACCACCTCCATGCCCTGGCCCTGCTTGACCAATTGCGCCCCGCCTTGCGGCGGATTGTAGTGACGAAACAGCGTCGCCATGGAAACCCCTAGGGCCTTGGCAATTTTGGCAAAGGTTTCCAGACTCGTGGCGGTTTGGGCGTTTTCAATTTTGGACAACATGCCCCGCGAGATCCCCGTTTGGCTCGCGACTTCGGCAATGGTCAGCTTATGCCTTTGGCGGAGATCGCGAATCGTTGTCCCCAGATAATGCCGCAGGCGATGATCTTCATCACCAGCGCCAATCGGATGGCCTAGGGCCTCCGCTGCTACCTCAGAGGGCAAACTTGCGGTCGGATCGGAGGGGTTCTGGGGCGTGGCAGGCATGGGGGCGGGGGCGATCGCGGATGGACTCTGATTATCTCGCATCCTTTGCGTTGCGGCAGGGATTCCCCCTAAAATGTATCCTGTCAGGAAACATTGTTAATGAGTATGAATCGATTTGCCCCAACGGTGATAGGATAAGGGTCGAGATTAGGTCTCCAAACCTGACGGGTGTTCATCCACTTCTGTGCCCTTGCTCTTGTTACTTTTCCTTGCATTTGCCATGCTTCCTGCCGACTCCTCCATCCCATTTCCTGCTGACTCACTTCCTGCCGATCCACTTTCTGCTGTCCAACGCCATGCTCTGCCTCCCGATGCCGTTGATGGCCCTGATGCCGTTGATAACTTAGTTGCTGACCGAACCTCGGAGATCGCCCCTCGGCATGTCCTCACGGCTGCCGAATTAAGTGGTTTAAACGCGCGATCGACTGCCAAAGGGCTGGGGCAACTACTGGGGCACCTGGCGGTGATGGGTCTAAGTGGATATCTTTGGGCCACGCAGACCCATCATCTGGTGATTGCCCTCCCGGCTTTGGTGATTTATGGGTTCAGCTTGGCCGCAATGTTTGCACCGATGCACGAATGCGGCCATCGCACGGCTTTTGCCGACAATCGGCTGAACGATATTGTCGCGTGGTGGGCTGGAATCCTGTCGTTCTACAACAGCACCTTTTATCGGCTCTACCACAAGTGGCATCACCGCTACACCCAAATTCCCGAAAAAGATCCCGAGCTGAGCGATCGCAAACCCCGCACCCTGGCAGAATACCTGATTGAAATCAGCGGGGTGCCTTGGTGGATTGGCAAATTGCGTGGCCATGGGCGCATTGCCTTAGGCAACCTGGAGGGTTGTTCCTTCGTGCCGGAGGAAGCCCGCGCCGAGGTGATTCAGTCCACTCGCCTACAATTGCTAGTCTATGCCGGGGCGATCGCCCTCTCCATGGCCTTCTACCCCCCAGCATTTCTGCTCTACTGGGTGCTGCCCTTGGCAATTGGCCAACCGATTCTGCGGGCGATTTTGCTGGCGGAACACACGGGCTGTACCCAGGACAGTAACCCCTTCACCAATACCCGCACCACTTTGACCGGGGCACCCCTGTGCTGGCTGATGTGGAACATGCCCTTCCATGCCGAACACCACCTCTACACCGCGATTCCCTTCCATGCGCTGCCTGCGGCCCATGCTCGGCTGCGATCGCACTTCACCCACGTTGATGTGGGCTACCTCCGGGTCAATCGGCAGATGATCGCCACCTTAGGCGGCGTGACTGGGAGCCAGTCAACGGTATGACGACCGCTGCCATGCCCCCAACAGGACAGGATGCTGGACAACGGTTCGTCCTGGAGAACTTTGCCCTCCAGTGTGGCCGGGTTCTCCCCCAGGCTCAGCTTGTTTATCAAACCTATGGGACTCTGAATGCCAATCGCAGTAACGTTATCCTCTATCCCACGTCCTACGGCGCTCAGCACTCCGATATCGATTGGCTCATTCGTCCCGGTGGCATTCTCGATCCCAGCGACTGGTTTATTGTCATTCCTAATATGTTTGGTAATGGCTTGTCCAGTTCTCCTAGTAATTGTGAGACCTGTGGCTTAACGGAGAATGGCTTTTGGTTTACCCATGGGGATAATGTGCGGGCGCAGGAGCAATTGCTCCGCCAGATTTGGGGCATTGAGCAATTGGCGCTGGTCTATGGCTGGTCCATGGGGGCGCAGCAAGCCTATCACTGGGGGGCGCTGTATGGCGATCGCGTGGCTCGGATTGCCGCCCTCTGTGGCACCGCCCGCACCACCGACCACAACCGAATTTTTCTAGAAAGCCTCCGCAGCGCCCTGACCGCCGATCCAGCCTGGACGGGCGATCGCTTCAATGGCATTCCCGATCGCGGCTTTCGCACCTTTGCCCGCATCTATGCCAGTTGGGCCGCGTCTCCGGCCTTTTATCGGGCACGGCTTTACGAGCCGTTTGGCTATGAGTCTCTGGATGACTATCTCTGGCGAGGCTGGGAGGTGAACTATCGCAAACGCGATCCCCGGAACTTAATGGCCATGATTGATACGTGGTTGGCCTGCGATGTGAGCCATAATGCGCTCTACCAAGGAGACTATAACCAAGCCCTAAAATCAATTACGGCTCGGACCCTGGTGATGCCCGCCACTACCGATCTCTATTTCACCCCTGAAGACTGTGCCGCCGAAGCGGCGCTGATCCCCGGGGCAGAGTATCGCCCGATTCCCTCCATCTGGGGACACCGAGCCGGCAATCCCTACCAAAATCCCCCGGATGCGGCCTTTATTCGCCAAGCGGTCCAGGACTTGCTGGCCCGCTAAATTAGCGATTGCCATGAAGCGGGCATAGGACATCGCCTATGCCTATCACGTGCAGGCCGCCCCCTGCGGATTTGATAAGATCATCATCAAGCCCTCATTGCTCTGGCTCCCGTATGATTTTCATCAACCCCAAAACCGATTTCGCCTTCAAAAAAATCTTTGGCTCCGACCAGAGTCATGGGATTTTGATCAGCTTTTTGAATGGCATGCTCTACGAGGGGCGATCGATCATCCAAGATCTGGATATTCTCAACCCCTACCAGGCTCCCAAAATTCTGGGGGTCAAAAATACCTATTTGGATATCAAGGCCAAGTTGGTGACGGGCGAAACGGTGATTATTGAAATGCAAGTATTGCATGTCGAAGGCTTTGAAAAACGCATTCTCTATAACGCGGCTAAGGCGTATTCAATTCAGTTAAAAGCCGGAGAGGATTATCCCCTCCTCAATCCGGTGATTGCGCTGACGATTACGGATTTCATCATGTTCCCCGAGATCGAGCCGGTAATTAGCCGATTCATTCTCAAGGAGAAACAGCATTTAATTGACTATCCTGTGGACGACTTAGAGCTGGTGTTTGTGGAATTGCCCAAGTTTCAGCAACCGCTAGAACAATTGAGCACGTTAACCGAGAAATGGATTTACTTTCTGCAACATGCGCGGGATTTGAGTGTTGTGCCGACGACGATGGGCGATGTGGCGGCGATTCAGCAAGCCTTTGCCATGGCCAATCAAGCGAGCCTGAGTCCAGAGGAATTGGACGAGTTGGAGCATCAGATGATATTTATTCAAGACCAGCGGGGTGCGATTACTCGAGCCACGCGCCAAGGACTGCAACAAGGGCTGCAACAAGGACTCCAGCAAGGACTCCAACAGGGACTGCAACAAGGACTCCAGCAAGGACTCCAGCAAGGACTCCAGCAAGGACTCCAGCAGGGGCAACAGCAGGGGCAACAGGAAGCCCAGCTTGCAATCGCCCAACGATTGCTAGACGTGATGACGGATGAGGCGATTGCTCGTGTGACGGGACTTTCTCTTGCAGATATTCACGGGTTGCGGCAGCCGGGGGCCGAGTCACCGGGCGGGGCCATGCCGTGATGCCGGGGCAATTGGTTGTGTCAGCAGCCTCTTCTCGCTGTGATTTTTCACCTGAAAAAGCAGCCTATATTCCAAAGATAGTTGATCGGATGGATTACAGTGTTACATGAAATTTTGGTTGCCCCTTCCGGATCACTCCATCTATGACTCAACCTGTGCCTCTGTCCGATCTGCCTCTGTCCGATCTGTCCCTCTCCAATGTGCCTCTGTCCGATCTTGCCCGCGATCGCGGCATTCGCTACTTTCTAATTTCCTTCACTGACTTGTTTGGCACCCAGCGGTCGAAGTTGGTGCCCGCCCAAGCGATTGATGCGATCGCGGCCAACGGAGCCGGATTTGCCGGATTTGCTGCCTGGTTGGATATGACCCCTGCGGATCCGGACATTTTGGCGATTCCCGATCGCGCCAGCCTGATCCAACTGCCCTGGCAGCCCGACGTGGCCTGGATGCCCGCCGATCTGTACATGAATGGGCAACCCGTGGCCCAAACCCCGCGCCTGGTGCTGAAGCAAGTCCTGAGTCAGGCCGCTGCCCTGGGCTATCGGGTGCGCACGGGCGTGGAATGCGAGTACTTTTTGCTGGCGGCGGACGGGACCCAAATTGCCGATGCGGGCGATCGCGCCAGTAAGCCCTGCTATGACCAGCAGGTACTGATGCGCCAGTTCGACATCATTGCCGAAATCTGTGATGCCATGCTGCTGCTGGGGTGGGGCGCTTACCAAAACGATCACGAAGACGCCAATGGCCAGTTTGAAATGAACTGGACCTACGACGATGCCTTGGTCACTGCCGATCGCCACGCCTTTTTTAAATACATGGTCAAGGCGATCGCTGAAAAGCACGGCCTGCGGGCCACCTTCATGCCAAAGCCCTTTCCCCACCTGACGGGCAACGGCTGCCACACGCATCTGTCTGTCTGGAACCTCGACGGCAACAGCAACCTGTTTGAAGATGCCCAGGGAGAACTGGGGCTGTCGTCCTTGGCCTACCATTTCATTGGCGGCGTGCTGCATTCCGCTCCGGCGCTCTGTGCCTTGACCAATCCCACAGTCAATTCCTACAAGCGGATCAATGCGCCGATTACGGCTTCTGGTGCCACCTGGTCTCCCAACACGATTAGCTACAGCGGCAATAACCGCACCCACAGTATCCGCATTCCTGAACCGGGCCGCTTTGAGTTTCGCTTGGCGGACGGGTCGGCCAATCCCTATCTGCTGCCAGCCGCGCTAATTGCCGCTGGATTGGATGGCATGCAGCACCAGCGCGATCCCGGGCCTCGGCATGACAACAATGCCTATACGGATCCTTTGCCTGCGGACAAAGTGCGCTATCTGCCCACGAATTTGCTGGATGCCCTGCGCGGACTTGAGGCCGATACGATTCTGCCGCCTCTGCTGGGGCCGGAATTCGTCAAAGCTTACACGACGCTTAAGCACCAAGAATGGCACGCCTACAGTACGCGGATTAGTCCCTGGGAGTTGGAGAATACGTTGGACTGCTAAGGAGGAGTTGCAGTGAAACGTGGGATGGGCAAAGCTGGGCGTGCCCATCTGCTGAGAGCCTCGCCAGCGCCAACGGTGGGCACGGGCGAGGTCCTTTGCCACCCTGCGGTTTTAGTATATTTTTTACCAGAAGTCTCCTAATGCGTGGGTTCTGGGGCCGTTTCGGTCAAACGCTCGGCCCGCAGTGGCCAGGTTTCTGTCCCCAGTTGCACGGTACCCTGGAGGACAAAGCGGCTCGGTGGCTGGCCGGGTTGCAGTTGACCGTCTACTTTCAGGTTCGGGAGGCACCCGTTGACCTGGCCCATTAAAGTCAGGTGGCGATCGCGCCAACGCCCACTCCACGTGGGATGCTGCTCAGCGGTTTTTCGCTGCTGGGCCGAGCTTTCCGTGGACAGCAAGGCTGCTGTCACATAGCGCCCTGACTGTTGAATGGCTAACACCGCAGGGTCTGATAGCTGGGGGTGCAAACAGGGCGGCAAATCGGCTTTGGCGATCGTGTACCGTCCATTAACGGGCTCCTGTGCCTTAAGATTGGCCTCACCGTAAGCAGTGGTGATACTAAATAGGGCCACGACTACGCCGATAGAGGTGACATAGAAAATGAGGAGACGAGGCGACAGGAAGGAGAACATACGGGATGGCACCACTATAGGGATTGGATCAAGCCAGATTTAACATCCGATGGCCGCGCTGCGTTCAGAAAAACCTCCGTTTTCTCCAGCATTTCCATTTTTCCCAGCATTATAGCGGTTCGGGATTGCCCGCCCCCAGCCACACCTAGAATTTACGCCTTAAAACAGAGAGACCTGGAGAATCAAATTTAACAGCGTCATGTATTCCTCATGGTCCAAGTCGCCTTGCTTGAACAGACTGTAGCAATGTTTTAGAGCAAGCTGCGTGGCAGCTAAATCGACTGCGACTGGGGACGACATCGTGACTTAACGTGTTGGGGACTAACATGCCTGGGTTGATACGTCTAGAAATGGACTTATAAAAATAGGGAGCGAATGGCCTGAATTTTCACGAAGAAAATCCCGCAATACGTTCCCCATCAAAAGTTCCACCCAGAAAAGTAATTCACGTAACACCCTACAATAGCGATCGCCCGTGCAGAAATCGGGGAGAAATCGGGGAGAAATCGGGGAGAGAACGCTGCTTCAGCCTTCCCCCTTCATCCGATACCCCATCCCGTGGACAGTTTCGATGAAATCCTCCGGGGCCCCAGCGGTGCGCAGCTTTTGCCGCAGGCTTTTAATGTGGGATTTCACTGTTTCCTCCGTGGGGGAATTGTCGAGATTCCAGATTTGTTCGATGATGCCCACGCGGCTCAGGACACGGCGACCGCTGGTGGTCAGGAGTTCCATAAGGGCGTATTCTTTGGGGGTGAGGGTTAGCGGTTGCTGGTTATAGGTGGCGTCGTAGGTACCGGGGTTGAGCCGCAGATTGCCCCAGGTGAGTTCGGGGGTGGCCGTCAAGGGGCCGCGCCGCAGCAGCGCCCGGACCCGCGCCAGCAGTTCTTGCAGATCGAAGGGTTTAACGACGTAGTCATCGGCTCCGGCATCCAAGCCCCGAATTTTGTCGGCTACGGTGTCGCGGGCGGTCAGCATCAGGATGGGCGTGGTGTAGTTGCGATCGCGGAGCCGGCGGCATAAACTAATCCCATCTAACTTCGGCAGGGTCACATCGAGGACGAGCAAATCATAGGCACCGATTTCAAACCAGGTCCAGGCAGTTTCGCCATCGCGCACCGCATCTACAGCGTACTGGCGATCCGTCAGGGCCTCGGTCAGCACCTCGGCCAACTGCACATCATCTTCGACCACCAAAATCCGCATACGTTCAGATCCTTTAACCTTGGCCTCTGGTTATGAAACAGTCCCCGGAACTCTGATTATGAAACGGTCCCCGGCACGCCATGGATTAATGCTGGGCTTTGGGCTGTCGGCGCTGGTACTGGGCTGGGTGAGTGTGACGTCCTACCAAAATGCGGCCCAGCTTATTGAGAGTACCAACAAATCAAAACAAACCTATACTGTCATTCAAGATTTGATGCAAATTTTTAGCTTGATGACAGTGGCGGAGTCGGGACGGCGAGGCTATTTGTTCCTGGGAGATGAAAGTGAATGGCGACGCTACCGGCAAGCCGTCCAAGATCTGGAACCCGCCCTGCAGATACTGCGGCAGGATATTGCCGATGCGCCCCAGCAAATGCAGCGGATGGTAAAACTCGAAACCTTGCTGAATCAGCGGATTGATTTACTCGACCAATCAATTGATCTACAGCGGCAGCGGCGGGTTCTGCCCCCGGCACCGCAGGATCCGCAGCAGACAATGATCACGCAAGAAAGTCTACAACTGCGGGACCAGATTCAAGCTGTGATTGCCGAAATGCAGTGGCAGGAGGAGCAGTTGTTGCAGCAATGGTTGCAGCGATCGCAAGCCAATATTCGCGATCGCCTGCTCATTGAAGGCTTAATTACCGGTTCAATTTTTGCCACTTTAGTTGTGATCTATGTCCTGCTGGGGCGACAGTCCGAAAAACAGCAGCAGGCCAAGATTTTGCAGGATAATTTACGACGGGAACAAGAACTGCATGAGTTACAACTGCGGCTATTTGCCATGGTTTCCCATGAATTTCGTACCCCGTTGACAGTAATTTTGGGATCGACGCAGCTCCTAAGCAGTAGCCAACTGGCCTTGACACCGGAACGAATCCGCAAAAGCCTCCACCGGATTGAATCTGCCGCCAAGCTAATGATTCAATTGCTCAATCACATCCTCACGTTATCCCGCGCTGAAGTTGGCACTCTGGAGTTCACCCCCAAGCCAGTGGATATAGAAGCATTTTGTCTGAATTTGTTGGAGGACATGCAACTCCTCGCTCCCTCATCGCGATCGCTGAAGTTTAGTCGCTATGGCTCCTGTGACTATGCTGATTTAGACGAAAAATTGCTCTATGCCATTTTGAGTAATTTATTGGCCAATGCCCTCCGCTACTCCGCGCTAGACACCGCCGTAGAATTTCACCTGGATTGCCAACCCGGTCTGCTGGTTTTTCACATCCAGGACGTTGGCAAAGGCATCCCCCCAGAGGACATCCCTCAGATTTTTGAGCCATTTTATCGTGGCCACAACGTCACCGAGATGGCCGGGAGTGGCCTGGGTTTAGCCGTGGTGCAAAAATGCGTTGAGCGCCATGGCGGGACCATTGCCGTTACCAGTCAGCTCGACCAAGGCACCACCTTCATTGTCCGGATTCCTACTGGCCTGCCATCATCCAGTCCAAATGCTGGGGCAAAAGCTGCGTGAGGTCGTAGCGCTGTTGAATCGTAGCGCGGGCCTGGGCCCGTAGGATACTCATCTGTTTGGGATAGTCCAGCGCTTCCTCAACGCGATCGCACAGGCCGCCCACGTCAAAAAAGTCCACCAGCAATCCATTCTCACCCTCCTGAATCACTTCTCGCACCGGGGCCGTATCGGACGCTAGCACGAGGCAGCCGCTGGCCATCGCTTCCAGGAGCGACCAGGACAACACAAAGGGCCGGGTCAAATACACATGCACTGTGGAAGCCTGGAGCACCTGCAAATACTGATGGTAGGGAATTAGCCCGGTGAAATGGAGGCGCGATCGATCCAGATCCAGGGTTTCTAAGGCCCATTGTTTATAGGTTTTGCCGTCGGCGCGGGCTTTGCCATAGGCCACCCGATCCTCACCCACGACCACCACATGACACTGGGGGCGGCGCTTTTGCAACTTTTCCACCATTTGCATGAATTGAGGAAAGCCACGATAGGGTTCCATGCCGCGCGCCACATAGGTAATCACTTCGTTGACTCCGGACAAATTCAAATCGAGGGCAGGCAAAACTAATTGGGCCTGGGGCTGAGGCCGAAAAAAACTGGTGTCAATGCCATCATGGCGGACATCCAGTTTGACTTGCAGTTCCGGGGGAAATTGCTGCTGCTGCCACAGCGTCGGGCAGAGGCCGCGATCGCAACTGGCCCAATCCAGCAAAATCGGGGCATTTTTCAGGCGAATGCGGGTTTCTGCATCGGCATCCAGCGGATCCGTCGGATCGAAATCGGCATCAGAACCATGGGCCTGATAGTACCACTCGAAATAGCACAGCAGTTTGGCGGTGGGAAATATATCTTTGATAAAGAGTGCCGGTCCCCAGCCGGAATGGCCATAGACAATATCGGGGACAAAGCCTTGGATTTTGAGCTGTTGGCAGAACCGATAGACGGCCTGTCCCTGGAGCACAGCACTTTCCAGCGATCGCACGTAGTGATGGGTTTGGGGATGCGGTGTGCGGGAGGGCTGGTAAATGACCTTTTGCACGCCGGAAATCTGCCCTGCCGATCGCAAGGTGCCAAATACAACCTCGTGGTCGGAATTTTTGCCCAACGCCGTTGCCAAATGCCGAAATTGGGCTGGAAAATTAGGGTGCAAGAATAATATTTTCATCAAAGATGTTCATCAACGGTCTGCAATGGGCGCGGGTGGAGAGTGGGCTTCGACTGCGCTCAGCCCCCATGGGTTCGCCTGTGGATTGAGCGGGCCTGTGGATTGAGCGAGCCTGTGGATTGAGCGAGCCTCTGGATTGAGCGGAGCCGAAATCCACCGCTGGCGGTAGGGGGGACTTTATTTTTGGGCAAGTCCCTCACCTTTCCAGTTTTCTCGACCATTTCGCCCTGATCCGGAGAATTACGCTGTTCCGAAGAGGACCGTGCGCCAATGCAGAGGCCAATGCGTCAATTTGCTTGCGTAAATTTGCTGAGAACTCGGGCAAATGGGTTTTTGTTTCCGTAATTCTTCGGAGTCGCTTTGTGCGTATGCACTCCACCATGGGATGGGTTTTTGTGCTGGAAGTCCGTCGAATTGCGGAGGCCATATCGGGATAAATCCGCTAAGCATTGCCTTGAGCGGTTATCCCAAGAATTCCTTTCAAACTCGGAATCCGTCTCTATACTGATGAGGGTTTTGTTGCGCTTGAATTTAAGAGTTCGGTGCGTTCCATCTGTACAACATGGGAGTTGCGATCGTGGAGTTCAATCAATCCGTTACCCTGTTTGGGGATCGTCGTTTGGCACCCGCTCTGGATGCGTCGGCACTGATTCCAGTTTCCGCCGCAACGCTGGACCTGTCGGCTCGTTCCAGTTCTTTGGTGTTCATTGACAGTACTGTCAGCGATTATCAAAGCCTCTTGGCGGCCACAGCAGTTGGCACAGAAGTACATGTTTTAGATCCACTCCAGGATGCCATCTCCCAAATCACTCAAACCCTGTTGGGTCGGACGGGTATCGCTAGCGTCCAGATTCTCTCCCACGGCTTTGAGGATAACATCCAGATTGGTAGCACCCGCCTCAATACCAACACCCTGGGCCTCTATGCCAGCGACTTGCAAGCGTGGGCCACGGCCTTAACGCCGGATGCCGATATTCTCTTCTATGGCTGCAAAGTCGCCGCAACTGCTACGGGGCAAGGACTAGTGCAGCAGATCGCCCAGATGACCGGAGCCGATATAGCCGCCTCTACAAACTTAACCGGCAGTGCTCAAGCGGGTGGCGACTGGACTTTAGAATTTCAGACCGGAGCCATTGAAGCTTTTTTGGCGTTTCGGGCGGATGCCCTAGCGGCCTATAATGGCGTCCTGCTGGCTCCCACCCTAACGGATACTGTCGTTTCCCTCCTTTCCGTGGTGGAAGATACCGGTGCGCCTGTGGGGGCAGTGGGCACACCGATTGGGCAACTGGTGCGTCTGACGGGCCCCGGTGCGAACGTCACGGATACGGATGTGGGCGCGCTGACAGGAATTGCCATTACTGGAAGTAATACGGCGAATGGGCAATGGTTTTACAGTACCAATGGCGGCACCCTATGGACCACCCTGGGGGTGGTTTCGCCTCCGGAGGCTCGCCTGTTGGCAGCAGACAGTAATACTCGACTCTATTTCCAGCCTAACCCGAACTACAGTGGGACGGTGACCGATGGGCTGACGTTCCGGGCGTGGGACCAGACGGCAGGGAGCAACGGTGGTACGGCAGACACCACCACCGCCGGGGGTGCGAGTGCCTTTAGTTTGGCCTTGGATGGAGCGGCGATCACGGTGGTGGATATTAACGATCCACCCACGATCGCCGCGATCGCCCCTCAAACTCTGAACGAAGATAGTGTCACCCTGCCCTTGACTCTGAGCATCGGTGATCTCGAAACCCCTGCGACTGCCCTCGTATTGTCCGCCACCGCCACGGATAGCATTCTGTTTCCCACGGGCAGCATCACCTTGGGCGGTAGCGGCAATGCCCGCACGGTCACGCTGGCTCCCGCCGCTAATGAATTCGGCACCGCCATCATCACCCTCACCGTTTCGGATGGCACGTTGACCACATCAACGACCTTTGACGTCGTGGTCAATCCGGTGAACGATGTACCGACAATCACTCCGGCGATCGCCAATCAGACCATCCCTGAAGACACGCCCCTCCCCCTCACCTTTACCATCGGCGATTTGGAAACAGCCCCCAATGCGCTGCGTGTGCGCGCCGTTTCCGACAACGCTACCCTGTATCCCGCCACGAACCTTACCTTGGGCGGCACGGGTGCTATCCGCACGCTCACCCTGACCCCCGCCGCCAACGCCTTCGGCACCGCCAACATTACCCTGTCCGTGAGTGATGGCACGGACACCACACGGCAAACCTTCCAGGTTGGGGTCACCTCAGTTAACGATGCGCCCACGGTCAGTCCCATTGCTAATCAACTGATTGATGAGGACACGCCCTTGGGACCCATCAGCTTTACCGTTAGCGATGTGGAAACGCCAGCGACGGCCCTAACGCTGAGTGCCGCCTCCAGCAACACCGCCCTAATTCCGGATAGCAGCATTGTCCTGAGTGGCACCGGGAGTGATCGGGCGATCGCCCTCACCCCGGCGGCCAATGCCTTTGGCACTGCCACGATCACCCTGTCCGTTAGCGATGGCACCAGCACCACATTACGCAGCTTCACCGTCGCCGTTGCTGCGGTGAATGATGCGCCCACCCTCTCCCCAATCATTCCCAATCAAGTCGTTAATGAAGATACGGCCCTACCCATCGTCTTTACCCTGGGCGATGTAGAAACCCCCGTGAATTCACTCTCGCTATTCGCCGCCAGCGACAATCCCGCGCTCTATTCCGGTGCTGGCCTCAGCCTCAGCGGTACAGGCGCCACCCGCACCCTCCTGCTCACTCCCACCGCCAACGCCTTTGGCACGGCCAACATTACCCTGTCCGTCAACGATGGTACGACCTCGACCCTGCGCAGCTTTAATGTCCAAGTTAATGCCGTGAATGATCCGCCCACGCTGACGGCCATCCCCAATCAAACTCTTCTAGAGGATGGCAGCACCGGGCCGCTGCTCATCACCCTTAGCGACGTGGATACCCCCGCCACGGCCCTCACCTTGACTGCGGTGTCCAGTAACACGGCCCTGGTGCCGTCCAGCAGCATTAGCCTAGGCGGTGCGGACAGTCTCCGCACTCTTACCGTGAAGCCAGCCGCGAACCAGTCCGGCACCGCCACGCTGACCCTGACGGTAAATGACGGTGCTCTGTCCGCCGTCCGGAGCTTTGATGTCGTGGTCCAGGCTGTTAATGATGCGCCCATTCTGGATACGTCCGGAACGCCCATTTTGACCGCGATCGCCGAAGATACTCTAGCCCCGACGGGTGATTTAGTCAGCAACCTGCTAGTCCGGCCCACCGGGGGCAGCATCGTCACCGATGTGGATACCAATGCGCTGAAGGGCATCGCCATCACTCAGGTAGACACCACCCACGGCTCCTGGGAATTCTCCCTCAGCACTGGCAGTGCGTGGACCCCTCTCAGCACCGTGACCCCGGCCACCGCCCGCCTGCTGGCCGCCGATGCCGATACCCGCCTGCGCTTTGTGCCCCAGGCCAACTATAACGGTCCAGCCACCTTTACCTTCCAAGCCTGGGATCAAACCAGTGGCACGAATGGGGCGATCGCCAGCACGACCCCTAACGGCGGCAGCACAGCCTTTAGCACCGCCCTAGAAACGGCCACCATCACCGTCCTACCAGTCAACGACCTGCCCACGGTGAGCGTCGTTAGCCTCACCCTCAACGAAGATACCCGCCTCACCTTTACCGATACCGACTTTACCCGCAGCTATAGCGACATTGACAACAACCCCCTTGCCGCCCTGCAAATCCTCACCCTCCCGGCCAACGGTAGGCTCAGTTTGGGCAATACCGCCGTCACCCCTAATCAAACCCTGACGGCAGCGGCGATCAGCACCTTGACCTTTACTCCCGCACCCAACTACTTTGGCTCCGATAGCTTTACCTGGAGTGCCTCTGATGGCACCGCCTTCGCCACCACCCCGGCCACCGTATCCCTCACGGTTAACTCCGTCAATGACGCGCCCCGTTTTACCCCAGGCACAACCAGCCAAGTGGTTACTGCCGGCGACCCCACCCAGACCCTGGCCAATTGGGCAACAGGCTTTAGTCCGGGTCCTTTTAACGAGGCCAGCCAAACCCTGGTGCAGTACGTAGTGAGTACGAGTCGTCCAGATTTGTTCCTCACCTTGCCCACAGTCAATGCAGCGGGCACCCTGACCTATACGCCCGCCATGCCCGCCACCGTTACTACTCCCGGCATTGCCACGGTGATCATCCAAGCCCGCGATAGCGGCGGCACCCTGAACGGTGGCAACGACCTCTCGGCACCCACCACCCTGACTATTGCGGTCAATCCCCAGCCCATCGTCAGCATTTCCAATCCCGCGACCAACCCCCTCATCCGGAAAGAGGGCCGGACAGGCCCGACGCCTTATACCTTCACCGTCGGGCTATCGGTCGCCAGCACCCAAACGGTAACGGTGGGCTATGGCACGGTGGATGTCACGGCCAGTGCCACCGCAGGCGACTACGCAGCGCTCAGTGATACCCTCACCTTCCTGCCGGGAGAGCTGACGAAAACCGTTGTGGTCAATGTTGCAGGCGATCGCCGCCCAGAAGCGAACGAGAGCTTCCTCCTCACCCTGGGGAATGTCACCAATAGCGCGATCGCACCGGGAGCCGGCACAGCCACAGGCATCATTTTGAACGATGACTTTGAGGATGCTCCCGATTTCGATGGAGACGGCTTCAAAGATATCTTTTGGCGTAACCCCAGCACCGGTGCAAACTACCTGTGGTTCACCAATGATCGCAGCGGTGTGGTGGTGGATCGCGCCGTAGAATTGCCCACCGCCCCCGACCTAGACTGGAACGTTGAGCAGATCAACGACTTCAACGGCGACGGATTTTCCGACCTGCTCTGGCGCAATCGCCGCACCGGTGAAAACTATATCTGGCTCCTGAATGGCTCCGGGGTGATTGGGGCCAATGCTCTCCCCACAGTGTCAGACCTTGCTTGGCAAATTGTTGATGTCAATGATTTCAACAACGATGGCCAAGCCGACATCCTCTGGCGACGTAAAGATAGTCCCTTGAATGTGGTGTGGTACATGAATGGCACCCAACGCATTGCCGATCCAGTGCTAACTGGTCAACCGATTCTGGACTACACCAATGTGGTCTTTGGTGGAGCCAGTGACTTCAACGGTGATGGACAAGTCGATATTGTCGTCTATAACACCGTCACTAATGCGACATCGATATGGTTAATGAATGGTATCCGTGTCGATCGCGTTGTTGATCTAGCCCCTCTCGCCGGAGTCGGCTGGAAGGTGGAACGGTTGGATGATTTCAACGGCGATGGTAGAGCAGAAATTCTGTGGCGCAACCGCATTACCGGCGACAACCTTCTCTGGGATGTGAGTAATGCCATCACTGGCCCCGTTGGCGGCAGCGTAACAACCTCGATTCTGCCAGATGTGCGCGACCTCAATTGGCGGATCGCGGGGACTGGCGACTACACCCGCGACGGACGAACCGATATTCTTTGGCGGAATTACAGCAGCAACCAGAATCTAATCTGGCAGATGAATGGTGTTACCCGCGCAGTGGATATTGACATTGCGTCAGCGCCCAATGCCATTTGGGAAATTCAGGGATAATTCCAACCACCGTCAGAATAGAACGATGCTCCATTGTGATGGGCAGGGTATACATCACTTTACCGATCACAATGGAGTACACCGGGGTAGATTGTTGTCTGGAAATCAGCAGATTAAATCCGCATTCCTGCCCTAATGCCCATTACTATGCAAATTAATCCGCCCATAGCCTAGAAATAGACCTGGACTATTGTATCCAGTGGGGTAGGCGGTTATGCCAAATAGGTACACATTACTGAGGATGGGATTGCGAGGAGATTCGAGGGAAACCGTCACGGTCTTGCCTGGGGCAATCGGTGGATCAAAAACCACGGTGATTTCATTGGCCTGTGACGGCGGCATCGCTCCACCAATGGCAGCCAAGGGCAGATTTGGCCCACTTGCAAAACTATCACCTTCAAAAGCGCGATTTTGAGTCAAATCAAAATGGATAGTCTCCACGTTGGGCTCTTGGACAATTCGGAGAGCTTGCAGAGGAGCACCCGCGTTGGTTGGTACTTGTACAGTGAACTCATAGGTGCCAGGAGCATGGATGGCTGAGGCACTGGCGGCGCTGCGGATGAGTTTCGGAGAATGGATAAATACACTCCGTCCATCTCCCATTTCGCCATCCGCGCGGGCTGATGGCGAAAAAATTGTCATGGGCAGACAAACGGCGATCGCGCTCAAAATAGCAAAATTCGTAATTCTGGCAAACATTTTAAACTCCTGAACACTTCTTAAAAAAGATGACAAAAAGATCACAAAATCTGGCATTTACTCAGTTGAATAAAAACTCAGTTAGACGAGTCAACACCACAATAATTAACAGCCATCAAAACACTGCCACCATCACTACAGTGGCATCATCACCACAGTAAGGCAGAACGATAGGTTGCCAACCAAAATCCAACGCTTATAAATCTGTAATCGCTTACGGAAACGCCCCATGGGAAGCTTGCTTTATCGATCGTTACCTTAGGCAGAATGCTTAGGCGATAAGACCAACTTCCTCAAATAACTCCAACTTGCTCAAACAGCCTCAACTTGTTCAAGCAAAACCAATCGTTTGAAAACGTCTACAATACCCAACTAAGGTCAGGCAGACAGGGATTGCAGCTGCTCTAATTCGCGAAGAATCAAAACAGAACATAAAACCATAACCAGCCGGGTAAAACTCTAAAGCGTAGCGGTGTTTAGATGATAGTTTCTCAGGCACATTTATATTATACGGAATTATAGGGAACATTTTTCTTGCCACTGGCAATAGATAAAAAGCTTAACGGATCCTGCTCTCACGAATTAGCCTGTAAGGCTTGACCCACATCACCATATTCAACAGCCTGCGGCAGTCAAGCGGGTGGCAACAATAGTTTGGCGTGATGCTGCAAGTGATCCTCAATAAACGAGGCAATGAAGTAATAGCTATGGTCATAGCCGGGATGGCGGCGCAGCAGGAGCGATCGCCCTGCGTGGGCGGCAGCGGCTTCCAAGGCTTCAGGCAGCAATTGCTCTTTGAGAAAGGTATCTGCTAAACCTTGGTCAATCAGAATGGGGCGGTCAAATCGGGTGGTGGCGATGAGCTCACTGGCATCATAGGCTCGCCACGCCTCCGGATTCGCCCCCAAATATTCTGTAAACGCCCGTTGGCCCCAAGGACAGCGCATCGGCGCAGCGATAGGGGCAAAGGCAGACACTGAGCGATAGGCATCCGGATTTTTGAAGGCGCAAATTAACGCCCCATGGCCACCCATGGAATGCCCAAAAATACCCTGGCGGTCCGGAAAAACCGGAAAATTGGCCGCGATCGCCGCAGGCAACTCTTGGGTGATGTAGCTGTACATGCGATAGTGCGATCCCCAAGGTACCGTCGTCGCATCCACATAGAAGCCCGCCCCCGTTCCTAAATCCCACTGGGCATCCTCTCCCGGAATCCCTGCCCCCCGTGGGCTGGTATCCGGAGCCACCAGCATCACACCATACTTCGCCGCAAATTGCTGTGCCCCTGCCTTAATCATGAAATTTTCTTCTGTGCAGGTGAGTCCTGCCAAAAAATACAGCACCGGCACTCGTCCCGACTGGGCCTGGGGCGGCAGGTAAACGGAAAACTGCATTTCCCCCGCGCAGCATTCAGACCGGTGGCTGTAGAATTCGACCCATCCCCCAAAGCAGGCGATCTTTGATTTCAGTTGCAGAGCAGTAGGCATGGTGAAGATCCGTGAGATGTGAAACCTAAAGATTTTCTTCACATCAATTCTATTCTAAGAAAACAAAGTTATCTTCAAGGGCAGGTATATTCCACGAACTAACCTATTTTACAAAGACGGCCATTTTATAAAGACAGCCATAGTCAAGGGCCATAGTCAAGGGCACGGGCGAGCCTGCCGCTGTAGGTGATTTCAGATTCGTCGTTCTGAGCCATTTCCCACTTTTTATGCCTGTTCCGACCTCTCTTTCCGATCTATGTACAGTATCGGCGGATATGCCGCTCGCGGAAGTTTTGCCCGTCCTGGATCAAAGCCAGTCCCCCGTGGCGTTGGTTGTGGCAGCAGGACGGCTAGTGGGCATCGTGACACCACGGGATATAGTGCGCGCCTTGGCCAGTCAGGGGGCCCTCGATCGCCCCATTGCCGAGGTGATGATTCCCCCCGTTATTACCCTTTGTCCAGAGCAAGCCGAAGACTTAGACGCGGTGTGGGATTGTCTGCGGCGACATGGGGTCCAATACCTCCCGATCGTCAATGACCAGGGCGAAGTGGTCCGATTATTGACTCTAGAAAGTCTTTTGCCCCGTCTCCAGTTGGCCCACGGCGGGGATCCACACCAAGTCAATCACGCACTCACCCAGGAATTAGACGCGGGTAAACGGGTGGAAATGGAGTTGCGGCGATCGCAGGCCGAGCTTCAGGAAGCTTTATTGGGGGCGATCGCCGCCATTTCCAGCTTTCGCCGAGTCGATGGGCCGGCGGCAAATGGGTCAGCGGAAGATACGCAGTGGGACTGCACTTACTGTTCCCCTGGGGCCTTGGCGATCTATGGCTATACTGCCGAGGAATTGCTGGCAGATCCGCCGCTGTGGCTGGCGCGAGTCCATCCCGAGGATCAGCCCTTAGTTCGGCTGTCCACGCTATTGACCCAGTTGGCCACTCGGCCTATCTTGAATGAAACCTGTCGGTTTTACCATAAGGATGGGACACTGCGCTGGATTGCCGTCACCGCGACGGCCCGCCGCGATGCCCAGACCCATGCCTGGAGTGTCACGCTGGTCGCCACCGATGTCACCGATCGCCAACGGGCCGAGGATCAATTGCGATCGCACAGTCGTTACGAGCAGGCCATCCATCGTGTAATTCAAAAGATTCGCAGTTCCCTCAATCTAGATATTGTTTACACCACCACAGTGACTGAATTGGCCCGGTTACTGTCTGCTGAACAGGTCAACCTGCTGCGGTTCCAGGGCCACCTTTGGCAGGTCGTGGCCGATCATGGCCCTGCGACGCAACTGGATCCCCTTGGCGCTACCCTGACCGAGGCCGACTATCCGCTGGGGGAACGGCTGCGGCAACGGGAAACGATCTATCTGCCAGAACTGGAACCAGCACTGGGACCCGAAGTCGAACCAGAGCCTAGACCAGGGGTGGGGCGATCGCCCTTTGACCCGACACCGGGCATGGCGGAGTTGGTTCTGCCCCTGACCCTTGGCACACAGCTTTGGGGCAGCATCCATCTGGTGCGCCCCTCGCCCTGGCAGCAAAGCGAAGCCGAAACCCTTCACCGCATTATCGAGCAATTGATGATTGCCATCCAGCAAGCTGAATTGCACAGCCAGGAACAGCGCCTGAACATGAGCCTAGAGCGCAAAGCCCAGGCCCGTGCCGCCCAATTACAACTGGCCTATCAATTTGAATCAACCCTCAAACAAGTGACCGATAAAGTGCGCGATTCCCTGGATGAAACCCAGATTTTGCAGGGGGCAGTGGAAGCACTGGCGAGCAGCTTAAAGGTGGGGGTGTGCAATGCAGCTCTATTTGACTTGGAGCAGCGGATTTCGACCATTAAATTTGAAGCGGTTGATTCACTACCGCCCTCTCGGGGACAAGTGTTTTACATGGATCACTTCCCGGAACTCTATACTCAATTGCTGCAAGGGCAGTATTTCCAGTTTTGCTCCCTACTCCCCAATCCCAGCCGAGGGCGTGTTGCCATGCTGGCCTGCCCGATTCTGGATGATCAAGGGGTATTGGGCAGCTTGTGGTTGATCAATCGATCGTTTTACGGCTTTGCCGAACAGGACATTCGCCTTGTGCAGCAGGTTGCCACCCAGTGTGCGATCGCCCTACGCCAATCGCGTCTCTATCAAGCCTCCCAGGCTCAAGTGCAAGCCATGACGCGCCTCGATCGCCTCAAGGATGACTTCCTCAGCACAATTTCCCATGAATTGCGGACGCCTATGTCCAGCATTCAACTGGCAGTGCAAATGTTAGAGAACAATCTGCGTCAGCATCATTTACACACTGTAGACGCGAATTCACTCAACCTCTATGTACAAATTCTCAAAGAGCAAAGCGAACGCGAAATTCACCTCATCAACAATCTTTTGGAGTTGACGCGGCTGGATGCTGGGGGCTATCGTCCGGTGATCAGCACCATCTATCTATCCTCCTGGTTGCCGCACGTTACCGCACCCTTTATTGATCGGACGCGCCTGCAACAGCAACAGTTGGACTGCCAAGTTCCACCGGATTTACCGCCGTTGCGCGCGGATTTGTACCAACTAGAGCGGATTTTGGGAGAGCTGCTCAATAATGCCTGTAAATACACGCCCGCCGGAGAACGCATTCAGGTATCCGCACAGGCTGATGCCGAGCAAATGGTGATCACGGTGGCGAATTCCGGGGTCGAAATTCCCCCTGGAGAAAGACGATCGCATTTTTGAGCGTTTCTATCGCATTCCGAATAATAATCCCTGGAAACACGGTGGTACGGGCTTAGGGTTAGCCCTCGTGCAGAAACAGTTACGGCCAATGCAGGGGGCGATCGCCGTGCATAGTCAGTCCGGTTGGACATTTTTTACGGTGCGACTCCCCCTAGCTCTGGCAACAACGGCAGTAGTTTAAGCGACGCCCCTCGCCCCGGATCAGCGGTGCACCCTTCGACTCCGCTCAGGGTGCAAACTGGAAATTTCCTAAGGGGGGCGGATCTATTGCCTGTATCGAGCCTGACTATCCATCAGCCTGACCATCCATCACGCTGAATCAGAGGAATGGATGGTCAGGCGTAACCATCCCTGAATCACTCAAATTCCGCAACTGCGACTGTGAGTAGAATGAAGGGATGACGCGTTAATGGATAACCTGCTCACCTTCATAGGCCAAGGCTTGATCCCCGATCTTGGCAAAGTCTGCGGCCAGCTTCACCAATCGTTCCCGATCTTGATCATTAACAATACCGCCTTCGGGAGGCATGAGTTTTTCTGCGATTTCTCGCACAGTTTCATGACGGAGCGTCAGTGCCTGATTCGGATAATTCAGAATCAGGAGTGGGTTCATCTTAGTCGCATTGTTAGGGCTGTGACACGCCAAGCAACTATGAGGCCGCATCTCCTTCTCAAACGCTCGGTAGGTCGCATCCAGCGCCTTCACATGGGGATTGTCTGGGGAAAACAAGGACTGGTAAAGCACCACACTCGGCTCTGATTTACCTTGCTTTTTCCAACTCCATTGACCATCCCACTGGCGCGGTAGCACTGGGCGCTGCTGATCTTTGTCCAGCGATCGCAAAGCGCCTGTAATCTTGCCATTTTCCATGATCAGCATCACTTCCTTAGCCTGCTGATAGGAAGTCCATTTCTTCTCAGAATGCCAAAAAGGATAGGGAAAAGCCCCCGCACTTAATTTGTTGCGGAACTGAACCGGTAGGTGAATGATGGTGAGTTTATCTTGCTCCTCCACGCGGGGCTCACCCGAAAACATGAACGTAGACAGATACATGCGCCGCCACACCAACGGATCAAAGGATGTGGTGGGATTTTCTTTAAGGTTGTAGTTATTGGCCACCTTCTGGCCGCCCCAGCGAATCTCCCTCGCCATCGAATCTCGCAACAGGGCAAGTTTCGTCAATTTATCGGCACACTGAGTTTGCGCCTTTTGCGCCCCCGGATCCGCCATGGGACAGGCCGCAACAATCGCCTTAGCCAACTGGGCAGGGACTGCTGCGTCTACTTCACTCACGGATTCACTCACCGGTTCGCTAACTGGAGACGCCGCCACCAGCGGGGACTGCAGCAAGGGCAATTGGCTGGTGCCTCGATTGAACGCATAGCCGCCAAATAACGCAATGGGTAACAGAATTCCGATTAAAAAAGCCGTGATTCGGGAACGAACTCTAAAATGCTTGAGCATAAGTATATTTTCCTGGTGTGGGTATCATCAGCTCTAGGGCGACTTTAGAGCGGGCCTGAAGCGCTGATTTACTTGCATTTCCGTTCGGCTAAACGCCCGTCAGTGAAAGCATTCGGCCTAAAAATCAATGTCGAAGTCTAAATTTCTGCACCGCTGTAATGGCAATGGGCACTATCACAAATCATCTACTGCGTCGTCCGTTTTCTATCCATAAAAATTACTTTGAGGAATTACTTTGAGGACAGATTGCGTCTACCCCTCAGGCCATAAATTTTCTCATAACCGAGTAAAGCCCCTCACCGCAAGGATTTGACTTTTACCGTTGTTCCAGGTGGAAATTAACAGATCACCCGTCAACGGATCTGTCACCGCGCTGAGAACTGAATAAGGTGCATTGGATGGGTTACCTGCGGATAGCAGAAAATCCTGACGTGTCTGAGGCACGGGATTGCCCACCGCATCCAGTTGATACGCACTAATTTTGTGCGTGTTAAACTCCGTCACCAACATACTATGCTGGGCAAATCCAGGGTTTCCGGCTCTGATGTAGGTAATCGTATCAATGCCTCCAGATAGAGTGACGCTAGAAGACGGGCGCGCAATGTTAAAGACTCCTGAGAGAATGTTCCATGAAACCGTAGTGTCGTAGACGATATCGGAATTATAAGAAGTAATTTTCAGCCGCCCTGCGCCTGGAAAGCCCGGTGGGACAAAGTTAACGCCCCCCGCAGAAGGCGCAATTCCCAAGGAAGTCAGATCGATGAGTTGATTGGGATTCGGGAAATTGGGGCCATACAGCCTAATTTGCCCAAGTCCATTATCTGGATAGGTCGTGTAAAACAGGACTGAGCCATCTGGGCTGGCCGTTAAACCGGCATCAATGCCACCATTCCTGAGTCCGGGAGTATTTAAGTGGCGAAAAGAAGGGCCAAATCCAATAATGCGGTTGCTGATATTACGAATCACCGGAATCAGATATAAACCGGCCTTGGGCTTCCCGGCAGGACCGCCAATCACGAGTAAATTGGGATTGTTTGGCCAAAACATTAATCCAGCTGAGGAGTCGTCACCCAGGGGTTGTGGAATAGGCGCAACTCCCAAATCAACGACGGAGTAAAAGTTGGCGAAAGGGGCTGCCAACTGGGGTTGGATCCGCTTCGATGCGGACACTGTCTGTGCGGCTAGGGGCGCTTGACTGATGACCGGATTAAGGGAGCATCCCCAGAGCAGGGTACTGCTGAGTAAAACTCTGGTGATAAAGAGTTTGGTTTGAGAATGGACTGCAAAATACCCAGACATAGAAACTTCCGTTGGCTTCCGAAAAACGACGATGTTGTGATAATCGATTCAGACATTCAATTCAGGCATGACGCATTAATTCATGCTGATTGCTGCTGCTTCCTCTGGGGCTTGTGGCACCAAGTGGTTGCGGCTAAACAGTAGAAAATACAGCGTGGCCACCACCACCACGAGGAGCACCCCAAACACCCCGACTCGGTAGGTGGGTGTGTAGACACAGGCCGCTAGAGCCACCAAGGCTATGTGCTGGCTTCGCGCCCCGGGCGTGTCGGCCACGTTGGGTCCCGACGGACGTCGCATCTGCACCGGGCCGGGGTACCCGGTGGAAGGCCCGACCACCGACGAGGAGCAGGCTCCGTGACCGCGACCAAGGACGCGGAGATCATCCGGCGCCGCGCCACGAACGAACTGAAGCGAAGGATTTCCGAAGAGCCTCGCAGAAAGACACAGCTGGTCCGAGAGACGGCCGAGTACTTCGGCGTGAGTCCCGCCACCGTCTGGCGGTGGTTGACCTCCGATCCTTCCCCAAGGGGGAGGCCGCGGGGTAGCAAGCTCATTGTGTTCGACGACCGGATGAAGGGCCTTCTGTACCAGTCCGGAAACAATGTCGCAGAGTTCCTACGGCAGGCAGTAGCTGCGGGCCTCTTTGCTGAAGCGCGACCATCGCTCGCCACGATCCGGAGAGCCGTCGCGAGGGATATCCCCCGGGTCGAGCGGGTACTCGCCAGGTATGGCGACCGGGGCGTCCGCGACCATGCGCTCGTGTACCTGCCGATGAACACGCTCTACCGAGGTCACACCTACATGATGGACCACTGCAAGTTGCCCTGGTGGGTGATCGCGCCATGGCCGATGCGTGGACTGATACAGCCCTGGTTTACAGCGGTGATTGACGCGTGTACGCGGGTGATTGTCGCCTTCGTCATTTCGGTACACCCAAACTCGACGACCATTGCGCTAGCGCTGGCGGCGGCTATCTGCGCGGATGGTCGTGGTCGGTTCCATGGCATCCCAGAGAACGTGCTGATCGATAACGGGTCGGACTTCCTGTCCAAGCACATCGAGGAGGCCATGATGACCATCGGAACGGTTATCACCCCTCACATTGGCTATCACCCAAACGTAAAGGGCATAGTAGAGCGCGTCAACTGGACGGTGCAGCTGCGCATGCAAGGGTTCCCGGGGTTCGCGGACGGGCCGATGACCGTGGACAAGAAGCGTCAGTTCATTCGAGAGGATGGATGGGTGGCCTACAGCGACGTGTACGGTGCAATAGCGACGCTGATTGACGCGTATCATGAGGACGAGCACACCTCTCTCGGCTGCTCGCCGGCAGAGGCGTGGGACCGCGACCCCACCCCTCTTATCACCATCGACAGCCCGGAGAAGACGGCACTCCTGCTGATGAAGAGTGGTTCGTTGACGATTCAGAAGGACGGGATACATCTGGCAGGAAGGACGTACGCGTCCGAGGAGACCATCTGTCGGAAGGGTGACCGCGTCATGGTGCGCTACTGGCCGCACGATCAGAGGAAGGTGTACGTCTTTGACAATGCCGGCAAGGTCTTCATCGGCGTTGCGAGCAACACGTCGGAGATGACGAGCGACGAGAAGGTGGCCATCTGGCGAAGCCGGCAGGAGCAGCTTCGTGCTGCTAACCGGGAGGTGAGGAGGGCGAAACGTGCCGCGCGCCCGACCTTCGAACCAACCACTGAGGCGGGCAAGGACCCAGAAGTGGTCTATGTGAGGCCCGGTCGACGGGACAGGAAGCTCCCGCGGGTTGACAGCTCTGCATCGGTGCGCGCCCTGGCCTTCCCGGGCGTGGACGAGAGCTTCTCGGTGGAGGGGTAAGAGTGGCCGTCAAGGTCTCCGGTCGGGTGGATGTTGGCCGCTTGGTGAAGACGCCAGA
>CAVYAN010000025.1:5000-32128 GCA_963766075.1 uncultured cyanobacterium | reverse complement strand
CGACCGATTTGTGGCTGAGCCGCATCGGAGACTGTCCCCACTCCTGACCTCAACCGCAGGGGTCCTTCTAATGGCAGGCTCAGGGGGTGCCTATGCGCACTCCTGCCATCCCGACCTAACGGCAAAGTTAGTGGCTGGTTTCCAGTTAGCCAAGGCATCAGTAATCCACTCCCAGCCCCCAGTAAACTTGGCGGCTCAAGTCCCTATCTCCTCCCGAGACTCATCCTCAACCGGCCTATGATCTCGTGATGCCGACCCCCACTGACCGGATTTTGATGGCACCGAACCGGCAAACGTTAGTCACAGTCGGTTCAGATCGGGGTCTCCGGCTCTGGTCACTCACCCCACAAGGCACCAAACTCAAGGTTTTAGACAGACCCACTGGGTCGATTACGGCAGTGGCCATGAGTGCCGATAGTCGGTATTTGGTGAGTGGCAGTACCGACAGCCGGGTGCGGCTCTGGGATATTGACTCCGGGCGTCTGCTGCGCACCTTTCAGGAACAGTCCACCAGCATTACGGCGGTGGCCATGAGTCCTGACGGGAAGACGATCGCCTGTGGCAATCAAGCGGGCAAATTGCGTTGGTGGAATGTCCACACCGGCGCGCTGCTGCGCACCTTGACCCTAAACAAGGGATCCGTAACGGCGGTGACCTTTGGAACGCAACCCCATCAGATTATTCTGGCCAGCAACGATCGGCAGATTCAAGTATGGAATCTGCACACAGGTCAGCGCGATCGCGTTCTGACGGGACATACCGCCGCGATCGTGGGGCTACAAATTGTTGATCAGCACACATTAATTAGTGTGGGCAGCGATCGCACCTTCGTATGGAATCTAGAGCAGCAGGCACCCAAGCCCAATCAAAAGGCAGCTCTCAATCGGATCGCATCATCAAATCATCCAACCCCGCCCAAGAAAGTGACGGGGCACAATCAAGCTAATTTGTTGCCCAATCCAAAACGCCGGGTGAACCACCCAATCACGGCCAAAATAGCAGCCCCAGAATCAATTAAGATGCCCCAGTTCAGTGAGGTTTAAGACTTGAAGCCGATGATAACGACACGAGTACAAGTACACAGAGAAACTTCTCAATAACCGAGAACATGTGATCACAAGGGAGGCGAAGATTTATGTTGAATGCTGTTGCCGAAAAAACTATGCATCGTGTCCGTTGGGCATTGGCGATCGGCTGGCTCATACTCATTGCATCCCTCTTTTATGACCCGATTACGCCATTGATTACGGCCCCGAATAATTTGGCCAGCCCCTTCCACGTCAAGCCAGAACTCGCGCTCGACCCCCAGCAATGTACCAAAATTCAGCAGATTTGTTTACCAGAACCCGCCTTCGCCATGGGTGCTTTCATCTGGTGGGCGATCATTGTTCCGATCGGCATTTTTGTGATCCACGTGTTTGGGCATGAACTGTGGCGACGCATCTGTCCGTTGTCCTTTCTCTCGCAAATTCCCCGTGCTTTGGGCATTCAACGACGACGTAAAGTAGTTGATCCGCTGACTGGCAGCACTCGGCGGGATTTGGTCACGATTAGCGAAACCTCTTGGCTCGGGAGAAATCATCTCTATGTGCAGTTTGGGCTATTTGTTTTGGGCTTAGGATTACGATTTTTATATGTGAATTCCGATCGCATCGCCCTCGGCATCTTTCTCCTCACCACCATTCTCTGCGCCATCTCCATCGGCTACCTCTATGCAGGCAAAAGTTGGTGTCAATATTTTTGCCCGATGGCTCCGGTGCAAATGGTGTATACGGGGCCGCGATCGCTCTTGGGCAGTCAAGCCCATCTCAGCGCCAAAGCCGTTCCCACTCAGTCCATGTGCCGCACCAGCAATCCGCAAACGGGTCAAGACCAAAGCGTCTGCGTGAGTTGCAAAATGCCCTGCATCGATATTGACGCCGAGAAAGCCTATTGGACAGAGCTGAAAAAGCCCGGACGACGATTGGTGCAATATGGCTATCTGGGCATGGTGATTGCCTTTTATCTCTACTTCTTTTTGTATGCCGGTAATTGGAACTATTACTTCACGGGCGACTGGACCCATGAAGTCGGGCAGATTACCCGGATTGCTAGTCCAGGGTTTTACATCGCTGGGTACGCCATCCCCATTCCCAAATACCTGGCTGTTTTCATCACGTTTGGAGTTGCGATCGCGATCTTTTTCACCGTAGGCCGCATCGCCGAACGGGGCTATCGAGCCTACACCACTCGCCAGGGGAAATCGATCTCGGTGCAACAGGCACAACATGTGGTGTTTACGATCTTTACCACAGCTTCCTTTTGGGTCTTCTTTTCCTATGGATTACGGTCCTTGTTGAATCGGTTGCCATCCCCCCTGGTACTGGGCTTTAATGCCTTAATCGTATTGGTCGGGTCGATTTGGCTATTTCGCACGCTGGGCCGCACCCATGCCCAATATGAACGGGAGCGCATGACCACCAGTCTGCGTCAGCAATTGCGCAAACTGGCGATCACACCTGCGGCTTTGGAAGGTCGATCGATCGATGACCTATCGGCAGACGAAATCTATACCTTAGTTAAGGTATTGCCCGAATTCTCGCAGCAGGTGCGGCTAGAAACCTACACCGAAATTATGCTGGATTTATTGGAACGAGGCGTAATCGATCTCGATCAAAGTTTTGAGTTTGGTCAAAAATTGCGCACCGAGTTGCAATTACACGATTCCCAGCACTTCGCCATGATTGAGGCGATTGCTGCCACCAACCCAAAAGTCTTAGCCTCAATTGCCAAACCCCCCGCATCAACCAACCATCATAACGCCGTCACCCTCGCCAAAACAATTGTCAAACCGTCTAAGCGGACGCGATTTAATCTCAGGCCAACGGGTAAAGCCAACAACAAAGAAAATAGTAAATTGAATCATAAATCAAATGATAAACCGAGCGATTCGACAAAAATTCGTAACCTATAATCCCAATCGGGATCACTAAAAAGTAAATGAATTGATAAATAATCTTCACATCTGTCGATCGAATTTCTATTTCGCTGATTCTAGCGATAGTCCCATGATTTTGCTATCGGTTAGTCAAGCACCGCCGTGCCCGATCCCGCCAAAATGCATGACTTCCATCAGCAATGCCAGAATCCTTCAGAATTGCCTTCACAGGGTGTGGTGCCGATGATTTATCCGAAGAAGCCAGCCTACTATGTTAAAACTAAAATCCGTCAACTTTGAACAACAACAATTTGAACATTATGAGCTAATTCCCAGCCATCCCGGCCAAGTAGAATGGCTGATCGGACTAAGAGCACTTGTGATTTGGTATTGTCTTGCCCTGAAGTCAGTCGCGTGCATGGTCGCATTACTTACAGCAACGCTGCCTATCACTTTGTTGATATTGGGAGTAGCTCCGGATCAATGCTGAATGGCGCATGGGTACCGATCAACGAACAACGGCAACTCGGCCTAGGGGATTTGCTCCAACTGGGTAAGACGTTGCTGTATGTGGAAGCGATCGCTCCACCGATTGAATCCCCCAACGCGATCGAAAAATCCGACGAATTCTGGCATCCCCTTAGGTGCAAGTTGGACAAAGGATGATCTGCGCTGTCGGTGTTCTCGCATTGTGAATGAAACCCACGATGTCAAAACATTTTACTTCGTGGCGGAATCACCGGTATTGTTTACCTATCAGCCGGGACAGTTCGCCAACGTGGCCCTCACGATTGACGGGCAGCGCGTGGTGCGACCGTATTCCATCTCCTCTTCACCGACCCGACCCTACTATCTCAGCATTACGGTAAAGCGCGTACCACGACCGATCGATCAACCCGATGCCCCTGCCGGACTGGTTTCTAATTGGCTCCATGACCACCTCAACGTCGGCGATCACGTGATGTTGATGGGTGGGCCAATGGGCCACTTTACTTGTTTGCCCAATCTACCGCCAAAATTATTGCTCTTGTCAGCTGGAAGCGGCATTACGCCGATGATGTCGATGTCACGCTGGGTCCAGGATACATTAGTCGATTGCGATGTGCTATTTCTTCACAGTGCCCGCAGTTTAGAAGATATTGTGTTTCGCTCCGAATTGGAAATGATGGCCACCCAAATACCCAATTTTCGGTTGGCCGTGACGCTGACCCAAAAGCCCACAAACCAACCTTGGATGGGGCTGACGGGACGAATTTCAGAGTCGATGCTAAATTTGATTGTGCCAGATCTCAACAATCGCACAGTCTTTGTCTGTGGGCCGAGTGCCTTTATGAAACAAGCAAAGACAATGCTGCAGGAAATGAATTTTCCGATGGCTCATTATCACGAAGAGAGCTTTGGCGATAAACCCCATGCTGGGAAGGCCGCAGCGAGTTCGCCTACGAGTGCGACGGCAGAACCTGCGATCGCTGAACCTGTCCAGTCCAGCAATGGCTCAAATTCGGCCCAGGTGGTCAATTTTACCCAATCTAAGCAAGCCGTTTCGGCAGATGGCAGTATGACGGTGTTAGAGCTGGCTGAGCAGGCAGGGGTCGATATCCAGAGTGCCTGCCGGATGGGAGCCTGCGGGGCTTGTAAACTACAAACTTCGGTTGGAGAAGTCCGGTATGAGACGCCACCGATGGCTTTGACCGAGGCCGATCAGCAGGCGGGATGTGTATTGGCCTGTGTGGCTTACCCGATCGGTGATTTGAAGGTGGAGGCGTAGTGAAGGTCAATCAGCGGGAAAACTGTCAATGCCGCTTGTTAATGGGCTTGAGCGATCGGACAACGATTCGCTGTTAGCAGCAAGGTCGAGCAGTGACGATTGCGGCCCAAGCATGACCGAGGTGGGAGAAAATGTTAATGTCTTGAATTATTTGCGCTCCGCGTAGGGGGCTTTTTGAAACCCTTATGCAGCGTCAGTCCATTTTTATACTCTGGTCAGCCGCGAATAATTCATGACACTAACGATTATGGGCATGGGTGGCAAGCTCCTGCGCACGATTGGGCCGGCCAATGCCAAAGTTCAATTAGGGTTGAAGAATTTGACTTACAACCTGATCCGATTCACCTGGCTCGAAACTCGCGCGGTGAAACCAGCGTCAATGGCCGAATAAATTCGTCAAATGCTCAGTTCCCATGACGATTATCAGTTCACTGCCAGCCTCAGGCGTCATTGCCTAGTCAGATGCCGTCTCATTTGAGACCTCAATCAGGCCCAGATCAATTAATCGAGGAGCCCTATAGGATATGGGTTCAGAAACTTTGAAAACTTTGCTCTACGGTGCTTAATCTGTTGGCATATTGATATTAGAGTTGCATAGCTTAAACGATAGACCCTAGGTTTTTATGCTAAATCAAACATGCTAAATCAAACCAATTCACAACAAAACGCCCAGGTTGTCTACATTTCCCATGGCGGAGGCCCCTTGCCAATTCTTGGTGACCCTAGCCACAAAGCGCTGGCCGATTTCATGCGTCGGCTTCCATCTCAACTGAGAAAACCGGATGCGATCCTCGTCATCAGCGCCCATTGGGAAGAAAGCATTGCAACGCTACTCGGCGCACAAACCCCTCCCCTGTTCTATGACTATTACGGGTTTCCAGAGGAAGCCTATCAAATTACTTACCCAGCCTCTGGGCATCCCGCGCTGGCCAATAGAATTGCCGGATTACTGCATGAAAATAATATATCCGCTCACATTGATTTGCAGCGAGGCTTTGACCATGGCTTATTTATCCCACTGAAGTTAATGTATCCGCAAGCCGATATTCCTGCGCTACAATTGTCGCTGTTGCATGAGCTTAACCCGGTTGCACATTTAGCCCTTGGCAAAGCATTACGCGCATTGATGGATGACAATATTCTGATAATCGGCTCTGGGTTTTCGTTTCACAACATGAGCGCATTTTCTTTGCAGGGGGGTAGTGCACCGGATCCCGCCAATGATGCCTTTCAAAATTGGCTAATTGAGGTCTGTACCGGCCCAATGCTTCAGTCCGAGCGAGAAAAACGCCTGATCGAGTGGGAGAAAGCACCCGCCGCCCGTTATTGTCACCCCCGTGAAGAGCATTTGCTGCCCCTTCATGTATGTTTTGGGATGGCGGACAAACCGGCAACTGTGGTATTTGATGACTATATTTTGGGCAAACGTGGAGTTGCATTTTTATGGTGAGGCATGCAAAGGGTGTCTACAGCCAGTGATCAAGAGAGTTATCAAATTCGTGTAGGCTGGCTCGGCAACGGTGGCTGTAGGTCTGACGACCGGGAGATGGGGCTCCGAGGAGGTGGAGTGATTCTGCTGGGCGTAGGTCTGATGCCTCTGGTGGCTGCTGTGGAGGTGCTTGCGGTAGAGGCGACTAAATATCAGCTCCAACCGTTGTAGGCGTTGATCCCTCAGTTGCCCCAGCTAATATCCCCAAGAAATCTGCCGTGGACGTGGCTAGACAGGGCCCCCGGACATGGCACAATGGAAGGCTGGCTAAATGAGTAGCGTTGCTTTGGATGTTGCGGTGAGTTCTGAATTTTCGTTTGAATCTGTGGCTGCCTGTGGCCACACCCAGGCACGGGCAGGCGTGTTTTCGACCCCCCATGGCGTCGTCGAAACCCCTCGGTTTATGCCCGTGGGCACCCTAGCCAATGTCAAAATGGTTACCCCTGACCAATTACGGGCCACTGGGGCTCAAATGGTCCTATCCAACACCTATCATCTACATTTACAGCCCGGAGAAGATATTGTCGCCAAGGCTGGAGGGCTGCACCGCTTTATGGGCTGGGATGGTCCCATGCTGACCGATTCCGGGGGATTCCAGGTGTTTAGCCTCAGCCAGATGCGGCAGATTAGCGAGTCTGGTGTGACCTTTCGATCGCCCAGAGATGGCCAAATGATCCACCTGTCACCGGAAAAGTCCATCGCCATCCAAAATGCCCTAGGTGCAGACGTAATCATGGCCTTTGATGAATGTCCACCCTATCAGGCCAGTCGTGAGGATGTAGTCGCCGCCACCGATCGCACCTTTCGCTGGCTAAAGCGCTGTGTGACAGCACATCAGCGTTCCGATCAAGCTCTGTTTGGCATCGTCCAAGGGGGTATCTATCCCGACTTGCGGCAGTCTGCCGCCCAAATGCTGGTGGAGCTAGATTTGCCGGGATATGCCATTGGTGGAGTCAGCGTGGGCGAGCCGCCTGAACTGATTCAACACATTGTGCAGGCGACCACGCCTCTACTACCGCCCGAAAAGCCTCGCTACCTAATGGGTGTCGGTACTTATCAGGAAATGACCCAGGCGATCGCTGCCGGAGTGGACCTCTTCGACTGTGTGATTCCCACCCGATTTGCTCGCCATGCCAATGCCCTAGTCAATGGGGAACGCTGGAACCTGAAAAATGCCCGTTTCCGGGAAGACTTTACGCCCTTGGATGCCACTTGCCCCTGCTACACCTGTCAAAATTTCAGCCGTGCTTACATCAGTCACTTAGTGCGATCGCAGGAGCTCCTCGGCTACACCCTACTCTCGATTCATAACATCACAGAGCTAGTGCGCTTCACCCAACGGATTCGGGCTGCCATTATCCAGGGCACCTTCGTGGCCGAGTTTGGCCACTGGCTGGGTCGGGACTCCCAGAAAGAACGTGAGGTCACCCAAAACTGATCCCATCCGCCTAATTCTGCTGCACCGCCCTATGTTAAGATCGATGGCAATTCTTAGAGCCGTACGAAGAGGTTATCGATCCATGGAATTTGCTCTGCTGTTAGCAAAATTGCCTGAGGCGTATTCGATTTTTGATCCGCTGGTTGATATTCTACCGATTATCCCTGTATTCTTCCTGCTGCTGGCCTTTGTTTGGCAAGCCGCGATCGGGTTTAGATAGAAATTTAAAATCAAACATTTGATTCGGAGGCTGCCTAGGCAGCCTTTTTTCGTGCGGGTGACTAGGATGGTGAAGTGCCCTGCGGCTAGAAGCAGGCAATAGTTCGTTTCAAATAGCAATTTCCTGATTGATCTGCCAGCGTTGGCCGATCGCCTCACAGCAAGGCGGCGATCGCTGGAGATAGATCCGTGAGCGGGCTGCGTGGATTGAAGTCCAGCACGTTAAACTGAAGCAACTTGCGATCGCGCCTGAGGTCTTTCCTATGGTTTTGATTCCACCTCCCACTGAAGCGCCTGCTGAAATCCTCTATCCGGACTACGACGGCAATCCAATGTCTGACAACACCCTACAATTTCGCTGGATTGTGACAATTCAGCAAAATCTAGAGGCGCTATTTGCCGACGATGCCAACGTATTTGTAGCGGGGGATTTGCTGTGGTATCCAATCGAAGGAGACAATAAAACTCGCATCGCGCCAGATGCCATGGTGGTGTTTGGCAGACCTAAGGGGTATCGCGGCTCTTATATGCAGTGGAAAGAGGCGAATATCCCTCCCCAAGTAGTTTTTGAAATCTTGTCTCCGGGCAATCGCCCCGTGGAAATGATGCGTAAGCTGGCCTTCTACGATCGCCATGGCGTCGAAGAATACTATCTTTATGATCCCGATGCCCTGGAACTCTATGGCTGGTTGCGCTATGGGGAGCGGCTCGGAATAGTGTCGGAGACACAAAACTGGGTGAGTCCACGCTTAGGAGTTCGCTTTGACATGAGCGGAACCGAGTTGCAGCTTTGGTATCCAGATGGCAGTCCCTTTACGACAGTGGACGAGCAGCGGCGACGGGCCGAGGCAGAACGAAAGCGGGCCGAGGCGGAACGAGAGCGGGCCGAGGCAGAACGAGAACGAGCCGAGGCGGAACGAGAGCGGGCCGAGGCAGAACGAGAACGAGCCGATCGCCTCGCGGAAAAGCTGCGATCGCTGGGTATAGATCCGTAAAGATCGCTGGCGGCGGAGTTATTCTGGCAATGAAGCCTGTGTTTTTCCTGGATCTGGACGGACTGTTTACGGGAGTAGTGAAGGCGACAATGCTGGCCGCAAATACTGCGCCTTGGCAGGAATTATGAGACGTGCTTCGGTTGTCTTCCATCGCATTGCACGTATGTCCATCGCAACCGAGTGATGTACTTTTATTGACTCATACAGCTCAGTCACTATTGTCAATGCAGGTGGCGATGTAGGTGGCGATGTAGGCATGAATGCTGCGAACCACCTATCCGTAACGCGATCCGCCCATACCCAGCAGTAGTGCCCGGTATGGAAAATTTAATCTTTTGGTCATGCCGCTGTCACAGATTGGGCGTAGTGTAGATAAGTTGAACTCTAGTCCGTCATTGGAGGGACGTGCAGCGAGGTGACGACCGATCGCCCCGGAACGTGAGGTGCTGATGATTGAAGTAGAACATTTATCCAAGGTGTATGGATCGACCTCGGCGATCGCAGATGTCACCTTTCGCGTGGCCAAGGGAGAAATCCTCGGCTTTTTAGGACCAAACGGGGCGGGCAAAACCACCACCATGCGGATTTTGGCTGGCTATTTACCCGCCACATCAGGCACCGCCAAAATTGCAGGCTATGAAGTGCACGAGCAGTCGATGGCGGTCCGGCAGCGGATTGGCTATTTACCAGAGACTCCTCCGCTGTATCCGGAAATGACCGTAGCGGGGTTTCTGCACTTTGTAGCGCAGATTAAGGGGGTGAGTGCGGGCGATCGCCCGCAGCGCGTGAAGCTGGCCCTAGAACAGTGCAATTTGAGCGATCGTCAGGATACCTTAATTCGCAAACTATCCAAAGGTTATCGGCAACGGGTAGGCATTGCCCAAGCAATTGTCCACGATCCGCCCGCTATTATTTTGGATGAACCCACCGTGGGTCTAGATCCGCGCCAGATTATCGAGGTGCGGAATTTAATTAAAAACCTGGCGGGCAACCATACCGTGCTGCTATCAACCCACATCTTGCCCGAGGTGAGTGTCACCTGCGATCGCGTAGCCATCATCAATCGCGGCAAGGTCGTCGCCACCAACACACCCGAGCGACTGATGGCGCAATTAGCCGTGGGGTCTGGATATGAGTTGGATGTAGAGGGCGAAGTTGCCAGCGTCCAAGCTTCCCTGCAGGCACTGGAGAGTGTGGCAACCCTGGAAGTACTGCCCGGAACGCTGCCCCATCGCCATACGCTGCGGGTGGTGGCGCATTCTGGAGCCGAACTGGTGGGTAAAGACATTGCCGCCATGGTGGTGGGTCAAGGATTGGGCCTGTACGAAATGCGCCGCACCCATGCCAGTTTGGAGGATGTGTTTTTGCAATTGACCATGGCCGACCGGGCGATCGCCGCCCCCGAAACCAGTCTGGAACCCAATCCTGAAACCTCTCCTGAAATCAACCAAGCCGGATAAGAGCGCCAACCCTATGGGCATAATTTTTTCAAATATTTTGGCGATTTATCGTCGGGAATTGCAGAGCTACTTTGCTTCGCCCCTGGCTTATACGGTGGCGGGCTTGTTTTGGCTACTGGCGGGGTATTTTTTTTACGTGCTGCTCCTAGACCCCACCAGTAGCTTGAATGTGCAAGCGGATAGCCAAGTGTTGCAGGCCCAGCAATTGGGAGTCCCCGTGCCCCCCTTCGACGTGCCAGCTCAGTTTCTCCAGCTTTTTCTGGGAGTGCTCGGTTCGGTATCGCTGTTCGTCCTGCCGATTTTGTCCATGGGCCTCTACGCGGAGGAGCGAAAGCGGGGCACCCTGGAGTTGTTAGCCACTTCACCCATTACCAACTGGGCGGTAGCCGTGGGCAAGCTGTTGGGGGTGGCCACATTTTTTACCACGATGGTGGTGCCGCTGTTAATTTATGAGGCGATCGCGTTCAGCACCACGCAGCCACCTGTGAGCATCGCGATTGTTTTACTGGGCCATGCCGGACTCTTGCTATTGGCCACGGCAGTGCTTTCCCTGGGCATGTTCATTTCTTCATTGACGGACAGTACGATTCTGGCCGCAGTGTTTACCTTTGGCTTGGTGTTATTTTTATGGATTATTGACTTGGTGGGCACCAGCATTGGCGGCCCAATGGGGGCAGCCTTGGGCTATTTATCCCTGCTACAACACTACACCAACCTGACCCAGGGCATTTTTGATACCAGCAGCTTGGTTTTGTTTGGCAGCTATATTGTCCTTGGCATCTTCTTAACCGCTCAATCGATTGATGTCTTTAGGTTTCAGAGAAATTAACGGCCCCAGACGGATCAGAACCAGCCCGACCCCACGGTTCTTCAAAGTCAGAATGGCTCAAAGCCAAAACAGCTCAAAGCCGTAAGTCCAGAATCCAAAATCTAGAATCCAAAATCTAGAATCCAAAATCTAACCTCCTACATCCAACCCCCTCTCCCGTCTTCCCGATGAAACCCAAGTTACCCGCTAAATCGGCCCCAAAATCGCCCCCAAAATCATCCTCAACATTGCCAAAGCGGCAGCTTCCCGCGATCGCCGTTCCCAATGCGGTTTTTCTCGTGGGGCCGATGTTGGTCGTGGCGGGAATTTCGGCAGGCGTAATCGCGGGGTGGAATGGAGTATCCCTGGGCCTCATCCTAGCCGGTGTCGCGGTGGGCATGCTGTGGCTTGTGGTCCAGAGTCGGCAGCCTCGCAGCGTGACGGGGAACGGTTTGTGGGGACGGCGATCGCTGCAAGTCAGCACCAATGGATTAGTGGCGACACTGGCCGTTCTGGTCATTTTGGGCTTGGTTAATTTTCTGGGGGCACGCTATGCCAGCCGCGTAGATTTGACCGAGAACAAGATTTTCACCTTGGCTCCGGAAACACGGCAGTTAGTCCAAAAACTGAAGCAGCCAGTCAAATTCTGGGTGTTCGATCCTCAGCCCAATCCCCAGGACCGGGAACTGCTCACCAGTTACCAGCGCCAAAGCAACCAGGTGAGCTTTGAGTTTGTCAATCCGAATTTCCAGCCCGGACTGGTGCAAGACTTCGAGATGAAGAATGTGGGCGATGTTTTTTTGGAAGTTGCACCGAAACAGCCGAAGCAGCGCCGTGAATTTGTGCAGACAGTGAACCAACGGGATAGACTTTTAGAATCTAAGCTGACCAATGCCCTGGATAAGGTGCTCAGCGATCGCAAGTTTACGGCGTATTTTTTGCAGGGGCATGGGGAACATCCCCTAGATGAGGGGCGAGGTTCCCTATCCCAGGCGGTGACGGCCTTACAGGCCAAAAGCTTTGATGTTCAGCCCCTGAATTTAGCCCAGGGCGGATTCCCGGAAAATGCCGATGTCATTGTGGTCGCGGGAGCTGGAAGTGCCCTATTTCCGCCGGAAATTGCGGCCTTGCAGGATTACCTAAAGCAGGGCGGCAGTGTCCTGTTGATGATTGATCCGAATACCAATCCTGCATTGGACAGTTTATTGAATGATTGGGGCGTAACCGTAGATGATCGGGTTGCCGTTGATGCCTCGCGCCGATTGGGAGAATTAGGGCCGGCCTATGTCTCGGTAACTCAGTATGGAAATCATCCCATTACCCGCGATTTTGGCGGCAACATCTCCTTTTATCCCTTGGCTAGACCCGTTGATGTGAAATCGATGACCGGCACCCAGGCCGTTCCCCTCCTGTTCACGAGTGAGAAAAGTTGGGGAGAACGGGATGTGAAAACCCAGCCGCTCAAGTTTGATGCCAAGAGCGATCGCCCCGGTCCCCTAGTTCTCGGCTTTGCACTCACCCGGCCTGCTGTCAAACCGCCTGCCCCCAGTCCTACAGCCAGTCCTACAGCCAGTCCTACAGCCAACCCCACGGCCAGTCCTACAACTAGCCCCAGTCCCCAACCAATGCCCAGCCCAGCGCTGACCCAGCCAGCCAAGGAAGCGCGCCTAGTTGTCATCGGCAACTCTAGCTTTGCGATTAATGGCGCATTTGATCAAGCCATTAACGGAGATGTTTTTCTGAATGCAGTGCGGTGGCTCAGCCAGCCCGAAAGCCAGGAAGGGTTATCGATTCGCCCAAAGGAGTCTAAGAATCGACGGGTGACGATGAGTGCCCAACAAGCAGGTCTGGCGGGCTGGACCGCATTAGGAATTTTGCCCTTGCTCGCCTTTGGGACGGCGTTTGTGGTCTGGTGGCGGCGACGGTAAAGGATGCTGCAAGAGGAAAGCGATGAAACTTCAGAAAACTTCAATGGTGCTGTGGGCGATCGCCGTTCTATTAGGGGGCGCAGTCTATGTGACGATCCGGGCTGATCCCGGACGAGAGGCGGGCAACATTCAGACTAATAAATTATTCAGCTTTCAGGAAGCGGATGTGCAAGCCTTCACGGTAACCACGTTGACCAAATCCTTGGCCTTTGAACGGACGACGGCAGCGAGTCCGACATCCAGTCCAGCATCCAGTCCAGCAGCAAGTCCGGCAGCGAGTCAGGCAACGCTTTGGCAAATGACATCACCTCGGGTGGCTCCAGCCAACGATGGGGCGATCGCGTTTTTGCTAAATTTATTAGCAACCGGTAGCAGCCAACAAGCCGTCAAGGTGCCCTCTACGCGACTGGCCGAGTTTGAACTAGACCGTCCCTTCGCCAAAATCAACGTCAAGCTGAAGAATCAAACCAATCATCGTCTAGTGCTGGGCAAAACGCTGTTCAATAACACCAGCCTGTATGCCCAAATTGATCCCCCGGATCCCCCCACCTCAGAAGTGACCGTGCTGCTGGTGCCGCTGGATTTTCAAAATGCTGTGCTCCGACCAGAAGCAGAATGGCAGCAATCGCCCCCAGAGCCATCTCCCAGCCCAACCCCCTCAACAGAACCATCGGCCACCCCCCAGAAGCAGCCCCCTACACCCTAAAGACTCAATCCCTTGGCTGGAACGTTTTGCTAATTTCAAAGGAAATCGTGGCAGCGCGGGCGGGCGGCACTTGCCCTGGGACAGGGACCACAGGACTGGCGTCTGTTGTGGATTGGTGGGTCGTAATGGTTAGTCGTGCTCGGTCGGTCGTGGATCGGTCTGGGGCGGACAATTCTGGCGCTTCGTAGTCGGGATGGAAAGGCAGGTGGGTAAGTTTGTTATAGTTGGAAGCGATCGCCAAAAACGCACCCCCCAACACAAAAATGGGCATCGGCAGTGAAAATGTTTGCAGCCATTCCAGCAACTCTGCCGACCCAAACAGCACAATAAAGCAAACTATCCAAACACGCATAATCAAGAGCGGGGTAGAAAATGAGCGGGGTAAATTCGCACTCAGTCGCTTTCCATTAGACCGTAAGATCGCAAAATTGACCAAATCTCCAGCCACAACGCTAAGATATGGTCTGAATTTTGGATAGATGCAGCGGATAGATATGACGGCAGCCGATCAAATTAGCCCAGCGATCGCCCAACGGGTGCAGGAACTTCGCAGTTTGCTGCAACAGGCCAGCTACGAGTACTACGTTCTGGATGCTCCCGCCCTGGAAGATGCCGTTTACGATCAGCTCTATCGCGAACTGCAAGATCTAGAGCACGCCCATCCCCACCTGATTACCCCCGATAGCCCCACCCAGCGCGTGGGCGAACGACCTGCCAGCCAATCCATTGCCGTCCAGCACAACATCCCGCTCTACAGCCTGGAAAATGCCTTTGGGCCAGAGGACTTGGAAAAATGGCAAGAACGCTGGCAGCGCTATTGGGCGGGGGAATGGGGCCGGGGTCGGGGCCACCGCCCCCGATGAGTTTAGCTATGTCTGCGAATTGAAAATTGACGGCAACGCCCTCGCCCTCACTTACGAAAATGGCGTGCTGGTGCGCGGTGCCACGCGCGGTGACGGCCTCAGCGGTGAAGACATCACCCAAAACGTCAAAACCATCCGCTCTATTCCTCTGCGGCTGAATCTCGAGAACCCGCCACCAATAGTCGAAGTCCGGGGAGAAGCTTTTTTGCCCCTGGATGTTTTTGCCCAAATCAATCAGGAACGAGAACAGGTGGGAGATACCCTGTTTGCCAATCCTCGCAATGCCGCCGCAGGCACCCTGCGCCAACTGGATTCCCGCATTGTCGCCCAGCGGCAGTTGGATTTCTTTGCTTACACGCTGCATGTGCCGGATGAGGCGGCAGATGGGACCCATTCCCGCAGTGATCTGCGCGCGGAGTCCCAATGGCAAAGCCTAGAACTGCTGAAGCAGCTCGGATTTCGCGTGAATCCCAACCGGCAGCAGTGCTCCAATTTACAGGCAGTGGAGACCTACTGCGACTATTGGAATGAGGCGCGGCGGGATCTGTCCTACATGACGGATGGTGTGGTGATTAAGCTCAATAGCTTGAGCTTGCAGGCACAATTGGGCTTTACACAGCGCTTTCCGCGTTGGGCGATCGCCCTCAAGTATCCCGCCGAAGAAGCACCCACCCTTGTCAAAGCGATTGTTTTCCAGGTGGGCCGCACCGGGGCAGTGACTCCGGTAGCCGAATTACGCCCGGTGTCGCTGGCAGGAACAACCGTAACCCGTGCCACATTGCACAATAAAGATCGGTTGGCTGAACTGGATATCCATATCGGCGATACGGTCATCGTTCGCAAAGCCGGAGAGATTATTCCCGAAGTGGTGCGCGTGCTGCCAGAACTGCGACCAGCGGCAGCCCGGAAAAGAGGCAATGCCCGATCGCTGTCCAGAATGCAACGCCTTATTAGTCAAACCTGAAGATGAGGCCGTGACCCGCTGCATCAATCCCATCTGCCCCGCTATTGTGCGGGGATCCCTGATCCATTGGGCCTCGCGGGATGCCTTGGATATCAATGGCCTCGGCGAAAAACTCGTGATCCAATTGGTCGAAACCGGATTGGTCCATGCCGTTGCCGATTTATATAACCTAACGAGCGATCGCCTCCTAAATCTGGACCGCCTGGGCCAAAAGTCAGCGGAAAAATTGGTGGCAGCAATCGCCAATTCCAAAACCCAGCCCTGGCATCGCGTTCTGTACGGCTTGGGCATCCGCCATGTGGGCAGCGTCAACGCCCAGATCTTGGCCCAAACCTTTCCCAGTATTGATCTCCTCACCGCAGCTACCATCGAGGACATTGCCTCAGTCCATGGCATTGGCAATGAAATTGCCCAATCTGTGCATCAATGGTGTCAAAGCTCTGCCAATCAACAGCTCCTTCAACGACTCAAAGCCGCAGGACTACAGTTGATGGCGGAAGCAGCCGCGCTGCCGGATCCCAACCACCAACCACTAAAGGGGCAAACCTTTGTGATTACTGGCACTTTGCCTACGCTAAAACGCGATGAAGCCAAGGCACTCATTCAAAAAGCAGGCGGCAAGGTCACCGATTCAGTCAGTAAGAAAACCAGCTATTTGGTGGCGGGGGAAGATGCCGGATCCAAGTTAGAAAAGGCGCGATCGCTCGGAATTCCCAAACTCTCAGAAACTGCTCTTCTGGAACTATTACAGTTCACGAGTGAATAGAACAAATCATCTTAGGTTTTGAATTGACGCCAAACCCCCTAGCATCGCGGCGCAAAGCGCTATCCCAAGCCTAAAATTGTTCAGCGTCCGGCCTAGGCCGCATGTAATAGCTGGCCACAATCGCAATCATCAGCCACCACAGGGTGTTGACTTGGGGCCGATACCACACGGTATCCACCACCCCATGCCCCAACATGCCGCATAGAGTGGCTATCGCCGCCATCAGCCAATAGCCCTGGCGGCTGCCCACAGCCCGCAGGCGCTGAATTTGCGTCCAGCCCATGTTAAAGGTAACAACCAGCAGCCACACAAAACAGCTCAAGCCAATCAGCCCAGTTTCTACCGCCACTTCCAAGACAATCGAATAGGCGCTCAAAGCTGTAAAACGTGGACGCTGGAACAGCGGATAGATTTTATTGAACGCCACATTTCCAGGACCAATACCCAGCACTGGACGCGCCTTAATCATTTCAATCACCGACTGCCAAACATTGATGCGGAAATTGTTGCTGCTGTCTCCGCGCCCGGAAAACATGCTGAACACGCGATCGCGCAACGTCGGCACCGCCACCATCGCCACCAGGAGCACAGCGGCTGATCCTGCCAAAACCCCTGGAATGGCCCACTTTTGCCAAAAGGTAGGCAAGGCAACACTCCACCAATGCCCCAACAGCAGCAGCAACACTAACCCTCCCACTACTAAGCCAATCCAGCCGCCCCGGCTAAATGTCAGAATAAACGCGGCCCCATTGACGCTGACCATCGTTAGCGCCAGTGCCTTGCGAATCCAGCCCTGCCAGACAAAGACGGCCACCAAGCTAAACATCACCGCAGGCAGTAAATAGCCCGCTAACAAATTGGGATTGCCCAAATAGCTATAGACTCGGGTGGTTTTCGACAGGGGTGAAGCGGGATCAACCCAGGTCGCCAAAGCCGCCGCCCCCGAGAACCACTGCTGTAAGCCATAAACGCTCACAATCAGCGCCACATGCAAATACACAGCAATCAGAAATGACCGAATGCGCGGCGATCGCAGCAATCGTGCCAACAGCGCAAACAGGATGAGATAGAGCGTCAGCTTGGTTAATCCCGAAAATGCGGCCTTGCGCACGGGGGACAATGCCGTGGCGGCGCAGGAAATACCCCAGTACAGAAAAACAATCAGATGAATCGGTGTGGTGAGACCCAGTGGCCGTTTCTCAGTAGCCACCTCGCGATCGCCCACATCCGCCCCGTCAACTCCCGTCCCGACAGCCTGGACCCCGCCCCAATGCGTCGCCTGCTCATCGGATACCGTGAGCAGCAGCCAGAAGGCAGCAGAGGCGATCAGCATGATCCCCACAAAGCTATTGTTGTCGGTGACAAAGGGGGCGATCGCGTAGACCAAGCTGACCATAATGGTCCCCATGCCATCGGCATAGGGCAACAAATAGCTTTGCCTGCGCCATTGCCGCAGCCCGCCAAACACCCGATTTACAACGCTGGCACTGCGCCATTGCTGAATCGGTAACGCGGACAGGGTAATAAACAGCCAGAGAGTTTTCCAGAAGGCGCTGAGAGATGCATTCATGAGAAACGCGAACGTCAGAAATCGCGGCGAAATCTAGCTCATTGTAGGGGACACCTGTCCCTTTCCACCGATTTCTACCCCAGATTCCCCAGCTAACCGCTCTAGAAAACCTTCCTGACAGCCTTCCCCGACAAACTAATCATCAGCACGCTCCAGGAACACTCACAGGCAAGCCTCCGGCTAGTTCATAATCACGGCCACCTAACTCGCAGCCATCCCCATAGTCAGAGGCTATTGGGGGGAACATCCAGTTGCGCAACGTGGGGCACACGCCCCAAAAGACCCGTCATGAGCCGCAGAGCCAGTTTTTTGAGGGGAGGGATGCCCTGCATCAGCACCAGTCCCAACCGGCGCAGGAGCACCAGCGGCAAAAAGGTATTGGAAAACAAGCGATTCAGAAAATCCGTAAAACCCAGAATCACCCAATTTTCCAGTTTGCGTCGGTGTTCGTAGCGGCGCAAAATCTGGCGATCGCCAATATCTTCTCCCGATTCATGGGCTGCCCGTAACACCTCCGCCAAAACCGCTGCATCCCGAATCCCCAAATTCACCCCTTGTCCGCCCACAGGATGGCAACAGTGGGCCGCGTCCCCAATTAGGACCAGTCGAGACTGCGTGTACTGGCGACTATGCATCAGATGGACCGGAAACACATAGCGATCGCCCACCAGACTCAGTTCGCCCATTTGCGAGCCATAGCGTTCTTGCAGGATCGCGAGAAATTGGGCTTCATCCAAGGCCAGCAGCGCTTCAGCTTCGGCACGGGGCGCTGTCCAGACAATCCGGCAAAGATTCTGCGGCAAAGGCAAAATTGCAAAGGGACCGCTGGGCCAAAAGCGTTCGTAGGCAATGTTGCGGTGGGACTTTTCCGGCTGCACAAAGGCCACTACACAGGACTGCCAATACTGCCAGCCCCAAGTGGAAATACCCGCCTGTTGGCGCAGGGGCGATCGCATTCCATCGGCCCCCACCACCAACCGAGCCCGAATTTCTTTGTGCTCTCCCGCCTGATTCACCTCTAACACCACGCTATCAACATGCTCCACTCGCCGCCGCACTTCCACCGGACAGAGATAGGTCACGTGGGCCGCCGCCCTCAGGTCTGCCTGCAACGCCTCCAGCACCACGCCATGGGCCGCCACATAGCCCAGCACCGCAGTGCCTAGGTCCCGCTGGCCAAACTGCACCACCTGGGAAAAATCCGCATCGGACAGATGAATTTGCTCAATCGGATTCACCTGGGGCCGCATCTGGTCCCACAGCCCCAAGCCAGCATAAATCCGACTCGACATTAAGTTGATGTGGTAAGCCTGTCCACGGGCGATCGCCGCTGATTCGGGCTTTGCCTCCACCAGAGCAATCCGTAGCCCAGAATCTTTGAGCGCAGAGGCCAGAGTCAAGCCCACAATCCCACCGCCGACAATCACCAAGTCGTAGTCTAGGGTCGCGGGGGCCAAGGGCTGTAGTTGAGGCGTCGGCAATTGAGACGTCGAATTACGTCGGTGAAGGAGCAGCAGCGTTTGAGGTCAGCGTCATCTTAAGGGCTTCTTCTAACATGTATCGAAACATTAAGTAGCTGTTCTCATTGTCGCGTGAAGATTGGGAACGGGCAAGGGAAACCCAATTCCGGCCTCGGTCGATACATAGCCGCTTAAAAGCACCGCGATACAATGGAAAGCAGAGGGGAGCAGACCGACACGTAGGACAAACCCTGAAAGAGCACGAACTTCGCACCGAACTGGGGGCAATCGCAAAGCAACTCTCACCGCACGCAACACTTAACGCACTTTTAAACACTCCTTAACACTTCGTTAAATCAGAAGCGGGGATCCACGGTTGAAAATAAACCTGAAAACAAACCGATTTCGGTCTGTGCAGCCAATCGTCACCGCCAAATATCCCTTGCCGGAGGCAGCCTCTAGCTCCCGTCTCTCTCATTCCCAGCCCGCAGGCGTTATTAGCCATTCGGGACAGTCAATTATCGCAACACCCTGGAAACTCCCATGAACAGTGAGGAACTGGCTCGCTACATTGAACAGACTGATGGCATTTCCAAGCCTTGGCTCCTGGCCCAACTGCGTTTGCAAAAGCTGCGCGATCGCCGGACCACACTCACCCCAGAACAATACGAAGCTGAACTCGCCGACATTCACAAGGATGTCATGAGCCTCGGGGAATGGTGGGTGGGTATCGAAACCGAAGTCTTTGGCCACCCCTAGTTCCTTTGCAGGCAACTGGTTGTAGGTCAGCCTTTCATCATCAATCGCAGATCACGTCCGGACCTCTCTCCCCACTTCCTTGCTCCCCTCCTCTCTCCCCTCCTCCTATGCCCCGCCGTAAAATCGATGCCACATCACCCTCTACCACCGCTGTGAATCCTGTAGTCAATCCTGAAATCAGCCTTGAAGCGAATCCTGCGTCTGACCCTGCCGCCAATCCCATCGCCAACTCTGCCACCAATGCCACTGAAGTCAATCTTGCCGATCCTCAGTACTATTTCAATCGGGAACTCAGTTGGCTAGAGTTTAACAATCGGGTATTGCACGAGGCCACGGATCCCCGTACTCCTCTGTTGGAACGGCTGAAGTTTTTAGCTATTTTCAGCTCTAACTTGGACGAATACTTTATGGTCCGGGTAGCCGCCTTAAAACAACAGGTAGAAGCGCGGGTAACCAAACTGTCGGCAGATGGGCTAACGGCAAAGGATCAACTGGGCAAAATTAGTCAGCGATTGCGCCCCACGGTGATTAAGCAGCATCGGCATTTTGAGCAGACCATTCGGCCCCAATTGGCCGCAAAAGGTGTGCTGCTATTGGATTATATTGACCTAGCCCAAGAGCAGCGCAGTTATTTGCAGCAGTATTTTGACGAACAGATCTTTCCAGTGTTGACACCCTTGGCCCTGGATCCGGGGCATCCGTTCCCCTACATTTCTAACCTCAGCTTAAATCTAGCCGTGGTGATTAAGGATCCAACAACCGGGGAAGACCTGTTTGCACGGGTGAAAGTGCCTAAGATTTTGCCACGGTTCCTGCCACTACCAGAGGAACTGCGTCTGGAGATCCAGGGAGTACCCACGGTACTAGCAGCAGTGCCCCTAGAGCAGGTCATTGCGCACAATCTAGAGGCGCTATTTCCCGGCATGCTGATTCAGGAATATTATCCGTTTCGGATTACCCGGGATGGTGATTTGGAACTGGCAGAAGATGAAGCAGACGATTTGCTCCAGGCGATCGAACAGGAATTGCGCAAGCGAAAGTTTGGCGGCTCGGTAGTGCGACTAGAAATTCATGCTTCCATGCCGGAAATTCTCCGGGAAATGCTGCGCCAGGAAATGGATTTACACGCTAACGATATTTACGAGGTCGAGGGCATTCTGGGATTACGGGATTTGATGTATTTGCTCAGCCTCCCTCTGCCAGAATTAAAGGATCCCGATTGGCAGTCCACAATTCCACCCCGACTACAGCGGTTACCGGAGGTCGCGATCGCGGGGCACCCTGCCCGAACTTGAGGAAGACTTTTTTGCCGTGATTCGCAAACAGGATGTGCTAGTACATCACCCCTACCATTCTTTTTCGCGCACGGTGCAGCATTTCATCGCTCAAGCGGCGCATGATCCGGATGTGCTGGCCATTAAAATGACTCTGTATCGCACTTCGGGAGATTCGCCAATTGTTCAAGCGCTAATTGACGCCGCAGAAAATGGCAAGCAGGTTTCCACGCTCGTAGAACTGAAGGCCCGGTTTGATGAAGAGAATAATATTCTCTGGGCACGCAAGTTGGAAAATATGGGCGTGCATGTGGTCTATGGCCTGGTGGGGCTCAAGACCCACACCAAGGTGGTGCTGGTGGTGCGCCGCGAAGAAGGCAAAATTCGGCGCTATGTCCATATTGGCACCGGCAACTACAATCCCAAGACAGCACGACTCTATACCGATTTTGGAATTTTTAGCTGTAGGGAAGATTTGGGTGCCGATCTAACCGATCTCTTTAATTACCTAACGGGCTATTCTCGCCAAAAAGACTATCGCAAGCTGCTGGTGGCTCCGGTCAATCTGCGCGATCGCATGACCGCCATGATCCAACGGGAAGCCGAACATGCCCGCAATGGTCAGCACTCTCGGATCGTCGCCAAAATGAATGCCCTCGTCGATCCGCGCATGATTGCTGCCCTCTACGATGCCTCCCGAGCCGGGGTACAAATTGATTTGATCGTGCGGGGAATGTGCTGTCTACGCCCCCAACTTCCAGGCATCAGTGACAATGTTCGGGTGATTAGCATTGTGGGGCGCTTTCTCGAACATTCGCGGGTGTTCTACTTCCAAAACGGGGGCCAGACGGAAGTCTTTATTGGCAGTGCTGACTGGATGCCGCGCAATCTGGATCGGCGGGTAGAAGCCGTGGTCCAGATCGAGGATGAAGCCAGTTCTCAAGATCTACAAGAAATTCTGGGTATTCTGCTGGCAGATAATCGCCAAGCCTGGGATTTGCAGGCCGATGGCACCTATGTGCAACGGCAGGCCAACGGCGGCATTCCAGAACAAAGTGCTCAAAAAATTTTGATGGGCATGGCCAAAACACCGGAATAAGGCGGTTTGGGAGAGCACCACGAGCCGATGCGCGCGAGGATTTTGGATAACTTAACCATCCGTAACCCATTCAGTGATAATCTAATTCTTGGCATTTTCTTAAGTATCTCTTCCCGTACGGAAACGCCTAAGCAGGCGCTTGCCACCAGTACAACACCTGATAATTACCGAAGTAAGGACAGAAGTAAAGGCGCAGCATGGTCACCACTACAGCAACAAATATCGGCTTTATCACACAGATCATCGGTCCGGTTGTGGACATCAAGTTTCCTGCCGGCAAACTGCCCGCCATCTATAACGCCCTAAGAATCACGGGCACCAATGGGGCAGGTCAGGAAGTCTCCGTAACCTGCGAAGTGCAGCAATTGACGGGCGACAATCAAGTGCGGGCGATTTCCATGAGTTCCACGGATGGTCTGGTGCGGGGGATGGAAGCGCTGGATTTGGGCGCACCCATTAGCGTTCCCGTAGGTCCTGCCACGCTGGGGCGCATCTTCAACGTTCTGGGCGAACCTGTGGATGAAAAGGGCCCCGTGGACATGTCCAAAACCATGCCCATTCACCGTCCCGCTCCCAAGCTGACGGAACTGGAAACAACCCCTTCTGTATTTGAAACCGGCATTAAAGTGGTCGATCTGCTCACCCCTTATCGGCGCGGTGGCAAGATTGGACTCTTTGGCGGTGCTGGTGTCGGTAAAACGGTGATCATGATGGAACTGATCAACAACATTGCCATTAACCATGGTGGTGTTTCCGTATTCGCGGGTGTGGGCGAACGCACTCGTGAAGGCAATGACCTGTATAACGAAATGATTGAGTCGGGTGTGATCAATAAGGACAACCTAGGCGAGTCCAAGATTGCGCTAGTCTACGGTCAAATGAATGAACCGCCCGGTGCTCGGATGCGCGTGGGTCTGTCGGGTTTGACCATGGCCGAATTTTTCCGCGACGTGAATAAGCAAGACGTGTTGCTTTTCGTCGATAACATTTTCCGTTTTGTACAAGCAGGTTCCGAGGTATCGGCGCTTTTAGGTCGGATGCCCTCTGCCGTGGGATATCAACCGACTCTGGGTACAGACGTAGGCGATCTGCAAGAGCGGATTACCTCTACCACTGAAGGGTCCATCACCTCCATCCAAGCTGTTTACGTTCCGGCAGACGACTTAACCGATCCCGCTCCTGCTACCACTTTTGCCCACTTGGATGGCACCACCGTTCTGTCTCGGGGCTTGGCTTCTAAGGGCATCTATCCGGCGGTGGATCCGTTGGATTCCACCTCGACCATGCTGCAACCGGATATTGTGGGTGAAGAGCACTACGGCACGGCGCGGGCAGTTCAGTCTACCCTACAGCGCTATAAGGAACTGCAAGACATCATCGCCATCTTGGGTCTGGATGAATTGTCAGAAGACGATCGCTTGATCGTAGCCCGTGCCCGAAAGATTGAGCGTTTCCTGTCTCAGCCCTTCTTCGTGGCAGAAGTGTTTACCGGCTCTCCCGGCAAGTACGTCACCCTAGACAAAACCATTGCAGGCTTCAAGCGGATTCTGTCTGGGGAACTGGATGATCTGCCTGAGCAAGCCTTCTACCTGGTGGGCGACATTGATGAAGCGATCGCCAAGGGTGCGAAGCTGAAAGCAGAAGGAAAGTAAACATAGAAACTGCTGAGTGCTGAATTTTTGAATTGAGCACTCAGCGCGCTGGAGAAAAACCTATGGCATTGACAGTTCGAGTGATTGCCCCCGACAAAACAGTTTGGGATTCGCAGGCAGAAGAGGTAATTTTACCCAGCACCACCGGGCAACTGGGAATCTTAACAGGGCATGCACCTTTATTGACAGCTCTGGAAACAGGAGTGCTTCGGGTGCGAGCGGACAAGACCTGGGTGCCCATTGCTTTGATGGGTGGCTTTGCGGAAGTGGAGCGCAATGAGGTCACCATTTTAGTCAATGGGGCCGAGCGCGGAGATGAGATCGATAAAGAGGCAGCTAAAGCTGACTTTGCCACGGCGCAAGCGCGATTTAACCAATCTCAAAGTTCCACTGATAAGCAGGAACAGCTTCAAGCGAGCAAGGCTTTCAAGCAAGCTCGCGCACGCTATATGGCAGCAGGTGGAACCCTTTAGATCCACAGTCCTGGAATTCTGCTAGTGGGTACCAATGCCTAAGCAATAAGCAAAAACCGGAGAGATCTAAATAGATCTCTCCGGTTCTTGATTTTTAGCAAGATATATTGTGTCTTCACCATGGTGCAGATAGTGCTGCAGCTAGAGCAATCCATGGGCCTTGTGATACTCAAAACACTTTGAGTCGTGAAATACCTCCGCTAGCCCATGAGATGTTGGCCTATAAAATAGCGCCATTCTCTTAACGCCTCACGTCCCTACTGCATTCGATCAATCGTGCGATACTGAATTGCTTCGGCGACATGGTGTGTTTGGAGAGCCTCGTCCCCAGCAAGATCAGCGATCGTGCGCGCGACCTTAAGAATGCGATCGTGCAGCCCGCACCGATAAGCCTAATTTCCGAATCGCGGCCTCCAGCAAAGCCTTAGTCCCTTCATCCATAGGACACCACTGGCGCAGATGGGCACTTTGCAAATCAGCATTGCACCGTAGATCAGTATTCTGAAATCGAGCAGTGGCTAGGTTCCGAGCCGCCTGAACCCGCTGACGTACTTGGTTGGACTCTTCTCCGGTAGGCTGCTGGGTCACTTCTTCAGGCTTCAGCCGATTCACAGCTACTTGCAAATCAATCCTATCCATCAAAGGGCCAGAGAGTCGAGCCCAGTACTGTTCCCGTGATCTCGGGGTGCAAGTGCAAGGCTGCACTGTATCGCCAAAAAAGCCACAGGGACAGGGATTAGTACTGGCCACCAGCGTAAACTTGGCAGGAAAAACCACCGATTGGCGGGTACGAGAAATGCTGACAAAGCCGTCTTCCAAAGGCTGTCGCAGAAACTCTAAAACATCACGCTTGAATTCAGTCAGCTCATCCATAAACAAGATCCCTCGATGGGCCAGAGAGATTTCTCCTGGTTTCGGGAAACTGCCGCCGCCCACCAAAGCCGCTCCTGAGGCAGAATGATGCGGGCTGCGAAAAGGGCGGGTGGACACCAGAGACCCTTTATTCCGCAACAGTCCGGCCACAGAATGAATTTGGGTAATTTCCAGAGCTTCTTCAAAGCTCAATCCGGGAAGGATACCAGGCAATTGTCGCGCTAGCATTGTTTTTCCACTACCCGGAGGGCCGACGAAGATGACATTATGGCCCCCAGCAGCAGCAATTTCCAACGCACGACGGGCATGACTTTGACCCTTGACATCGCGGAGATCAGGCCCAATGAAGCGCGATCGCTCCAGTTCCTCTAGCCCATTCACCATGGCGGGTTGCCAAGACTCCGGATGGCATAAAAATTCGCCCACCTCAGACAAATGCTTAAAGCCAAACACCTTAAGCCCACTGACAACGGCGGCCTCACGGGCATTGTCAGTAGGCACGACCATACCCTTAATACCTAAACGTTTAGCTTCAGCAGCGATCGCCAGCACTCCAGCTACAGGGCGCAAACTGCCATCCAGAGAAAGTTCTCCCAGAAATAAAAAATCATCCAGCAAGGCAGCGTTCGCTTGTTCAGACGCAGCCAAAACACCTACACTAATCGGCAAGTCAAAACTAGGCCCCTCTTTGCGTAAATCTGCCGGAGTAAGGTTAACCACTATTTTTCTCATGGGAAAAGTAAAGCCAGAGTTTTTAATCGCTGTTTTGACCCGCTCCTTACTTTCTTGAACAGCCACATCGGGGAGGCCCACTACCACAATTCCCGGTAGACCACCCGCAACATCAACTTCCACGCCGACCTGCACAGCATTAATCCCAATCAGAGCCGCACTCCAAACCCTTGCCAACATGATGTATCCCACGTGATCTAGGGCTAGAGTGCCCAGAATAGCAGCAGAGCTGATCTGTAATTGTTCATAAGTTTCAGTTATTCAGAGTTCATAAGTTTTAGTTTTTTAGAAAAAATTATTAGTGTCTAACAAAATTAACCTAATCCTCATCAGGATATAAAAAGCGCTCCCTCAGTTGAGTGGGGGAGCGCTTTTAGAGTAATTAACCTGGCATCGAGCTATTTTTGCAGGGAGCTACCCCCCAACTATCTTTGCCGCGATTGCGTTTCACACCTGAGTTCGGGATGGGTCAGAGTGGGTCCACAACGCCATAGACACCAGGAAACTTGTAAGAGTTTCCGATTGCAGGAAACCCTGAAGGCTGCATAACAACTTGTCAATATTTTCAAGACACCTGATATTTACCGATTGAAAGAGGTCAAGCCCTCGGTCTATTAGTACTCCTCGACTGCACTCATTACTGAGCTTCCATCTAGAGCCTATCAACGGGTGTTCTGCCCGTGACCTTACTGGGTTAACCCCATGAGAGCACTCATCTTGAGGTGGGCTTCCCACTTAGATGCTTTCAGCGGTTATCCGCTCCGCACATAGCTACCCAGCGTTTACCGTTGGCACGATAACTGGTACACCAGCGGTGCGTTCTTCCCGGTCCTCTCGTACTAAGGAAGAATCCTCTCAATGCTCTTACGCCTGCACCGGATATGGACCGAACTGTCTCACGACGTTCTGAACCCA
>CAVYAN010000025.1:0-2500 GCA_963766075.1 uncultured cyanobacterium | reverse complement strand
CACGTCCTTCTTCGCCTCTGTGTGCCTAGGTATCCACCATTAGCCCTTATTAGCTTGACCACTAATTTCTATCGGCTTAAAATATTTGGTGTCTGTGTTTTCACGACCTATCACCCAATCACACTCCATCATTCCTATCTCTAGAAACAATCTCATGCCTCAAGTTATAGACCGCTTCTACTACCTGACAAGTTATTATGCAGTTTTCAAGGTTCTCACTGGACTAATCCAGCAGTCTCTCTAGCCTCTATTAGTTATTAGTTCAAGTAACTATCGTTGACTTAACTAAACCTTAGTTCACTAGATTAGGTGCTGAAATATTAGACACTAAAATGTCTTCCCTTTCTTCTTGGGCAGTGGAGGTTAGCGGACTCGAACCGCTGACATCCTGCTTGCAAAGCAGGCGCTCTACCAACTGAGCTAAACCCCCCAGTATAAGAATGGTGGGCCATCCTGGACTCGAACCAGGGACCTCACCCTTATCAGGGGTGCGCTCTAACCACCTGAGCTAATAGCCCATGCCCTTCCCGAACCAATCAAATAGTCTAGAAGTCCACTAAACACCCAGAACGACCTTTGAGATGACCAATCCGTTCATCTATTCGCATTAACGTCGTTCCCTCTGTTAATACTTTCAATGTTCGGTGGGTAGGTCTCCCTTTAAGGAGGTGATCCAGCCACACCTTCCGGTACGGCTACCTTGTTACGACTTCACCCCAGTCATCGGTCCCGCCTTAGGCGCCCTCCCCCCCGAAAGGTTGGAGTAACGACTTCGGGCGTGGCCAACTCCCATGGTGTGACGGGCGGTGTGTACAAGGCCCGGGAACGTATTCACCGCAGTATGCTGACCTGCGATTACTAGCGATTCCGCCTTCATGCAGGCGAGTTGCAGCCTGCAATCTGAACTGAGCTACGGTTTACGAGATTAGCATACCATCGCTGGCTAGCAACCCTTTGTCCGTAGCATTGTAGTACGTGTGTAGCCCAGGGCGTAAGGGGCATGCTGACTTGACGTCATCCACACCTTCCTCCGGTTTGTCACCGGCAGTCTCTCTAAAGTGCCCAACTTAATGATGGCAACTAGAAACGTGGGTTGCGCTCGTTGCGGGACTTAACCCAACATCTCACGACACGAGCTGACGACAGCCATGCACCACCTGTGTTGCAGCTCCCGAAGGCACTCCTCTCTTTCAAAAGGATTCTGCACATGTCAAGCCCTGGTAAGGTTCTTCGCGTTGCATCGAATTAAACCACATACTCCACCGCTTGTGCGGGCCCCCGTCAATTCCTTTGAGTTTCACACTTGCGTGCGTACTCCCCAGGCGGACAACTTAACGCGTTAGCTACGGCACTGCCCGGGTCGATACGGGCAACACCTAGTTGTCATCGTTTACGGCTAGGACTACAGGGGTATCTAATCCCTTTCGCTCCCCTAGCTTTCGTCCCTCAGTGTCAGTTCAGGCCCAGTAAGACGCTTTCGCCGCCGGTGTTCTTCCCAATATCTACGCATTTCACCGCTACACTGGGAATTCCTCTTACCCCTACCTAACTCTAGTACAATCAGTTTCCATCGCCTCTATGGAGTTAAGCTCCACTCTTTGACAACAGACTTGATTCACCACCTGCGGACGCTTTACGCCCAATAATTCCGGATAACGCTTGCATCCCCCGTATTACCGCGGCTGCTGGCACGGAGTTAGCCGATGCTGATTCCTCTGGTACCGTCAGGTTTTTCTTCCCAGAGAAAAGAGGTTTACGACCCAAGAGCCTTCCTCCCTCACGCGGTATTGCTCCGTCAGGCTTTCGCCCATTGCGGAAAATTCCCCACTGCTGCCTCCCGTAGGAGTCTGGGCCGTGTCTCAGTCCCAGTGTGGCTGATCATCCTCTCAGACCAGCTACTGATCGTCGCCTTGGTGAACCGTTACTCCACCAACTAGCTAATCAGACGCGAGCACATCTTCAGGCAATACAATCTTTCACCCGTAGGCACATCCGGTATTAGCAATCGTTTCCAATTGTTGTCCCAGACCTGAAGGCAGTTTCTCACGCGTTACTCACCCGTCCGCCACTAAAGTCCGAAGACTTCCGTTCGACTTGCATGTGTTAAGCATACCGCCAGCGTTCATCCTGAGCCAGGATCAAACTCTCCATTGAATCTCGTTATCTCGAAATTAAACCTTCAACAGCTCAATCCTAAATAACTAAACATCAACCTTGAGCTCTAGCTCCAGAAAATATCTATTTCCGGTTGTTCGCCACTCTAATTCATCTACTCAAACTTAACCCAGATACCTAAGCATCCATTAAGCTCTTTCCCTAAATCACGTGGTCTTTAATTTAATTGACCGGGTATTTAGTGCTATTATGACTTCTAAACTATTTCGTTTTCTTGGTTCAGTCGCCGGTGTAAGGCGGTCCGCTTTCGCTCGCCCTCCCTCACCCGCTTTACTAGCTTAACCCACGCCTTAATCCCTGTCAACTACTTTCTCGCAACAATTCC
>CAVYAN010000024.1:0-6735 GCA_963766075.1 uncultured cyanobacterium | reverse complement strand
GTAATACCACGAGAAAATCCTGCGATCGTTGTGGACTTAGTGGGGAACACCGATCAGCGGATACATGATGCCTACAACTTGGATTTGGCAACTCGCCGTGCTTGCAACACCCGTAATTATCTGATTCGTCAAGGCATTGCCGCCGAGCGCATGACCATTCGGGCTATGGGCGAGCAGCAAGTGCTGACGCCCGGTATGGACAAGCGAGATCACGCCCGCAATCGGCGCGCTGAATTTACCTTTCAAGATGTGCGGGGAAGTGAATTCATCATTCAAGAAACCGACTTACAAGTGGAATAGAAAATGAAATAGACCATGAGGTAGACAGTAAAACAGCGTTATCCAAAGTTATCTTGGCCTTTGCAGCAGAACCCACCCAGTCATCTAAACTCTAGCCCTATCGGCCCCATTGAGCACCCAGGATTTGAGCCATGCCATCATTTTTACGCCACTTAAGCGCCCTTAAAGAATTCTCCCAACCTAGCCCCTGTCAATCGCATCGAGGCCGCACTCCCGATCGGACGGGCAACATTACGGACAAAAAAATTTTGGCGGTAGGATGCCAGAAGCAAGGCATCCGTGTATCCAAGATGCTGGGCAACCTTCTAGTTTCAGGGGCTTTAGTCATACCTCAGATCGTATTGCTATCCGCTCCAGCCCACGCGGTGGATATTTGCGGCACACCCGGCAAAGATGCTTCGCCCACCATTAGTGGCGTGGTCAATACCTACTATCCTGGAAGCGCAACAGCCAGTATCGGGGCAACATCAATCACCTTAGGTGCTGCAATTGGGTCCACTACCGGCATCACCACCGGAGATATGCTCCTCGTGATTCAGATGCAAGATGCCGATATTAACGCCACAAACACCGATGCCTATGGAGATGGCATATCGGGTGCCCCCGCCAGCGGATCCACCAATCTGAATACGGCGGGCCTCTATCAATATGTTGTCGCCACCAATTCCGTAGGCACCGGGGGGGGCACCTTAACCATTCAGCAACCCCTAGTCGCCACCTACACAAACTTAGATGCGACGACAACCTCCGGGCAACGGCGCTTCCAAGTCATCCGAATTCCTCAATATCAAAATGTTACGATTTCCGGTACAGTTAGCGCCCAGGCGTGGAATGGCCGCGCTGGCGGTGTTGTCAGCTTCGATGTCCGGGGAAATCTGACCTTTTCAGGCGGAGCGATTGATGTCAGTGGCCAAGGGTTTCGGGGCGGCGGCGGCGTTAACGTAACGGGGACAGGGATAGCTAACAGCACCGCAAATACAGACTACGTGAGTCTCTCGACCAATCCCTATAGCGCTTCCAAGGGAGAAGGAATTGCAGGGACACCCCGCTACATCAGAAATGACGTGAGCACAACCGTCACAAATACAGGCATTGAAGGATATGCCAACGGGAGCTTTTCACGGGGAGCACCCGCTAATGCAGGTGGCGGTGGAACAGACCCCAGTACCCAGTCCAATAGTGACAATACGGGCGGCGGCGGCGGCGCTAACTATGGCAGCGGCGGTCGAGGGGGCGATTCCTGGCCTGATAAAATTCCCACACGCCAAACAGTTGGCGGATATGGTGGCGCACCTTTTTCCACGACGGTCAATCGCGTCATCATGGGAGGCGGGGCAGGGGCGGGAAGCTCTAACAACTCAACCTCCGGCACGGTTCCTTCTGGCGGCGGCGGCGGCGGCATTGTGATGGTGCGCACAAACCAAGTCCTGGGCAATGGCTCAATCCGTGCTACAGGGATTAGCGGTGTTTCCCCCTCCAGCACCGACGGGGGCGGCGGCGGCGGCGCTGGTGGCACAGTTCTAATTCAGGCTGTGACTGCATCTTCACCAACGCTGGCCATTGATGTCCAAGGTGGCCGGGGGTTAGATAGTGGATATTTCAATCACGGCCCCGGCGGCGGCGGCGGCGGCGGCTATGTTGCCTACCAGGGAATTGCACCAACGACTACAGTCACAGGAGGCATTCCCGGCAATGACAAACCAGGCGGCACTGTGAATGCGGCAGCAGATCCCTACGGGGCCACTGCCGGTCAGGATGGTTTAGCTACATCAACCTCGATTCCAATCGCTGAAGTGTATCCGGGAGCGCTTTGTGTCGTTACCGTATCGGGTACAGTTTTCAACGATATCAACGGCGGCACCATTAACGGTACCGGCACCAATGCCGGCGGCCTGACCGCCTACATCGTCAGTGTCAGTAGTAGCAATACGGTCGCCAAAGCGACGGTAGCTGCCGACGGCACCTACAGCCTCCCCAACATTCCCCCCAGCACTTACACCCTACGGATTAGCACCGATGCAACGGGTGTCATCGGCGCAGCACCTCCCGCCGTAGCCTTACCCGCTAACTACGCCAGTACGGGCGAAGGAGTCGGTGCCAGTCCAACCACCGCCGATGCCACGGTGAATAGCATCACAGACATCACAGTTGGACCCACTAACCTGACTAACGTTAATTTTGGGATCCAACAACGCCCCACGGCCCAAAATAACGCCAATGTCAGCCAAACCAATCCTGGAGGCACTATCCAGTTGCCCGTCGCCGCGACCAGTTTCACCACCAATGCCACAGACCCGGATGGCGGCACCATTGCCAGCTACCAAATCAGCTTCCCCACTGGCGCAGACAGTATCACGGTCAACGGCACCAGCTACAGCGCCACCACCTTTGCGACCGCCTTCCCCGCAGGCTTTGCCGTCGTCCCCGTCGCCAATATCGGCAACATCACCGTTGACCCCACCGGCACCGGCAACACCTCAGTCGTGATTCCTTTCCGCCCCGTCGACAACGCTGGCTTTGCCTCGAGCACTCAGCACAGCGCTACAGTTCCGTTTACAACTTCCGTTAGCGTTTCGGGTACCGTCTTCAACGATATTGACGGCGGCACTATTAATGGTACGGGCACAAATGGGGGTGGCCTAACAGCCTACATCGTCAGTGGCAGCACTACAATTGCCAAGGCCACCGTGGCCGCCGATGGCACCTACAATATTCCGGCCATTGCCCCCGGGGCCTACACCGTAAGGATTAGCACCGATACAACGGGTGCCATTGGCGCAGCACCTCCCACAGTTTCCTTACCCACCAACTACGTCAATACAGGGGAAGGAGTGGGTGCCAGCCCCACGACAACCGATGGCGCTGTGGATGGCATCACTACTGTCACCGTGGCCGCTACTGCCGTGACGGACGTCAACTTTGGAATCAAGGCCCGACCCAATTTGCGTCTCGTCAAGCGGATCACCCAAATTCAGGCCGCCACCCTCACGAACTACATTGATGTCGTTATAGGGACCAGTGCCACCGATGACAATGCGGCCAATTGGTTTAGCCCGACAGCCACAGCGACAAAATCAGACAATTCGGGAACCACTGCCAACTTCAGTAGCCTGTTGCGCGGCGTGATTGATGGCAACAGCCTACCCGTAGCCCAACGCCCCAAACCTAATGATGAAGTCGAATACAGCATCTACTTCCTCTCAGATGGGGCAACCAACGCCAACAACGTCTCTCTCTGTGATTTTATCCCGGCTAACACCAGCTATGTCCCAGGGAGCCTTCAGCTAGTGCTGGGGGCAGCGGCCCCGATCGCCATCACCGACACCACGGCAGACGCAGACGGCGGCTACTACCCCAGCGGCTTTCCTGCTGCCTGCACAGGCACAAACAATGGTAAAGGTGCGATCGTTGTCAATGTGGGTACCGTCAACTTTGCCACAGCCCCCGGGATTCCTACCAGTTCCTACGGCTACATTCGGTTCCGATCGAAGGTAAACTAGGGGTGCAGGGCAGAATTCTAGAGGGCTCGCCCAAGGGGAAAGCTTTGGCAGATTTAATTTTAGGAGGGAGGGAGCACGAACCGCCCCGCTCCCTCCCTCCCAACATTACCATCATCGCAAACAACTGTTGGGCTGGAGCAGCCTATCGCGCCTTGGGCCTACCGTATCACAGTCCATTTATTGGCCTATTCCTGTACGCCCCTTGCTACATCCAACTGCTCAAAAATCTTCGCTATTATCTGGAATCCCCGCTCACCTTTACGACCCACTCGCGCTACGCCGAAGTGAATCAGACGCGGCAGCGCGGCCAGATTTATCCCATTGGTCTTCTCCGCCGAGAAATTGAAATTCACTTTGCCCATTATGCAACCCCGCAGGAGGCATGGGACAAGTGGACTCGACGGACTCGGAGAATTGATTGGAGTGACCCCGATCGCTTATTTTTTAAGTTTTGCGATCGCGACCATTGTTCACCGGAATTCATTGTCGAATTCGATCAGCTTCGACACCCTCACAAGGTTTGTTTCACAAGTCAACCCTATCCCCGCCTTCAATCCGTTGTTTGGATTCAAGAGTGCCAAAATCAATCCCAAGTTGTGAACGGCTGGGCGCTTTATTCAATGTCCCAGAAATACTTCAACCTTAGTACTTGGCTCAGCAGGAACAGAAAACCGCTGAACTCCACAAACCCAAATAGCTACTCCCATACCGTCTAGACAGAAAAGTCCTCCGATTCATTCGTATAGAAACCTAGCTTTTTCCAACCACAATCCTCCCCACCCTGCATAATACGGATGCCTGTCTATGATAGGTCTGTCCCTACCTTATCTAGGTGAAACACTATGGGTCTACCCTTTGTCATTGATATTGCCATTGGCATAATATTCATTTACCTGATTCTCAGCTTGCTGTCGTCAGAGTTGCAGGAATTACTCACAACTATTCTGCAATGGCGGGCAAAGCACCTAAAAGATTCCATCGAAGTCCTGATCGCGGGTGGCGTAGATACCGACGAGGAACAGCAGGTCAAAAACCTAGTAAATGAGATTTACGCTCACCCACTACTAAGAAATATCAATCAAGAAGCAAAGGGATTAGCCGGCAAATTTCGGGCAATTTCGGCCCTACTCGTGCTAGACAATCGCAAAAGTAGCTACTTTGGCAAAGGGCAAACCACCGGACCCTCCTATATCGTTCCAGAAACCTTTGCAACATCTCTACTAGAAAAGCTAGGCATTAGTACCTTGACGGGCAAACTGACCGAGGTCCGTCTAGAAAAATTTGCACAACGGATTGTTGGGACCTATACCGTCGATACCTTGGGACTCGTCAGTATTGCCGACGATGTGGCCCTGACCGAAAATTGGCAAAAAGGACGAATTCGTTTAATCGCGGAAAAAGAAAATATCACGAATCTCAATGGTGACGAAAACTTTAAAGTTTTGGTAGAAGATTACTCGGATATTCTGCGCGATTTCAAAGCTGAACAAGCAAGCCTAGAAACCTGCATCGAACGAATGGAGGAAAGCTTTTCCGAGTTTATTAGTGCCTGGACGACCTTAGATCCCGGCCAACATTTCGTAAGCCGCCTGACCAGCTACAAAGCCTCACTATTTGGGCGCAACAATGAACGAGCCGTAACTTCAGGCGGGCTACGGCCTAGCCTGTCGGAAATCGCAGAACTGGTCAATCAAAGCAGCACAACCTACCAAGAAATTGCGGGAGCCTATAACGCGATCGCCCACCAGGCCAAACCAATCGCCGATATCGTCAATGCCACGATATCGCAGGCATTCCAAACAGAACAAGCCACCCAACCCCGCCCCCTCCAATATACTGACCTCTCCAATGAACAACGTCGGCTGTTCGAGGATAAGGTCATTCGCCAAATGATTAGTGAAGGACAACTCACAGAGCGCGATCGAGAACTCTATGATGACTACACCACCTACCAATCAATCCAGCAGATCATTAGCATGTTGCCCGCTTCAGTCCGGGAAAGCCTAACTTCTCTAGCAAACCGTGCCCAAACCCGCACCCAGCAAGTAGGCAATGAACTCAGTCAATTTCGCCAAGAAATTGCCATTTGGTTCGATCGCTCCATGGATCGCGCCTCTGGCGTTTACAAACGCAACGCCAAAGGCGTTGCATTAATCCTTGGCTTCATGATTGCTAGTATCACCAACTCCGACGCATTCCATATTGTCAGCCGTTTATCCAGCGATGAAAGCCTGCGCAAAGTCATTGCGGAAGAAGCTGTCCAAATCGAATCTAGCCGTAACGCGTCCCTATCCCTCAGAGAGCAATTACAGGAAGTCAAAATCCAAACTGATACTGTTCTCAAAGATCTCACCATCCCGGTCGGCTGGCGCGGAGCCAATTTAACCCGCCAATTCCAATGCGACCTGAGAGAGGAAAATCCTGACGACCTGGGTAAAGCATGTCTGAAGGCAGAGAATCTTAACCCGTTGACGGCTTTTATTGGGTTAATTGTTAAAGAACCCCTCCACTTTGCCAAAATGATCATGGGCTGGCTGATCAGTGGCTTGGCAATCTCAATGGGTGCGCCATTCTGGTTCGACATCCTTGGAAAGTTCATTAACGTCCGGAATTCCGGGAGCCGCCCTGCACCAATCGCTAATCCTACTGAAACTACAACACAAAAGAAGTAGTAGTATCGCACTAAATCAACCTAATCCTAATCGTTGGCGAAACAAATACCTGCCATAGAATGAAAGAAGCGCTCCCTCAGTTGAGTGGGGGAGCGCTTTTAGAGTAATTAACCTGGCATCGAGCTATTTTTGCAGGGAGCTACCCCCCAACTATCTTTGCCGCGATTGCGTTTCACACCTGAGTTCGGGATGGGTCAGAGTGGGTCCACAACGCCATAGACACCAGGAAACTTGTAAGAGTTTCCGATTGCAGGGAACCCTGA
>CAVYAN010000023.1:0-8307 GCA_963766075.1 uncultured cyanobacterium | reverse complement strand
CATCCTTGGAAGTGAAGCACTTGAAATGAAGCACCTTTGATAATGAAATTAGGAGCGATCGCCCATGGTTCTTGCTGCCCCTGAAGCTGCCATCACCGCCCAACCCTACACGGCTGAGGAATACTTGGCTTTAGAGGTTGAGTCGGCAACTCGTAATGAATATCGCAATGGAGAAATTGTGCCAATGACTGGGGGTACGCCTACTCATAATGAGGTTATCGGTGATCTGATTTTTTTACTCAAAGTAGCGTTGAAAGGAAAACCTTATAGTATTTTTGTTGCCGACCAGCGTCTCTGGATTCCCGATCGCAATCTCTATACCTATCCTGACTCCATGGTGATTCCACACTCCGTTGAGCTGCAACCGGGGCGCAAAGACACCGTGATCAATCCCATTTTGATTGTGGAAGTCCTATCGGATTCGACGAAAGCCTGCGATCGCGACGAGAAGTTTGCGGCATACCGGACCATCGCGACATTTCAAGAATATTTGCTGATTGATCAATCGCAATGCCATGTGGAGCAATACACCAAGCAAGACGTGAATCAATGGCTGTTTACGGATCACAACGGCCAGGATGCCCGGGTCCGACTAGCCTCTATTCCGGTGGAAATTGCCTTAGCGGATCTTTACGAAAACGTAGTGCTTTAAGCGTCTGGTCCCCCAGAAGCTGGGTATAAACTCCGCCCCCATTCCAAAACGCTAGGAACAGGAGTTTTTGCTTTCCCCTTTCCCGGTACCATGGGAGGAAAGCCCTCCAGACCGCCGTATCATGACTTCTGCTCCCTTAACCCTTAACCTGATCGAAGGCTCCGTTCGGTTTAGCTTCTCTGCTACAGCTGCGGAGATTTAAAGAGCACCCTTGCCGCCCTCTTAGACAGTCTGAAAACCGTTGCCACCAAAGCGAGCCCCGGCACCCGCGCTACCCCCCAGAAACCCATGGAGTACCAATATACGGGCGAGGTCTTTCTGGAAATCTTTTGCAATCCCAATATTTGGTCTTCCCCCTTTGTCGCCAAGGTGCTCGTCACGCTGCGCGACGATCGCATCCGTCTGACGACCGAGGCCCAACTCAGCCGCCTGATCGAGGATGTCAATCAATATCTGGAACAGGTCGGTTAAAGTGGAAGCGATCCGTTGAGTGAAGCAGACCTACCATGAATCCTGATACGCTGGCACAACTCGTTCAAAAAAGCGTCCACATTACCCTGGGGGCGACTACCACTGCTGTGGAATCCATCCAAGATCCCCAAAAGCGGCAGGAAAACCTGTCTAAGCTGAATTTGGGCTGGGACACCCTCTCGGAGGAATGGGCCCAGAAAGGGCAGCAAACCGAGCAGGAGGCTCGCGCCTTTGTGGATACCCTCTGGACACAACGTGGGACGACCCCTGCGGATCCAACCTCGGCCACGAGCCAGCCCACCGCCTCGCCCCAAGTTCAGCAAGACATTCAAGAACTGACGGAGCAACTAGCCTCGCTGCGGGCAGAGTTGGCAAAATTGAGAGATTCCGAGCACAACTAGCCGAGCCACCTGTCCCACGAAAAATCCGAGGCCATTGGATATTGAGTACCAATCGCCTCGGCTTACTGTCGTGATTCAGACTCGCCTCTGCTGGCTAGATTCTGGCCGTAGGTCTGGGACGTGCAGTCGTGGTGACGTGCTAGTCGTTATCCCATTCTTCACGGCCCATCAAATCACCGATGCGATCGCGCAGCAAAAAATCACATCGCCCTAATTCGCACTCAATCCACCCCCATTCCCGTGCTGGAATGTATTGGCACAGGGTGTAGATGGGCTGATTGCGGCTCACTACGCCAGTTTGAATGAGTTGGCGCGCTTCTTCTTGGATAACGTCTAAGGAATACTGAACGGATTTCAACATAGTAGATCTCGTGAAACTTCTTAAGGGTGGAACGCTCGGGGGAACAGGGATGAAGTGAAATAAGAGTCGGCTCTGTTACTGTTGGGCAAAACTACTGGCAGATAAAACTACTGACAGTCAAAATCACAAATCTTCGACTCAAGGAGGAGGTTAGCTTGAACGAATAATCATGAGCTGTAAAAACTCTTAACTAAATATTACGCCATTTAAAGTGTAGTTACAGATACCGATCCACATTTATTGTCCCGCCTGTAGCCTAGCAAACAGATTAAGAAAGGTTGAAATTGTCAGGATCTCCTGACAATTTGGGGCGAAATGCTGTTGCACTCCGGCGGAATGTCCGCCAAATGACGGATTTTTGGCGGATTCCAGGGTCTGGTGATTGTGCTAGACGATCGCGATCGCCTTCCCGTGGCCGCGTCCCGTCCGAGGTACGCCACATAGGATAGAGTCTATGAAACCCTGAAGAGTTAAGACGGCATGATGATGGAGTCTCCGGACCGCCACCCCGCACCCAACCCCACCGCAGGCTTGCCCGATCGCCTAATCAAGCATGAAGTCCGCTATGCCGACCATCGGGCGGTCGATCGTGCCCTGCTGACCCCGATGCTGCGGCACTATGCCGATGTCAAAGACCAGTATCCCCACGCCCTACTGCTTTACCGGGTGGGTGATTTTTTCGAGACCTTTTTTCAGGATGCCGTTACCATTTCCCGCGAGTTAGAGTTGGTGCTGACCGCCAAGGATGCGGGTAAGGAAGTGGGGCGGGTGCCCCTGGCGGGGATTCCCCACCATGCGCTGGATCGCTACTGTGCGGCCTTGGTGGAAAAGGGCTTTGCGATCGCCGTCTGCGACCAAGTTGAAGATCCCGCTGAATCCCAAGGCCACTTGGTCCGCCGCGAAGTCACCCGGATTATTACCCCCGGTACGGTCCTGGAAGAGGGGATGCTGAATGCGCGGCGGAATAATTTTTTGGCGGCGGTTGTGATTTCTGGCAGCCACTGGGGGTTAGCCATTGCCGACGTTTCCACGGGAGAATTTCTGACGACGCAGGCCACGGAATTGGGGCAGCTCAGTCAGGAATTGCTGCGGCTACAGCCCTCGGAGGTGCTCCTGCCAACGGACGCGCCGGATTTAATCAGTTTGCTGCGTCCGGGGGAGATGTCGGATCAGGTGCCCGGTGACTTGCCCACGCAATTTTGCTACACGCTGCGATCGCAAGCCCCCTTTGGCCTTACCGACGCGCGCTATCGCCTGTTGCAGCGCTTCAAGCTGAAATCCCTGGAGGGATTAGGCTGCGAACATTTGCCCTTGGCGGTGCGGGCTGCGGGCGGTTTGTTGGAATATTTAGAATCGACCTCGGAACGGGGCAAGCTCATGGAAAACAGTGGCATCAACACCGCCACGCTCTCCCATGCTTCGCTCCAGCATGTGCCCCTCCAGCCCCTCTGCACCTATACGATTACGGAATTTTTGACCATTGATCACCAAAGTCGACGCAATCTAGAAATCACGCAAACGGTTCGGGATAGCACCTTTCACGGCTCTTTGCTCTGGGCGTTAGATAAGACGGTAACCTCCATGGGCAGTCGGCAGTTGCGCCGGTGGCTGTTGCAGCCCCTCTTAGACCTGGCTGAAATTCGCGATCGCCAAGACAGTATTCAGGAACTGGTTGCCAACGGGCCTCTGCGCCAGGATTTGCAGCGGTTGCTCAAGCAAATCTACGACATTGAGCGGCTATCGGGGCGGGCGGGTTCGGGGACGGCCAATGCCCGGGATTTGGTGGCTCTGGCGGATTCTCTGGAGCGGTTGCCGGATTTGGCGGCGATCGCCCTCAGTACTCACTCGCCCTACCTCACGCGCCTGCAAACGGTGCCCCCCATTCTGGAAACCCTGGGGCAAAGGCTACGTGCCCATTTGGTCGATTCCCCCCCCATTAACCTCAGCGAAGGCAACCTGATCCGGGCTGGTGTAAACGGCGAACTGGATGATTTGCGCCAGCAAATCGAGGATGACCAAACCTGGATCAAAACTTTAGAAGTTAGCGAACGGGCCAAAACTGGCATCCCTAGCCTGAAAGTGGGCTATAGCAAAACCTTTGGCTACTACATCAGCATCTCGCGCAACAAGTCGGCCCAGGCCCCCGAGGGCTATACCCGCAAGCAAACCCTAGCCAATGAGGAGCGCTACATCACCAGTGACCTGAAGGACCGGGAAATTCGGATCATGAATGCCCGCGCTGACCTCAACCAGCTGGAATACGAGATTTTCACAGCCCTGCGTACCGAAGTCGGGAATCAGGCGGAGCTGATTCGCCATGTGGCCCGCCACATTGCTGCGGTGGATGTGCTCTGCTCGTTTGCCGAAACGGCGGTTTATCAAAACTATTGCCGTCCTGAAATGGTGAATACGCGAGAAATCGCGATCGCCGAAGGTCGCCATCCGGTGGTGGAACAATCCTTGCCCGTGGGGTTCTTTGTCCCGAATTCGACCCGTTTGGGGGATCAATCCGGACTGGGGGATAGCGAGGATGCCGTGTCTTCTCCGGATCTGATTGTGTTGACTGGGCCTAACGCCAGTGGCAAGTCCTGTTACCTACGGCAGGTAGGGCTAATTCAACTGATGGCGCAGGTGGGCAGTTTTGTTCCGGCGCAGGCGGCTCGGTTGGGGATTTGCGATCGCATTTTCACCCGCGTTGGAGCGGTGGACGATTTGGCCACTGGGCAATCGACCTTTATGGTGGAAATGAATGAGACGGCCAATATTTTGAACCATGCGACGGGGCGATCGCTGGTGCTGCTGGACGAAATTGGCCGGGGCACTGCACCTTCGACGGCCTGTCGATTGCCTGGGCCGTTGCTGAATACCTGGCCACGGATATTCAGGCCCGCACCATTTTTGCTACGCATTACCATGAGCTGAATGAGTTAGCCTCCATTTTGGTGAATGTGCAGAACTATCAGGTCACCGTCAAGGAGATGCCGGATCAAATCATCTTTTTGCACAAAGTCCAACCAGGCGGGGCAGATAAGTCCTACGGAATTGAGGCGGGTCGGTTGGCTGGGTTGCCGCCAACGGTGATTCAACGGGCGAAGCAGGTGATGACCCAAATTGAGCAGCACAGTAAAATTGCTGTGGGCCTACGCCGCAGCGGTGGGGATGCTGTGCCGGAAACCGTCCAGGAAAAGGTCGGCAAGTATGGCCGAAAAGCGAGGCGATCGCGCGATCCCATTGACCAACTGGATATGTTTAACGGCTCTGGATTTTAGAGCTGTTGTAGATTGAGCTGCGGTGGATTTAGAACTGTTGTGGTGTCAGGCGGGCACTGTGGGGATTGGGTAAAGATTAAACGGTCCCTCAACGAGCCAAAGGTGCGGGCGTAACCATTCTGGTTGGCAGAAGCTTTTCCCTGCAATGCTTCTAGTAGGCAGTCCGTGAAGGTCATGAGCATGCTCCGCGTATTATCTTGATGCTTTAGCCCCAGAGTCGTCGTCCCGATTGCCCATTCAGTTGTGCATGGGCATCCCTCAACAGGGTCGGAATATCCAAAACCTCTGGGCAGCGCGGTAGACAGTCGCCGCAGTCCGTACAGCGATCGCCCTTCATCCCCGGAAACCAATGCCCCGCATTGCCAAACATCCGATAGCGATACTGCCCAAACGCCGTCATATCATAGGCCACCGCCAAATTTCGCAGACGTAATATTTCTGGAATATTAATTTCTTCAGGACAAGGCAAACAGGCGTAGCATTGGCTACAGCGTTCACTGCGTGTCCCCGACAGGGCATCACTCGGGATCTGCTCACGGGAATTACAGCCCAAAGCCTCAACTTGGCGGGCATCCAATCGCGCGATCGCCGCCCCTTCCTCCGTCGTCAACGGTCCATCCCCCATCCCTTCAATGCCCGTCAACTCCGCAGGATTTGCTGGCCCCACACTTAACGTCGTCACGCGCGGATCACTCAGCAAAAACCGATAATTCAACCACAACGGTGAAAAGGGCTGACAGAGCTCCACTAGGCGAGGAGGAGGCGTATAGAGCAATCCGCCCTTATCTGCCGGGGAGATAATAAATACCCCCATATCCTGCTGCTGCGCCAAGGCCACTGCCGGAGCATTGCGCTGAAAAAAATAGGTATAGTGCAAATTCACAAACGCAAACCGCTGCGTCGCGATCGCCGCCAAAATAATCTCTAGGGGACCATGGGTAGAAAAACCCACATGCCGCACTCGCCCATCGGCGATCGCCCGCTCCACCCCAGCCATACCCCCCTGATCCGAGCGCACCCAATCCAAGTGCTCCTGGATATTCACCCCATGAATTGCTAAGGCATCCAAATAATCTAGGCCCAACCGCTCTAAAGACTGATCAATCGACCGCTCCATCTGTCCAGAGTCCAGCATCGGGGGAATCTTCGTCGTCACGTAAAGCTGCGATCGCTCTCGCCCCACCCCCGTACGCAGAGCAGCACCTAAATATCGCTCACTTTGCCCATACCCCTGTGCCGTCTCCACATGGTTAATTCCTATCATCAAGGCATTCTGGACTGTCTTCGTCGCAATCTCCACCGATTCCAGACAACGCATCAGCCCCAAGGAAAAAACCGACAGTTCCAATTCCGTCTTCCCAAATCGACGATATTGCATTCTTCCCCCTCCGCCGCCCAGAACTCAGTGCTTCCCTATCAGCAGCACCCACGATCATGCCCGCCAAATAACCACCACAAACCCCTAGCCCGCTTTACTGAGCCTCTCCACTTTGAAAACGCCCCCCTTTCTCAAAGTCCTGCGGGCGTAAATTAGTTAAGAAATCGCGAAATGCTTGTTGTTCTGCCTCATCCGCATCCCGATCCACAGGAATCGACGCATCTGCAATCACTTCTTCTAAAACCCAGATCGGACTGTTGGTTCGGAGCGCAAGGGCGATCGCATCGCTCGGACGCGCATCAATTTCCTTTTTCACTTCACCCTGGCATACCGTCAAAACCGCATAAAACGTATTATCTTGCAAAGAGTGAATAACAATTCGTTCCAGCGTCATCCCCCAAGCCTCAAACAAATTCACAAACAAATCATGGGTCAGCGGGCGCGGTGGAATTTGATTCTCCAAAGCATTAATAATTGCCCGGGCCTGGTCTTGTCCAATATAAATTGGCAGCGCACGGCGATCGCTGGAATCACGAAGGAGAACTATCGGACTGCGTGTAGCAGCATCCAATGCAATTCCAGCGACTTTCATTTCAATCATTGCTTGTGCCTCTAACAGTAACCTGAAGCGTGCAAAAGGCTCAGATCAAGTGAAAAAACAGATAGCAAATCTAGCCTAGAGAGAGGTGTGCGTAATTCACGCCATACCCAGCAAGGCTGACGCCAAAAAAAAGCACCATCTGTAATGCCAAATGACCTGAGCCATCAATGCTTCCAGATCCTAGCCTAATTAGCTAAAGATAACGATGAAGACTGAACACCAGTATGACCTGATCTACGCCTAAATCCCAGAGGATCTTCACAGAAAACTGAATCGCCACAAGAATCACCTAAACTGGTCACAGACGCCTGGTTTTTGGGAAATCCCACAGGCGCATTTGGCCAAAATTCTAGCAAATTTGCGTAACCACAGTGTTTACAGGTTTAATTCAAGCGTTAGGTACACTCCACACTCGTCAGCCCAATGTATTACAGATTACTTGTGACCCCGACACATCTAACTTGATTGTGCCAGAACTAGCCTTGGGCGATAGTGTTGCCGTCAATGGTGTATGCCTTACCGTCACAGAAATTTTACCCCAAGGGTTCATCGCTGATGCCTCCCCAGAAACCTTAGCGCGATCGACTTTAAGCAGTCAGCAGAACGCTCACGTTAATCTAGAACTTTCTTTACGTGTCGGCAGCAAACTCGGCGGCCACTTCGTGACCGGACACGTCGATGGCATTGGCACACTTCACTCTTCAGTCGAGACCAGTACTTCATGGGAAATGACCTTTACAACCACAACCCCAGTTGCCCGCTATATAATCTCTAAAGGAAGTATTGCTATAAATGGTATTAGCCTGACCGTTGCCCAATGCAGCCCTGACGGCACCTACTTTACAGTAGCCGTCATTCCCCACACTTATGCAATTACAAATCTCCACTTATTGCACCCTGGTAACCCAGTCAATCTAGAAGGCGATATTCTCGGGAAATACGTAGAAAAATTTCTCAGCACCGAAACCCCATACAGTAGCACCACAAGCAACCTCAATAGGCTCACATCTGATTTTTTTGTAGAACATGGGTATTTATAATCTATTCAATTCAAAAACCATAGGTAACTACTCAGCGTTAAAATATTCAGCTAATTTTCAGATTGTATAGATTCTTTGTCTATATTGAGTTTCAAAGTTAATTGCCGCTGCGAGGTTTGCCTCTTGTGCTCCGT
>CAVYAN010000022.1:0-43594 GCA_963766075.1 uncultured cyanobacterium | reverse complement strand
ATAATGTCCCCCATAAACTGCACAGAGGAATAAGGTAGTCTGACTGCACCAGGAACTCGCATAAATACGGAGCAGTAAACTCAGATGCAACGCAAGCAATACAGCGCAGAATTCAAGACCAAAACGGCGATTGAGGCCATCAAAGGACTGAAAACAGTGAACGAACTGGCGAGTGAACTGGGTGTTCATCCCAGCCAGATCGCCCTGTGGAAGAGACAAGCGCTCGATGTCCTGCCGGAAGCGTTTTCAACTCGTCGCGGACAAGCCCCCAAGCAACAGGAGGATTTAACCGCCCAACTGTATCAACAAATCGGTCAGCTAAAAGTAGAGTTGGACTGGGTGAAAAAAAAAGCTGGATTGGCCGGTAGCCGTTAAACGGTTCCAGATTGAGCCAGACCATCCCCAAATCAGCATCCAGCGACAGTGTGAGTTAATCGGTTTGCCACGTTCGAGCTGGTATTACACCGCCGCTCAGGAAACGCCGTATAACGAACATCTGATGCAGTTGATTGACCAACAATTTACTGAAACGCCGTTCTACGGAATTCGGCGGATGACGGCTTGGTTACACACCCAAGGGGAACCCGTGAATCATAAACGCGTGGCTCGGTTGATGCGAAAGATGGGGTTGGAGGCAATTTACCCAAAGCCCAATCTCAGTCGTCCGGCGGATAATGCTCGCCATTATCCCTATCTGCTGAGGGAACTGGCGATTACCGGCCCGAACCAAGTCTGGAGTACAGACATCACCTATATCCGTTTAGCCCAAGGGTTCATCTATCTGGTGGCAGTGATCGATTGGTTTAGTCGCTATGTGCTCTCCTGGCAGGTGTCGAACACGATGGATGTCGGGTTCTGTTTGGCAGCGCTGGAGCAGTCTTTACAGTTCGGACAACCCGCGATCTTTAACACCGATCAAGGGTCGCAATTCACCAGTCTGGTGTTTACCCAACGGTTAGAGCGCGATGGTATTCAGATTAGCCAGGACGGCAGAGGCCGCGCCTTGGATAACATCTTTGTCGAACGCTTATGGCGCTCGGTCAAGTATGAGGAGGTTTATCTCAAGTCTTATACCTCCGTCGTCGATGCCAGTAACCAACTCAACGCCTACTTCCACTTCTACAACCAGAAGCGCTTACATCAATCACTGGGCTATCGCACCCCGGAAATGATCCACTTTGCTTAAACCAGGAGGATGGTATGAATTAGCACAAACTCAATCATAGTCAGACTTTGCAGGCAACTATCTTATATTTCAACTTTTTGTGTCTAGACAACGGGGTACACTTTAGACCTGAGGTCATCCGCAAAGGGGATGGGTTAAATCCCCGCTGGGATCGGTCCAACTTTTCCCAAGTCTTGTTATCATCATGCTATTCGGGGCTGTAGCTCAGATGGATAGAGCGATCGCCTCCTAAGCGATAGGTCGAGGGTTCGAGTCCCGCCAGTCCCGTAGTCCCTGACTACCCAGAAGCAACGAGTTCCGGGGGATTCCAGTGAATCCTTTTAGTAAATCCGACGTGCGGACCTTTTTGTCTACGCTGTTAAAAGCAGCATAAAACAGCGTAATGTAACGGGATTCTAGGCGAGATTTAGGCGAGAACTTACCCCCGTGGCACAACAGCAGCAGGTGAATGCTCGGCTCAAGGCGGCAAAGTTACCCGTGCTCGTAGAGCATCCGGAGATGCGCTCAGTCTCCGAGCGACACTGCCAGAAAAAGCGGGTGGAGGACCGGCAAAGCGACAACGAACATTGTCCGATGCAACCTGGAAAGTTCATTGGGCAGAAATATATAAAAGATTGCCGCAGAACGCTGCACTGACCGAGGCAGCTTGCTTGGCTGTAATCCTCGAAACCCCTAAGGCGGATGCTTACACGGGCATAGGTACCCGGGCATTTGGGCTTCAAATTAACATTAAACGTTCTAAACTTTCTGGCGGGCCACAAGCTGTTGAAACAGACCCGGTGCAGCCGCCAATTGGTCAAAGTTACCCTGCTGCATCAAGCGCCCCTGCTGTAACACATAAATGCGATCGGCATTGCGAATTGTACTGAGCCGATGAGCCACCACAATACGTGTCACCTTGAGGCGATCCAGGCTATCACTAACAATTTGCTGCGTGCGGTTATCCAACGCACTCGTCGCTTCATCAAACAGCAGGATTCGAGGCCGCAGGGCCAGCGCCCGCGCAATCAACAGGCGTTGTCGTTGGCCACCGGAAAGATTCGTGCCCCCTTCACTCACTACCGTGTGCATCCCCATGGGCATCGCTTCAATATCTGCCGCCAATCCCGACATCCGCGCCGCTTCCCACGCCTCATCCATTGCAATCAAGGCACTCCCAGCAATATTTTCAAAAATTGACGCCGACATCAGGCGGCTATTTTGCAGCACCACTCCCAACTGGCGACGCACAGCCTTCACATCCAAACTGGCCAAATCTTGACCATCAAAGGAAACCACGCCGGACTCGGGCACATCAAAGCCCAGCAGCAACCGCAGCAATGTTGATTTACCACTGCCCGAAGGCCCCACCAAGGCAATAAATTCGCCCGGTTCGGCATGAATGCTGACATCATCCAAATTCAAAGCCCCCTCGGGACGATAGCGGAACACTGCATGGGCGATCGCCAGTCGGCCCGTCAGTCGGCCTGGATTAGCTTTTGAAAGATCCACTTCCGGCACCGCTTTGAGAATCGGCTGCGCCCGCTGCCAAATGGGCTGTACCTCCAAAATATCCACCACAATGGTGCTCAGGCTCGTAGCCCCACTAATAAAAGTGCCAAAGGCCGCATTAAAAGCCAGAAATGTGGCCATGGAAAACTCACCGGTCGAGGTGGCCAACAGATGAGTAGCCATCGCAAACAGCACCGCCGGAGTCAGCGTAGACAGCAAACTATTAATTAGGGTGAGGTTATCTTCAATGCCCTGTGTGCCCAGCATCAGGCTCAATTGCTGACTGTACTGTTGTCCCCAGTAGGCAAAGGCGCGGGATTCGGCCCCCGCCACTCGAAATTTAGTGACCCCGTTAATCAGTTGCATCATCACGCCCAGCAGCTTGCCCTGCCGCTCCAGCAGCGGTTTGGTTTTCTGCAAAGTCAGGCGGCCCGCAATCACCGTTACGGTAATATTAATCGCTGCGACTCCAACAGCAATCAACGCTAAAGGGATACTGTAATAGAACAATAAGCCTAAGTTAAGAAATGAAAAAATCCCTGAGAATAAACTCTTGAGTACCGTACTGCCCAAACGTTGCCGAATTTGACTAATCGCCGAAACCCGAGAACTCAAATCGCCACTGGTATACTGCCGAAAAAAGGAAGGTTTCAGCTTGAGTAACCGATCCCACACGGCGGCCTGGGTCGCTGAATCAGCATAGGTTTCCACACGCATGATGGCAAAGCTTTGAGTCATCTGAAACAGGGTAGATCCAAAGGTGACGGCGATTAATCCCAAGGCCATGTGCCACACCATCTGGCGATTGGCAGCGGGAATGGCGGTATCGATCAGCAGGCCCGTGGCCAAGGGTGTCACCATGCCTAAGAGAGTAGTCACCACACCGACCACCAGGATAGTGATCAGTTCTTTGGTCAGACCGTGGGTGGCGAATTTGAGGAGATCGATGGGACGTAAAACCGTGGGTAAAGCGCGGTAGAACGTGTATGCCGTGGGAGAAAGCTGACTGGAGATGCGCGATCGCACCGCACCCGCGTTTGATTAGCTGGTGCCTGATTAGTCTGCATTTGGCCACAGGGATCATAGAGTTCATAGGCCGCTCCAGCCAGTGGTAGCAGGGCCACTGGTCGTCCATCTTCCAATGCATAGGTCACCATCGGACCACAGTCCTTTGTCCACCACTCATCTCGCAGGCTAATTTGGCGAATTTGCAGTTGGGAAGCCCGAGCGATCGCATCCAGTGGGTTGCCCAGCCGCCGCCGATCTTCCGATGCCGATGGAGGCTGGATAGTCACACCCAGGAGACGCCCGACTGCGCCAGTGGCCATCATCAGCGCCGTATCAAAGTCTTGGGCTATGGCAGGGTGCGCTGTTTTGGGGCGCTTTGGCGATTGGAATAACGTAATGAATCTCGCATTTGTCTGATTTAGCGCATCCTGATTGATTTGCTCGCGCCGATATAGCCGCTCTAGCTCATCCTGCTGAGTCTGCTGCAATTGAGTTTCCAGTAATTGTCCCAGCAATTGTTGCAGGTGCATCACGCCCTGGAGCAGAATGTGGGCGTGAGTCAGATGGGTGTGGGAACATCGATCCAATTCAACCAAGTGTGTGGCTTGCAGCCAGAGGGAATCTGCCAAGGGTAGCCAGCTACAGTCCGGTGTAATTGTTAGGGCTCGCTCGCCCAAAAGGGTGGCTTCCCCCTGGCACAGGCGGATCCAGGACATTTGCCCATGGGTAGGCTGAAAAACTTCACCTCGATCGAGAATTCCAGAGTTGAGCAGAGGGGTAGGCAGAATCGGGGGGGCGACATTGGCGGCGGTGCTGCTAAGAGCGGTCACCCAGGCTTCTAACCCCGCGATCGCAACTGTGGGTTCTTGCCGCAGCCAATCCTGAAAACCCTCGGAGGAAAATGGCTCCAGAGTAGTAGCTTGGGCTGCCTGGGCAAATAACTGGCAGGTGGGTGTTGGAGCTGAAGAACCCATGGGCAATAGTAGGTCACCGGGTTTGACACTGAATAGATAGCGGCGCACGCCTTGGTGCAGCGCAAATACATCGAGGGCACCAGAGGTGACGCGCCAAATGCAGTTGGCATCGTTGAGAAATACGCGCTCATTGCTATTCAAATGATAGATTTTTTGTGGGTTTGGCAGTGGCTTGACTTCGGTAAACATGGGAGATTTAAGGGATGAAGGGGGGCTAGGATAGGCAGTGATTAGTGAGCAGTGTCTAGTAGTGGGGAAATATGTCGATGACAGCAGTGGTGGGGAGAGATTCAGTCAGGTATTTTCTAAGGACCCACCTTCGCTCCGGATTAGATCTAAGTAATGCCCGGGCTGTTTCCGCAACTGATCATGACTGCCGCGCTGGACGACTTTGCCCCGCTCTAGCACGATGATTTCATCACAATCGCGAATCGTGCTGAGACGATGGGCCACAATTAAACAGGTACAGCCACGCAATCGCAAATTGCCGTTAATGATGCGTTCGGTTTCGGTATCTAAGGCACTCGTTGCTTCATCCATCAACAGAATGGATGGATTGTTCACTAAGGTGCGGGCAATTTCCAGGCGCTGCCGCTGTCCCCCGCTTAAGTTGGTTGCCCCTTCCAGCAAATCGGCATTGTAGCCACCGGGCAAGGCCGTGATCACGTCATGAATGGCGGCATCCTGACCAGCTTGCACCAGATTACTTTCGGGGATGGTGGGATCCCACAGGGTGAGGTTATCCCGCACAGCACCAGAGAAGAGCAAGACATCCTGTTCCACCATGGCTAGGGAATTGACCAGTACCGATCGCGGAATCTCCTGCCGAGACTTGCCGTCAAATAGAATCTCGCCAGACCACGGTTGATATAAACCGGCCACGATCTTAGCAATCGTCGATTTGCCGGAGCCACTGCCCCCCACTAATGCCACCCGCTGCCCCGGTTTTAGAAACACACTGAAATTCTCAATTAAGGGAGCGGCAGTGCGATTGTAGCCAAAGGTGAGATTGCGAATTTCTAAATAGCCTTCCAATTTAGGCTGAAGAATTCTGGGGTGCGATCTCACCGGTTCTAGGGTATTTCTAGAACCCATCAAGTGCTGTTTGACCAGGGGATCAATGTCATTTTTTAAGACATCATCTAACCGGGCTAGATTGCCCGTTAACTCCTGGAAATCTCCCCCCAGTTGAACAATTTGGCCCACGGGCTGCATGAACTGCTGCATCAGCGATTGAAACGCAATCAGTTTACCAATGGTGAGGACACCCTCCATCACCCGAAACCCGCCCACCACCAACAGCAGCATCACACTCAAGCTCGACAAGAGCGTAGGTAAAAGACTCATCCGCTGATTCAGGGTGGCCATCTCCTGGCGGGCATTGACGGCTTTAGCATAGTAGCCCGCCCAGCGGGTAAAGAAATCGGATTCAGCCCCGGAGGCTTTGAGGGTTTCCATATTTTGCAAGCCTGCGATCGCTTGGCCATCGGCTTTTCCCTGCACCTGCATCAGCCGCATATTGGTATCCGATCGCTGGCGGGCTCCCAATTGCAAAACTAGAAGATTCAGAGCAACAAAGGCAATACCAATCAGAGTGAGCACCCAATCGTACATTCCCATGACAACGGCATAGAATACCACCATCACGCCTGAAATCACTGTAGTGGCTAACTGTCCCGATAAAAGTTGCGCCAGACGATCATTGAGTTGGGTGCGATTACTAATTTCCCCAGCAAATCGCTGATCGTAAAAGCTCACCGGTAAGTACAGTAAATGCCGCAAAAATCGGCTCGACATGGAGACCGCCAATTTTAATTTCAATTGGCGCAGCACTTGCAATTGCATGCGCTTCAGCAATCCAGTCAGCACCGCCGTCACCACCATCGCCAGAATCAGGGGGCGTAGCCATTCCTGCCGTCCTTGTAGGATCACCTGATCCACAAAAATCTGAGAAAACGCGGGCGTGGCTAAACCGGGCAGCACCAGCAAAAAGCCAATCAGGATGCAGAAGGCCAGCGAACCTACAGAACTGCGCAGTCTTGCCCACAGAGATCGCCGAATACTGGGCTTTTCACCACCAGGTTGAAACTCCGCTCCCGGGACAAACGTCAGCACAACACCCGTAAATGATTCGCTGAATTCAGCCAGTGGGACACTGCGCGGTCCGGTGGCCGGATCATTAAGATAGACGCGATCGCGATAGAAGCCTTCCACAACTAGAAAGTGATTGAAATTCCAATACACAATATAGGGCGGCGCTAATTGCTGGAGGGCTGGAATATCGGCCTTAAAGCCCTTGGCTTCTAGCTTATAGAGCCGTGCCGCATTCAGCACATTGGACGCTTTGCTGCCATCGCGGGACACGCCGCAGGCTTGGCGCAGCTCTGCTAATGAGGCAATGTAACCGTGATAGCCCAAAATCATATTCAGGGAGGCAGCACCACATTCGACCGCTTCCATTTGCAAAACAGACGGAGTGCGCTGAATGACTTTGCGCCGGATAAAGGGATCTTTCAGCTGATCTATTCCCTGCTGCCAGAGCTGTGAGAGGCTGGCCCTAGAAAGGGGAGGGAAGGACAAAGACGAGAAGGACAGGGCGGGGAAAGATCGGGTTGACATCGGTTTCTAGAATGATTGAGCGTGAATTAAACGTGTGAATGACTAGCCTGCAGGGAGCGCTTGAATAATCCCGACGACTCTACTGACTCACCAGGGATTTCAACAAGGGAATGACAAAAGAAATAGGCCGCCGCTCCTCAATCGTGATGCTGGCGGTGGTCGTCGTGCCATCGGTAATCTGTTGATTTGGCCCTTTAGAGGAGGTCCAACGATACTGGCCCGGTGTAGCAGCAGGTTCTAGCCGGGTAGAAACCACGATATAGGCTTTGCCTTGTTCCATCAGCGTCGGCAGAATGGTCGGGTTACCCACTAGGTGGACCGCTCCCGCCTGGGTAATGGAAGCGTGAGATACCTGAGTCACTTCCCCCCAGATTCCCCCATATTCTTCCCGCTTCACCGTGGTGGGAGTGATTTGCACCTTGATCCCTCGTTTCACCAGGGCCTCATCAAGTTTTTTGCCCTCTTCTACGGGGACAAACGTAATGGCTTCGAGGGGGGTATTAGGCTGATTGGCCGCCATGACCCCAATCTCGGCTCCGGCTTCAATCCGTTGGCCGGGACTGATGTTGAGTTCGCGAATGTAGCCATCAGCCTCACTGACAATTTGAGCATTCTGTTGCAGCTTCAGTTCCAATTGGGCGATCGCATCTTTGGTATCCTGAATTTCTTTGCTGCGTCCGGTCGTCGTCGCTAAATCCTGTTCCGCTTGGCCTGCCGACTTGCTATCAAGTTCTTGTAGTTGCGCTTGGAGTTCATTCACTTTATTGACATTTTTCAAATGCTCCTGTTGGGCTGTCGTTTCCTTCGCATCCAGTTGTTTCAGTTGAGCTTCCGCCTCTAGGATGTCCGTTTGAGGTTTGACCAGATATTCCTGCTTATCTTTAATCAGGGAGTTGGGAGGATAGCCACCGTCACGGGTTAAGGTTTGCATCCGCTCCCAGATTTGGGCATATTCAGCGGCTTGTTGCCGCAGTTTTGTGAGCCTTTCCTGGAGAAACTTTCGTTCTTGTTGGGTTGCGGCCATGCCCCTGGCATAGATATCGGGGGTCATGGCTTGGACCGTGCGCAAGTCTTGTTGAATGGTTTGGCGCTGTTGGGCGATCGCAGTTTGCTCTAGGGTACCGCGCTGCGTTTGAGCCAACTTGGCGGATTGATCCTGGGCTTGCAACTGACTCAATTTATTACGGACAAGTTCCAGTTGTTGTTTCAGTTCTGATTGATCTAAGGCCGCGAGTAATTGTCCTTTAGTAACGCGATCACCCACTTTGACAGCAACTTGGGCAATGCGTCCGGCACCGGGACTTTGCAGGGGTTGAATCTGACTGGGGAAGGTCAATACACCTTTTCCGGTCACAGTAATCGGAATCGACCCCCAAACGCTCCACACCGCCCCTGTCGTAACCAGTAACCCTAGCGCCAATAAAGACAACCAGCGTTTGGGAGAAATAATTTGGATGGGAAGATCCAGTTGTTCCGGAGAAGCCGTTTGCTCTAGAGCCTGCTGTCGAAATAACCGATTCTGAGTCGGTTTGTGTTCGCGGTGCTGATTTGATGCTTCTGAGTTTACAAGTTGAACTACCATTGCATATCTCCTCTGGTGGCAATTTTTGTTTGAATGCGTTGGACCATCCACTCAAACCGCTTCTCTGCCCGAGCCATCTGAGTCAGTAGGCGATCGCTGCTGCCTAATCCTTGCGGGTTGGGTTGGGTAATAAATCCTAAGTGGGTGACGAGGGTGTGATATTTACTGGCAAGTAAGACAGCTAACACGCGGTAGAACCGGAAGGCAAACCCCGGATCATGCAGAAGCTTAGAGATCAGTCGCCAGCGCGGAATTGAAAGCACCTCTGTGTCGCGCACCGCCTGTACTTGAACCCGAGACAGGGGCATTGTCACAGCATTGACCTGTGCAAATGGCATTTCCCCGAATATGTCCCCTCGAGCAATTCGAGTCAGCTCCTGCAGGGGAGCGGAGGCTGTATCCTGCGGCCTCGGATAAAAAATCTGGGCTAAATCGTGGGGAGATTCACGGGATGCCCCAAGACTCAACGCCCCTTCCAGGACAAAATATAGCGCTTCAATGGGGCGATCGGCGGGCTGTAGAATCGCGGCTCTGGGTAGCGATTGCCACTCTCCCACGGCGATGAACCAATCTAAATCGCTATCCTGAAGTTCGGCAAACAGGCTAGAGGCTTCCTTGACATTAATTTGATAGAGGCTATCTGGATTCAGTTGAAACTGGAACATCAACGTCTGGAGCCGCTGCATGATTAAGAGGGCTTGGACGCGATAGAAGTGGGCGGCAAATAGGGTGTCCTGAGCTAATTTTTCGGCTAGGTGGTGTTGATCAATTGATAAAATTTGGCAGGGAGTCCTGGCATGAATTGTCGCCGTACCGTAGAACGGTTCCAATGCGGGAACTTCACCAATGAGATCACCCCTGTCCAGCGGCATGAGTTCCTGAGGTGTTAGCGTTTCTTGAGCGGGGAATGCTATTGTCAATCCTCCCTGTAATAATAGATGCACTTGATGATCGGGGGAGTCAGGTTGCATTAAGACTTGGTTTGGCATCAGTTCCTGCACTGTGCCAACGTACTGGAACCAATCAATATCGGCATTACTCATTTCCTGGAGCAGAAGGGATTCCATAGGGAGACCATTTGAGGATTCTAGATTTTGGATTTGGCTTTTCATCGGGGCTGTGATCAAGGCGCGATCGCCGAGACTGGCTTCAGGGGATGGGCGGGACTGCTGTTGAGCGAGAGGACAGCAGCCGATCTTCCTGAACTCAATTGAGATTAGAGGTCACACTGGGCTGGAGAACTTCAGCCCGTTGCCGATAGGAACGGCGTCTACCGCAGGCCGAAAAATTTCATGAATCCCGTAAAAAAGGAAGAAAGCTGATCCATCGATTCAAAGCTGCCGGAAAATTGCAATCCGAAGGACGATCGCCGCTTGCACCCCGAGACTGTCATTTGGGAATGCCCGCCACTCAAAAATTCCTGAGTCATGAATTCACTGCTTTCTTCGGAAAGTAGCAGGGTAAACGATACCGTGACCAACCCTCCGGAAATAGCTGCGAGTTCTTCTTCGGAAAGCGGGGTAATTTGGGGATTTTTGGGTTCAGAATCCTGTGGAGTAACCATTGCAATTTTCCTAGATTGATAATGCTGCAATGTGAGATTAGCTAAAGCGCAATCAGACGGGCGATCGTGCCCCCTTAGCAATGATTTATGGAGGGGCACAGCAGTGCTGTGCCCTATCCAAACTAACGCTACGAAGCCTTAGTCAAAGAAGTCTTGCGAGAAGGAAGCAATATTTTCAGACTTTTCTTCTCGCATGCTGAACGCTCCATCGGGTCCGGCTCCGCTCATATGCATGAGGCTTTTTCGATCACGGGTATATCCCTGAGTCGAAGAGCCTGTTCCCCCTGAACACTCATCCAGGAGCGCTTCATCGTCAATTAATACAAGTCCAGTAGCGTTGTCTTTTGCTAGTGCGATTGGTGCGATTGATGTGGTTTCTACAGTCATGGTTTCCATGTGAAGTTCAGTAGTCATGAATTTGCCTCAATTGTTTAGGATTTTAGAGTTGTCGTTGGGGTAGCCTATTGCGTTCCCCCCACATGTACTTCTATCCTCAAATCCCTGGAAGTTATGCAGAATTCCCCATGACTTTTCCAAGTTGGTTTATAGTCCATTGCCAATTAAAATAAAGAGTGACCCGTAGTAGGGGTGGCCGATGGGGGTGTTACTGACGTTCTAGAGCAAGGTCATGGCAGCTTTTGCACCGGCTTTGAGGACAAAGTGTGAGGACCAAGGAGGTGACGGCATTGAGATTTCCGGCATCAGATTCGTTGCGGGCAAGAGCTTAGTGTGGCTGTCTGGCGGCTATTGTCCAAAAAGATTGCCGAAAAGTGCAATCGGACTTGTCTGTATCGCCAGTGCATTCTTCAGGAGGCTGAGATATTCTAGGAAGCACGCAGGGGGAGAGCCTCTTGGCCTCGTCCGATTGCGGATGTTTGCGTATTCCTTTACCGTTCTGTTCAAGAGCCAAGCATTCTGATGAAAATCTCCGAACCGTTCATTTCTTTGCTCGTCCTGTGATTGTTATTTTAGCCGTTAGTATCCTCGTCCTAGTTCTTCTCCTCGTATCCTTGCTAAAGACGCAGCGGGCCTTACGCTGGTGGCAGAGCCGACAAGCGATACAATCGCACCAAGTTGCCGAAGACATCCGCAATGGCTTATTGCAGAAGTCGTTCTCGCTGCGGCGTAATCTGGAGGTCGCTCTGGGGGATGCGGCGGGTGATATCCCCTTGAATCAGGCTTGGCTGAACGCGCTGGAAGATTTTCACAATGATTTCAAACGGCTGAGCGATCGCCTCTCCCCCCCCTACCTGGAGGAAAGTTTACCCCTGGCGATCCAGTACCGGCTGGAGGAATGGCAGAGCCATTATCCAGGCTGTGCGTTCACCCTCGATCTCCCGACGCATTGGCACTCAGCGCCATCTGAGCACGGCCCGGTTATTCTCACGGCGTTGGATGAGTTATTGCGTCTGGTCTGCTCTCGGCCTGTACCGAACCAATCCATTCAACTGCGGTTGCAGATAGAGTCAGCCATGGCGGTACTGCGGATTCAACTGTTGACCCCTGAAGAATTCTCTCCAGAATCAGACGATCTGAGCCACTTAGCCCGCGCCTTTGGGGCCTTAACCGGCGGTACCTGTACCTATCAGCACCAGCAGAATCAATTGACGATGCACTTTCGCTGGAAATATATGGGAGACTCGGAACAGCGATCGCCCGCAGTGAGCCACCGATAAATCACACCTGAGGAGTCCCAATGTCTGAATCAATTGCACCATCCACACCACTCAAAATTTTGCTGGTGGATGATCATGAGCTCGTGCTGGAAGCCACAGTTAGCGCGTTACAGCAACAGTATACTAATGCTGAAATTACGCCAGTCCAAAATTCCCAGATGGCCCTCGCGGCGGTGGAACACCACCAACCCGATTTGGTGATTGTCGATCTGTCGATGCCAGAAGCACTGGGCGAATCGGCGCAAACTCGAACGGGCATTCAATTGCTCAAAACGTTGATGGAACAGTACCCTCGGTTAAATATCGTCGTGCAAAGTGCCCATACCCGATCGCTGGCCCAATTAAAAGCGGGGATTACGGCCCATGAGGGGGGCTTCACCGTGGCGGATAAGAGTTTGCCGATGCGTGAGATGCTGACCAAAGTGGATTGGTCTTTGCAGGGCTTGATTTTTACACCGAAGGATATGCGGCATCGCTTAGAAATCAAACCGGAATGGCTAGAGGTCCTGCGGTTAGCTTTTCAGGAAGGGTTGCAGGATAAGGCGATCGCGGAACAGATGCATGTGGCAGAACGCACCGTCCGGCACTATTGGACGAAGATTCAGGATGCTCTAGAGGTGTATCCCGAGGAAGGCAAAAATATTCGGATCCAAACCGAGATTCAGGCACGCTCAGCCGGATTATTGGATTAATTGCACACCGGATAGAACGGAGATGAGGGGATGAGGCAACGGACTTGGGAAACCGATGGCGCGCAGAAGCGATCCTTTGGCGCAGTCATGCCTTCCCGGGGCTGGCAGTGATTGCGGCCGTGGTGATGGCTCGGCTGATGGGCTTACTGCAACCGCTGGAATGGATGGCTTTCGATCGGCTATTGTTATTGCGTCCAGATGAACCCATCGATGAACGGATTGTGATCATTGGCATTAACGAAGCGGATATTCAAAAACTTCGCACCTATCCTGTTCCCGATCGCGAACTTGCTAATTTAGTGACTCAGTTAAAACAGTATCAACCGATTGCGATCGGGTTGGATATTTTTCGTGACTTCCCCATCGCTCCCGGTCAAGTTGAACTGGCCCGTGTGTTTAAAACTACGCCCAATTTATTTGCGATTGAACGAGTGGCTGTTGATAACCTGACGCGATCGTCCCCCGCCTGCTCTACTACCCCCAGAACGGGTGGGCTTTGCCGATTTAGTCCTTGATGCCGATGGCTATGTGCGGCGGAGCTTATTAGGCATGGTTGATCCGCATAATCCCCAGGGCGATTATAAGTTCTCGCTGACCATGCGATTAGCTGAGACCTATCTCAAAGCGATGCACAACATCGAACTTACCAATAGCCCGGATGATCCCTATGCCATGCGGTTTGGGACAACGCTGCTGCCCCGCTTCTTTCCCGACTCGGGGGGGTATGTCGGGGCTGATGGGGCGGTAACCAGATATTTTTGAACGGGCGCAATCGTCGTCAACCGTTCCGAATGTTGTCGCTGGGGGATATGAAAGCGGGGCGCTTTCAACCCGACTGGATTCGGGGACGGATTGTGTTGATTGGCATTACGGCGGTGAGTGTGAAGGATGTTGTCAATTCGGCGGCGATTCCCAGTCCGAATCCGGGGTTGGTGAATGGGGTTGAGCTTCAGGCCCATGGGATTAGTCAACTACTGAGCGCTGTGCTAGACGGTCGCCCCTTGCTGAGAACTTGGGCGGAGGGCTGGGAATATCTGTGGATTGTGGGTTGGGGGGTAATTGGCATGGGGTTAGGGCGGGTGCTGCGATCGCCGTGGAAAGTTCTCCTCGCCGTCGGAATCACCAGTGTGGGACTGGGGGGCATCTGTTATGGCTTGCTGCTGGTGGGCTGGTGGGTGCCGATTGTGCCCGCAATGATGGGGCTGATTTTTAATGGGGCGGGATTAACGGCGGCGTTGTTTTATCGGTATGAGCAGGAGATCCGCGCCCGCCTTAAAGATCGGCAACAGGTGATTGACCAGACCTTTGATGCGATTCACAATGGGCCTTTGCAACAGCTCGCTAAATTGCTGCGGGAGGTGCAGGAAAATCCCGCTGTACCCCGCCCGGTGGTGACGGACTTGCAAGCGCTGAATCAAAATTTGCGGGCGGTCTATGATTCGATGCAGCAAGAAACGGTCCATCACGCTGATCGCCTATCGCTCTCCCATGATTTAGACCTCGACTTGCAAACCCCCCTAGCGGAATTGTTACAGGCCGTTTACGACAGTACGCTCAACCGTGACTTAACGGGCTTTTTAACCCTGAAACTGGTGATTCCCCAATTTGACCCGATGGTCGATCGCCACCTCACGCCCGCGCAAAAACGCAGTCTTTGTCGATTTTTGGAAGAAGCGCTGTGCAATGTGGGAAAACATGCGGTGGCGGCTACGAAGCTCTGGGTGTTCTGTGGCCAGGAAAATGGCGACCAAGTGGTTCGGGTCACGGATAATGGGACTGGGATGGTCGCACTGATCGATACGGCTGTCGGCACACCCCTGGATCGCATGACGGATAGCGCGACGAGGATTAGGCACGCGACAGGCGATCGGGCTGGCCAAGCAACTGCGCGGCACGTTTCGCCGGATGCCCCATGCGCCCCAAGGGACGGTGTGCGAGTTGCGCTGGCCGGTGGCAAAGCGGGGATTTTGGTAAGCGCGTTGGCCGAAACCAGCAATAGGATTGGCCCGTTTTGCCCCTAGCGTTTGCCCGTAATTTCTCGTATGGTAGGAGCAAGTTGCTACAGGGTAATCATTATGCTGCACCGCATTCAAATACTGAGCAAATCTCGGCATTGCCAATTGATTTTGAGTCTAACCATTGGCTGCTCGCTCTTGGTGGCCCCAGCGGCCCTGGCAAAATATCAAAAGCCGCCCAATCCCACTGCCCCAAAAGGATCGACCACCGGTGGCGGGGTACGGGGGGGCTGTGATGGGAAGAGCGCCATTGGGTTAACCGCGCTGGCCCCGATCGACCATGTGGGGCAAACCACATCCCCTCGGCCCACGATCGCTTGGTTTACCTCGAATCCCGCGTTGCCGGTAACCGTGATGTTGTATAGATCGGGGGATACGCAGGAAACTCCGATCTCGACTAAAAATTTAATAGTGAACCCTAATTATCCCGGAATTGTGCAGTTGCAATTACCGCAGGAATTAACCGTTAATCAAGTTTACAGTTGGCGGGTGCTGGCGGATTGCCCTTCAGGTTCTAAGCTAGTGGCTAAGGCGCATATTCAAGTGGTTACGCCCACGCCCGATTTGCAAAAAGAGTTAGGGAAGGTCAGTGGGCTAAAAAAAGCAGAACTCTATGCCGATAAGGGGTTCTGGTATGATGCCTTGGCAGAAGTCCTCACTCTGTCGCCGAAACCAGCTAGTCAAGAAAATACGCGATCGCTCTTGAGTGATTTGGTCGCAATGGAACAGTCAACGCTGCAAGACCTGGAGAAAAAGCCAGTCAATTGTACGATAAATCGCCTTGATGAAGTGTGTCAGCAACAGCGAGCGTTGCGGCAACATGTTGCGAACCTCAATGCGATTCTTAACCTCAAGTAGCGATATTACGGGTACCCAGAAATCATGAAGTCCAGATGCTCAGCCTCCATTAAGTTTGGTACCTGGGTTCGGAGGGGCGATCGCCCTTCCGAACGCCCCTTGAGCAGGGATCTGACCGGAAGAGAGGTTGGAGAAATGCTAAGATAGACGCCGATTAAAGTTGGCAAAAACTGTCATGACTATTTTGAACATGGATGCCTCTGGGCGAGTTCAGTTTCCTGAAACAATCAGACAGGAGTTTGGGTTGACTGATGCAGTGCAACTTTCTTTGGAAGTGCGGGATGGTGCCATGATTTTAATCCCGATACCCACAACGATTCCGCCAACCCATCTTAAGCCGAATGAACCTCAGGTTTACTACAAAGGTAATGTTCTGGTCGTCGAAACTAGTGAGGCGGACAATGTTGATATTAATCAATTCATTGATGACTTACGCGAGGAACGAATTCAGGAGCAAATGGGGCTGTGAAGGTCTTATTCGATACCTCCGGTTAGTTGCGGCCATGATTGTGAATCATCCTCAAAATTCCGTCTGTTGGCGTTGGTTAGAAGAGGCTCGAACTCAGAAAATTCAGGGGGTGGTCTCGATGCATACATTGGCTGAACTCTCTTCGGTGTTGACTCGATTACCCTATCGTCCGGTGATTAGTCCAGCGATCGCACAGCGCCAGATCCGAGAAAACCTTCAGGGTTTTGAGAAGGTTTGCTTGGATGAAGTGGACTATGAAGGCGCGATCGCGCGAATGGCTGAACTCAATTTGCCTGGGGGTGGGATTTTTGATGCGTTGATTGCGCAAGCGGCAGTGAAAGCCAATGTCGATGTCCTGCTGACGCTGAATCCCAAGCATTTTGTACGGTTGGGAGATGAAATTGCGGCGATCGTGCAAGTGCCGCAGTAATTTCAATATCTTCAAACTCACGCCGCCGACCACTATTGGGTGCATTCGCGGCTGAGGATCAGTTGTCCATCGGGGAGTTGATACACGCCGTCGGGTTCGACGATGGGGTCGCCCTTCTGCCACCGTTTTCCGGGTGCCCGAGGAACTGAACTGACTCCTGACTCCTGGCTCCTGACGACCGTCGCCCGCAATTCCCCTGTGGGATAGGGCACCGCTGGCGGATCACCGGGGCGGAGGGGCAAGCTGCTGGAGCCAGTAACGTAGAAGCTGTTGTTGCGGTTGGGCGTGCGGACGATGCAGCTATTGGCGAGGAGGGCATTGGTGTCGATTTGGCTGTTGGGGAGTTGGTTGAGGCCATTTTGCAAAAAGCTGAGATCGGGGAGGGTGATGATGCCAGATACGGTACCGCTGGCGTTGATGTCTACGCGGTTATTACCGTCTAATGCAACTGGATCAGTACCGGGAGGCGCAGGACGATAGTTTTGCCCAAAGAAAGCAGGAGTGTTGAGGGTAATATTTCCACCTCTCCCTTGCTGCGCAAACGTTAAAATATCGCTGTCATCAAGAGCAATAATCGCTTTTCCCGTTAAGGTGATATTACCGCCATTTCCTGCGACACTATTAGTTGTAATATTGCTATCACCTCGAAGAAAAATGTCTTTTGCAACAATATTGATGTTACCGCCTCCAGACTTAACAGAACTTGTAGAAATATCACTATTTCTGGCTTGTAGGGTTCCACGGACACTAATATAAACGTTGCCTGCTGGTTGCTGCGCCCTACTACGACTAGTAATAATTCCTCTATCTCGAATACTCAGTTGACCAGCATCAAAAATCAAATCCCCCCATTACCTGTACTGTTTGCCCCAACTTCAGCACTTACTCGGCTACGGCGTAGACCATTGATCGATGTGCCAACAACCTCTGCTGAGTCACTTGCAATGATTTGCAATGTTCCTCCATTGCCATCTCCAAAAGTTCCAACTGTAACCTCCCCACCGCTTCTGACACTGAAGCGCTTGGTTTTCGATTGTTAGATTGCCTCCATTGCCCCTAGGTACGGTGAAACTGCTAGGACCAAGAGAAACACCAGCATTAATTGCTGCGGTGAAAACACCGGGAGTGTCTGTCTCGAATACATTAACTTCAGAAGCACGAATAAATAAGTCACCTGCATTCCCCCGCCCAAAAGTTGCTGTTTGCACTTTACTACCATTACTCACATCCAAGCGTCCAGTTTCAATGGTTAGATTACCTCCCGACCCTTCACCTGTTGGCTCTACTTGGGCAAATAACCCACTGGGATAGCCATTTCTTTCTCCTGTTCCTGGACTTTCCCCTTTCAGTTCTACAGAGTCTGAAGCACGAACGATTAATGTTCCGGCGTTACCCATCCCAAATGTGCTGGACGACACTTCTCCACCATTCTTTACAACTAATCTAGAGGCTTCAATTGTCAAATTACCACTATTACCAATAGCGCCATCAATAACATCAGTGCTTATCTTGCTTATGAAATAAACACCAGGAGAAGGTCCAACAATTCTCGTTCCGACGACTTCGACCTTACCAGAAGCATAAATAGTTACGTTACCTGTATCCCCTCTTCCAGAGGTAGTGCCTGAAATCTTTGCACCATCACGAATGCTCAGGCTTTGGGTGGTAATTGTCAGATCGCCTCCACGAACTCCTTTGTCTGTAACTGAATTGACCACTTCAACAAAGATCCCAGCCGGATAAGCATCTATTCCACCTGCCCCTATTCCATGTATATCTATAGAATCAGAATTTATCGTAATACTTCCGGCATTTCCCTGTCCAAAAGTACTCGATGATATTTGACCGCCATCGGCCACGATCAGTTGTGGAGTGTCAAGTTTCAGACTTCCTCCCTGCCCCGATGCTTCAGACTCAACATCCGTGAAAATTTTGCTTAATGTTTGGCCATCAGGAGAAGTACCAGTCACTTGAATTAACTCAGTGGCGTAAATAGTTAAATTTCCAGCATTCCCCATACCAAAAGTACTCGATGATACGTAACTACCATCTTCGACAATTAAACGGTTGGTGTTTATAGTTAAGTCTCCTGCATTTCCCATTGCTCTAGGCCGGACGTCATTGACTAAATTTGCACCTGATGATGCTTTTAGAAGTTGTGTCTTAATCAAAATATTTCCCGATTTTCCAGAAGCATTAGCTAGAACTTGTTCATAGAGACCTGCACCAATTCCGCTAGCGCCAACTCCAGAAATATTGAACTGATTAGAATTAACAGAAATATCTCCTCCATTGCCGACTCCTTCCGTTCCGGCCACTAAGCGTCCACCGTTTGTAGCGGTAAAAGCACTAACATTGATGACAATATCTCCCCCCCTGCTCCTCGCACAGCACCTCTGGCATCATTTGCTAGAGTCACGTTAGCTAACAAACTGTTTTGCGGGTAATTCAGGCTTAAAATATTCCCGGTAAATTGCAACCCCACAGTCCCGACAGATGATAATCCACCCAACTCTATCCGCCCACCCAAAGCGTTTAATCTACCGCCATCCATACTGATGTCACCACCGACCAGGAGCAAGCTTTGCCCATCGGAAACCCGCAGACCAGATATGGGACTTCCCGATGGACTAGTAAACTCAGTGGGCGAATTTGAGTTATTGATAATTTGTCCTACTGGAAGCTGATTAAACAAAAACACCGAAGGATTAATGGTTAGCAACTCCGATGGTACCGATGGATTAGTTGCACTAAAACTCCCCCGATCGCCAAACCCGATAGCATTTGCTGTCGTCGCCACAAACGAACCCAGCACATCCAAACTGGCATTTGGCCCAAACACAATTCCATTCGGATTCAGCAAAAACAAATTGGCATTACCCAGCACCCCCAATCGGCCCAAAATTCCCGAAGGATTGTTCCCTGTCACCCGACTTAGAATATTCTCAACACCCGTGGGATTAGCAAAATACACCCCCCGTCCGGTACCCACACTAAGTTTCTCAAAACTATGAAATAGATTGATGCCTCGAATGGTTCCACCTTCGATCCGATCGCTCGGCAGATCCTTAATTACCGCAGGCATAACCGTCGATCGCTCCTCCCCCAACGTCTCATCTGGCACAATCACACTCTGCGCCCCAATAGTATTGGCGGAAAGAACGATCGCCCCCATCATCCCCCATCCAATGACCCCAGGCCCCAGCCAACTTTGGGTGTTCATGCGATTGCCCCCCTACCCAATCCGGTAAATTGCTGCGATCGTACCCGCAGAATGAGCGATCGCCCCCTAAATTCAACCAAACTTCCAGATTGCATTCGGAACTGCCGTTCTTACAGGTCTGTCCTGAGACTGCCCACAGGCTATAATCTAACAGCGTGAAGGATTTCCCCCTTTTGAGCATTACTCACCATGCCCAACCTGACCATCACCATCACCCAAGTCATAGAACTCTTCAGCCAGCTCCCTCAAGCCGCCAAACATGAAGTCTTGGCAGCGCTCCAGCGCGACCTGTCCAACTCTACAGACCTGTCCAACGCCACAATAGATGAAGAAACGGTGACATGGCAGCAAGCCGATTTAGCCGAGGAACTGCCTGACTATGAGTGGGTCGAGGGAACAGAACCCCCAACTCATCCCGTGCGTTACATTCCTGGCGTTGGTCTAGTGGTCGAAGGCGGTAAATCTTGACGACGACTCCTATCGATATAGGCGATGTATTGCTGATCGCCCTACCCACCCAGCAACCCCCCGGTCGCGAACAAGCTGGACGACGACCCGCAATTGTGGTCGGCTTACCACGAGGACAGTTGCGCTATCCGATGATTTGGGTCGCACCGCTGACCACCCAGCGCGGTGATTGGACGAATCGCAACCCCGCTCTGTATCCTGACATCCATGCAGGCATCGCGGGTTTGACCCAGAATTCCATCGTGCTGCTGGATCAAATCCGGAGCCTGGATATGCAAAGAATTATCGGCTACATCGGTACGTTGCCCACCGATCAGTATCAACCGCTGTTTGAGACATTGCAGCAAATCATTGGCGTGGACCGTAAAAGCACCCCCTAAATTCAATCAAACTTCCAGATTGCGATCGCGGCTACCCTTCGACAAATAGCGCTTCGAGATCTCGATAGCCACTGACCCTGCGCAGAATCTCAATGTAACCCTCAACCGGGCAGTAAAGAATAAAATAAGCCTGAAAAGAAAAACGTATCTACCCCGGCACAAATCATATCGGCAGCAGAAAAGGAACGATCGTACCGGACGCGACAAAGTTATATTTCTTGAGATGCCAGGATTTCAGCCGTCACCCCCGATCATCCGCCAGTGCCGTCAGCCACTGCTGTAAATCGGCTAACCCCGCAAAATCCAGCAATGCCTCGCCCAAGGCTTCCAACTGATCAAGAGAAAGCGCGTCGATGTGCGATTGTACCAGTGCAGGCAATTCACCGACCCGGCGGGTGAGTTGGCGGAGAATCAGCGATCGCTCGCGCTGTTCACCAATCTCTTCCCCCTCAGCCTTGGCCTCTTGATACACCCGCGTTTGCTGCAAACTGATGCCCAACATCGCTTCCACCTCCACTCGACTCAATTGATCAAATTTATACACCAGAATCGTCGTTAACATTTCCATTATGGCGCGACACGCCGTAGGATCGGTTAATTCCCGTTGAGATTTTGCCAACAAATAGCGGGCATCTTCAGGAGCATCCTGTGTCGTCAGCGTCGTCAGCACCATCAAGGCCACACCTAAGGGCAATTGTCGCCAATCATCCAACTCATCCAAATAAATCCGATGCAGTTGTTCACCAGACAGCAGCGATCGATGGGGATAGATTTCCCTTTGCTCGATCCGGCGTGATGGATAAATCACCACCGCTTGCCAATCAGAAAACCGCGATCGATTTCGATAGAAGTAGCAAGGATAATTCACTCACCAGCCGTTCGTAGAGCAATTCATCGGGCTGAAACTGCACCTCACAAAAATAGACGGCACCGGGGTGATCGTCCGGGGGTAAGAACACCCCATCGATTTCAAATTTGGGTTCCTTGACCGCAACGGAGTCAAATCGATAGCGTTCAGCATTTTCGGGTGGCAAGGGCAGCAGGTCAAACAATAAGATCGGCGATTGTTGGAACAATTGATAAAAAATCGAATCCCGCCGCATTTGTCGTCACCCAACAGAACAGTTCAATTGTACGATTATTTGATTCTGTTTGATGATGCAGACGGCGATCGCTCTGCCCCCAACGTCTCATCTGGCACAATCACACTCTGTTCCCCAACCGTACTGGCGGAAAGAACGATCGCCCCTATCATCCCCAAACCAATTGCCCCAATCCCCAGCCAACTTTGGGTGTTCATGCGATCGCCTCTTCTGATGCAGCCATGATTTTCTTCCGTTTAGCAACCTCCGCTCCCTGATTTAGCGCCAGTTACCCACCAACACCAGTGCCGCCCAATAGGCCGGGTGGCTATATGAATCCGTCCGCGCAATCAATGCCTTTTGTGCGGTTTGCAGGGCTTCCGCTTTGCTGGTGTTGGGTAAGTTCTGATAAAACAAGTTGACTAATTCTGAAGTGGCCACGTCATCGATAAACCAGAGGGAACCGATCGCGCTATTCGCTCCCGACTGCACCGCCACCCCCGTTAAGCCTAAGATTGCCCGATCATCGCCGACCCCTGTTTGGCAGGCCGTCAGCATCAATAAATCCAGTGGCGTTTGATTTTTAGCCACGCGGCGCAAGAGGCGTTCGAGGCCCGCGATCGTCAGTTTATTCTCGTCTCCCATCACCAAAAAGGTGTCGTCAGGATCGGCCCCAAACTGCCCGTGGGTGGCCATATGGATGATCGAGAAAGGTTTTTGCGTAATCACTTTTTGGAGGGTCTTGCGGCCAAAGTCCTCATCTAACAACGCCTGACTACCGGGAAACTTCTGGGTGACCTGATCGATCTCCCCTTTTACGTTCAGCAACTCCGTAAAGGTTTGACCCTCGACGGTGCGGGCTTTGGTTACCCCTAAGGCCAGAATCTGGGGGACGATCGTGCGATCGCGGGCGGCTAAATTCGTCAGGTTTAGACTGGGAGTGGTGGAGATCGCGTAGTCTTCGATCAAATATTTTTGGCGCTGGCGATCGTACAAAGCGGCCATCGGAATGCTTTGCAGCAAGCCATCTTGGACGAAGACCAGGATTTTAATCGGTTGTGTTTGTAGGGTGGAGAGTAACGGTTGAATTAGCAACTTATGGAGTTCTTCCGCTTCTTTGCGATCAAAGCCAGCCGGATTCGTCCCGTCTTCGACGCTGCGCCGAAAAGCATTGATCTTTTTCTCTAACTCTGCTTGACTGCGTGTAACTATAAACTGACGCGGGGCTTGATTGGGCAATTTCAAGACCATCACAGTCCGATCTTTCAGAATAATCGACGTGATGATTGCCGTTTGTTGGTCTTTATCAATTTCTTTTCTTAACTCTGCGAGATCGGTATTGATGGCGGTGATGATACATTCACTACCAAAGTAGTTTTGCAGTCTGGCTAGCTGGAGTGAATCAGCAATCTTCAAAACTGCGTCGAGATTACTCCCAACGGATTCCGGTTTAGCATTCTCTTTGCGAGCAGATTTCTGTGAATATCTGCCACTATCTCTATTCGCTGAGTTGGTTTCTGAACCGATGCGCAAATCAATTAAATCTCGATAAATCGGTTCGATCGTGTCACGAAAATCGAATTGCCGATCGCGGTTTGCACTCAGAATATCCCCCCGAATTGTGGCTAAGGTGGCGAGGGCTTGTTCATAGGCGGTGATCGCGGCTTCGGCTTGTCCTTGAGCTTTCAGGATGCGCCCGGTTTGCCATTCCCATTGGTACATGCTGTCCTGGGCCTTGGCATCTTGGGCGGCAGCGAATTTGGCTTGTTGCGTCCATTGTAGGGCTTGGGGCAGGTCACCGCGACATTCGTACAGTTTGCCGAGTTCACCGAGGGCAAAGGATTCGGCGCGGGGATCTTGGATTTGGCGGGCGGTGGCGATCGCTTGTTTGAGCAGGGTTTCAGCCTGGGCAGGGGGCTGCTGGCTTACACAAACGGGTGATCGTGGGGGAGTAGCGTCGGTGGCCGGTATGGTGGCCGTTACGGATAAAAGTCGGGCGAGATCAAGGCTGGCATAAACGCGCGATCGATTGGGTGGGAGTTGGTTCAGGAGAGGCAGGGCTTGTTGCAATGTTGTAGCTATGGCCGCTTGATTTTGCTGGCGGGCATAGATGGGAAAGGTGCTGAGCAAGGCTCGCATTTGGGCTTGGGGGTCAGTTTTGGCGAGGGCGTAGCTTTCGGTGAGATAGCTGAGGGCTTTCGCATCATCGGCGGCCAGGGTGGTGGGGACGGTGGGTGCCGGACTGTCGGCGGACGTTTGTGGCTGGCGACGTTGGGCGGATTGGGCGCGATGATAGCTGAGTTGGGCGCGGCTGGTGAGCACGGTGGCGAGGCTGTTGCGGACGGAGATTTTGTAGATGGAATTGCCGAGGGTGTCTGCTTTGGTTTTGGCTTCTTCTAGGCGGGCGATCGCCCGGTCATGCTCTCCCAGCAACCGATAGGCTTCGCCTAAGCTGCCTAGGGCTGCGATTTCTTGCGTTTGATCGGGGTTGTTTTTTGCGAGGGCGAGGGCACTGTTGGCCGCGCAGGTGACTGGAAGGGGATTTTCTTGCTCGATGAGGTCGATGTTGGTGTCATCTGTGGCGGTTTCCATCTCATGGCAGAGCAGGGCGATCGCTTGCTTGGGTTGACCAAAGTTGCTGTAGGCTTGGGCTTGTTCGGTGAGGGCGCGGCCTAGTTGGGGGGTGTTGCCCAGTTGGTGGTGCAGGGTGATGGCTTTTTGCCAGTGGGCGATCGCGGGTTCGCTTTGGCCGAGTTGTTGATAGGTGCGGGCAATATTTTCCAGGACGATCGCGGTGTTGGGTTGGTCGCGGGCTTGCTCGTATTGCTGGAGGGCTTGCTGGAGGGCTTGAATGGCGCTGGGGTAGTCGCCTTGTTGGTAGCGATCGATGCCTTGTTGCACAAGCTGGGCCGGGTTGGGGGATGCGGCCAGTGCGGCGGGATGGGCTCCCAGACTGAGGAGGGGGGTGCTGAGGGCTAAGCTGATGAGCCAGGGGTGAACACGGGGACCGGAGTGGCGGCTACGCATGGGCAAGTTCCAGGGGTAGAGGGCGTGAGGTTGAACGCTAAAGGTATATTACCTGGTTCAAGTGGGGCTGGATCGTGGGATGTTCAAAATGACTGGGGGCAATGACTGAAGCAGAGTGGGGCGGGTTGCCCACAGTTGTACTGGATGGGGTTGGGGTGAGGCTGAACGGGTTGGGGAGATGTGCTCCGAGACGGCAAGACCGATCGCAATTTGGAAGTTTGATTGAATTTAGCGGGCGATCGCTTGTTCTCCTGGTACGATCTCAGCCATTCACGGGATTGGGGTAGGGGGCGATCGGATGAAGATTCAGGAGCTGCGGGTGGCGATCGGGTTGGGGATGATGGGGGCGATCGGATTTTCTCTGCCTGCCCTTGCCCAAAGCAATATTGTTGCTGATCCTACGGCTGGGACTACCGTAGTTCCCAATTTCTTGGGTTTCCCGATTGAGGCGATTCGGGATGGTGCAGTGCGGGGGCAAAACCTGTTTCACAGTTTTCAAGAATTTAATATTAGCCCAGATCGTGCGGCATTTTTTCTGATTCCCAATGACACCATTCAAAATGTGTTTGCACGAGTTACGGGACAAAACTTGTCTCAGATTGATGGCGTTTTAGGTACTCGTCTGGATAACACTTTTGCAGTTTCTACTGCCAATCTATTTTTGCTGAATCCCAATGGCATCATTTTTGGTGCGAGTGCTCAATTGGATGTGGGCGGTTCGTTTGCGGCGACAACGGCAAATGCGATTGGGTTTGGAGATCGGGGCAGTTTTGGCGCAACGACACCCGGTAATGACTTGTCGTTGCTGACGATTAACCCCTCGGTGTATCTGTTTGATCGGGTGCCGACGGGCAATATGGTAAATCGTTCAGTGAACTTGCGGGTGCCGAATGGGCAGAATTTAATGTTGCTGGGAGGCAATGTGACACTGGAAGGGGGCATTTTGCAGGCTCCCGGTGGGCGAGTGGAACTAGGAGGATTGGCGGCGGCTGGACGGGTGGAGTTGGTGACGAGTGGAAATGAGTTGCAGTTGCAGTTCCCGGATGGGGTGGAGAGATCGAATATATCCCTGAGTGATTCATCTCTCAGTTTCTCTGCGGTGAATGTTGCCGCGGGGGGCGGGGGTAGCATCGTCATCAATGCTCGTAACCTAGATATTTTAGACAGCAGTTTTTTGCAGGCTGGTATTCGGCCTGGATTGGGAACGGTCACTAGCCAAGCAGGTGACATTACTTTGAATGCCACTGGAGTGCTCCAAATTCAGGGAATGAGCGGCGTATTCAATCTTGTTCAAGCTGGAGCAACAGGTAATGCCGGAAATACTCTGATCAACGTAGGCTCCCTCAACGTTACTAATGGAGCACAATTGACCTCTGACGTTTTTGGGCGAGGGAATGGGGGGAATATCTCGATTACTGTCCGTGATACCGCCATCTTTGATGGGGCAGACAGCAATGGATTTTCCAGTAGTGTTGGGAGTCAAGTGGCACCTAACGCGATGGGTAATGGAGGGACGCTAACGCTCATCGTCGGTTCTCTTCGCGTCACTAATGGAGCACAATTAAATTCCAGTACCTTTGGGCAAGGAAATGCAGGCAATATCTGGATTAGCGTACGTGATATCGCCATCTTTGACGGGGTGGGTACCAATGGGTTTTCCAGCGATGCCGAAAGTACGGTAGAAGCTGGTGCTGTAGGACAGGGAGGAAGCCTGACACTCTTCGCAGGCTCACTTAACGTCACCAATGGTGCTGTGTTGGGTTCTGGAACCTTTGGACAAGGGAGTGCGGGGACTGTCTCGATTATCATCCGTGATGCTGCCACCTTTGATGGCACTGGCAGTAATGGATTTTCGAGTATTGTCAGGAGTCAAGTGGGACCTAAGGCCGTGGGACAGGGCGGTACACTGACGCTTTCCGCAGACTCGCTCCGGGTCACCAATGGGGCGCAATTGAGTTCTAGCACTTTTGGGCAAGGGAATGCTGGTAATATCTGGATTACCGTGCGTGATATCGCTATCTTTGATGGCACTGGTAGCAATGAATTTTCAAGTGGTGTCAGAAGTCAAGTGGGACCTAAGGCCGTGGGACAGGGCGGTACACTGACACTTTCCGCAGACTCGCTCCGGGTCACCAATGGGGCGCAATTGAGTTCTAGCACTTTTGGGCAAGGGGATGCCGGCAATATCTGGATTACCGTGCGTGATATCGCTATCTTTGATGGGGTGGGTATCAATGGGTTTTCGAGCGGTGCTGCAAGTACCTTAGAAACTGGCGCTGTGGGGCAGGGAGGAGGCTGACACTCTCCGCAGGCTCACTCCAGGTTACTGATAGGGCGCAATTGAATTCTAGTTCCTTTGGACAAGGGGATGCGGGAGATATTGTGCTGCAAGTCCGAGATACCCTAAAAGTTATTGATGGTACGATCGCAACATCTTCGTCGTTAACCGCTGGCGGCAGCATTGATGTTGCAGCTAATGCAATTCGCTTATCGGGTAACAGTAATATCGTCACTTCAGTTTTCAGCGGCGCTGACGATGGGGGGGATATTACTATCACTGCAAACTCCATTATTGCTTTAGATGATAGTGACATTCTGGCTTTTGCCCAAGATGGTCGTGGTGGCAATATCACTCTCAACACCCGCGCTTTCTTTGGACAAAACTATCGCCCTGCTCCCTTTGGCACCGATCCACTGACGCTAGATGGCAATAACCGCGTAGATATTAACGCTAGTGGTAGTATTTTTGGAACTATTACCCTCCCCGATCTCAGCTTCCTCCAAAACGGTCTCAATCAATTGCCGAATACCCAAATCGACACCAACGCCCTCCTCGCCAATACCTGCATTGTCCGCACCCCCAACCGCAACAACAGCTTCTACGTCACCGGCTCCAGCAGCCTGCCCCTCCGCCCCGGCGATCCGCCTGCGGTGCCCTACCCGACAGGGGAATTGCGGGCGACGGTCGTCGGTCGTCAGGAGTCAGGAGTCAGTTCAGTTCCTCGGGTACCGGGGAAACGGTGGCAGAAGGGTGATCCGATTGTCGAACCTGATGGCGTGTATCAACTCCCCGATGGGCAACTCATCCTCAGCCGCGAATGTTCTGATTAGGCGACCCCGCTGCCCGATCGCCCCATCCCCTGGCTTTGCCCAACCGCTTTACTCAACGCGGATAAATCCCTGCCAAGTTGATGGGAAATTCATAATTGGAGCGAAATCTGAGGGCGATCGCCCCTAAATTAGGCCCGATCGCCCCAAATTTGGGATCGATCGCCCTTAACATTCCGCATCTCACGCAAATTTAGGCGATCGCACTGCCAAATTAAGCGCGGTGATCGGTAGATTTAGCGGGCGATCGCAGTACTTGGGACGATGCCGCTCAGTGGGGCCGCATCGCCGGTGGCTTATTGCGATCGCATCCCCCGCGCCGCCACCCGCATCACTATCGGCGAATCGCGCAAGGCCACGGGCGGACTCCATTCGCTAGCGGCAATCACATTCAGGCGATGCAGCAGATGGATCATCGCCTCCACCGCGTGGGCCTGCCCGCTGAGGGTAATGTTCACCCAATCGGAACTGTGAACCGCTGCGCTCGCGGTTCGGTGCAGACATATTCATGGTTTGGTTCTCCTGGGTACCTATGGGTACAAATGGGGTAGGAAAACCAAAAACCAAAGCCACCCCTGGTGCGTGTCGGCAGGGTGGCTTGTAAAATACAACAAGCTGCCATGCTGGCTCCGATCAGCGTGGGGGTCAGCGATCGCTTTGGTGTGTCACCACCGGGCGATCGCGCTTTAAGACTATGGTTTTTGGCCTTGGGGCTGGCGGGTGATACACCGAAACACCAACCTTGACGCCAAATAGTACAGGAAAATCCTGGTCAATGCAACCGGGTCACCCATTTTTTTCATCGCGATCGCTCGGCCCAGTTCCAGACTGCCCCAGGATGGCCCCTCGAGATCGACCAGCGGGGTGCAGGAGCACGCATCACGCGGCAATTTCCAGGAAAATTATATCAACCAAGATTACTCCCCTCGACCCTGCTCCCTGAGCGTAGTCGAAGGGAGCAGGGTCGAAGGGAGCAGAGTCGAAGGGGGCAAAGCATTATCCGGCAGCAGGTCGCTGGATGATTGTTTCGATCAAGCGACGGCGATCGCCCGGATTCACTCCCACGAGGCGAATGTAGTCCCGAGGATGGTCGGTGAGGCAGGTTTCTAGGGCGGCGATCGCGGCGGCTCCGGCTTGGTCAAAGGTGCCGTAGCAGGCCCAGGAGTTAGTGCGGAAGCGGCGCTGATCGACATATTCAATGCCCAGACGATAGCCTTGGGTCAAGATTTGATTCACGGTGGTGACCATTTCTGGCGTTAGGCGGGTGCTGGAGGGCTGGCCTGCGTAGCTGGCGGGGGGCGCTGGGGACGCTGGGGACGCGGCGGCACGGTCATTGGTGGCACCGCCATTGGTGGCACGGTCATTGGTGGCATCATAGGCACGGTAGAAGGTGCTGTTCTGGCGGGCGGCATTGGCTTCGGCATTGGGGGCTGCGGCTGCCGTGTCGGTATAGCCGAGCTTGCGGTTGAAGTAGAGGGATTTGTTGTATTCTTCGGCAAGATTCATTTCCTGGACGCGCTGCTGTTCTCGCAGCAGTTCTTGGCCGACTTCGATTAAATGGGGCAGGCTAAAGTCGGGCGGGTGGAATTCGGGGGGCGCTTCTTTGCTGTTGACGAGGCGCATGGAAATATGGTCAAGCCCGACGGTATCAATTAAATGTTTGACTTGTTCGTCATACAGCCGCGATCGCAGTGCCCCATAAAAGTCAATGGCTTGGTCGGGAAAGGTATCGACTAAACGCTCAATGTCGGCCTTGGTGACGGCATCGCTTTGGAAAATGCCGCTGACAATGCCGATGCGATCGCGGCGATCGGGTTCCCAGAAGAATTTTTCCATGCGTCCGTCGCGGATCAAGGGGGCATAGAGGGTGGAAAAGTCGTTGCCGGTGACAATGATGGGGACTCGGCGAATGGGTTCGGCTTCGTAGCTGCCGGGGAGTTGGACGTTGGTGGGGTTGTCGGCAATGTTCATGAGGGTGCCGTTGACCAACTGGGTGTTGACGGTGTACTGGGTGTATTGATCGACGCGTCCGGCTCCGGCATCGATGTCGTTGATCATGAGGACGGCCATTTTGCCGCGCACGCGCACGAGTTCTGCGGCTTCTCGATAGCGGACGCGGACTAGTCGGGCTGGGTCGCCGGCGTCGGGGCTTTCTAGTTCTCCGGCTGACATGTGCACGACGTTGATGCCCATGCGTTCAAATACTAATTCGCATTGAAAGGATTTGCCTTCGCCTTTGCGCCCGTGGACTCCTAAGATGAGTGGGACTTTGACGTTGGGGAGGGTGAGGTAGTTTTTGGCGATGTGGATGGAGAGGCGATCGAGGAAGCGGGGGGCGATGTAAAACGAGGTCATCGGTCACGGGGGTTGGGGGGGTGCTGTTGTCTATTATCTACTGGGGAGGGCTTGCGGGGGGGATGGATTTTTGGGGGTGGCTTCGACTTCTGAACCTCCGAGCTACCGAGCCACCGAACCTTGGGGGACTTCCCCCCAAACCCCCGCTTTTTGGGGGCCTAACTCCCCCAAGCCCCCTGAAAGGGTTTTGGGGTGGGGGTGGGGGGCTGGGTGGATGATGGCTGGGGAGGGGGGTGGTATCTGTTGCGCTTTTTTTTGGTATCTGTTGCACTTTTTGATAGGTATCTGTTGCACTTTTTGATATCTGTTGCGTTTCTGGGTGGGGATTTTGGGAATTTGGGGTGCGGGGGGTGGGGGAGTCTTGTACAGTGGTGGTGGAACTATTACAAATGCTTAACAATGGCTGCCGTTGTACCGACTCCTAAATCGCCGCGATCGCTTCAGACTTTGCCTGCTAAGGTTTTTCATTGGATCAATATTGTTAGTTTGTTGATGCTGCTGACGAGTGGTTTGCAGATTTACAATGCGAATCCGGTGTTTGGGGGGCGGGCGGGGTTGCATGTGCCGCCGATTGGGCTGTTGGGGGGCTGGCTGGCGGGGGGGCGGCATTGGCACTTTATGGCGATGTGGGCTTTTTCGCTGAATTTGCTGGGGTATGGGGTGTATATCTTGGTGACGCGGCGCTGGCGGCATCGGTTTGTGGGGGGGAAGGATGTGAAGGCGCTGCGGGAAAGTCGGAATCCGCAGCGGCGGATTTATGCGTGGCACCGGTTGGCTTATACGGGGATTATTGGGGTGCTGCTGCTGGCGGTGTTTACGGGGGTAGGGATGTATAAACCGGCGCAATTTCCTTGGATTGTCGATTGCTTTGGGGATTGGTTTGCGCTGCGGGTGATGCATTTTCTGACGGTGCCGGCGGTGATTTTGTTTGCGATCGCCCATTCGTGGCTGGCGTTGCAGGCGGGGGGCGATCGCTTGGTGAATTCGATGTTTATCGATGGGCAGTCTATTGATTCGCCAAAGGAATGAGGGCGGCACTATGAAACTGGATCAGAATTTTGACGCTAATTTAGATGCCAATCTGGACTCTAAGCCGGACTCCAATCTAGACTCTAATCTGGAGTCTAGATTGGAGCCTAAATTAGACTCCAAGCCGGATGCTCCGTTGGCCTCTCCATCGTCGTCGCCTGTGTTGCCGAAGGTGGCGGCTAGTCGCTTTACTCGGCGGAGTTTTGTGCGGATTTTGGGGTTTTCTGGGGGCAGTTGGCTGATGGGGACTTCGGTGCTGACGCTGTGGGAGCAGGCAACGGCGAAGGGACAGGGCTTGGATGTGCTGAGTCCGAGTGCTTGGTTTGAGCCGCTGAATCAGCGGGTGGAGGAGTTGTTGCTGAAGCCGCAGCAGCGGGTGCCGGAGTTTCCGATGAGTGCGATTGAGCCGGATGCGCTGATTGAAAATACGTTTCGGTTTACGCCGCGTCTGGATCCGGTGACCTATCGCCTAACGGTGGATGGGGAGGTGGCGGTGCCGCTGAGTTTGGATTTGGCGGCGATCCAAAAGCTGCCGCGCCAGTCGATGGTGATTCGGCATGTGTGTGTGGAGGGATGGGCGGCGATCGTGCAATGGGCGGGGTTTCCGCTGGTGGAGTTGGCGCGTTTGGCACGGCCCCAGGCGGGGGTGCGGTATGTCTATTTCCAGTCGGCGGATGGCTATTACGAGAGCTGGGATTTGGCTTCGGCGTTGCATCCTCAGACGCTTTTGGTGGATGAGAAGAATGGGGAGCCGTTGCCGGTGGATTTTGGTGCGCCGTTGCGGTTGGCGTCGCCGATTAAGCTGGGCTATAAGCTGAGTAAGTGGGTGACGCGGGTGACGTTTGTGAGTCAGCTCGATCGCCGTCGCAAGGGCTATTGGGAGGATCAGGGCTATGAGTGGTTTGCGGGATTGTAAATCATTATCCCAACCCCGCCATTCAACATACCCGTGGCGAATTCAAGAGAAAGATACCTTTGGACATTCATCGGCGATCGCTCGGACCCGCGCCGGACTAGAAGTCGGCGCTCCTAGAGCGAAGTCCACTAGAAGTGGACTGTAAGATCCGGGGCTTTGCGTTCCATCCGATCCACTGGACGGAGTCAGCGATCCTAGCCGTTCCAGTCAGTTAGAAACTGACTTCGCCGTGAGAGCGCCGAATTTCATTCCGGCGCGGAGGATGCGATCGCCGATCACGCTCAAATCGCGCGTCCATTTTCTGGTTCCCATTCGCCACCGGGATCCTTCATTCACGGGGCGGCTGTGACGCTCTGATGGCATGACTATTTATGGGGAAGTCCCTTAGATATCGATCGCATATTCCTGCAAGACGGGCAGGGGCACGATGTTCAATGTGGCTTCGTGGGTGGCGGCGAGGATGACCGGGGGGGCGAATCCGGCGGCGAAGGCTTCTTGCCAGCGGGAGACGCAGAGGCACCAGCGATCTCCGGGTTTGAGGCCGGGGAAGCCGTAGAGGGGCATGGGGGTGCTGAGATCGTTGCCTTGGGTTTGGGTGAAGCGCAAAAATTCGGCGGTGACTTGGGCGCAGACGACGTGGGTGCCGCGATCCTGGGGGCCGGTTTGGCAGCAGCCATCGCGAAAGAAGCCGGTGATTGGATCGGTGCCGCAGGGTTGCAGGGGTTGGCCGAGGACATTTTTGGCGTCGTTCATGGGGAAAATGGCGGGGAGAGGTGTCGTTTTTATCCTAGTGCTCAGCGTAGCGATTGTTGCGGCAAAAACCCTGTCGCGGTAAACACCGGGAGCGCGATCCGGACGCGGTGTTTTAACGGCCTAAGGGCGTCGGGTCGAAGGCCCAGCCGTCGCCAATCAGGGTTTCTAGGTGCTGGTTGAAGCGGGGCAGGAAGGCGGCGGGGTCGTTGAGCTGCTGTTGGCTGAACCAGGCCAAAACGTCTTCAGCTTCGATGCCTTGGGCGTGGGCGGCCCCGGATAGCATTTGGGTGCTGAGTTCCTGGAGTTGGGAGAGTTGGGGATGGGTGGCCCCACGTTGGGCGCACAGGTGGAGGGCGTAGGCGGCCAGCAGGGCTTCGAGGGGGTCGCCTTGGGGGACTCAGTTCGTAGAAATTTTGATCAGCTCAGGGCAGCCATCAAGGGGGATTGAATCCGCAGGCAGAGCCAGAGGGCTTGGGCGAAATAGGCCAGATTGCCTGTTTCAGTGATGCCCCCCAGGTTGCTAAGAGCCGTCACCAAATCGGTATAGGCCCTGACTTGTCCCAAAGCTTGAGCCGATTGTTGCAGCAATTCGGCGGCTCGTTGGATGTCTCCCTGTTTATATGCGTTTGCCCCCATGTTGGCCAGCGTGGCGGCTTTGCCTTGGATATTGCCGATTCGCTCATAGATTTCCAAGGATTGCTGCCAAAGGTCGAGGGCGCGATCGATGTCCCCTTGCTGAGCGATCAGGGTGGCATGGTTAAACAGAATGCTCGATCGCCCCGCCAAATCATCTTCAGGACAAAGGTTCAGGGCTTCGGTATAGTGGGCCGTGGCAGATTCCACAGCCCCTAGGATCACTTCGGCGCGGGCAATAGTGCGCAAAATCCGTTGATCCGTAAACACAGCTAAAATCCGTTGGCACAGATCCAGGGCTTCCACAAATCGCGAATCATTCACCCATTGCGTAGCTACGGAATGGCCAATTTTCCCAGCAATCTCTGCCTCTCCCCCCACCAGCGCCACCCCCACCAGCACCACCCGCTGCACCCCAGTCCGCAACGCCTGCACCCGCCGACACACCCGCGCTGCCAGGGTACTCTTGCCCAACCCGCCCATGCCCTGAATGAACACCCCCACGCGATCGCTCGTCGGCCCCATCACCTTCAAACACCGTTGCAGCGATCGCTTGCGCCCCACAAAGGCAAACGCCCTCGCCACCTTCACCTGATCCTGGACATCCAAAAAATCCAGCTCCGGCTGAATCCGCACCAGCCGTGCCCGCTTCGGTGTACCCATTGGGGTGACGAGTTCCGCCAGCGATCGCGAATCCCGATACACCCGCAGCAAATGCCAATCCGAACACTTCGCCGCGATCATCGCCTGCACCGCCGCCTGCACTCAGCCCACGACAGGGTGCCAGATCTGTGTTTGCTTAAACCTTGCTTACATCATTTCTGGAAAGCCCCCCAACCCCCCAAATCTGGTGGGCTTTCGATTCGGTTTCCCCCAGACTTGGGGGGCTATGGGGACGAAACCAAGAGTTGCCTGTGCCCATTTGACCGGATGGGTCTATAGTAGGTGTCGGAATTGCCGGTTGGTAGTGGAGCAGGGGATCCGGATTGCAGTGCGGATGCATCTCTGAGCCAGATACGTCTATATTGATTGAGCAGGATTGATTAAACAGGATGGAGCGGATAGACGTGATTGATTGACCGTGGACTGAATGCGGATGAGTTGGTGTGGCTTCGGGAGTTTAGTGCGGTGCTGCCGCTCTTGTTACGACTATGACTAAAGATCAAAACCATTCTCAGCGTCGCGATCGCCTACAGCCAGGGCGAAATGGCTTGCCCAGTCAAAATGTCAGTCAAAATGTCAGTCAAAGTGCCGCCCCGCGACCTCCGCAACTTCCCCAGCGTAAAGTCGATCCATTGGCCGATCCCTGGGCCGATGTTTCCTTACCGCCCCCCGCGCCCCCCCGCGCTACGGCCCTAGCCCGTGCCACCACCCTGGCCGTGCCCGAAGTGCCCCCCTCCTGGCTTGATCGAGCCACCTGGTTACACAAATGGCAACTTTGGCTCACCTTAGGCATTTTCGTCTGTGTGGGCAGCGGCGGTTTGGCTCTGGCGTTGTTGCTGCACCTACCGACCTTGCCCAATTGCCCTGCCATTTTTTGGCCCTTTGCCTCTGCCTCCATGCGCATGCAATGTGCCCAAATTGCCGCCAGCAAGCAAACCGCCCAGGATTTACTGGAAGCTATCAAGCTGGTGGATTCCCTGCCTGCCGATCATCCCCTGCGTGCCGAGGCCGATCGCCTGGTTGAGCTGTGGTCCACTGATGTGTTGAATCTGGCGGAAGAAACCTTTCACAATGGAAAATTACAGGACGCCATTGCCGCAGCACGCCAAATTCCTGCCAAAACAGCGGCTTCCAAGCTGGTGGAAGCCCGGATACAGCGCTGGGAAAAAGTGTGGGGCCAAGCCGAAGCGTGGTATCAAAAGGCAGAAGCGGCCCTGCGCAAAATGGACTGGCGCGAAGCCTTTAGCCTTGCGGTCCGCTTGACGGATGTGGACAATCGGTATTGGCAAACGACTAAGTATGAGGAACTGAGCGCCAAAATTACGCAAACGCGAGAAGATGGCAGCAAGCTGGGCCGCGCTGAGCGGTTAGCTGAAGAAGGGGGCAGCAAAAACCTTCTGGAAGCGATTAAATTAGCTCAGGCCATTAGCCCCAACAGTCTGCTCTTCGAGCGGGCTCAGAACTTACTGCCCAAATTTGCCAATCGGTTGATCGAGGTGGCGGAGGCCAATTTGAATCGGCGCGATTTGGACGGAGCCTTAGCGATTTTGGATCAGTTGCCCGATGTGGGAAACGTCAAGGAACAAGCGCGGGACCTGGCCCTGTTGGCGAATGCCCAGTCTCAGATGTGGAAGGATTCGCCTGCTTCGATGGAGGAGGCGATCGCCCAGGCCCAACGGATTGGTCGCGATCGCCCCCTATTCGCCAAGGCCCAGCGGCTGATTGCCCAATGGCAGCTTGAAATTGAGGCCGTTTCCCAACTGGAAAAAGCCCGTGCTTTGGCTCAAGGCGGCAGTATGGCGGATTTGGCGGCGGCGATCGCCCAAGCGTCTCAGATTTCTCCCAGTAATCCCCGCTGGCGACAGGTGAATCAAGAAGTATCGGGATGGACCAAGCAGGTACAAAGCAGTGAGGACCGCCCTATTTTGGACCAAGCGGTCGCCTTGGCTACCAGTGGTGATGTCAGCGCGCTACAGGCGGCCATCACGGTGGCCCGCAACATTGGACCGGGACGTGCCCTGGCTGGGGAAGCGCAGGCCAAAATTGCTGACTGGACGGGACAAATTCAGCGCTATGAAGATCAACCCACGATGGACCGGGCGCGGGCTTTAGCCGGGGTTGGGGACTTGAATGGGGCGATCGCCACGGCCCAGTCCATTGGCTCTGGGCGATCGCTTTCTGCTGAGGCCCAAGCCGATATCCGCACCTGGCAAAAGCAAATCCAATCACAGGCGGTGCGGGGTGCGGCGCAACAAAGCTTGGAGTCGGCACGCTCGGCGGCTAATTCTGCCTCTGCCGATGGCTTGATCCGGGCGATTCAGTTAGCGGAGCAAGTGCCCACGGTCAGCGATCTGCGGGCCGAGGCTGAAGGGGCGATCGCGGAGTGGAGCAACCAACTGCTGAACATGGCGGACAGTCAGGCGGGGTATGATTTGCCGGGAGCGATTCGCTTGCTCCAGCGGATTCCGACGGGTACTGCTGCCTATGCCCAGGCTCAACAGCGCCTTGCCACCTGGCAGAAATCCCGATGAAACCTGAAATTATCACCGCCATTGTCGCCGCTGGGGTGGCTGTGATCAGTGCCATGATCAGCTTGTATGGACAGGCCCGCATCACGGATCTTGCCGATCGCCTTGCCAAGCAGCGCGATGCGGCATCCCGCGAAGCTGATTGCCGAATATTTAGGCGGGTATGAAATTCTGCGTTGTGAGATTCAGTGTTTAGATTTTCTAGTTAATCTATCAATTGATAGAAGAGTCCTAAGAGCTTGTGAATTAAGTTGAAGACGTGTGCAGCAGTTTACGTACGCAATTCGACTCATAACTTATCTAGGAGAGAAGCAAAATGGTCACGACTCTTGATGACGCTAAACGGACTGCGATCGCTGGCAAACTGGCAAGCATGAAAGCGGTGCAAAACCTTTTGATTGCCAATGAGCAAACGTTGATGTCAAGTTGTACAGACACAGAAATCCGCGATCGCCTGGAAAAGATGCTGGCAGACGACCGGAAAAACCTTGGCATTCTGGATACCGTGATTGTCCAATATGGGCTGAAGTCTGAGCCCGAAAAAACAGTATCCACGATGCTTAAACAGGTGCAGCACACCATGGAAGGTTCCGATCTAAGCCTCTACGAAAAGGCATTTGAACATGAACTGCTCAAGCACCAACAAGTGATGAGTGGACTTCTGATCCATAAAGCGGCCCAGGTGGTCGGCACCGATGTAGAGTCGGCGATTAAGCCCCTGAATGTGGTCAACTTTGAAAATCGCGCTCACCAAGAACAGATGAAGGGCATCCTGGAAGTGCTGGGTGTGGAGGAAATGACAGGACAGCGGGCCGAGCAAGGACTTTGGGCAAGGGTGCAAGACTCTATTGCTGCCCTGACGGGTGTCGTGGGGAGTGCGGCCAGTCGAATAGATGATGAATTAGATATTCAAGGCATCATTCATCTAGATCACACCAAGGTAAATAAGCTGTTTGAGCAGATTGAGCACACTGACGAGCCTAACAAAATCCAAGAATATTTTGGTCAGCTCTACAAAGATCTGAGTGTTCATGCAGAAGCAGAAGAGCAAGTGGTTTACCCCGCCGTTCGTCCCTTCTATAAAGACACTCAGGCGCTGTATGACGATCAGGCTGAGATGAAGATTATGCTTCAGTCGCTGCGATCGCTGAATCCGGCAACATCAGAGTTTAAGTCTGAAATTCAACGGTTAAAGGACGCAGTGATCGATCACGTTCGTCAAGAAGAACGCGATATGTTTGCCAAAATTCGCGAGAATCTCAACGATACTCAACGCGAAGCGCTGGCTACGCAATTCAAAACGGCTAAAAGCCAACTACAAGACAAGCTAGCGGCTAATTTGCAGTAGTCGCCTTGCTTGAATCGGGGAGCGGGAAATTGCTCTTAGGAGCTTCTATGGAAGTAACCATGCCGCAAAAGAACGCTCCCCACCGAGGCGCAGCAGGTGATGCCAAAGCTAAATCCGCATGCTTCGCCCATCCTACGCCTAAATCCACATGCTTTACCCTTAGGGACTTCCAAGGAAATAACCATCCCACGTAATGACCCAGCGATCGCGCTAGGTGGGCTGAGATGGCAGAGTTTGACCCACCCCGCCCTACGGGCACCCCTTCCAGGAGGGGATTTTCGGACCAATTCCCTCCTAGGAGGGGTTAGGGGTGGGTCAAGGCCCCTATAGGCACTATTTATTTCTTGGAAGTCTCTTACGTAATGTGGATAGCACCGAGTGATGGTAATTCACTCTCTATTGCCTATCTATTTCCTATCTATTGCCTAATAATAATTACCCTAGTCCTCACGATGGAGTGAACGATTTTATGTCTCAGCCCAATGGCGTCATGATGCAATATTTCCACTGGTATACAGCGGATGATGGCAGCCTGTGGAATGACCTCACAGAAAAAGCCGAAGCCTTGGCGAAGGTTGGCATTACCTCTGTCTGGCTACCGCCCGCCTACAAAGGTACCGGGGGCGGCTACGATGTGGGGTATGGCGTTTATGACCTATTTGATTTGGGTGAGTTCGACCAAAAAGGATCAATTCGGACAAAATATGGCACTAAAGATGAGTATCTCCAGGCCATTCAAACGCTCCAATCTGCGGGGATTCAGGTCTACGCGGATGTTGTCTTTAATCATAAGATGGGTGCTGATCTAGCCGAAGACGTGGAGGCAACGCCCTTTAATCCTGACGATCGCACCACCCCCATGGGTGACTATCAAACCATCAATGCCTGGACGCATTTTACGTTTCCGGGTCGCCAAGGGAAGTACTCGACGATGGAATGGCATTGGTGGCACTTTGATGCGATTGATTACAATGCTTACAACACCGATGAGCATGCCGTTTATCTCCTGAAAGGTAAATCTTTTGATGACAATGTTGACCTCGAGAAAGGCAACTTTGATTACTTGATGGGGTGTGATCTGGATATGGAGCACCCCGAAGTCACCGGAGAATTAAAGTACTGGGGGGAGTGGTATATCGACACAACCGGAGTGGATGGCTTCCGATTTGATGCAGTAAAGCATGTCTCCGCTGAATTCTTTCAACAATGGCTAGAGCATGTCCGCCGCTATGCGAAACGTGATTTGTTTGCGGTAGGCGAGTACTGGTCCTACGCCGTGGAAGCTTTACACCACTTTATTGAGTCTACCGATGGCAAGGTCTCTCTCTTCGATGCCCCTCTCCATTACAATTTCCATGTCGCGAGCACGTCTGGCAGTGACTATGATATGCGCCAGATTTTCGATAATACCTTGGTGCAGCAGCAGCCCGCTCTAGCGGTAACCTTGGTCGAAAATCACGATTCGCAGCCGCTACAATCCCTGGAATCCATTGTTGAAGCTTGGTTTAAACCCATCGCCTATGCCTTGATCTTGCTGCGCCGTGACGGATATCCCTGTATCTTTTATGGGGACTACTACGGAGCGCATTATGAGGACGCGGGACATGATGGCAATATGTGCGAAATTTGGTTAGAACAGCACCAATTTCTGCTGGATAAATTCTTATTGGCACGCCAGACCTATGCCTATGGCGATCAGTATGATTACTTCGACCATGCCAACACCATTGGCTGGACTCGTTTGGGAGACGCCGAGCATCCCGGCGGCATGGCGGTGATTGTAAGCAATGGAGCGGATGGCAATAAATCTATGGAAGTGGGTCAGCCTAACTGCACGTACATCGATATTACTGAACATATCCACGAGCCTGTGGTGACGAATGACGACGGCTGGGGCGAATTCCGCTGTAACGGTGGTTCCGTGTCTGTCTGGGTTCCGAAAAAATAAGAGGATGTTTGTAACTACTCAGCGATCGCGATCGCCTCTCTGTAGTTGCCGAGTTTGACCCACCCCGCCCTACGGGCACCCCTCCCAGGCGGGGATATTTTCGAGCATTCCCCTCCTGGGAGGGGCTAGGGGTGGGTGCAACGGATGGCACAAGTTGAGTAGTTACGGATGTTTCATCTCGAACCCTTTAAAACATCCTCTAGGGACAGGTCGATAGAAATCGTCAAATCGATCATCAGAATGCTGGAATTTTGAATAAGAATCTGCATTAAGGCAGAGATCCAAGTTTTGAGATAGTCATGCTTTGGAGTGATACTTCTAAGAACTATTTTTGGTTCACTGATAAGGTGTGGGACTAACTGAAGTAATTGGAGAATACAGCCATGAGTCGTAGTATCAACATTGGTCTGACCGATAAACAAAGACAGGGTGTTATTGATCTGCTCAATCATGACTTGGCGGATGCTTATCTACTGCTGGTCAAAACAAAAAAATATCACTGGGATGTGATCGGTCCTCAATTTCGAACCCTGCATCAGCTATGGGAAGAGCAATACGAAATTTTGGGCCAAAGTATTGATGCTTGCGCAGAACGGGTGCGGACCTTAGGGGGATATCCCGTGGGCACGCTAGAGGGATTCCTGAAACTTACCTCCCTGAAGGAGCAAGCGGGCGCTGTGCCTTCCACAACGGATATGGTGGTGCAATTAGTCGATGATCACGAACAGATTATTCGGAGCTTGCGCCAACATATTGATGCCTGTACCGAAGACTTTCACGATGAAGGGACGGCTGATTTCTTGACGGGATTAATGGAGCAGCATGAGCAAATGGCGTGGATGCTGCGATCGTTTATTGAAGGCGAAGCGGTTGCGCCTAACGGTAGTCAACCTACCCTCAGCAAAAAGGCTGCGGTTGGCGTGTAGGGCCATTTTCCCATCTCACTCTTTTATCAACAATTTCAGGAGGATGAATGATGTCTGTACAGGGATCTGCACAGGATAAAGCGGAGCGTACTATTTCCGCGATTTTTAAGACCGAAAGTGACGTGGATAGCACCATTCGTCGGTTGATTGAACGCGGTATCGCTAACGATCATATTTCCGTGATGGGGCGCAACTTCCAATCGCAAACCCGGATTACTGGGTTTATCTCAAAGCAAGATGTGATTTTGGGAGGGCTGCGAAACGGGGCTGTGTTCGGTTCGTTGTTTGGCTCTTTTCTGAGTCTGCTGTCCGGTATTGGGGTGCTGTTTATTCCCTTTGTGGGGCCAGTTGTGGCGGCAGGGCCTATTAGTGCTCTATTACTGGGTGCGGCCAGTGGGGCGATCGCGGGCAGTGCGGGTGCGGGTCTGGTCTCGGTGCTGATGGCCCTGGGCATGCCGGAGAAGCAGGCCGCTATTTATCAAACCCGGTTACAGGCGGGTGAGTTTGTTTTAATGGTGGAAGTGCCGAGCGATCGCGCCGGAGAGTATCAATTGCTGCTGGAGGGGGTCGGTGGTGAAGATATTCATGCTAGTGAGACGGCCTTACCACGGGCCTGTATGGGGCGCTGCAATAGCTTGAAGGATCTGTCCCCTGAAGTGATCAACCATTTGTCTCCGGAAGCTCAGGCGGTTTTTATGCAAGTTTATAACGCTGCATTCAGTGAGCAGGGTGATGAAATGAAGGCTGAACAGGCGGCCTGGAAAGCCATTCATCAGCAATTTGATGAGGATGAAAAGGGTGTTTGGTCAAAGGCAAAAGTAGCTGTCTAACAAGGGGATGAGAATGGTCTATCCCTTTAGATGGAGAACAAACCATACCCTTCAGTAGATGAGTCAGCCTGAGAATTTCGATACTGTAGGTATATCCCAAGAAATCAATACTGGGACTAACAAAAGGAGAACATTATGAGTACTGAAGATCGGATTAAGGCAACGGTTAAGAATGTCGAAGGCAAGGCTCAAGAAATCGTTGGTGAAGTCACTGGCGATCCTCGACAAAAGGCTGAAGGCAAGGCTAAACAAGCCGAGGCAAAGGTTCGTCATGCAACGGAAGATGTTAAGGACGAAGTGAAAAAAGCCATTGATTAGTAATTAGAGATTGCCGAAACGGTGTTTCTTTCAACCGCCCTAAATACGCGGTTCAGTGATCCCGATAGCTCGGTGAAATCCTAAAATAGTCTAGTCTGATAATTGCAGTAAATATCCCTCGGCTGTGCCGGGGGATATTTACTGTATGCCATTTTTATGGGTTTAGGCTGAACGTTCAGGGTTTTTACGCAGGGTAAGGGGGCGATCGGGCAAAAAACCTCTTCTTGTGAACCAAGCGCCTCTTCTTGTGGACGAAGAACTGCACTTTGTTAACGAAGAGCCTCTTCTTGTGAACCAAGTGCCTCCTGTTGTGGATGAAAAGCCTCTTCTTGTGGACGAAGAGGCTCACTTTGTTAACGAAGAACCTCTTCTTGTGAACCAAGTGCCTCTTCTTGTGGACGAAGAACCTCTTTTTCGGAACTCAGCCGCTGCGCCACGGCCCGATTTCCCCTGAGCCGCCATCGGCAAATCGCCCGTTGCGATCGCCTATCCATCACCCTGTCACCTTGTCACCCCGTCACCACCGCCCGTGCCAATCCCCCGCGAGGCCACCCGAATAATCATCGGACTGGATTTAAGGGCAATGGCCTTGCTCCACTCGCTGGCTCCGATCACATTCACCTGATGCAGCAGGTTGATCATGGCGGTGACGGCGGGGCGGGAGCCGGTGAGGGTGAGGTTGACCCAGTCGGGGTCGCGCTGGGTAAGGGCGGTAATGAAATCGGCAGGCGCGTTTTCGCAGGCGTTTCTATCACTCACGGGTTGAGTGGTCATGATTGGGTCTCCTTGTTTGTTTGCAGGGGAGGGAAACCCAAAAACCAAAGCCACCCCGATGCGTTGCAGAGCAGGGTGGCTTGTAAAATGTGACAAGCCGCCATGCTGGTTGTTCAGCTTGGGGGTTAGCGATCGCTCGGTGGTTGCCAGCACTGGGCGATCGCGTTTGAGGCTATGGCCTTTGGGCGTCTGGGCGAGTGCTAAACCTAAGCGCACTCACCTTAACGCAAGAGAATACCGAATTGCGCCGCACTTTGCAAGCCCTATTTTGAGGCGATGGGTGGTGGCTATCTCAGAAATGTAGGGGCGTTGGGTGAAGGGGGCGATCGCGATGAACTCAGCGATCGGGCCGGGGACATGGGGGAATGCCATCCGGTGGGCGATGCTCTCCGAACTCTGGGGCTAAGGCAATTGCTGTTAAACTCCACTCCCCTGCGGGTAGCCAGCGAGTAGTAGAGTTTACACTGAGTAGTATAAAGAACTCGTATTTCTGTCTGCATCTAAAACTTTTCTAAAAGTTTAGACCGCTTTTTAGGCACTGATTGTAGAATTTAGATGACTGCTGAATTCGGATGATTGAGTCATGCGAAATAACCTATCCGAGGGGATTCGGATGATTGAGTCATGCGAAACAGTCAATTTAGGGGTGTTAGGATGACACAAGCATCCTATTTCAGTGATTTTCGGTGATTAGGATGGTTAAGTCAGTCCAATTATATGG
>CAVYAN010000021.1:0-65714 GCA_963766075.1 uncultured cyanobacterium | reverse complement strand
CCCTCGCTGGAGTACCTAAGTAGTTAGCCCGTTTGAAGTTGGCCTGTTTAAAGTTGGCCTGTTTGAGGATCGGATTGTTGATTGTTTCAGAATTTTTGGCGATTGGGTCGGGTGTTGCGTCCGCAGCCACTCGCCCAACGGCTCTTTTTTCTTTGTTGGCAGCAGGGACGACCGGACCTGCTGCTTTACCCATGGCTGTTTTGCCCATGATATTGTTGCTGGCGCAGGTGCCTGCCTTAGCGATTGTGCTCTCTCGCCTGCTGCGGGGACCGCGTCGCCGACCGCCCCTCCAACCTGGCATTGCCCAGAGTGCGCGATCGGGAGCAGTCAGCGTGGTGGTGCCAACCCTCAATGAGGTCGCCCGCCTACAGCCGTGCCTGCAAGGATTGATGCAGCAGTCTCCAGAAGTGCGGGAAATTCTGGTCGTGGATAGCAACTCCCAGGATGGGACTCCCGCCTTGGTCACAGCACAGCAGCAGCGGGAACCGCGTCTGCGGCTGCTCCAGGATGATCCCTTGCCTCAGCATTGGGTGGGTCGCCCGTGGGCACTGCACAATGGCTTTCTGGCTAGCTCCGCCGATAGCACCTGGATTTTGGGCATGGATGCCGATACCCAGCCGCAGCCCGGATTGGTATCGAGCCTGCTGAATGTAGCAGAGGCAGAGGGGTATGACCTGATTACATTATCTCCACGCTTTATCCTGGCCTATCCCGGCGAGATTTGGCTACAACCGGCTTTGCTGATGACCCTGGTCTACCGCTTTGGACCGGCGGGGGATGGCGAGCAAACCCCAGAACGGGTCATGGCGAATGGGCAGTGCTTTTTTTGTCGGCGGGCGGTGCTGGCGGCGGTGGGCGGCTACGAATCGGCACGCCGTTCATTTTGTGATGATGTTACTTTAGCCCGCACAATCGCTGCCCAGGGATACAAGGTGGGGTTTCTGGACGGTGCCCAGGTCTTCAAGGTGCGCATGTATGAGGGGGCCGCAGAAACGTGGCGGGAATGGGGGAGATCGCTAGACCTTAAGGATGCCGCCACCTCGGCTCAACTCTGGGGCGACTGGTTGGTGCTACTGGCCGTCCAAGGGCTTCCCCTGCCGTTGACGATGCTGATGTGTCCCCAGGTGGTTAACGGACAGGCCACTCTCCCCACACTCATTGCCTTTGGGCTGAATGCAGGCTTGGTGCTGATGCGGTTTGCCTTGAGTTGGGCGATCGCCCCGTCCTACGACTTCTCCGCCGCTCCACAATCTTGGCTGTTTTGGCTGTCTCCCTTCGCTGATCCCCTAGCGGTAATCCGAATTTTCCTGTCCTCTTGGCAAACGCCCAAACACTGGCGAGGGCGCGTATATGGCAAGGGATGAACCTAGGGTGATCCCGCCATTTGTTTCAGATTGTTTCAACTCGCCCACAATTCGATACTCGCCTATCCGCCGCGTAGTAAAGTGAGTGTCAATAAAGCCCTGTGAGTTGCAACTTAACAACAAAAGGACAATACACTCATGGTTCAGCGTGGTTCTAAAGTTCGGGTTCTTCGGAAAGAATCTTATTGGTTTCAAGATGTGGGCACCGTTGCCTCAATTGACCAAAGCGGTATTAAATACCCCGTCATCGTTCGCTTTGACAAAGTTAACTACAGTGGTTTCAGTGGCAGTGCCAGTGGTGTTAACACCAACAACTTCGCTCTGAGCGAGTTGGTGGAAGTGGAAGCGCCTAAAAAAGCGCCTAAAAAGGCTTGAGGTTAGGCACTTGTGCCCGAGTTACCTGAGGTCGAAACTGTTCGTCGGGGTCTTAATCAAGTGACCCTGAACCAAATTATTCAGGGTGGGGATGTGTTGCTTGCTCGCAGCATTGCCCACCCTGTTTCTGTTGGAGAATTTTGGGCAGGGCTGACGGGGGTGGCGATCGCCCACTGGCAGCGTCGCGGCAAATATTTACTCGCTGAGCTGGTTCAGGATTCGGGAAAACCAGCGGGCTATTTGGGTGTCCATTTGCGGATGACTGGGCAACTGCTGTGGGTCGAGCAAACGGATGTCGTGACCAAACATACGCGGGTGCGGATGGTCTTTCCTCACGGTCGGGAACTGCGGTTTATAGACCAGCGCACCTTTGGCCGTCTATGGTGGGTGCCACCCGGCAAACCTGTGGACCAGGTGATCACAGGACTGCATACCCTGGGTCCAGAACCCTTTGCCGATGACTTTTCCCCGGCGTATTTGGAGCAATGGCTAAAAAATCGCCAGCGTCCGATTAAAAACGCTTTATTGGATCAATCTCTGGTGGCGGGAATTGGCAATATTTATGCCGATGAGGCCCTGTTTCTGAGTGGGATTCGTCCTCAGACACTGTGTAGTCAGATCAGCACTCCGCAGGTGCAGCAGTTACACGGTCACATTCGGGCCGTCCTGCAAGCCAGTATTGAGGCTCGGGGCACCACGTTTAGCGACTATCGGGATATTTCAGGGATTAATGGGAATTACGGCGGCATTGCCTGGGTTTACGGGCGCGATGGCGATGCTTGCCGAGTCTGTAGCACTCCGATTGAGCGCCTCAAGCTGGCGGGCCGATCCGCGCACTACTGCCCCCAGTGCCAAAGGTAAGCCGTGAAACACTTTAAATTTTACATAAATAAAATAAAATGCTGGCGGCCCCAAATGCGCCGCTCAGAGATCGGTTGGGCGATCGCCCTTGCTCTGGTGCTCCCTATCTCTCCAGCGTTTGGTCTATCCGCTGCGGGCTATCGGCAGCAGGGCCTGCTCTATCGACAGCAGGGTCAATATGCCGCCGCGATTGCCGCCCTCCAAAAATCCGTGGCTCTGGAACCGGAGAATATTTCGGGGCAGGTGCTGCTGGGCTGGACCCAGCACCTAGCCAAGCAGTCTGCCTCAGCCGCCGTCACTTTGGAGACAGCCCTGGCCCTAAATCCATTCAACGTCGAAACGGCTAATGCCCTGGGCATTGTTTATCTGGTGGACAATCATCTGACGGCAGCGGTCATCACCCATAGCTGGGCCACAGTCCTGAAGCCGGATAACGAAATTTCCTATTACAACTTGAGCTTGGCTTGGCACCAATTGGGACAGTACGACTGGGCGATCGCCGCCGCCAACGCCGCTGCCCAATTAGAGCCGAACAATCCCCATCCCCTGGTGGCTGCTGCCATCGCCCATCGGGGCAATGGGGATCACGCCCAAGCCAAGAGCCACTATCGCCAAGCCCAACGATTGAACCCTGGATTTGCCGATCCGATTTTTTTGCAAGAAGACCTAGCGGCGGCGGCTTTTAGCTCGGATCAGATTCAAACAGTGCAATCGATTGCGCGGGAAGTGTCGGAATCGGCTGATCCCCCGAAATAGGCTGATCCTCTAGCAACGCGGTGCGAAGGGCAAGAGCACCCGCACGGGGGCCAAAAGGCTGCATTGGAGCCAGAACGGCTCCAGGGTGTGCTTCGGTTAGGGATTTTTGGGATTAGTCGCTGTAGGCGTCTAGAGGCGGACAGGTGCAAACAAGATTGCGATCGCCATAGGCTTGGTCAATCCGCCCTACAGAAGCCCAGAACTTGCTGGCTTGTGTCCAGGGGGTGGGATAAACGGCCTGCTGGCGCGAGTAGGGGCGATCCCAATCCTCTGTGAGCGATCGCGCGGTGTGGGGTGCATTTTTCAGGAGGTTATTTTGGCGATCGCTCTGGCCCACCTCGATCTGGCGAATCTCCTCCCGGATCGCAATCATGGCATCACAGAAGCGATCCAACTCGGCTAGGGATTCGCTTTCCGTCGGTTCCACCATGATCGTGCCCGCAACGGGCCAGGATACCGTCGGTGGATGGAAGCCGTAGTCAATCAGTCGTTTCGCAATATCATCCACTTCGATTTCGGCGGTTTTTTTGAACTGGCGCAAATCAATAATGCATTCATGGGCCACTAAGCCCGTTTTGCCGGTGTACAGCACGGGATAGTATCCTTCTAGACGACGGGCGATGTAATTCGCACTCAGAATGGCGATTTGGGTTGCGTGGGTCAGCCCCTCTGGACCCATGAGCGCAATGTACATCCAGGAAATCGGCAGGATACTAGCGCTGCCCCAAGGTGCAGCAGAAACCGGCCCGATCGCCTGACTGCCCGCCATCGGCACGACCGGGTGACTGGGCAGAAAAGGGACAAGATGGGCCGCGACGCCAATTGGCCCTACCCCCGGACCGCCACCCCCATGGGGAATACAGAAGGTTTTGTGGAGATTGAGGTGACAGACGTCAGCGCCAAAGTCACCGGGGCGACACAGACCCACTTGGGCATTCATGTTGGCTCCGTCCATATAGACTTGGCCACCGTGGGCATGGACAATGGCACAGATGTCTTTGATACCTTCCTCGAAAACACCATGGGTGGAAGGATAAGTAACCATAAGGGCAGAAAGCTGGTCGCGGTGAGTCTCCGCTTTGGCGGCGAGGTCGGTGAGATCGATGTTGCCGTCGGGGTCACAGGCGATCGCCACAACTTTCATCCCCGCCATGACGGCGCTGGCGGGATTGGTGCCATGGGCAGATTGGGGAATCAAGCAGACCGTGCGATGGCTGTCACCCCGGGATTCGTGATATTGCCGAATCACCAGCAGGCCAGCGTATTCGCCCTGGGATCCGGCATTGGGCTGGAGGGAGATGCCCGCAAAACCGGTAATTTCCGCCAACCATGTAGTCAACTGTTGAAACAGGATTTGGTAGCCCTGGGTTTGGGCGGTGGGCGCAAAGGGATGGATCTGGCCAAATTCTGCCCAGGTGACGGGCACCATCTCGGCGGTGGCGTTGAGTTTCATGGTGCAGGAACCGAGGGGAATCATGGCCGTGGTTAGGGACAGATCCTTCATTTGCAGACGATACATGTACCGCAGCAGCTCGGTTTCAGAGTGGTAGGTGTTAAAGCTAGGATGGGTAAGGTAGGGGGAAACTCGAGCGAGATGGGCTGGAATGGCCGGCAGCGCCACGGACGGAATCAGATCTGAGACGGACCAAGACAGAGGCTGATCGCCCGCAAAGATCCGGATCAGGGCGGTGAGATCCGCAAGGGTGACTGTTTCGTCCAGAGTGATACCGATCGCACCATCATCAAGCCTGCGGAGATTGATGCGCTGGGCGATCGCCTGCTGCATAATCGCGTCAACCGAGCCCGCTGCTTGACCGTTGCCCACAGTCACCCGCAGCGTGTCAAAGTACGCCTCACTGCCCAGGGTGTAGCCTAATTTGTGGAGTCCAGTGGCGAGGATTTGGGTCAGGGTATGGACCCGTTCAGCAATACGCTTTAAGCCTTGGGGACCGTGGTAGACGGCGTACATACTAGCCATAACCGCTAATAGAACTTGGGCAGTGCAGATATTGCTAGTGGCTTTGTCGCGGCGGATGTGCTGCTCGCGTGTTTGCAAGGCGAGACGCAGGGCGGGCTGGCCGTGGACATCTTTGGACAGGCCAACTAGGCGTCCGGGAAGTTGGCGCTTAAATGCTTCTTTGGTAGCGAAATAGGCCGCATGGGGGCCGCCATAACCCAACGGAACGCCAAACCGCTGGGTGTTGCCGATCGCGATATCGGCCCCAAATTCGCCGGGGGGCTTGAGCAGGGTAAGGCTAAGCAGGTCGGCAGCGACGGCGGCGATCGCCCCAGCAGTATGGGCCTGTTGAATAAAGTCAGTGTAGTCGTAGAGGGCACCGTCGGTGGCAGGGTATTGCAGCAATACACCAAAGACGGGCTGGTCGAAGGTGAAGTGGCGGTGATCACCGACCACGACCTCAATGCCCAGGGGCAAGGCGCGGGTTTGGATCACTGCAATGGTCTGGGGATGACACGCGGCAGAAACCCAGAAGCGATGGGATTTGGTTTTGGTAACGCTGTAGCTGAGGGCCATGGCTTCGGCGGCGGCGGTGCCTTCGTCCAGGAGGGAGGCATTGGCAATTTCCAACCCGGTCAGATCAGTAATGAGGGTTTGAAAGTTGAGCAGGGCTTCGAGCCTGCCTTGAGCAATTTCGGGCTGATAGGGGGTGTATTGGGTATACCAGGCGGGGTTTTCTAAAATATTGCGCTGGATGACCGGGGGGGTGATGCAATTGGCATAGCCCATGCCGATGTAGGAGCGGTAAACCTGATTATGCTGGGCGATCGCTTTGAGTTCGGCCAGTAGCTCATACTCACTTTTGGCGGCGGGCAGTTGCAGCGATTGGCGAAGGCGAATTGCCGGGGGGACAGTGGCTTCGATCAAAGCGGCCAAGCTATCAAATCCCAGCTTGCTCAGCATTTGCTGCACGTCCTCTGAACTGGGACCAATGTGACGCTGTTGGAACACATCCGTATATGCAACAGGAGGCGCGGAATTCAGGCACACAGCGGACGGATCGGTAACAGGCTCCAACATAGGACACATTCACCTTCGAGACAGTATGGATTCAGTTTACAAACTTTAACAGCTTTTTCAACCTGCTGGCTTTACGGTGGCGGCTTTCCGCAGGCAAAGCCCAGCTCCACGAAGCATCCGCACGGCAATAGTCCAAGGCGAATTTTGACGATGCCGCATTGCCTTTGCGCTGCAACCCAAGGCACAGCCCAATGCAAGGGTCCGGTGAGACGCAAACCTGTATTGCACTAAATGATGGCGAGACGATATTAAGGTCAAAATTAAAGTCAAGAAACCTTCATGCCCTGGATTGTCTTTACAATCTCAGAGACTTTGTTGGGTTGCAGGATCAGGACCTTGGGAGGATTGACGGAAGGAAATCCTTTTTTAAGCTGATCCAAGCTTTGGGTCATGGCCTGATGCGTCGTGGAGGATTGTTGGGTCATCTGATTGGCGATCGTGCCATACAATTCCTCGGCATAGATCATAAATCCTCGCGCATCCTGATATTCTATCCGGGCAACGATTTTATTATTAGCAACCGCTGCAGTATACTCATCGGCCATTGTTTGCAAGATTTCCCCGATGGCTTTAATCACGAATTCCGGGGATTGACGCTTGTCCTGAGGAATAGCGTTAATCGCCATATTAATTGAATTAATGGAAGCTTCATACCCCGTTTTAATATCTGGGTTGGCTGGGGCATATTTTGCCAGCTCATGCAATTTAATCAACGTGGTCTTAAACTCCGGAATTTTGTGGGCCTGTAAAGGCTCGTCAATTTGAAGATAAATCTCTTCGATCGGGTGCCCTAGGTGGGGTTCCGCTTGATCCGGTGTGCCTTGGCCGAGCAGCTCGTTTGCAACTAACAAATGCCCCTTCATGAGTCCTAGCTCGACTAAGTAAAGCAGCTCAGTCATCGGCTGCTCAGGCACTGGATCAACGGGAGACTTTCGACTGTGGGTACCCAGATCGCAGCTATTCAGAAAGATAAAAATTACCGCGACAAAAGTAACTACTAAAAACCGGAAATAACGCATGTATTTTGATCGCCAGTTGAATGATTGACGGAGAGTCACAGTGGATCATTAGAGACGGCCAATCTCTAATGTTTGGCCTTTTTATTTTTGGCGGTTCTTATTTTTGACATTTATAGAACACATCATGCTCCACATCAAAAAAGGGATCTTTGACTTCTGTTTCAATCAAATCATGAGTAATGAAGTAGTTGGAAAATATTTGCCGATCTCTTAGCTCTTTTTCAAGCACATCTTTTCTAGCCGGAGAACAATCGCCACCGGTGCTACACGCGATAGACAGATCTCGGTACCCTTGAATGAGTCCAGCATTTTCTTGATCGCTCTCACTCAGAGCGGCCTTGAATGTCAACGTCTTCTCAAAGGCTTGAACCGCATCGGCATATTTTTCCTCTAAATAAAGCAGGAAGCTTAAATTTCTCCAGGCACGGTAACTATTAGCGGTATCGCTATTCTGAGTGATCTTCTGATATTCTGCGATCGCCAACTCGCGATCTCTATCTTTGTTCTGGGAAGAGTCATTGATCGAAAGCTGAGCATAGGCAGACCCCAAATCTTGAATGATTTTATAGGACTTCGGGTCATATTCCAGCGCTTTAATCAGCGAATCCCTGACTTGATCATATCGATTCAAACGAGTTTCCGCACCGGCTTTACTCAACCAAATATTCTTGAGAATCTTGTCCTTATGTTCTGGATCAGGATTAGCTTTCAGAACACTATCCAAGAGATCAACTGCATTTTGATACCCCACATCCCGATTCATGAGGAAGTGGCTCAACTCCAATAAAATAAACTCATCACCCTGGGATATTTTGTAGGGTGCATTAGAGCCATTTGGCGGATTGTAGATTTCCAAAGCCTCTTTATAACGCTCGGAAACCTTCATATCGCATTGGAAGTTTTGCTTTGATTTATCCTTCGCTTTAGAGGTGAATTCTTCAAAGTCATCCATGAATTTCCAGTAGAATAGCGCTTGGGGATCTTTCTTTCCACTCGCGTCTACGGCTTGCCGAAAATACTCTCTTGACCGATCAATCACGTTTTTTTTGGTGCTCTCATCGGACGCAGACGACCATGTCAATAGTGATGCCCTTCCGGCATTTTTCAAGGCAGAAACGTTATTGGGGTTGCGGTCTTTCAGCGCAATGCACGCCTCCAAAACGCGCTGATTGGCCAAGAAATCTTGCTTGCGATCGCCTGTCTTCTTCAGTCCCAGGGAGCACGTTTTTTCTTCCTCTTTTTGTTGCAGTGCAGCTTTTATATCGCTGGACAGTTTAAATCCAATGGGCAGTAAGGTGGCCAGGAGAACTAGGAAAATCATCAGATTTCTCTTACGTCCCCAGACCGGTCGATGTGGCTCCTCCAGATGCATATTCGTCACACCACTGGCAGGCCCTATGCCATTTGACGGCACTCGTTCATGGGGGGGCTCTACTTGCTCATTGAACTGCGCAATTGGAGCAAGTGTATCGGGCGGCTCTAGTGCATCGGGCTGCGCTATTGAATCATCGAGAGATACATTATCTGGATTGGGTACTTCTAGAGGAACAACAGAGGATGTAATTTCAGCATCTCCCAGGGTCGCATTATTGTCCAGGCGTGTGTCCAGACGTGCATCATGCTCTGGGCGCGCATCTGGGCTGGGCTGGACATCTTCCTCTAGCTCGTGCTGCTGCTGGGGGGGCGACTCTTCAGCTTCCTGTTCTAGAGGCTCTTTGGCTAGAGGTTCTGAGGCAAGGAGATCCGCTTCGGCATTCAAATCGGCACCCGCAGTTAAATTGGCTAGATCCTCTTCCTTAACTAGCGCCTCTTCATCCTCTTCCTTAACTAGCGCCTCTTCTTTAAGAAGTGCGTCAGCGATCGGCTCCGCTTGGGGTAGAGTTGCCGGGGTTGGATTCGGCAATTCTGCTGTGGGCTGACTACTTATGCTGATCTCAGGATTGGCGATGTTATCGGAATCAATATCAGCCGTAGTCGGCGCACCAAAGGATTGGATGCGCTGACGTAAAGCATTCAACTGCGCTTGCACCTCAGCCTCTCTGGATGCCTGATCTCGATCCGGCAGGGTTGGATTGGGTGGATGTTCTGGAGCAGACCAGTTGGTGGCAGTATTGCCTCGCGCATTAGCCCCCTCTTCCCTCAGAAGAGCATCCTGTCCACGCTGCAACATCTCTAGATCATGTTCAATCCGCAGGAGTTGTTCATCAATACCTGACCTGGAGGACTCAGGCTGGATGCTGGCGACTTGTTGCACCAGCAACTGATGCTCTCTGAAAAGATCCTCGCGCTGGCCTTGCAGGCCCTTGATACGCTCTTTCCATCTTGTTTCAGCAGCAGAATTACCACTCACCAGCCGCAGTTCTTTTTCATACTGCTTCTGAAACTCTCGGATATTCGCGAGACGTGCTCTTAATAGATCAAGTCTCTGCTGAAAAAAAGTGGAGTCCATAGAACCTACATGCTTATGAAAGAACCATCACGGTGAACTGAACCCCCGAATCATAAAAACTTAACTCAGGCTGTCAAAATCTCCAGTCAGCTACGCCCCTTCAACCTGTTTGCGATAGATGTCGGCTGAAACGGCATCGTCTAAGTCACTGGGGTCGGCCACTTGAACTTTCAACAACCAACCATCCCCATAGGGATCATCGCCAATTGCTTCCGGAGTATCTACTAGGAGCGTATTGCAGTCCACAATCACGCCGCTGACAGGGGATTTCAAATCTTCCACAGCCTTCACCGACTCAATCGTGCCAAATTTTTCGCCCTTCTCGACCGTATCACCTACGGTGGGCAGTTCCAGAAATACAATGTCACCCAATTGATCAATCGCAAACGCCGTAATCCCCACAGTGGCCACATCTCCCTCTAATCGGGCGTATTCGTGGGTATCGGTATATTTCAAATCCGCAGGATAGTCAAATGCCATAGGAAAACCTCGGGGGATTTTGGATAGTACTACGCGCCACTGTGCTCATCAGGAATTGCTCATCAGGAATTGCTCATCAGGAATTTTTGCCGTCGCTAAACTTATTTTCGCTTGTAGAAGGGCCGCTTCACGACGATCGCCGGATAAAGCTTACCGCGAATTTCGACATCAAGAACCTGACCGGGCTGGGCCAAAGCCGTGGGAACGTAGGCCAGGGCGATCGCCTGTCCCAAGGTGGGGGATTGGGTGCCGCTGGTGACGGTGCCAATGACTTTATCCTGGAAGAGGATCGGATAATCATGACGGGCGATCGCTCGCCCCTGCATTTGCAACCCGACCAACTTGCGCGCGACTCCAGATTGTTTTTGCTGGACCAACGACTCCCGCCCGATGAAATCGCCTTTGCGGTCCAGGTGCACCAACCAACCCAATCCAGCCTCTAGGGGCGTGGTAGTGTCATCAATATCTTGTCCATACAGCGCCATAGCCGCTTCCAACCGCAGGGTATCGCGGCAGCCCAGCCCACAGGGCACCACGCCCCGATCCAGCAGCGTTTGCCACACTGCCTGGGCAGCCTCGGGGGCAATCATCACTTCAAAGCCATCTTCCCCCGTATAGCCCGTCCGGGCTAGAAAACCCGGTTGGCCTAAAATCAGGGAGTTGAGATGGCCAAATGCGGGCACTGCGCTTAAGTCCGCCGCCACCAACGCCTGAAGATGGTGCACGGCCTCTGGTCCCTGCACGGCAATCAAGGCTTGATGTAAGGAGTGATCTTGAAATGCCACGTGTTGCAGGTCTAAGTGCTCCAGAATCCAGGTCTTGTCTTTTTGGGTCGTCGCAGCATTCACGATCACCACCCATTGCTGATTGCCCGCTTTATCTACACCTTGGTAGTAAAAAATCAGATCGTCGATAATACCCGCTTGAGCATTCAGTAGAACCGTGTATTGGGCCTGTCCCGGCTGGAGGCGGCTCAGATCCGACGGCACTAGGGGCTGAATCTGCTCCAATGCATTGGGACCAGCCAGGGTGAATTTGCCCATGTGGGAAATGTCGAACATGCCTGCCCCTGTGCGGACGGCGTGGTGCTCGGCAGTAATGCCACTGTACTGAACCGGCATTTCCCAGCCAGAAAATTCTGTCATGCGGGCATTTAGGGCTATGGCGCGATCGTAGAGCGGCGTACGAGCCAGGGCAACGGGGGGGCTTAATTCACTCACAGGCATGCATTCCAGACAAGGGTGTACTCATGGTAAATGGGATTTGGACATTGGATTTGGAAAAATAGGGTTTGTCTAGAAAGGGGATGCCAGGGAGGAAGAGAAGGGGATGGCAGAGAGGAGGAAATGAGGAGTGGATACATTGAATTGGTGGCTTCAATGACTATTTTAGACGCCTAACTCTTGCTACATGGGCCATTGGGAATATGATCAACAAAAGCGTTCAGAGTCAACAACTTTGGGCATACTGAGACAGTACAATCCAGCTCTTAACTGACGATTCCTGTATAAATCTTATGTAAATGCAGGGGTAAATCAAACATAAAAATTATGTTTGATTTACAATGTTAAGGCTGAGGAGTGTACTGTCTCTCATTTATGGAAGGATCTTTTTGTATGGCGACGGCAAAAGAAACGGCAAACGCACCATCTCCGGAAACATCTCCGGAAGCATCCAAGAGCGTGTCCAAAAGAAAGCGGCTGAACTTGGATCTGACCCCGGAGGCTTACGAACTCCTGCAAAAATTAGCAGACGAATCGGGTAAGAATATGGCCGATGTCCTGCGCACGGGGCTTGCCCTCTATGGCATTGCCCAGGAAGAAAGCAAGAAAGGGCGTAGCCTCGGCGTTGTTCAGGATGACCGTGTGATCAAGGAAATTGTGACCACCTAGAAATTCTGGGTCGCCCGGTTCGCGTTACCCTAAATTTTAGAGTTCCTTAAGCTTTGTGCCGTCCAATCGTAAGATAAGGGAGATGTGACTTGGCGGTGCGGACGTGAAAGCAATCTCCCTTCTTGGCTCGACTGGCTCGATTGGTACGCAAACCCTAGACATTGCGGCCCAGTACCCTGATCAATTTCGGATTGTGGGTCTGGCGGCGGGCAATAACGTGACGATGTTAGCGGAGCAAATTCGGCAGTTTCGTCCGGCGATCGCCGCCATCCATAACCCCGAAAAACTCGCAGAACTCCAGGAAAATCTTGCCGATCTGAACCCGCAACCCATCTTGCTGGCGGGGGACACCGGCATTATCGAGGTTGCCCGTTGGAGTGAAGCCGAAGTCGTCGTCACTGGGATCGTCGGCTGTGCTGGACTTTTACCCACGATCGCTGCCATTACCGCTGGCAAAGATATTGCCCTGGCCAATAAAGAAACTCTAATTGCGGGGGGGCCTGTCGTGTTGCCCCTCGTCCAGAAGCATGGCGTCAAGCTGCTCCCCGCCGATTCCGAACATTCTGCCATTTTCCAATGCTTACAGGGTGTGCCCGACAAAGGGTTGCGGCGGATTTTGCTGACGGCATCGGGCGGCTCTTTCCGCGATTTGCCCGTGGAAAAGCTGTCGCAGGTCACCGTGGCAGATGCCCTGAAGCATCCCAACTGGTCCATGGGGCGGAAAATTACCATTGACTCCGCCACGCTAATGAACAAAGGGCTAGAGGTGATCGAAGCCCATTATTTATTTGGGGTCGATTATAACCAGATCGATATTGTGATTCACCCTCAAAGCATTATTCACTCGATGATTGAGTTGCAGGACACGTCGGTCCTCGCCCAGTTGGGCTGGGCGGATATGCGGTTGCCCCTGCTCTATGCCCTTTCCTATCCAGAACGGATTTATACGAATTGGGAACCCCTGGATTTGGTCAAGGTGGGCAGTCTGACCTTCCGAGAACCGGACCATCATAAATACCCTTGCATGCAGTTGGCCTATGCGGCGGGACGAGCGGGGGGCTGTATGCCCGCCGTGCTGAATGCGGCCAATGAGCAGGCGGTCGCCCTATTCCTGGAGGAACAGATTGCCTTCCTCGATATTCCGCGTCTCATTGAGCAGGTGTGCGATCGCTACACCACCCAAAACTCCGCCACTCCCACCCTGGAAGATATCATCGCCGCTGATCAGTGGTCGCGGCAGGAGGTGCTAGCCCTCGCGCAGAAATTGCCCAACGGTATGGTTGCCGTTCCGTAATCGGGCCAATTGTGCGTGAATGGATCTCTGGGCATCCCCAGCACACCGCCAATCTTCAGACACCCAATCGCGCCCCAGCGGGTTTCCGCCTCGACTGCCCTCCCCAGATGCTTACAGGCCCATAGGCCGGAATCCCCACCTTCTATGACGCATCTGCTTCCATGACTAATTATTATCTTACATATGACTAATATTGTTGCCATAGTTGCGGCGGTCATTATCACAGTGCTGGTGCTGATCGCACTGTTAAAGGTTCTGAAAACCACTATCACCACTGCCCTCACGATTGGGGCGATCGTCCTGATCCTCCAGCTCGTTTTTGGCATTGGTCCGGGGCAATTTCTTCAGCAAATTCCCCAAACCCTTTGGCAACTCGTCACCGGCGGTAAGTGATCGAACCGGAATAGCTGTGATAGCATGCGTCGCGCCCATGGACGCCCTCTGACTTCTAATCCTGTCTTCGCGCTCTAGGCTGCTTCCAAAGGAGCCATCGTCAGTCCGGCCCGCCCTAGCTGCATGTGATAGAGCTCGGCTTGCTCTAGCGGGCCGACCCAAACGGTAGCCAGTCCCTGGTTATGAATTTCGTTCGCCAATTCCCAGGCATAGTCCGGTGTCATGCCGGGGATGTACTGTACCAAGGTTTCGACAACGTGCTGAAAGGTGTTCACATCATCGTTCAGCACAATGATTTTGTAGTTGGGATAGGGGTTCCGTGTGGTTTGGCTGGACCGAGCAGGCGCAATAGTCGGCGATGTTGCCATGGCCTGAAAAACGGCTGATGGTGTTGTCGTCATGAATCTCTACCGCCAATAAATGATAAACAGAACGCAGTCCACCCTTGATCCTACCGCACCCTCTCCCTTTGGGACCTCTGTCCCTGGCGAAATAACCAAAATCCGCTGCTGCTCAGGATCAGCAACGGAGTCAGCCAGTTGCCCCAGCGGACGTAGAGCGTTTGCGTTTGGCGACGATGCAAGGTGACAGCCTGGGCCTGGTAGGTCCGTGGCGACGATCGCCACACCACGCGCCCATGGGGATCAATTAACCCGGAATAGCCTGTATTGGTAGCCCGAACGGCCCAGCGATCGGTTTCAATCGCCCGCATCAAATCCTGGGCTTGGTGCTGGGCCATGAGCACTTCACTGTAGGGATCCAAATTCGAGGCGGTCATGATGAATTCGCCCCCAGCAGCGGCTTGATGGCGAAACTGGGCGGGAAAGGCCGACTCATAGCAAATAGAGACAATCGCCCGTCCAAAGGGGGTGTCAAAGGTTTGGTCGGGGCGACCCGGTTGCATATCCAATCGCATCGGCGATAGGCGACCAATCAGACCTGCCAAAAGTCCCCGCAGCGGAAGATATTCTCCCAGGGGGACGAGTTTGATTTTATTGAAGCGGCTATACACTTGCCCCTCTGCCGTCAGCGTCAGCAAGCTTTGGGTGTAGTGTTCCATGCCATTTTGGTCCCGAATCGGTACAAAGGTGCCCAGCCACAGCGGAATGTGACGTTGCAGCACGGCCTGATACAAAGCGGTTTGCCGGGTGCGATCGCCCCACAAAATCGGCAATGCGCCCTCAGGTGTCAACACCGCCGCCACCTGCTGATCGGCCAGAGTTTCGTACCCTTGGGTATAGCCGGCGATCGCCCGTTGCATGCCCTCCAGCGACAACTTAATTCGTGTCGGCACATTGCCCTGAATAATGCCGACCTTCAATGCTGTTTCCGGCGCTATAGCCAGCGGGCGACTATACAACCCCCAACCCACGCCATGCAAACCCAAACACAGCATCATCGGCAGACCATACTGCGCCATGGCCTCTCTAACCCCAAATCCATTGGCCCCCGATCGCCTGCCCGTTTCGGGTCTAGCTACTTCAGGTCTGGCTGCTTTGGTTTTGGCTGTTTCGAGGTTAGACACTTCGGATTTGGCCGTTTCGGACCGGGAGGCTCTCATTTGCATCCACCCCAGCGCGAGTCCCCCATTTACCGCCACAATCGCTGCCGTCACAGTCAACGGACCCGAAATTTGTCCCAAATGTAAAATCATGACATTGCCGGGACTCTGGGTATAGGAAAGCGAGGTCCAATACAGGGGACCCAAACTCCACAGCCATTCCAGTCCACACCACAGGGCTGTGGCCGCCAGCAGCAGCCCGCAACGCTGGCGCAGTCCCCGCGCCAGCCAGCGCAATCCCCAGGCCCACAGCCACACCAACACCGCACCCCACAGCGTAATAAAGCCCCAGGCAAATAGAACAATAGCCACGCTCCCCAACCAGGGAATGCCCATCCACGTCAGCGGATGCAGTCCCGTAATCCAAAACAGAGCCAACCCGTGGTAGGCGATCCCCCATACCAAGGGCAAAATCCACCAACGCGGAAATTCCACCGGGCGAGGTTCCCCCGGCAGAAATTCCCCGAAGCGAGATTCGACCGGTTGAATCAAAATCCACAGAGGAGCCAAAGCCACCCACGCCAAGGGAAACCCATTCAGCGGTGCCGTGGAAAGACTCATCAACACACCACTGCCACCCGCGATCGCCACATTCCTCCAGGCCTGCGATCGCCACGGCCCCTGAACAGTAGAAACCAACATTTTCGAGGGCATAGCAAAATTGGGATATCACCCAGAATTCGGAACAGAAGCAGCTCCTCATTCTAAACCGTGTCCCTACCCAGACCCCTATCTTCGCCCAGACCCCGGGCGATTATCAGCCCTAGCCAACAGCACCCATATGCTGCGCCAACCCATAGAGCCTGAAAGCCAATCCATATTCAAACCATCGTAGAAAGCCTTGGCGAACATAGAGCAGATGTATCTGACCAAAGAGTGCAACAGATACCCGATCCCATCCCCAGATATCATGAACCCCAGCCTCCCACCCCACCCCTTAACCCCTTTCAGGGGGTTTGGGGGAGTTAGGCCCCCAAAAAGCGGGGGTTTGGGGGGAAGTCCCCCAAGGTTCGATGGCTCGATGGCTCGATGCTCCACAGCCTACCGAACTCCCACAGAACAAAGAGATCACACTAGCAGACTCAGCATTTGAATTTGGCATTGCTGATAGAAGTTCCTTAAGATCGGGAGAGAGGAACAATGCAGGTAAAATGAGCGTAAACCAGCCGACATAAAACCAGTCTTAAACCTGAGCCATGCAAAATTTTTGGAATACTGTTTCTAAATATCCGATTTTTGTGACCGGAGTGATCCTGGGTGTGTTTCTGAACGCACTGAAACCCCTCGCCCCACTCTTGAAAAATCCAATAACCGCGATCGCCCTCGTCGGCCTCTTCGTGGGGAGCCTCGTATTTGTGGGCCTAACTCTGAAAGCAATGTTGGGACTCAGCCCAGCCTAGACGCGACCCTGCTCTCTAACTGCTCCTGCTCACTGACTGCTAAAAAATCTGAATCGAGGAACTGAACTATGGCTACGGATCGGCGGGTGGCACGGGTGGCCGAATCAATTCGGCGGGAAGTGAGCAAAATGCTACTTTCCGAAATTAAAGACGATCGCGTGGGCATGGGCATGGTCAGCGTGACGGATGTGCAAGTGGCCGGAGACTTGCAGCACGCCAAGATTTTTGTCAGCATCTATGGCACCGAGGAAGACAAAGCCGAATCGATGGCGGGCCTGCAGTCTGCCACCAGCTTTGTTCGTGGTGAGTTAGGACGACGAATTCGCCTCCGGCGAACCCCAGAAGTCGTATTTCTGGAAGATACCTCTTTGGAACGGGGCGATCGCATCCTCTCCCTGATCAACCGGATTAGCCAAGAACGCAAGCCCGATCTAGACAGCGATCCCAGCCTAGATGACGCCGTCACAGAGGAGAGCTAATTCTTAGCACATCGCCGTAGAACTACCAAAATCCAAAATGGGCCAAAATTCAAAATGGGCCAAAATCCAAAATGGGCATGTTTTTTCTCCCCTCCATTGACTCCCTGTCCCTCGAACAACAAGTCGCCCAAATGGTGATGGTGCGGGCCTCCGGATTTTTATTTGACCACCAGATTCGTTATCCCCAGTGGGAACCACCGACCCGTACCCTGCGCCGCTGGATCCAGGAACTGGGAGTGGGAGGCGTGATCTTCTTGGGAGGCAGCGCCGGAGAGTTGCGGCTCCGCACCCAGCAGATTCAAGAGTGGGCCGGGGTGCCCTTGCTGATGGCGGCAGATGTGGAGGAAGGCGTAGGACAGCGATTTGCGGGGGCCACCTGGTTTCCGCCCCCCATGGCTTTGGGCGCGATCGCCCACCAGGATCCGGCTCAGGCGATCGCCTATGCCGAGCAGATGGGAGCCGTAACCGCCCAGGAAGCTCAGGCCATCGGACTGAATTGGGTATTTGCACCCGTAGTAGATATCAACAATAATCCAGCAAATCCCGTCATTAATGTGCGGGCCTTTGGCGAAACCGCCGAAGCAGTCAGCCAATTGGCCTCGGCCTTTATTCGCGGGGGGCACGCCTATCCCGTATTGATGACGGCCAAGCATTTCCCGGGCCATGGGGATACGGCGGTGGACTCCCACTTGGCCTTGCCCGTCCTGCCCCATTCCCTAGATCGCCTCCAAGCCGTGGAATTTCCCCCCTTCCAAGCGGCGATCGCGGCGGGCGTGGATGCTGTCATGACCGCCCATATACAGATTCCGGACTTAGATCCCCACTATCCTGCCACTCTTTCGGATCGGCTCCTCACCCACCAATTGCGGCAAACGCTGGGTTTTGATGGCCTGATCGTCACCGATGCCTTGGTGATGGGAGCTATTACCCAGCGCTATGGCGCAACCGAAGCATCGGTCCTGGCCGTGGAAGCCGGTGCCGATATCATCCTGATGCCGGTCGATCCAGAAGCCACCATCCAGGCGGTGTGTGCCGCTGTAAGGGAGGGTCGGATTCCCCAGGATCGCATTCAGGCGTCCGTTGATCGGATTTGGCGCGCCAAGCAAAAGGTCTGTGCTCCAGCCATTGCTGGGGATGCAACCCACGCCTGGGAAACCCATCAGCCGACGATCGAACCGCAGGTGTTGGTGTCCCATTTGGCACAGCCGCTGGCGATCGCTACCGCCCACGCCATCTTGTCCACCGCCATGCAGGTCCATGGCCTCACTCTCAGGGCTTCCCCCAGCGATCGCCCCAAACGTAACCTGATCCTAATTGACGATGCCGTCAACTGCGAATTTTTGGGACGGCACACCCCGGCGATCGCCCTACCCACCACCCAGGGCTATGTCCTCAACATCATCGACGGGGCCACACCGCATCCCCAGCCCAGCCCCCATCCTGAAAATACCGCTGTTATCCTGCAGCTGTTTATTCGGGGCAATCCGTTTCGTAGTAGCGCCAGCATCACCGATCTCGCCCAGGTCTGGCTCGACCATTTGCTAGAAACCCAACAGTTGCAGGCGCTAATCATCTATGGCAGTCCCTACATTCGAGAGCGATTTGGCCCCCAAGTGCCCTCTGAAATTCCTGTCATTTTTACCTATGGGCAAATGCCTGACGCACAGGCGATCGCCCTCCAAACCCTCTTCCACCAGCCCACTCCCACCTGGGATCGCTCTGACTTCACTGACTAATAAACTGCCTAATAGACTGATGGGCGTTCTACTCATGGTCTGTTTTGCCCAGTGGCTGTTTGTGGCCCCTGCAATAGCAAACAGGGCCATAACTGAGGCGTGGCCCCAGTTTAAATCGCCGCCTGAGTCCCTTTAATCCCCGTATTTGTTTATTCTGGAGAGTGCTATCTGAACAATATCAACGCTAAATATTAAGGAGAATCTCATTGAAAAAGCTGTTTTTTACCCTGCGCTCCCTGGTTATCTTACTCGTGGCGGGACTTCTACTGCTGGTTTTCCCGCTGTCTCCGGCGGCAGCGGCCAATCTTGCCAGCGGAGCCAAAATTTTTAACGCCAACTGTTCCGCCTGCCATTTGGGCGGCAACAATCTCGTCATTGCTAATAAAACGCTGAAAAAAGACGCTTTAGAAAAGTACGAAATGAATTCTCTAGCGGCGATTACAGCCCAAGTCACCAAAGGTAAAAATGCTATGCCCGCCTTTGCGGGGCGCTTAAGTGTGTCCCAAATTGAGGATGTGGCTACCTATGTACTGGAGCAAGCCAAGAAAGGTTGGTAGCCCGGACTCTCAATAGACTCAATTTGATGCAGCGGCAGTCTGAATGAAGCGGTTGTATGCCGCTGAACTCAGCACTTTTTGGTCTATCCCCGATGCCAACGGGTGATACCCCCCGGTTGATCAATAAGCGTAATACCTTGGGCCTGTAAGTCGTTGCGAATGCGATCGCCTGCAGCAAAATCCTTGGCGTTACGGGCCTCCCGCCGTTGCTGAATCAACGCCTCAATCGCTGCATCACTTAGAGTGGTATCCTTTGAAGCCGAAGTATTTGGCATAGCCGCACTCGATCCCATGGCGGACCCCGTGGACTCGCGCTCTGGCTTCACCTCCAAACCCAGCACCTGCGCCAACTCCACCAAGGTGACGTATTGCTGCTGCAGAGCGGCCACAGGCCGATCAGGTCGCCCTTGATGAACCAATTGATTGCCCTCCCGGCGAATGTCCTTTGCCAGTTCAAATAAAACCGAGAGGGCGATCGGCGTGTTGAAATCATCATCCATAGCTTGCTGAAAGCGATCGCCCATCGTCCCATCCAGGGCCACCGCATCCGTTGACCATCCGGGCAGGGCCGAGAAGCGATCACCAAATTGCATCGCCTCCTTCAGGGTGTGCCAACCACTGGTGGCTGCATCCAGCGCTTCGACAGTAAAGTCAATCGGCTTGCGGTACTGCGCTTGCAGGATAAATAGCCGAAACGCCATCGGGTCATAGGTCTCCAGCAAGTCCCGCGTCAATCGGAAATTGCCCAAGGACTTGGACATTTTTTCACCGTCAATATTTAAGAAGCCATTGTGTAGCCAGTACCGGGCTAGGGATTGCCCCGTCACCGCCTCACTCTGGGCAATTTCATTCTCGTGGTGCGGAAAGGTCAAGTCCACACCGCCCGCATGAATATCAATGGACTCGCCAAACATATCCCGCACCATGGCAGAGCATTCAATGTGCCATCCCGGGCGTCCCGGTCCCCAGGGCGAGGGCCAACTGGGTTCCCCCGGTTTTGCCGCTTTCCAGAGAGCAAAATCAAAGGGATCCTGCTTTTTCTCAGCCTCTTCGTCGGCATCGACCCGTCCGCTAGCGCCTGCCTCCATGTCCTCTAATTTGCGCCCGGACAGCTTGCCATAGGGGCCAAAGCGCCGCACAGCATAGTAAACATCGCCTCCAGCCGCATAGGCATAATCGCGCTGCTCCAGGTCATGGATGAGCCGTTGAATGCCATCGATCGCATGGGTAGCCCGAGGATAGGCATCAGCCCGCAGAATGTTGAGGCGATCGGCATCTTCAAAATAGGCGGCAATGTATTTTTCAGCGATCGCCTCCATCGTGGTGTCTTCAGCGATCGCCCGCTTCAGAATCTTGTCATCAATATCCGTAAAATTCTGCACATAGCGCACCCGGCATCCCCGCCACATCAAATAGCGCCGCACCACGTCGAACACCACAAACACCCGCGCATTGCCCACATGGAAATAGTTGTAAGCCGTAATCCCACAGACATACATCCGCACCTTTCCAGGCTCAATCGGCTCAAAAGGTTCCTTGCGGCGAGTCAGCGTGTTGTAAAGGGACAGGGACATAGGAGTGAACCAAGTACGGCGAATAGCATCAAAGCAAATGGCATCAAAACGAATGGCATCAAACAGGGTGCAGGCAACGGCTACCCCGCCGCCATCTCGCTCCAAATCTTACCAAAGATTCCTTCCCCACTCTGTGCCATAACCGGCCCGTAACCAAACCCGTAATCCGGTTCGCCCCATCAGCCTATCCAAATTTGCCAACCATGATCCTGCCAATCATGATCTTTTGTTAAATCCGGCCGCACCAGTTTTGCCCCCAGCGATTAAGCTAGAGCTATTCCCACTGCCCGTAAGATCGATACAATCACTAAAATCGATACATCGTAAAATCGATATACCCTCACCGCCGATACCCCCACAGTTTCCCTATGCAATCTGCCGTCACTGCTGCTGTCACTGCTGACTCTGTTCCCGCGATGGAAACTCCCAAACACGGTCTTCCCGTCACGATCATCACGGGTTTTTTGGGCAGCGGCAAAACTACGCTGCTGAACTATATTCTGAGCAACCAACAAGGACTAAAAACTGCCGTTCTCGTCAACGAATTTGGCGAAATTGGGATTGATAATGAGCTGATTATCAACGCCGGAGATGCGGATGGCATTGTAGAGCTGAGCAATGGCTGCATCTGTTGCACCATTAACAACGACCTCGCCGAAGCCGTTTACAAGGTCTTGGAGCGGGAAGAACCTGTGGACTATCTGGTGGTCGAAACCACCGGACTCGCTGATCCCCTCCCCGTCGCCCTCACTTTCCTCGGTACCGAGCTGCGCGACATGACCCGACTGGATTCCATCATCACCCTGGTGGATTGCGAAAACTTTAGCCTGGATCTGTTCAATAGTGAAGCCGCCCATAGCCAGATTGCCTATGGCGATATAATCCTGCTGAACAAAACCGATTTAGTCGATGAAGCCCAGGTTGATGCCCTAGAAGTTCGGATTCGCGACATCAAGCAGGGCTCTCGGATTCTCCGCACTGTCAAAGGATCGGTCCCCTTAGGCATGCTGCTGAGTGTTGGCTTGTTTGAATCTGACCAATACTTCAAGCCCGCGCCTGCTGCGCCCGAAGTAGGCCAATCGGTGCATGACCATCACGATCATGGGCATCACGATCATGGGCATCACGATCATGGGCATCACGATCACGGGCATGAAGCCCATCACCACGACGACCACGACCATTCTGCCTGCGATCACGATCATGGGCACTGTGAGCATGACCATGATCACGATCATGCCAACCATCTGGAAATGGATGGGTTTACGTCATTGTCGATCCAGAGCGATCGCCCCTTCGACATCAAAAAATTTCAATACTTCCTGGACAATCAGCTCTCGGATAACGTGTTCCGTGCTAAGGGCATCCTGTGGTTTCAGGAAAGCCCGAAACGGCACATTTTCCACCTCAGCGGCAAGCGCTTCTCCCTCGACGATGATGAATGGAAAGGTGCCCCTAAAAATCAATTGGTGCTGATTGGCCAAAACTTGGATCACGATCAATTGAGAGCGCAAGTAGAACATTGCTTGGCCAAGCCTTCAGCCACGCGAGGACAGGGGTTTGGCAAGTAACTCTTACCTAGTGCCTCCCGGTCGGGAGGCATTAGCAGGGCGGATCACCCTCCGCCTCAACTGTGAACTCAGGGCAAACGAGGACTGACAGATGAAACAAGTGCTCGTCTGTCAGTACACCAATTGCCAAGCCCACGGCTCTGCCCAGGTATTGGCTGAATTTTTAGCAAATCCGATTCCAGAAGTAGAGATTGTCGCCAGCGCCTGCCAAGGGCAATGCAACCTCGGTCCTACGGTGCGGGTGCTACCGGATGAAGTCTGGTACTGCCGGGTCAACGTTGAAGATGTTAGCGCGATCGCCCATCAGCATTTCCAGAAAGGGCAACCGGTGCGGACACTCCTACATCCCCGACTGCATCCCCAATTCTGAACCCGGTGTACTCCTACGGCCCCTGCCTAAAGATGGCTCTCGATTAATTCCCGGTATTGGCTCTTCTGCTTCACGCCCTGCATTTCCGCCACCTTATTTTTGTTTTTGAAGAACTGCACCGTTGGCGTGCCAACAATTTCGGCAGATTGGGCAATTTCTGGATCCGCATCAATATCAATTTCGATAAAGTGGATCCGACCGTCGTATTCATCTACCACTTTGTTCAAGATCGGTTTCAGCGTGTGGCACGGACCGCAATTGGGCGACACGTATTTGACGACAATTAAGCGATCGCTGGCATGGTACAGCTTCCGCAACGCCAATCCACCCAAATGTCGGGTAAGGGCGACATCCACGTCATCCACCGTTGCCGGGACCGTCGTTTTCGATGTTGATGTAGTCTCGGCAGTGGTCTCGGCGGTAGCCTCGGCAGCAGTTTCCTCGACAGCAGCCGTAGCGTGATACTCCTGAATCAGCCCCTGAGCTGATAGCCAGCGCTCCGCCAGCAGCGCGGCGGCACAGCCAGTTCCCGCTGCGGTAATCGCCTGCCGATATTCGTGATCCTGTACATCGCCCGCCGCAAAGACCCCATCCACCGTGGTTTCCACACTGCCATGTCGCGTCACGACATAGCCCACATCATCCAAATCTAACTGCCCCTGAAATAAGGCCGTGTTGGGCGTGTGCCCAATGGCATAGAACAACCCTTTCGCCGCCAACTCAGATTCTGCGCCCGTTTGGCGATTCCGCAGCTTGACGCCGGTCATTGTGCCACCCGGTTCCCCAAAGACATCAAGTACATCCGTATGCCAATGCACCGTAATCTTGGGATTGTTGAGCACCCGGTCCTGCATGGCCTTACTGGCACGCATTTTGTCGGTCCGCACCATCATATGGACATGGCTGCCGTACTTGGTTAGATAAATGGATTCCTCTGCCGCCGTATCACCGCCCCCAATCACCACCAAGTCCTGATTGCGGAACAACGGTGTAGCACCGTCACAAATGGCACAGGCAGAAATGCCCCGATTCCAGTAGTCCTTCTCCCCTGGGAGGTTCAGGCGCTTTGCTGTGGCTCCAGTGGCAATGATGATGCTGTGGGCTAGTACCTCACGATCGCGCGATCGCACCACAAACGGACGCTGGCTCAAATCTACAAATTCCACATCCTCTGTCACCAGCTCAGCCCCCCAGCGCTCGGCCTGGGCCTTCATCCGATCCATCAACTCCGGCCCCGTAATCCCTTCAGGAAAGCCCGGGAAGTTTTCCACCTCTGTTGTGGTCATGAGCTGGCCACCGGGTAAGCCCCCCGCTTGAAACCCTTCAAACATAAACGGCTTTAAGTTGGCGCGGGCGGCATAAATTGCCGCTGTGTAGCCCGCCGGACCTGAACCAATAATCACCAGGTTTTCAATAGTTGCTGTGGCCATAGGTATATCCAAACTCATAACGACTACGCATAGTATAACGCAATCCAGGCAGGTTGCAACCCGACTGGGGGATCGCGAGCAGTGCCATTAGAGGTTAGGCTCAATCCCCAGCGATCGCAGTTGAGCGGCCAATCGTTCGGCCCGTTGAGTTGCCAGAGAGGCCTGCTGTTCAGCCAGAGCAACCTGCTGTTCGGCCTGTTGAGCGGCTTGTTCAGCCTGTTCGGCCTGCTGCATTGCCCGTTCAGCCTGCTGGGTCGCCTGTTCGGCTTGCTGAGTCGCCTGTTCGGCCTGTTGCATTGCCTGTTCCGCTTGTCGCTGCTGCTGCTGTGCGGCTTCCTCTGGAGTGGGAACCATTTCCCCGGTAGGGCTAAAGTAACGCAACCGGCGATCCTGGATGCCCAAATACATCCCCAATTCCTCACTCCATCGCCAACCCTGAGTATTGGGCAAAATCCCTTCATACCCATGAGCACCCAGCCGAAATCCAGCGAACTCTAAACTGTCCGGTGCAAACCAAAAATATTCGGTCGTGTGAAATCGGTCTTGATACAGGTCTTTCTTGAGGGTGCGGTCTACCTGGGCGGTGGAACTCGACAGCAACTCAATAATCAGACTGGGGTAACGCCCCTCTTCTTCCCAGACGACCCAGGAGTTGCGGGGATGCTTCTCAACACCTTTGACCAGAAAAAAGTCCGGGCCTCGGAACTCCTCGCGGCGGAGTTGTTGACGGCTAAAGTAAATTGTGAGGTTTGCGCCAATAAAGAAATCGGTGCGATCGCGCCAAAGCCATTCTAGGCAACTCACCAGGAGAAGCAGTTGCATATAATGCAGAGAACTTTCCATTTCTGGTTCGTGACTGAGAAGCTGATCGCCATCGGGCATCTGGGCATCGAATTCTAATGGACTGAGGTGTCGGGCAGTCAAATTCATGGGGTGTGCCTCCCGATTGCCAAATCTGTATTTATCTTAGTCCATTGGTTCGTTCTCAAATTAGGTAGCACGTGCGCTTGACACGGTTTCTTGAAAACCTTCGGAACTAGAGAATTTCGAGGCTCTAGAAATAAACCGAGCAAAAGCGATTGGTTTAGAATGCGCGTGGGCATACTGGCAAGTGGGAATACTGAAGTACAACCACGGAAGCCCAGTCACAGCTTTACCAAAACGATAAAATCTACGCCGTCCTCTAAGGGAAATCTCGCCATGAGTCGCCAAACCGCCGATGTTTTTGAAAAATTAGAAAAGCTGCGGAAGCATTTTGATACCGTACCCTATCCGCGTATCCCCTTAGAGCGATCGCCCAAACAAGACCGCAACTATCTTTACTTTCATTCCTTCGTAACAGCGCAGTATCAGCGCGACCAAACCGTCGCCCAAACCGAAGGGGCCATGATCCTGGATGCGGGGTGTGGAACCGGCTACAAATCTTTTGCCCTGGCCGAAGCCAATCCCGGTGCCCACATTGTCGGCATTGATATTTCAGAAGAATCCGTCAAGCTGGCCCGCGAACGGCTCAACTACCACAATATTGAGAAGGCCGAATTTCATGCGATGACCGTGGAAGCACTACCCAGCCTCGGCATGGAATTTGACTATATCAACTGCGATGAGGTGCTCTACCTGCTGCCCGATCCAGTCGCGGGTCTGCAAGCCATGAAAGCTGTCCTCAAACCCACCGGCATCATCCGGGCCAACCTGCACAGTTCCCTACAGCGCGCCCCTTACTACAAAGCCCAAGAACTCTTCACCCTGATGGGCTTAATGGATAGCTCCCCCAACGATGCCGAGTTGCAAGCCGTTCGGGATGTGATGAGCAACCTGCATGACGGGGTGCGGCTCAAGCAGTTTGCTTGGCAGGATAAATATATGACCAATGATGAAAGCTTGTTAGCCAATCATCTCCTCCGAGGCGACAAAGGCAGCACCATTCCCGAATTTTTCGCGGCGCTGCGGCTTGCCGATCTAGACTTTATCAGCATGGTGAATTGGCGACAATGGAACTTGCTGGAGCTATTCAAGGATGTTAACGAACTGCCGATTGAAATTGCCCTGAGCCTTGCCGACAAATCGATTGAGGAACAGTTGCACATTTTTGAACTGCTGCATCCCATCCATCGGCTACTGGACATTTGGTGTGGCCATCCCCATCAAACCCGGCCTTTTACCCCCGTTGCCGAATGGACTGACACCCAGTGGGAGGTAGCGCAGGTGCATCTTCATCCCTTGCTCAAAACTCCAGAGTTTAAGGCAGACCTGAGTCAGTGTGCAGACGAGCTGCGCACGTTCCAAATTAATCAGCACTTACTGCTCCATGAGCAGGATCCCGGCCTGGATAGCGTCATGGCCTGCTGCCTATTACCCCTGTTAGAAGGACCACAGCCCATCCAAGCGATCGCCCAACGTTGGCAGCAACTCCGCCCTATCCATCCCGTCAGCATGACACCTACCACCGCAACGGAAGCTTGGGCACGGGTAAAACAGCTTTGCACCCAGCTTGAGGAAAAAGGATTTGTGCTGTTAGAAGTAGCGCCATAGCCAACTTTCCCCAATGGGCTAGTTTTTTCGGTGGAGATGATCGGTTAACCCAAATATCTGGGTAACTTACATTCAGGAGTTAGAAACCAATACCCTACACCACTTAAGGAGACCATCGGTCATGAAATCTGAATTTAAGGCTAAGCTGCTGCAACACTTCCTGCAAAACAAGGAAGAAAAGGGCTTTACCCTAATTGAATTGTTGGTTGTGATCATCATCATCGGGATTCTGGCTGCTATTGCCCTGCCTTCTTTCCTCAACCAAGCTAACAAAGCCAAGCAGTCGGAAGCACGGACCTACGTCGGTTCCGCTAACCGCGCTCAACAAGCCTACTATATGGAAAAAGATACATTCGTGACGGCTGCCACCAACTATGGCAACCTCGGTCTGGGTGTTGCCACTCAAACCGCCAACTACACCTACGATGTAAACACTGCCGGTAGTGCTACCGCACCCGCTGTGATTAACTTCTCGACCGCAGTCAAACCATCTGCGCCCCTGAAAATTTATAGCGGTGGTGTGGGCGTCGCGACGATTGCAGCAACGAGCGAGGCAACCACCTTGGCCACCCTGTGCGAATCGGACAAGGCGATCGCAGTGGGTCAAGCCAATGCTGCTGCCGCCATGACCTTCACCACCAATGCTGCTCCTGGCTGTGGTGCTAACTACACCGCTCTCGGCAAGTAGTTATTTCTTGGGGTTTGTCGCCCCCCTAATGATCTGAGACTTGGTTTTTACAAAGTGGGCACAGTTCTGTGCCCACTTTGTTCGTATAACGGTATCAGAGGGGTCCCGTTTTCCGAGAGCGACTTCGCACATGAAGACAGAGTCAATACAACGCAGATGTTCTAGCCAGCACTAGATTTCCAGTGATCATGGTTTTTTAGTGATTATGACTTTCCAGTGATTATGAGCGCTGAACCTTCAGAAGCCCCAGGCAGCTTTTATCCCCGGGTCGATATCTACCATCGCCAAGCCCAGCAAGCCCAGGTTGAAAACAACTATGGTTTGGCCATCAGCCTGTACGAACAAGCCATCCAACACCACCCCGAAAACCGCTCCAGCTATTGGCATTTAGGACTGATGCTGCTGTTTCAGGCTCAGGAAGCCGAAGCCCAGACCACATGGCTCATGGCCATGGTGGATGGTGAGCCGGATCAAATTGCCCAGTGGACGGCAGAGTTGCTCCAAGTTTTAGAAACTGCCGCCGAACAACAAATCCAACTCCAAAACTATGGACTAGCCTGGAGTATCCGGCAGCATATGCGGGAAATCGCCCCTGAATCTGGGGATAATTTGCTGCGTATTCTCTGGGTTATCGGCTCAGCAAGGCACCTTAAATGGGGATGAAATCACCGACTTGGGCATCGTGCCAATATTGCAGACGGGCCCACCCACGACGATAGATGCCAGCTTCTTGCTTCAGGTGATAGAAAGCGCACTGGCCATGCCTGCCCATCCCATCATGGTGGAGTTTACCCTGGCCATATTGCCTCATATTGCCGACCCTGTGGCCTGTGATTTGGTATTGATCAGCGGGGCCTCAAAATTGGCCTCTGCCCAGAAACAGCCACAACTTGCAGCCAGTTTGCTAGAGCACTATGTGGATCTCGCCGCCAATCGGGTCGATATCCTGCCGCACCTAGCGGCCCTCTATCAGCAGTCCGGCAACTATGAGCGCAGCATTGCGGCAGCCCGCGAACTTTTGGAACTTGCACCCACTCTCGTGGGCAAAATTATTGCTAATTATCTACTCCTGCGGAGTTTGATGGAAGCGGGAGGATTATGGCCTGAGGCCGAAACGGCCTTGGCGCATCATAAAGCGCTATTTTTCCAATTGTTTCAGGAGCAACCCCAGGATATTAGCCCTGACAATACCCTAACGCTACTCAATACGGGTTTTTTCTTACCCTATTTCCAAGATGACTTGCCAACCCATCGATCGCTGCAAAATCAACTGGCACAGATTTGTCAAATGAATGTTAGGCGCTTTGGGGCCCAGGAAATTGCCCCCTTCCGCCAAGGCATTGCCGCCCGTCACTCGGCCCTTGCTTCTCTCTCTGTGCCCACGGCTAAACGGCTGAAAATTGGCTACCTGTCGCACTGCCTGGGTCGGCATTCCGTCGGTTGGCTGGCCCGATGGCTATTGCAGCACCACGATCGCGATCAGTTTCAGATGCACGGTTACTTTTTGAAGGACTTCGCCAACGATGGCTTGTATGACTGGTATCTCAACCATGTAGACAAGGTCTGCCGCGTGGGCACGGACTGTGAGGCCGGCACCCTGGCCCTGGCCGAACAAATCTATCAGGACGAAATTGATATTTTGGTGGACTTAGACAGCATTACTTCGCATAACACCTGCGATTTATTGACGCTGAAACCCGCTCCGATTCAAGTGACTTGGCTGGGTTGGGATGCCAGCGGACTGGATACCATCGACTATTTTCTGGCGGATCCCTACGTGCTGCCGGACACAGCCCAGGCCCACTACACCGAAAAAATTTGGCGGTTGCCCCATACCTACGTTGCCGTGGATGGCTTTGAGGTTGGAGTGCCCAATGTGCGGCGGGAGAATCTACAGATTCCCGACGACGCGGTCATCTTTTTGAGTGCTCAAGCCCCTTACAAGCGCCATCCTGAAGCGATTCGGCTCCAACTCCAAATTATCCGAGAAGTTCCCAATAGCTATTTTCTCGTGAAAAGTCCCGGCAATTCGGCATCGCTGCAATCCTTTTTTGTGGCCTTGGCGGCAGAAATGGGAGTGAGTCCTGATCGCCTCCGATTTTTGCCCAGCGTCAGGGCGGAAGAGATCCATCGGGCTAACTTGAGCATCGCCGACGTTGTGTTGGATACTTTTCCCTATAACGGGGCGACTACGACCCTGGAAACCCTCTGGATGGGTGTGCCTCTGGTAACGCGGGTGGGCCAACAATTTGCCAGCCGCAACAGCTACACCATGCTGAAAAATGCCGGGATTGAGGAAGGCATTGCCTGGACGGATGCTGAGTACGTGGAATGGGGGGTGCGTTTGGGCACAGACGCAACGCTGCGGCGGCAGGTAGCCAATCAATTGCAGCGATCGCGCCAAACTGCCCCGCTCTGGAACGCCGCCGCCTTTACCCGCGAAGTGGAGCAGGCTTATCAGGAGATGTGGCGCATTTATCAGCAAAACAGTGAACCCTAAACGCGGACCATCGGCTTTAGCAAGCGGTTTATCTCAGTCGCCACTGCCCCAATTTTCCGCACCCCTATTCGTGTGATTTCCATGCATCTGCCCTCTGCTTTCCTTTCCACTAGCCCGTACCATTTGCAAGCCCAGGAAGCCCTCCTCCAGAAGAACTATGGCTTAGCGGCAAATTTGTATGAGCAGGCCATTGGCCTAGAGCCGGAAGTCCGCTCCTACTACTGGCATTTGGGATTAGTCCTATTGCTCCAGGGACAGGAAGAAGAAGCCCAAACCACTTGGCTGATGGCCATGGCAGAAGGGGAACCCGACGAAATTGACCAATGGACCGAAGAGTTACTCCAGGTGCTCCAAACCGAAGCCGATCGCCAAACTCGACTTGAGGATTATCCACTGGCCTGGGGCATCCGTCGCCACATTCGCGAAATTGCCCCACTGCAATTGGAAAATTTGTTGTCCTTAGTGGGTTTATCTCAGCAAATGGGACAGTTGAGTGCGGAAGAGGTGGTCGAACTGGGGGTTGTGCCTGCGCTCCGGGCCTGTGCCGTAGGCCATTTAAATCCAGAAGCATTGCTGCAAAGTTTGGGCGCAGTCCTACAGGTAGACCCTGATCCCATTATTGTGGAATTTGCGGCAGCGACCTTACCCCACATTCCTAATTTGGTGGATTTTGGGCGTGTGTTGCTGCCTGCGGTGATGCGGTTTGCCCATACGCGGCGGGTGCCAAAGCTATCGGCGGATTTGGTCGAGGTCTATTTGCAGCGCGATCCCGATCATGTGGAGATGTTGGGGCACTTATCCACGTTTTACCAAAGCAACCGAGAGTACGATCGCGGCATAGAAGTGGCACGGCGACGGTTGGCGCTGTCTCCCAATTTGGCGGAACAGGTCTTTTCTAGCCATATTTTGCTACGGGGATTAATGTCTGCCGGGGGCTATTGGCAAGAATCCCTCGCGACCATGAAAACCCATAAGCAACTTCTAGCCCAACTCTTCCAAGAACAACCCCAGGATTTGCACAGTGTGCATACGGTTCGCCTCTTTAGTACAGGAAGCTTTCAGCCGTATTTTGCTGATGATCTAGCGGGGAATCGCCAAGTCCAAAATCAACTGGCCCAGGTTTGTCAGAACAATATTCGGACCTATGCGGCGGCTACGATTGACCGCTATCAGCACGCGATCGCCGCCCGGAACCACACGGCCAGAGAAAAAGCAGCTAGAGACAAAGCGGCTAGAGGCAAAAAAGTGCTGAAGATTGGCTATCTTTCGCACTGCATGGCCAAGCATTCTGTGGGTTGGCTAGCGCGATGGTTGGTGCAGCACCACGATCGCAGCCAATTTCAACTCCACGGGTATTTCTATGGCGATCGGCAGAACGATGCCATGTTCAATTGGTATCGAGAACAAATGGATAAATCGGCCTGTTTGGGTGTCACCGGTCCTGTTAACGCTATGGCACTCGCCGACCAAATTTGCGAGGACGAAATCGATATTTTGGTCGATCTAGACAGCATCACCATCGACATTGGGTGCGAGCTGCTGACTGTGAAACCCGCTCCGATTCAAATCACCTGGCTGGGCTGGGATGCCTCTGGCCTAGACGCCATTGACTACTTCCTGGCGGATCCCTATGTCCTGCCCGATCACGCCCAGGAGCACTATGTTGAAAAACTGTGGCGGCTGCCCCATACCTATCTGGCCGTGGATGGATTTGAAGTGGGAGTGCCCACGCTGCGCCGCGATCGCCTGAATATTCCCAACGATGCGGTGGTTTATCTGAGTGCCCAAACGGGCTACAAGCGGCATCCCGATACCATTCGCTTGCAAATGCAGATTATTCAGCACGTGCCCAATAGCTATTTCCTGATTAAAGGGCTGGGCGATCAAGCAGCCATTCAGAACGTCTTCATTGAAATTGCTGAGGAAGTGGGCGTCGATGCCGATCGCCTGCGATTTTTGCCGATTGTAGACTCTGAAGCTGTCCACCGTGCCAACTTGGGCATTGCTGACGTGGTGTTGGATACTTTTCCCTACAATGGCGCCACCACGACAATGGAAACCCTGTGGATGGGCATTCCGTTAGTTACACGGGTGGGGCAGCAGTTTGCCAGCCGCAACAGCTATACCATGCTGAAAAATGTGGGGATTGAGGAAGGGATTGCCTGGACCGATGCGGAGTATGTCGAGTGGGGCGTGCGTCTCGGCAAAGATAGCGCTTTGCGGGAAGATGTGGCATGGCGGCTGCAGCGATCGCGCCAAACGGCTCCTCTGTGGAATGCGGCAGCCTTTACGCGGGATGTAGAGCATGCCTATCAACAAATGTGGCAGATTTATCAGGACGGATTGTAGGCGATCGCACCTAAAGAGGTATAACAATGCCACTCCCTGTAGCGCACTGTAGCGATAGACTGACCTCAAGGAATTTACGGATTGCTTAGAATGGGCCTATGGAAACAGTGGATAAGGATAGGCAAATGGCAGAACAAATAGGCGGGCCTGGGGCACGGTTGCAGTTCAGTCGATTTTGGACTGTGGCTGCGATCGCTCTTCTCCTGAGCATTCCAGAGGTAACGCTGCCCTCGGCGGAGTCTGGATTAGAGGTGGCGATTGGGCAATCAGCCTGGGCCAGACGCAGTGGTGGCCGGAGTGGCGGCGGTTCCTTTCGATCGCCCTCTCGGTCGTCTAGCGGCCCCTCCCAGTCCTCAGGGGGATCCTCAGGGGGATCCTCTGGAGGATCTTCGGGCGGCATTTCCCCGAACCAGAGTCCCACCTATGCAGAGCCACGCCGCCCACCAGACTATAACTCGGGTGGCGGTTACTACAATCGGGGACCGGTGATTGTGCCGGTTCCCATTCCGGTGCCTGGGGGAGGCGGTTATGGCTCGTACAATGGCTATGGCCAGAGCAACCCAAATTTTAATAATCCCTATCCAGCCCAGTCCAATCCCAACGGGGTTAATCCAGAGGGGAGCACAATTCCGCAAGGCATTCCTGGGACTGCTGAAAGCCCTCCGCCAGTTGCCCCCGCCGAGGCCCCGCCGAGTGGCATGGATATATTTCTAGGATTAGTGTTGCTGGGTGTAGGAACCCTTTTACCCGTGGGGGCAGTGATTTGGCTGATCAAGCGGTTCAGCAAAAAGACCGCGACGGGGGCCAATGCCATTGAGAACGACATCGTGACGGTGAGCCGCGTCCAGGTGGCTTTGCTGGCAGAGGCACGGACTATTCAGGCAGAACTGACGACCTTGAGTGAGCAGGTGGACACCAGCACGGCTGAAGGGTTGCTGCAATTGCTCCAGGAAACGGCTTTGGCGCTGTTGCGATTGCCCGAAAATTGGTCCCATGTCCTCGGGAGTTCGGAAACGTTGAAAACGCGGGAGGCCGCTGAAGGGTTGTTTAATCAGGTAGCGATCGCTGAACGCAGTAAGTACACCGTGGAAACCCTGACCAATGTTGGCGGACGGGTCAACCGGGCAACGAATTATCAGGTCGATCCGGATAAAGATCCAGCCTCGTATATTGTGGTGACGCTGCTCGTAGGCTCTACCCATGATCAACCGCTGTTTACAGAGGTCCGCACCCCGGAGCAATTGAAAGAGGTGCTCAAAGTCCTGGCATCCATGCCTGCCGATCATTTGCTGGTGTTTGAGCTGTTGTGGACGCCTCAGGTAGAATCCGACAGTCTTACTTATGACGAACTTTTGACCGAGTACACAGATATGGTGCAGATTTAGACTGGGAAATGCAAACTTAGATTGGGCCTTGTTGTAGTAAAGCCCATCCCATTCTTTGGGGAACAGGGCAAGCCAATCCACAGATTCTGCGGATTGGTTCTGTTTTACTAGTTCTGTTGGCTGGTTCTGTTGTTTTACTAGTTCTGTTGACTGGTTCTGTTTTAAATGGTGCTATCCACCGTGTATCTGCGGTATCCCGTGATTAGGCGATCGCCATTTTTCAGCACATGGACCTCGATTTGATCACTCGCCCAGGTAATTTGATCCTGTAATTGCGGATTAAAAATGTGCAGTCGTTGATTACTGGATGACACGGGAAAGTTCGGAGAATGCACAGCCAGGGATTCCATATAGGGACCATCAATCAAAAGATCCAACTCTTGGAGTAATTCGGTAGCCCCAGATGGCCCGTAGCGATCGCGTAACTGTTCTAGCGTAAACCCAGTAAACGCCATCACATTCAGTCCTGCGGCTTTCACCAGACGCGCCAGTTGGGTCAGGGCCGGAGCTTGCCAAAACGGCTCACCCCCAGAAAAGGTAACGCCCGTATTCCGAGGGTTGCTCAGAATTTGGTGGGCGAGGGACTCCACCGAAACCAGTTGATTGATTTCAAACGACCAGGAGTCTGGATTGAAGCAGTGGGGACAATGCCGCAAACAGCCCTGCACCCAAACAACGGCACGGCAACCCGGCCCATTGACCTCCGATTCATCAACATAGCCCATCAGGTTAAGATGCCCCACAGGAATTTGCAGTAGATCGAGACTGGGTTGCAAGAATTGGGGATTCATCCTGTGACTCCTATCGCTATGGGATCGTAATCGAATGATGAAATTGCGCTGGAAATAACAGTGAACAGAAATAAAATTAATTTATAAGTAAAATTGCATCACAAATAGAATTGCAATAAGAACCAAAATATACTGATTAAATAGGGTTGTTGCCAACGACTAAGTTCCAATAAATAATCAACTAATGTGAATCATAAGAAATGTATTTAGGTATATCCGGGCCTCCAGCCTGAATGCACTCATAAATCAGATGAGATTGCTACAAACAGATTTTTTGCATCCCTATCGTGATCGGCAGATTCAGTTCTCTCTCTATCCTACAGATCCTTCTGTTATCCACAAGGTAGTAACGCAGTGACTCCCTTGTAACTATCAGGAAAAAATTGAGCGCCAGTGAGGGTTGCGGCCATTCTAGAGAAATGGTTAAGGGGACTGGCCCGAGCCTGCGATCGCAAAAATTCTTTAACCATCCGGAATCAGAGGGTCACCTGCGGTAGTTATCCTGAAATGGGTGCTCGCCCCTGTCGCCTACTCAATTCTGTAGCGAGCATGACATTGGTACCGTGCCAAAAGTATCGTGCCAAAAGTACCGTGCTAAACCTGTAGTGCTAACGGTTTGATCCTCTTGATAACGTTGTGGAGCGTAAAGTCATGCAGAGACGCCTGTGGCGCACCGATGGGATATTTGTGGGGGCTGCTACCTTACTAACCCTCCTGAGTACCGCGTGCATAAAACCGACTGACATCAAAACCATCGGGATCAATGGGGGGACTGCGGCCCTGAGTGCCACTGGGATGGTGTTCTGGATTCGGCAGCGGCACAGTCAAACCCAAGCAATGCTGCGCCAGGAACTGCGATCGCAACTGCAAGACCAGGTGAATACTTCCCGACAGATCCAATCTGGCAAATTGAATCAGACGGCGCAACTCCTGGGCCAACGGCTGAACCACCTCGAACAATCCCAAACGGAATTGAATCAGGAGCATTCTCAACTGAAGGTTCAATGGCAGGAGACCCGCGATCGCACCCGTCTCCTAGAGCGGAACTGGGCTACGGCCCAACGCACCCTGCCGCAACCCGTCCAAGAATTGCGCGATCGCGAGCATCAACGCCCCGCGAGCCATACTCCACCCCTGCCAAACCCACGAACCGCACCTGAGTCACGGACTCATTTCACCACAGGCACGCCCAGACCCATCAAAAAATCCCTCGTCATCGAACAGTTTGGCTCTAAACAGCAGGAGATCGTGATCGACTGGTTGGAGCGCCGCCAGCTTCGCATTGCCCCGCCACCCCCACCCATCCAACATGTCGATGATCACTACAACCGGCTCGCCCTCTATCTTGGGGACCATTATGCCGTCCTGAAGGATTTTCACGCGGCCATGAAGCGCGCCATGCATCAGGCCGATGACAGCCAGCGAAATATCTTTGAGTTTGTATTTCGGAATGATCTAGACTTTCGGATCGGCACCAAATTCTGTGCTGAACTGCAACGGGCCTTCCTCGCCGAAGGCGACTTTCGGCCTCGCCCCGGACGCAAATTTCTCAAGGGCAAACTGGCAGAAGATGCCGTTTTACGGGGTTTCCTCGATGGCAAATGGTTTGAACGGTTTGTCTATCAAAAAATGGCCCAAACGTTGACTGAAAAGGGATTGGACCATGCTTGTTTGCTCAATGCCAAAATTCTCGCTCCCCTGACGGGTAAAACCGAAGCGGAATTGGACATGGTGTTCCTGATCGAAGGGCAACCCATTTGCATCGAATGCAAGTCAGGACAGTATAAACAGGAAGACGCCAGAAAATTTGCCCAGTATGCGGAGAAGCTGAATCTCGCTAAGCCCTGCGCCATTTTCGTAGTCCTAGAGGATTATGCCGCTGATATTGAGCTGCAAAAGCCCCGTATGGAAACGATTACGATGACGGCCAGTGCCCAGTTGGTGGCAGCATTGGAAACGGCCCTCCAGTCCATGGAAGCCCCCCTCGTTGAGACGAGTGAAGAACTGGACACAGTAGCAGAAGCGAAGGTGGAAAGCGAAACTGCCGTCAAGGTGCTGAATCAGGTGAAGTCGAAATTCCGCCCCATCACGTCGCAGCGAGCAGCAGTATGGCAGAACCTAGCCGCACTGTTTGGCTCCGATCGCCCCCGAGAAAACCTCAATTTTGTGACTTTAAAGAGCCTGTTGGCTGAGCGCGTCGGGATTTCAAAAAATCAGATTAATGGCGTCCTGCTGTTGCTGCGAAATGCGGGCTATTTCTGGGATGAACAAAATAACCCGGCGATCCAGGTCGGTCAACCCATTCATGCACTGCGATCGCCCCATCCAGCGGAGGCGGAACAGGTTTTTGTTGAGGAATATGTGAAACAAATCCTGAAGATGGATTGGAGCTTTTTTGATGATGCGGTTCAGTGTCAGCAGTTTGCCACCACGGTAGGCACAGCGGTGCCCGACGCGACAACCTTAGAGCGGCTGAAACAAGAACTGTCCGAGGGCGAGGATGAAGGCAGCATAGAATTCACCCTCTAGCTTTTCCCTCCTCGCTTTTTCTCCCTTGCTTCTCTCAAACTGTTGTCGCGCCAATAGTCGCGCCAATAACGGTGCGCCATCTTAGGCAGCTTTCAGGAAAATTATACCGACTGAGATTGCTCCCTTCGACTGCGCTCCCTTCGACTACGCTCCCTTCGACTGCGCTCAGGGAGCAATCTCTTGCTGGCGGAGCGGAGCCGTGGCTGGCTCCCCGCAGAGTAGCCAGCAGGTCTATTATTTGTCGGAAATCTTCTAAGCTTTCTTTTTAGCCAGCATTACTTTTTCCACAAAATTCGTGTAGACCTCACCCCGCTGAAATTCCGGAGTATCGAGAATGCGTTGGTGAAAGGCAATGGTAGTCGGCAACCCTGTAACCGCACATTCGCCCAAAGCACGGCGCATCCGCTTAATCGCCGATTGGCGATCGGTCCCCCACACAATCAATTTGCCAATCAGCGAATCGTAATAGGGCGGAATGTCATAGTCCGTATAGACATGGGAATCCATCCGCACACCAGGCCCACTGGGGGGCAGGTAGCCGCTAATCCGACCCGGACTGGGGCGGAAATTATGCTCTGGGTCCTCCGCATTAATCCGGCATTCAATCGCATGGCCCCGCAGCAGCACCTGATCTTGGGTAATGCCCAACTTTTCGCCTTGGGCAATGCGGATTTGCTCCGCGATCAGATCCATACCCGTAATCATTTCCGTCACCGGATGCTCCACCTGAATCCGCGTGTTCATTTCCATAAAGTAGAAGTCACCGGACTGGTCCAGCAAAAACTCCACTGTCCCTGCCCCCACATAATTAATCGACTGGGCCGCCATCACAGCAGCATTGCCCATTTTCTGCCGTAACTCCGGGGTCAGAGCCGGACTGGGGGCTTCCTCCAGCAACTTTTGATGGCGGCGCTGGATCGAGCATTCCCGTTCCCCCAAGTGAATCACATTGCCATAGGTATCCGCTAAAATTTGGAACTCAATGTGACGCGGATTCTGCACAAATTTTTCCAAATACACCCCAGCATTGCCAAAGGCCGCCTCAGCCTCGCCCTGGGCCGCCATAAAGGACTTGTCCAGGTCCTCCTCGGTCCAGACCAAACGCATGCCCCGGCCCCCGCCGCCCGCCGTCGCTTTGATAATTACCGGGTAGCCAATTTTGCGGGCGTAGTCCCGCGCTTCCAGGGCATCCGTCAGCAGGCCGGGACTCCCAGGCACCGTCGGCACCCCGACGCGCTGCATGGTTTCTTTTGCTGTCGATTTATCACCCATCGATCGCATCGAATCCGGCGAAGGCCCAATAAAAACGATTTGATGATCCGCACAGATCTCCGCAAAGCGCGCATTTTCCGCCAAAAAACCGTAACCGGGATGGATCGCTGTAGCGTTACGGGTCAAGGCCGCCGCAATAATGTTGGGAATATTGAGATAGCTCTTACTGCTAGCGGGTTCACCAATGCACACCGCTTCGTCCGCCAATTGCACATGCAGGGAGTTGCGATCAATCGTCGAGTGGACCGCAACGGTAGCAATGCCCAGTTCTTCACAGGTGCGAATGATCCGCAGCGCAATTTCGCCACGATTGGCAATCAGGATTTTCGAGAACGGCTTAGAAATCTGCATCGTCTGTCTGAGGAAAGGGGGCTGGATTCTAAATTTTGGATTTTAGATTTTGGATTTTAGATTTTGGATTTTAGATGCAATCCAAAATCCAAATCTAAAATCTGTATGAGTAAGGATAGTGGCTCAGGGGGGTGGGGGGGAAGGGTTAACTTTGAAACTGTTGCGCGTAAAAGCCCGCATAGCGTCCGCCTTTGTCCAACAGTTCCCCATGGGTGCCGGATTCGACAACTTGCCCCTGTTCCAGCACGAGGATGCGATGGGCGCGGCGAACTGTCGCCAGTCGGTGGGCAATGATGAACACCGTGCGATCCTGCATCAAGCGTTCGATTGCTTCCTGGACCAACGCTTCCGATTCGGAATCCAGAGAAGACGTGGCTTCGTCCAGAATCAAAATACGCGGATTGAGGAGAACGGCTCGGGCGATCGCCAACCGTTGCCGCTGGCCGCCCGAAAGATTGACGCCCCGTTCCCCCACCCAGGTTTGATAGCCCTGGGGAAAGGTTTCAATAAACTGATGGGCATTGGCAATCCGCGCCGCTTTTTGCACAGCTTCCAGATCGCAATGGGCCTGTCCAAAGGCAATATTTTCGGCGATCGTGCCGGAAAACAGAATGGTTTCCTGGGGCACGGTACCAATTTGCCGCCGTAGACTTTTGAGGCTGACTTGGCGAATGTCGATGCCATCAATGTAGATGGTTCCGGCATCGGGATCGTAGAACCGCGTCAGCAGGTTGACCAGTGTGGTTTTACCCGCCCCAGAAGAACCCACGAGGGCGATCGCCTCTCCCGGCATTGCCAGCAAACTCAAATCCTGAATCACGGGGCGATCGGGGCGATAGGCAAAGGCAACATGGTGGTATTCCACTTTGCCACTCACGGGCGGTAGTGCAGCGGCATTGGGTTGCTCAATGACCGTCGGCTGCACATCCAAAAGCTCAAAGGCCCGATCAATAGACGCCTCTGCCTGTTTGAATTCGCCATAATTATTCGTCAAGTGAGAAATGGGCTGAATCAGTAGGGCCACCGCCGCCAAATAGCTGACAAATTCGCTGCTGGTCAGGTTGCCCTGGGAGATTTGCCACCCCCCCAAAAACAGCAAAAACAGAATCGCGACCGCTTCCAAGAAGCCCACCACCGGAAACTGAATCGCCTTCAAGTGCTCGGTGCGATATTTGGCCCGTCGGTTGCGCTCCGCTTCCTGAGAAAACCGCTCAAAGGCATAGTCCTCAGCGGCAAAAGCTTGGATCAACCGAATGCCGCTGAAGTCTTCAATGAGCCGCGCGGACAGATCCGACACGCGATTTTGGCTCTTGCGGGAATAGGTCAAGAGTTGTTCGCCAAACCAACTGGTCAGCAGTCCCATCAACGGGGCCACGATGAAGGTCGCTAAGGTCAACTGCCAGTTGAGATAGACCATGTAGGCCAACAGCGCCACCAGCTCCAAAACACAGGGCACCGTATCATGAAACGTTTTGTGAACGACCTCGCCAATCCGATCCACATCTTCGGTGAGGCGATAGGAGAGATCACCGCTTTTGGAGGATTCAAAGTAGCTGAGGCTGAGGCGCTGTAGATGGGCATAGACCCGCTTACGAATATCGAGGGCGATCGCCAACGCCGCTTTGGCCATTAGGGCATCCTGGCCATACTGCGCCACCTTCTGGACCAGGAATACCAGCGTGGTGAACCCTGCCAGACGGGCGATCTGTAAGATATCCCCTTGGGCAATCAAATTGGCCATACCCCCGACAATCCAGGCCAACAGCGGCGACATCGCGATAAATACCAGCGTACAGACCAGCGCTTGGACGATGGTACGGCTTTGGGGGCGAAGGTGGGGAAGAAGTTGCCAGTAGCGATCGCGTGCGTTCAATGTCTGCCTGATTTGCGCTCTTGATAAAGGTGAAAGATCGATGGAGCCAGTGAAACAGCCACAATTAAGGCAATTATTGGCAATAAATACTTATCTACATCCGGGATCCATCTTCCCAGAAAATAGCCCAGCAGCGTTAGCCCAAAGGTCCAGAGCGCCCCGCCCGCAATGTTGTAAGCCAAAAAAGTGGGGTGGTGCATTTCGCCAATGCCCGCGACAACCGGCGCAAAAGTGCGGACAATCGGCGTGAACCGAGCCAAAACGATGGTTTTTTTGCCATGCTTGTCGTAAAACTTTTGGGTTTTGACCAAATGTTTCCGATGGAAAAACCGAGAATCGGGTTTCTGGAACAAGCGGCGACCGAGCTTGTGCCCAATCGCATAGCCCACATTATCCCCTACAACGGCACAGATAAAAGCGCCAACCATCAACAGTTGAATACTCAAAATATTCTGTGAGGCTAAAAACCCAGCCGTGAATAACAGACTATCCCCCGGCAGAAAAAAGCCAATCAATAAACCCGACTCGGCAAATATCACCGCCCAAATGGCCAAATGCCCACCCCAAAACCCAAATTGCTCCAAAACATGGCGCAAGGTACTGACGTCTAGATTCATAGGGCATCTCCAAGGAGGAATTAGGGAACGGGGCAAGAATGAAAAATTATCTGGCAGAGTGGTGTATTGAGCCGCTGCTGTCCCAGAAAAGCGCGTCCTTGTAACAGCGCGTCTTTGTGACGGAGTGCTGTCACAAATGTCGAACGCACTGGCTAGAAGGAGCGTTGGCGCGGAATGCGCATCGCCAACGGGGATAATTTGCCGAAGGATTTTAGGATTTGGGTTAGTACTTGGGTCCCTGCCGCTGCCGCCGCGATCGCTGCCGCTTAATCACAAATACGGCAAACGCGCTCAGTAGACCCAGGGCCACTAGCTTAGAAACAGGACCGAGATACTCATCAACCTTGTCGTAATGATCTCCCAACAGGTAGCCCAATCCGGTCAGCAGGAGCACCCATGCCGTTGTCCCAATCGTGGAATAGAGCAGGAAGGGGAAAAGGGGCATGGCATTAATACCCGCAGGCAGAGAAATAATTGTCCGCACACCGGGCACCAATCGACACAGCAACACCGCCATACCGCCATGCCGCGTGAACCAATCATTGGCCTTGTCAATATCTTTACCGGAAATTGTGATCCACTTGCCATATTTGTCCGCCAATTGCCGCAAGCGAGACTCTCCGACCAGTTTGCCCGCGTAATACCAGGGCAGCGCCCCCAAAATAGTGCCGACCACGCCCGCAAAGACCGCAAGACCGAAATTCCACTCCCCTTTGGAGACCATGAATCCCGCGAGAGGCATAATCAACTCTGAGGGAATGGGGGGAAACAGATTTTCCAAGAACATCAAAAACCCCACCCCCCAGTAGCCCAGAGAGTTCATGATGCCTGTAATCCATTCAACCATTGACAATACCTCAGCATAGGAAAGGGCAAAACCAGCCAAAGCGCTCTACAAGGATGCTAAACATCCCTCCAGCTCGGACGTCAGGCTAAATATTGAGTAAATAAAATTATTTTGCGACATCTTCGGGAGAATTAACCATTAGTAACTACTAGGGGATTAAAAATTAACAGTTAACGATAATGTACATATGTTGATTTTCATCACATCGCATTATCCACCAAAACCTCGCCGCTGCCGCAGCCCTTCATCCGATTTATCTAAAACCTTTATCTCTACCCAGAACCTTTTCAGAACCTTTATCTGACCATGCCCTCTGATGCCTCTGAAACCGCCACGATCGCCTATCTCCGTTCTCCCCGCGCCATTCGCGATCGCTGTCAACCGCTATTTGACCTGGCCTGTGCGGACAAGCTGCCCCACTTTCGCTGTGATCTTGGCCAGTTAAACACCGCCGCAGAGTATGTTCTGCACGTCACCCGAGAGTCCTATCCCACGTTGGATGTGCCATTCCACAGCCGTTGGCGGCACTTTGAAGTGGGGCAAACGCCTCGAATGCAGGCCCTTGAGGCAAAGTTGGCCCACCTGTCGGCGCTGGAACGGGCGCAGGCGCAGGTGGATTTGGCTGTGGTGAGTGTTTTGTTAGATGCGGGGGCAGGGCCGGATTGGTCCTACCGAGAACCGGGCAGTGGCGAAGTCTTTCAGCGTTCCGAAGGCTTAGCCGTGGCGAGCTTCCATATGTTTTGCCAAGGCTTGTTTTCCAGTGATCCTGCGGCCCCTCTCCAGGTGAATGCGATCGCCCTGCAACATCTCAGTGTGGCGACTCTGGCGGCGGGGTTTCAAGTTACCCCGACCAATCCCCTCGTGGGACTTTCCGGGCGCGTTCAACTCTTGCAGCACCTGGGACGCACCCTACCCCGCCATCCCCATTTATTTGGTGGGCAACCCGCAGATGAGCAACCCGTAGATGGGCAACCAGCGGGTGGGCAACCGTTGGGAGAGCCATCGGTCGGGGCGCAACAGGCTCGACCCGGCTACCTCGTCAACCACCTGCTGGGGACAACCCCCGACAACCACCTCCCTGCCAACCGGGTATTGCAGGCTGTTCTGGAAGGACTCAGCGACATTTGGCCGGGACGACTCACCTTGGCTGGTGTCAACTTGGGCGATGTGTGGGTGCATTCGGCCTTGGCGGGCGATCGCCCCGATCTGCCCCTCGCCGAAACCCTCGTCCCGTTCCATAAGCTCTCGCAATGGCTGACTTACTCGCTCCTGGAGCCGCTGCAAACCCTGGGGATCACCATCACCCATTTGGATGAGCTAACCGGGTTGCCCGAATATCGCAACGGTGGGCTTTGCCTAGATTTGGGCCTGCTCCAGCTTAAGGATCCGAGTCTGGGGGCGATCGCCCATGCCCCCAGTGCAGAGCTGATCGTCGAATGGCGCGCCCTCACCGTCATCCTGCTCGATCACATCGCCCAAACCCTGCGCCAGCAGCTTCACCTCACCGCCGAAACCTTACCCCTAGTCAAAGTGCTGCAAGGCGGCACCTGGACTGCCGGACGCAAAATCGCGGCCCTACGCCGCCCCAACGGGACCCCGCCCCTCCAGATCAGCAGCGACGGCACCGTTTTTTAGGGGCCGTCTTCCAGTCAGATTTTTTAATTTCCAATTTTTAATTTCCAATTTTAATTCCTCCCTCGCCTCGCCCCGCCGACGCCCCCTTGCCTGCGCTCCTTCATTCCCCCGATTCTCCATGTTCCCCAATGTTACGTTGATTACCCATCCCCTGATTCAGCACAAGCTCACCTTGATGCGGCGGACTGAAACCAGCACGGCCAAATTTCGCGCTCTGCTGCACGAGGTCAGCTTGCTGTTGGCCTATGAAGTCACCCGTGACCTGCCGCTGAAGTCCGAAACCATCCAAACCCCGATCGCCACAATGGAAGCGCCTGTCCTGGCTCCGGACAAGAAACTCGTGATTGTCTCGATTATGCGGGCTGGACAGGGGCTCCTAGACGGGATGCTGCAACTGATCCCGTCCGCTCGGGTGGGCCACATTGGCCTATACCGTGATCCCGGTAGCCTGATCCCCGTGGAATACTATTTCAAGGTGCCCCATGACATTGAAGAGCGGGACATGCTGGTTGTTGATCCGATGATGGCCACGGGCAACTCTGCCGTTGCTGCCATTCACCGGCTTAAATCCACCAATCCCAAGTCCCTCAAATTTATCTGCCTACTAGCGGCCCCGGAAGGCATTCGCAATTTTCACGAGGAGCATCCCGATGTTCCGGTCTATACGGCGGCGATTGATGTGGGGTTAGACGAACACGGCTATATTGTTCCGGGGTTGGGAGACGCGGGCGATCGCCTATTTGGTACGCAATAGTGGCCCTCCAAGCGATTTCCTAGTTCCTGAATTTCACAGCCAGATCGCCCAGCCGCAAGATCGGCGCGAACCTCCACGTTGGACAGGCGTCGGTGTCAGCGCTGCGATCGCTCTCCGACAGGGGATTGATCGCAGCGCTGCTGATTTTCCCTGGACTATTCCGTGCGCATGCCCCGAGAGGCAACGCGGATAATCACCGGGGTAGATTTGATGGCAATGGCTTTGCTCCATTCACTGGCACCGATCACGTTGACTTGGTGCAGCAGGTTGACCATGGCCCGGACGGCGGGGCGGGAGCCGGTAAGGGTGATGTTGACCCATTCGTTGCCGAGGGTGGTGAGGTCGGTGATGAAGTCGCGATCGCGTGAGGCCGAATCGTTAACAGAGGACGGGCAATCGTTTCTATCACTCGGCGGTTGAGTGGTCATGATGGGTCTCCTTGTGTTTTTTGTGGGGGAAGAAGACCCAAAAACCAAAGCCACCCCGATGCGTTGCAGAGCAGGGTGGCTTGTAAAATGTGACAAGCCGCCATGCTGGCCGAATCAGCTTGGGGGTTAGCGATCGCTTGGTGGTGGAAACACTGGGCGATCGCGTTTTATGGCAGAGGCTTTTGGGCGTCTGGGTGAGCGCAGTTAAACCTAGGCGCACTCACCTTAACGCAAGAGAATACCGAATCGCGCCGCACTTTGCAAGCCCTATTTTGAGCAAATTTGGGGTGGACAGGCATTTCTGCGGGGTTGCTATCCCCCAATGGCTTGAGATCAAGTTTCGAGAACCCGTAATCAATATTCGAGAACTCATATTCAATATTCGAGAACTCATATTACTCATATTAATTGTGCAAGTGCCAACAGAATGGCAGTTTTCAAGTGTGCATCGGTTGATTACCAAAGGAATTTATCCGCGATCGCACGGCTAACAGACAGTCGGGCCAAGTACCCGAATTAGCGAATTGGGTGGACAGACAGTCAGGCCAAGTCGTTAGATTAGAGCGCAGGAAAATTAATGGAGTATGTGGTCGGCCGATGTCTTGCCCTTGCTGTTTCTGTAATAGACGTCAATAAATTGCCGCCGACAATTGACGCAAATGTGATTTTGTTTACTTGAGTCTGACGATCGTCCGAGTCGTTCTGGCGATTGCCGTTGCAGAAAATCGAGTCCAGGAAATCACGGGGATGGTCTGAATCTCACAGAATCTTTAAATTTCATTGACCCCAATCTCGATGAAATCCCGAATCTCGCTCGCCAACTACAGTGAGCATGGCGCGATCGCCCCTCGTCATCAAAAATCATGAACCTTAAGTAAATATACGGATGGTTTTCTTGAATTTTTCATTAAGAGAGCTAGAAGAGAGCTAGAAGAAATCCGGCTCTCACGATATTCTCTAACCTAGGATTAGCTCGTCTCCGCAAAGCGTTTCCGGCTGGCTCCACCGTTCTCTTTTTTACCCTGCTGGCCAGCCCGGTAGGGGACGGTGTGATGCCCAAGAAATGGGATACCGAACCGATCGCGCCGAACCGATCACGACTGCTTTTCACCTTGCTCTATACCATTCTTGAATGCGGAGACAATATTTTGATGTGGATCACTGCCCCGGCCTCAGATTCTCGTGCGATCGCCTTCAATACCACATCGCCCCTCAATGCTGGATTCGCCCCTGCAAACACCGGACCTGGCTCCCTGTTGTCGGATTCGTTGCCTGTCCCCGGGATGCTCAGTGGCAGTTCGGCCCCTGGGACGGCGATCGCCTTCATCGACAGCAGCCTCAGCGAGGCCCAAACCCTGATGGCCGGATTGCAGCCGGGGACGGCGGTGTATGCACTGGGAACCGGGGATGGCATTGCCCAGATTACCCAAGTCCTCAGCGGTTACAGTGATGTTTCTAGTATTGCCATTTTCTCCCACGGCGGCGATGGTGTCTTGCAACTGGGCAGCACCAGCCTGAATACCGCCAACCTGATGGATTACGCCGGACTCTTGCAGTCCTGGTCAAATTCGCTCTCTGCCGGATGCCGATCTGTTGCTCTACGGCTGTGATGTGGCGGCAGATGCCACGGGACAAAGTTTTGTGCAGCAGCTTGCAGCACTGACCGGAGCGGATGTAGCCGCCTCCACGGACCTGACGGGTAGCAGTGCCCTGGGTGGGATCTGGAGTCTGGAGTTTGCCACAGGCAGTATTGAAGCAACGGATAGTCTGAACATTTCGCTAATGCAGCCCTATGCTGGGTTGCTTGCCCTCTCCTTTGCCCCCGTCACCAACTTTGCGGTGGTGGCTGATACCCCCCAATCCGTTGCCATCGCAGATTTAAACGGCGATGGCAACCTGGATCTGGCGATTGCAAGCAGTTTTTCCGACAACGTCTCGGTGCTGTTGGGTACGGGGACGGGAAGCTTTGGTGCCGCCACCAACTTCGGCGCGGGCAGCCTTCCCTTCTCTGTGGCGATCGCGGACTTGAACCGCGATGGCAACCTGGATTTGGCGATTGCAAACGGTTTTACCACCAATACTGTCTCGGTGCTGTTGGGCACGGGGACGGGAAGCTTTGGTGCCGCTACCAACTTTGCGACAGGTCGTTTTGCCGTCTCCGTGGCGATCGGGACTTGAACCGCGATGGCAACCTGGATCTGGCAGTCGCCAACGCCAGATCTAACGACGTCTCGGTGCTGTTGGGTACGGGGACGGGCAGTTTTGGCACCGCCACCAACTTCGGCGTAGGTGCTAGTCCCGAATCTGTAGCGATCGCGGATTTGAACGGCGATGGCAACCTGGACTTGGCGACCACAAACCAGGAGTCCAACAACGTCTCGGTGCTGTTGGGCACGGGGACGGGCAGTTTTGGCACTGCCACCAACTTTGGTGTAGGTAATAATCCTTACGACTTGGCGATCGCAGATTTGAACGGCGATGGCAAGCTGGACTTGGCGATCGCAAACAGTGTTTCCAACAACGTCTCGGTGCTGTTGGGCACGGGGACGGGCAGTTTTGGCACCGCCACCAACTTTGGTGTGGGCAGCGGTCCCGAATCCGTGGCGATCGTGGATTTGAACGGCGATGGCAACCTGGACTTGGCGGCCGCAAACCGGTTTTCCAACAACGTCTCGGTGCTGTTGGGCACGGGGACGGGCAGTTTTGGAGCCGCCACCAACTTTGGTGTGGGCGGCGGTCCCGTCGAGTTGGCGATCGCGGATTTGAACGGCGATGGCAAGCTGGACTTGGCGACCGCAAACGGTTTTTCCGACAGTGTCTCGGTGTTACTCAATACCTCCACTCCCAATAGCGCCCCTGTGAATGCCGTCCCGGCGGCCCAAACCACCAACGAAGACACCCCCCTCGTCTTCTCCAGCGCCAACGGCAACGCCCTCTCCATTACCGATGACTCCACCAGCCTCACCACCACAGTCTCCGTCACCAGCGGTACGGGCAGCTTGAGTGCAACGACAGGCGGCGGTGCCACCATTACCAATAACGGCAGCCGTTCTGTCACCCTCAGCGGCACCACGACCCAAATCAACGCGGCTCTGGCAGGACTGACCTACACCGCCACCGCCAACGCCAACGGCACCGCCTACACCACCCTCACCCTCACCACCACTGACGGCAGTCTCACCGACACGGACACCGTCACCATCAACGTCAACGCCGTCAACGATGCGCCGACGGCAACGGGTGAAACCCTGACCGATATTGCCGAAGATTCTGGCGTGCGCACCATTTCCTTTGCAAGTTTGCTCAGTAACGATAGCGCTGGCCCTGCTAATGAAAGTAGTCAAACCCTCACCATTACTGCTGTGAGTAATGCAGTCGGTGGCACTGCCATCATTAACGGTACCAATATCGAATTCACCCCCACCGCCAACTACAACGGCCCCGCCAGCTTCCAATACACGATTCAAGACAACGGCACCACCAGTGGCATTGCCGATCCCAAAACCGCCAATGCCACGGCCAGCTTTAATATCACCTCGGTGAATGATGCCCCCACAGCAACGGGTGAAACCCTGACCGATATTGCCGAAGATTCTGGCGTGCGCACCATTTCCTTTGCAAGTTTGCTCAGTAACGATAGCGCTGGCCCTGCTAATGAAAGTAGTCAAACCCTCACCATTACTGCTGTGAGTAATGTGGTCGGCGGCACTGCCATCATTAACGGTACCAATATCGAATTCACCCCCACCGCCAACTACAACGGCCCCGCCAGCTTCCAATACACGATTCAAGACAACGGCACCACCAGTGGCATTGCCGATCCCAAAACCGCCAATGCCACGGCCAGCTTTAGTATCACCCCCGTCAATGATGCGCCTGTGGTTGCCCAGGCGTTGGCGGATCAAAGCAGCCCCGAAGACGCCGCAGTGTCCTTCACGATTCCTGCCAACAGCTTCAGCGATGTGGACAATTCCACTCTTACCCTAAGCGCAACGCTGGCGAATGACACTCCATTGCCCAGTTGGCTCAGCTTCAACGCGGCCACCCGCACCTTCTCTGGCACTCCTCCGCTCAACTTCAATGGCACCCTGGCACTCAAAGTCACCGCCTCCGATGGAGCTTTGTCTGTCTCTGACACCTTTGACCTAGTGATTACCCCCGTCAATGATGCACCCGTAGTCGCTAATTTGCTGAGTGATCAAAGCAGTCCCGAAGATACGGCAGTGTCCTTCACGATTCCTGCCAACAGCTTCAGCGATGTGGACAATTCCACTCTTACCCTAAGCGCAACGCTGGCGAATGACACTCCATTGCCCAGTTGGCTCAGCTTCAACGCGGCCACCCGCACCTTCTCTGGCACTCCACCGCTCAACTTCAATGGCACCCTATCGATTAAAGTCACTGCGTCCGATGGCTCCTTGCCTGTCTCCGACACCTTTGACCTGGTGATTACGCCCGTCAACGATGCGCCCACGATCGCGGCTCCTACTAGCGTCAGGGTGCAATCGGGCGGCACCGCTATCAGTGGCATCAGCATCGCCGATGTGGATGCTGGCACTGGAACCCTAACAACCACCCTCTCCGTCACCAACGGTAGCCTCAACCTGACCAACCTCAACGGGGCAACGGCAACTGGCTTGAATACAGGCAGCGTGACCCTCACCGGCACCCTGACCCAAATCAATGCCGCACTGGCGACCCTCCGTTACAGTGGCAGCACCTTCTCCGGGAACACCAACCTGACGGTGAGGGTGAACGACAATGGCAACGTAGGCAGCGGCGGTGCTAAGACGACCACTCAGACGATCGCCCTGCAAGTCGCACGGGATCTGGGGAACTTAAGCAAGAAAGAGATTGAAGTGCAGGGAACCGTGAGCAGTAGTGACCCCGTCGATCGCTATCAGTTCACCCTCACTCAAGCAACAACTAAGTTCAAGCTGACGCTCGGCGATCTTGCTGCCAATGCCGATGTCTATATCTTGAATAGCAACGGAACCGTGGTGGCTTCGTCTACCAATGCAGGAAACCGCTCTGAGGTGCTGAATAACTTGAGTCTGCTGGCGGGCACGTACTTTATTGAGGTGCGTCAGGTCAGCGGTAACACCAAATACGAACTCGAAGTGGAAGCCCTTTGAAGTCTAAAGGGGTAGGAGCGGAGCGATCTCGCAAACGAAGTCCCCGACGAGCAATCGCCCCACTCCTCGAACTCGATCTGCGTGAGGTCTAATACCAAATTAAACTGCAATCGCAGCACATCCTCTTCGGCAACGATGGTGATGGATGCCCCGTTCGGCGACAAGGGCGACGACACCCTCAGCGGTGGGGCAGGCAATGACAGCCTAATCGGCGGCAATGGGGATGATGTGTTGCGGGGTGGCACGGGCAACGACACTCTGAATGGGGGCAATGGCAGCGATCGCTTTGTCCTGGCATCCGGTGAAGGCCCGGACACCATTCAGGACTTCCAGTGCGATCGCCGATCTTGTAGTGCGATCGCCGATCTTGTAGGGTGCGTTGCTGAACAGCAAACGCACCCTTTTGTTGGGTTTGTTGGGCATCCTAACATTAATCCTTGACCTGCATTCTCTCATGCCCGACTATCGAAGACCTGGAATTACAGGTGGCACCGACTTCATAACCCAAGCCAGTAGGGTAGGCACCGCCCACAAAAAATCTCAAGCGTTGCCCACCCCAATTTCACTCGCCTTATTCGTCGATTCGGAGGACGCACGACCAAAGCCGTATGATTAACCCGCTTTGGTCTGGGTTAATATGAGGTTAGTGCCAAAGGGTTGATGGGTGTAGCCTTAGCTGAATCCTATCGGGTAGATAGAGCCTCGCGAAACCTGACGCAAGCAACCCTAGACAACCAGCAGCTCTCCGTTGGAAATTTACGTAGTCAGTAATGGTTACCTCTATGACGTTAGCACTTACCTTGACCAAGCATTATATTGAACAGCGAGAGAACGGATATTGGCTCGAAGGAACGCGTATTTCTCTCGATTCAGTTGTGATTCCTTTTAAATGGAGAATCACCAGAAAGTATTGCCCAAAATTTCCCGCTCCTTTCGCTAGAACAGGTCTATGGTGGAATCACTTTCTATCTTGCCAATCGAGAGCTTGTGGATGCGTATTTGGAAGAGGGCGAAGCCGAGTTTAAGGGGTTACAACAGTCTTGTCAGGAAAAGAGTCCTCTGTTGTATCAAAATTGTATAAAAATTGAAAGCGGCACAAGCTCAGAAGCGGAATGCAGCATGACAAAAATTCGATTTCAAGCCGATGCCGATCTCAGACAAGCCATGGTGACTGGCACAATCCGCAGAAAGCCCAATCTGGATTTTCAGTCAGCTAATGAAGCAAGACTTGAAGGAATAAAAGATCCAGAAGTTTTAGCAATTGCAGCACGAGACGGCAGGGTGCTAGTCACGCATGATCGCAAAACCATGCATACGGAGTTTGGCGAATTCATCACCTCGCAAACAAGCCCCGGTATTCTGATTCTTTCACAGAATCTTCCGGTCAGTACGGCGATTGATGCAATCATCCTGGTGTGGGAAGTATCTGTGGCGGAGGAATGGATCAATCAGATTATGACGGTTCCATTTTGAAAAGCTGCAAAAGACCTGCTGTTGGCATCTGTGGAAAATACCGCATAAACAACGCCCATGCACGCCAACCACCGAAAGCTATCGGTTGTAATCCAAAGGTTATTTGCGGCGGGTAATGGGCACCGTTATCTCGACGACTTGCTTAGCAGGCTACGCTCCTTTATGAAGTTAGCGGCCAGTTTTTGCAAAAACAGCTCCACCTATTCTGCTAGCAACCGTTTCTAGCCAAGCATGGCCCTCTCCCCATCGGCGCTTCAGCCGCCCCAGGCACTCCAGGAAAAGCTACACTGAACACTGTCATGGCAAAAAGCCGTGGGGAATTTTTGCTCAACGAACCCAGCCAAACGGACAAGCAAAAAACACTGCCGCAGATTCCCCATGGGCAATTCGCTTAAACTAGATATTCACTTGCACTAAAGATTAGGAGAACATTTTCTATGCCGAAGGCTGTTTGGAATGGTGTTGTAGTCGCAGAGAGCAATCGCTGCGAAGTGGTAGAAGGAAACCAATATTTCCCCCCAGATGAGGCACCGTTAGTGATCAGACCGGAAAAGCTATTGGAGGCGGCGGCGTTGACCGTGAAGGTCGCGGCGGCGCCGCTGTCCGTCACGGTGCCGGTGCTGACGCCACCGTCGGCCAGGCCGCCGACCGTCTGTGCGAAGCCCCCCAGGTCGAACGTGCCCGTGCCGCTGACCGTCAATGTCGTGCCGGAAGGCAGCGCGTTGTTGACGCCGTCCTTGAGCGTTCCGGTGCTGATGGTCGTCGCCCCGCTGTAGGTGTTGGCGCCGCCGAGGACAAGGATACCGGTGTCGACTTTGGTCAGGCTGCCTGTACCGGCGGCGATGCCGGTGTAGGTCAGGGTGGTGCCGCTCGCCGCGTCGATAGTGCCGCCGGAAGCCCCCAGGCTGATACCACGTTTGGCGTTAAGCGTGAAGGTTGCCGTGGTCGCCAGCGTGCCGCCGTTGATGGTCAGGGAGCCGGCGGTAGCCGAACCCGGGGCGGTACCCAGGTTATTGTCGGCCGCGATGCCGAGGGTGCCAGCATGATGGTCGTCGTGCCGGTGTAACTGTTGGCCCCACTGAGGATCAACGTCCCGGTGGTCCCAGCGGCTCCTTCCGTCAGGTTGAATGACCCGCTGATCACACCGCCCAGGGTTAGTTGACCGGCCTCCCCGTGAAGGTCAGGCTTCGCGGCCCGGCGTGATCGGGTTGTTGAATGTGTTCGTGTTGCTCTGACTATCAATCCCAACGCCACCAGATCCGGTCAGGGTGACCGCCTTTCCTGATATCGAGTAGCCCCCCGCCAGTTGGATTTCTGCAACGCTCAGGCCGACGATATCATTGACGTTGGTCAGTTGAGACTTGCCGGTTCCGAATACCAAAATGCTTCCGGTGGAGGGCACGGCTCCGCCCATCCAGTTAAGCGGCAGTTGACCAGTTGCTATTCGCACCCGCACCCGTCCACGTGTACGTCGACGACAGGACAAGCCTCATTTCCAGGGCTTCGAAATTGAGCGTTAGCATTTGTGAAGAGCATCGCGCGGCTCCGCCGCCCCGGGCATTTGGATAAAACAGTCTATCGAACATTTGGAAAAACCAATCCTCCCGGGAAAGGAACGCGTCACCATCACGGGGACGGCACGCCAAGTGGGTCCGCGGCCGATGCAGATCTTGAACCAGGTCAAGAGGGTTTCCTCAAGCCGACGGAACGTCCGTTCGAGAAATCCTTAGACCCGAACACCGAGCCGGCGTTCGGGCGGAGATGCCGTCGCGGAAACGAACCCGTCCGAAAGTAGCATAGGTGGTGCTCGGCCACCGATTTTTCATCGGAGCGGAGCGAAACGTGGCCAGCAGCGGGTGGATCGCCCGGCGTCGATGACGAGGCCGTGATCGCCCTACTCGAAATTCCTGTTGAGTGGGCCCGCGATCGGAGGCAGAAGGTCGTCGACGGCGAACCGCTCCTACTTTCAACCCGGCGATCACCAGCGGCACCTGGTCGCCCGGCCGGTAAATGCGGCAGTTGCGATAGTAGCCGCTTGGCTGGGGATCAGCGTAACCTCGACCTGGCGGTCGATCAGGTTGACGATCCAATAGACGGAAACGCCGGCGCGGGCAAAGGCGGCCAGCTTGGCTCCCCGGTCCCAGGCGAGACTCGACTCGGCGACCTCGACCAGGAGGCCGATATCGCCGGGGCCCGGGTGGTGATCTGCGTAATCGTCACGCGTGCCCGAGACGACCGCCAGGTCGGGCTCCGGCTCGTCGAAATCGGGGATTCGAACCGGCTTCTCCTCACGGAGGTCCCATCCGCTCGGAACGAAGCCGATCCAGGACTTCACGCGCCGCGTCAACGGCCCAGACCTGGGGTGGTTTCGTTGTCATCTTTTTCACCGGGTCGCCATCGATGAGCTCGACCCTGCGGTCGAGCAGCACGTTCGCCTCGGCCAGCCGTTCGTACTCGTCAACGGTCAAGCGATAAAGATCGCCGAAGGTGTTCGCGGGTAACGTCACACGAGGCACCGAGCCGGACCACTTGGAATCGACGTCGGGATCATCCGCAGGGACGCGGGAGGCATGGTCGAGGCTCCAAGAACGTGAAGCTGATCATCAGTTCGCCGTGGCGGCCATTCTAACCGAAAGGCTCAACGCGAGGCACGCGGTGTGAGGGACTTTTTTTTCCGGAGAAACTTGCTCAGAACTGTTGCGATAAGAACAAAAGGGGTCAGGAGCCGTTTCAAGTTTAAAGCTTCCGACCCGGTTTTTCTTCACCCTGGCGTTGAATCGGCCGGATAGGGGTAGTTCCCATCCACGACTACCCCTCGGCGTTTGAGGCGGCGCGTGACAAGGAGCCCGGCGGTTCGGCCGCCCACTTCATCGGAACAACCACCGCACCGCGGCGTCAATGCGCTTCAGATGTTTGCGAGCCTGCCTGCCGCGAAGATGTGGAGCGGCGTCGACCTCGGTTGTCAGTCGCTCGAGCGAGCCGGAGTCGAGCAGGGCGATGCTCTCTTGATTTTGTACGGCGTTGATCGCAATCTTGCCATGACTGGGGGCAATTGCTGCCAGAGGAGAACGCCCGCGATGAGAAACAATCCCTTCGGATTCTCGGCCACGCCACTTCCGTTGATGAGCGGCACCAAGTGCAACGAATTCGATGGCGCTTGCTCGACCATGCCGTCGCATCTCTGCCAAGATTCGCCGACCCCGTCGCGCCGGATTCGTTACGGTCTGTTGATTCTGGCCGTGGCCGCGTTTGTGTTCGCATCGCCGAAACCATGGCCGGCAAGGCAAGCGACGCGACCTCGACTGCTTGGTGATCAATCATTGACTCGATGAATTTCAGAAGATGGGGCCCGGGTATGTCGCATGTGCTAGTTCCTTCGCGGGGAGCGGCGTGTTCACGCGGGAGGCCGAGTCCGCCGGCGCCCCTCCGGCCAGCATCAGTCGTTGGCAACTGACCACTGACACTGACCACTGACCAAGTGCGCCCGGCGCCCCCCTCCGGCCAGCATTCAGTCTTCGCCCCAGGGCCCAGGGCCCTCCGGACCACGACGAGCTGACCGAGATGGTACGCGTTGTGGTCGACGACGAGCAACGCCTCCCGGAGGATCGTCTGCCCCTGCCCGTGGGGAATCGGCGCGAGCAGGTCGGTCTTCGGGTCGGTGACGGACTGATCATCGCCCGCAGGCCGGCACGGAAGGCAGCGAGCGTCCGGTCCCAGGACCCGGGTCGGGCGGGCCGTCGCCAAGGGGCCAGTAGCCCTTCGGGAACTCGGGCGACTGGTGGTCGGAGTTGCGGCTGAACTCGACGATATCCCACTGGGCGATCCTCATGTGCTCGACCAGCCTCCAGGGCGAGTGCGGCACCCCCGGCGGCCGCGCCCCGCGCAACTCGGGCGGCAGCCCTGCCACCGCGTCGTCGAACTTCAAGTGCGGCCATGGCCCCCTTCGAGCAACTCTTTCAGGTGCGTACACAGCAGTTCGTTGGCCATGATCATAAACCTGTGGGTTGGAGTGAACGTCCCGGACGAGCCTTGAATCCGCCGACGGCGGATCGTCTCCCGGCATGATGATCATCACGGCACGCCTCGTCCACCAGCCGTCGCAGGTTTTGGTCCCGCCCCAACGAAAATGCTTCGCGGTCGAAGTGTTCGTCCAGGCCGACAAGCGCGGCACACGGCTGGCCCTTCCGAAGCAATAACACCGGGCCCTCCTTCAAGACGTCAACCAACTGTGCCAGTTGCGTCTGGGCGTCTGTCAGGGACATCGTTTTCATAGCGGGAACTCCTCACCTTCGACAATCAGTTTATCGCCGTCCTTCTTGCCGATGATCGCCACGACGACCCTCGGTTCCACCTCAACTTCCTCGAGTCCATACAACGAGCGCAATTCTCCGACCCTCAATTTTACTGCACTGGATCTCTCCCCGCCCCTGTTTCCATCCCGACTCGTCGTTGCCGCCGCGGAGCCGGCACGCGATCATGGCGCGGAACGCTGTCATCACGGACTCGACCCGGATTGAGACTGCGGCCCCGCGCGACGGGATCAGGAGCGCAACGGAAGTTCATGAGCAGGAGCGTCGGCCGACGGCTGAGCCTGGGTCCGGTTTTCGCCTATGAGTGGATCAGGTCCTCGAGAGCGCTGGCAGGGCTATGCGCTGCGGTCGTCGTTCGTCCTGTTCTTGCTGTTGGCCTTGGCCTACGTCTGGATGAACACGCGCTCGTACCCGGCCCAGAACAACATCCGCCTGATGGCCGAGCTCGGCGAGTGGTTCTTCCAGGCTGTGATCGGCACGCAATTGACGCTGGTGCTGCTGGCGGCCCCGGCGGCGACTGCCGGCGCGATCTGTCTGGACCGGTCCCGCGGCACCTTGTCGCACATGCTCATGACCGACCTGTCGAATGCCGAGATCGTGCTGGGCAAGCTGGCCGCCCGGCTGGTTCCCGTGATTTCGCTGCTGGTCTGCACGCTGCCGATGATGGTGATCCTGACTCTGCTGGGTGGTGTCCACGCCGGGGCGCTGGTTCGCATTCGTCGTCACCTCGGCGTCGCGGTTCTGGGCTGCTCGCTTGGCGATGTGTCTCTCGCTGTGGTCGGGTAAAACCCACGAAGCGCTTCTGGGCACGTACGCTCTGGGGTGTCTCTGGCTGCTAGGCCTCCCCTTGCTGCAAACGGTCGCTACGACAATGGGCTGGTCCGTGCCGCTTCCGCCGCTGACGATCAACCCATTCTTTCTTGCTTTGAGCCAATCGTCCCCCGGCAGCGGTCACGTGGAATCACGCTCTCGCATTTCTGGGCGTGAGCTCGGCCATCTCGGCGCTCTTGATCGCCTGGGTGATCCTCCGGCTGCGCTGCGTTTGCACGCGCGAATCCCGTCGCCGGAGCGTGGTCCCGGTATGCCCGGCCGCCGGTGGGGAAGATCGATCGGATCATGCGATCGCCGCTCCCTGGGACGAGCCCGTCGCTGGACCGAAACCCGCTGTTGTGGCGCGAGTGCCGCCGAGGCCGTCCGTCGCGCTGGGCGATCGTCGTCACGTTCGCGGCCGTCATTCTGGCGTCGACCTCGACCATCGCGGCCGTTCTCTTGCCGCCGAACACCGGTGTCGCGGAGTGGGTCAACGGATCGCAAATCTCGGTTGGCCTCCTCATTCTGAGCGTGATGGCGGCGACAGCGCGTCGGCGAGGAACGCACGCGTGGCAGTCTCGACGTCCTCCTGTCCACGCCGTTTTCCGCCAGGCAGTTGGTACTGGGCAAGTGGCTGGGTACGTTTCGTCGCGTCGCGTTGCCGGCGATCTTGCCTGCGCTCGTCGTCTGGATGCGCTCCGCGCGGCGGATTCGAGTCCGTGCCCGCAGTGGCGTTCATGATCGCCTACGTTCTCTGCGCGGGGGCCGCCGTCACCAGCCTCGGGCTGGCCATCGGAACTTGGTTTTCCCAGCTCGGTCGAGCCGTGGCCGTAAGCGTCGGCATCTACCTGTTTGTCACACTCGGCCCGTGCTACTTGGCCCCCATGCTTTGGGCGAGAAATGATGGTTCCGCGTTGCTCAGCCCATTGGTCTGGGCCGGGACGATGACGGTTGACCTCGCGACACCCTTCCCTGTAGTGACTCCGATCGACTGGGCCATTTTCTGGATGCTGATGTGGGCCCTCGTGGCGGCCGGACTGCTTTCGATGACGTTGGCGAACTTCGATCGGCGCTGGGACGCGTCGAGACGCTCTTTGCCCGTCTGGCGCACCCGCCGCGTTGGGCGCAGATCGCTGCGATGATCTGTTTTACTTTGGGTGCGATCTCCAGCCTCGACGCGCTCTTGGGGTGGTCGGTCGGCGCTCGGGCGTTCTGGATGAACGGCGTCTCGTTTACCGTGGCTCTGTTCCTGGTGGGCGCGGCGGCGGCGACGTCTCTATTCGAGGGGCGCGACGTCGGAGGGGTGGACTTGCTCATCAGCAGTGAGCTTTCCAACGCTCGGATCGTACTGGCGAAGTGGCTGGGCGCGTGCCGTCTGCTTCCGCCTCTGCTCATCGTGCCGGCATGGGTCGTCATCCGATTTGGCACGCCTTTCCTGGGACTGCTGCTCTTCATCGCCTATCTGCTTTCGATCAGTGCGGCGGCGATCAGTCTCGGCCTGGCCTGCGCCGCCGGGTTCAGGCAGCGAGGTCGAGCTCTCGCCGTGACGGCCGGTTTGATCGGATTGGTCTCGTTCGCTGGTCCGCTGCTTGCGGACCTGCGGACCGCGGGCGCAGGCACTGCGCAATCTCGCGATGGGGAGTCCATGCAGCGGGGCCAACGCGATGACGCTGGAGCTCGCAGGTTACCATTCCTCAGAGCTCAGTTTCACGATCTGGCGCTGGGCTGGAGCCTCGGCTACTGCATTTGCGCTGCGGTTTTACTGGGAATCGCGATTGCAAAGTTCGATCGCCGGCTGGGCCGCGCGGCGACCGGCGGACGTCGATCCGCGCATCCTGCGCTTCCGGCTCGCGCCGCCCCTGTCACACCGCAGTAGCAATGTCCGATAGACCGACGTACCACAAACCGGAACCCGACCGGCCCCCAAGTCCGCGAGGAGTTCACGGTGAGCAGGGGAAAGCGGGACAGGTCCGAATGGCACGGTAATAGCCATTAAGCCGCTACTGACAAGCGTTTACGCGCCTCATTACGTGGAATAGTAAGCAAGTCATACTGTTTAGGCCGGCGCTTCTCGCGCGGGGCTCATACCGCCCGGGTCGATCTCCGACACGGTCGTAGGCGATCACGTCGAACATGGACTCCCAGAGCTGAGCCTGTTTCTCCGGGTCCGTCGTCCGCAGGGCATCACGGAAGGCCGTGAGCGCCTGCAATGTCCCTTTAAAGCTCAACTCACGCGGCGCGGCGCCGTTCTTCGCCGCTGCGGTCGCCATGAGCCCTCGAATGATGTTATAGGCTAACATGTGAACCCAGATTTCCTTATCCACCAGGTCTGGTGACTGACAACGCAACACATCCATTTGCAACACGATTTTGATCGATCTTAAGTCGAGCTCGATATTCCACCTTTTCAGAAATAGATCGGCCAGTTCTTCCTTGGTGTAGGCGATGGGATCGAGCAGCGTTGTCACCAAGACGATCTCGTTCACGCGGTAGCCAGGTCGCGCGACCAGAAACCGCAACTCACGCACCCACATTTCGTCAGGTATTTGCGCGTATGTCGCTTCATCCATCCACTCCGGCCGCGCTGGTTTTTTCCAAAGCACCTGATGGTCGGTCACCCCAAGACAGCGACCGCGACGGAAGTCAATCTTGCGTCGTTGGTGCATACGAAAAACGCCGTCGACATGCCGTTGAAGCAACTCCGCGATGCCGAAATATGAGGCAAAATACCGATCTCCGAGCAGAATTGCCCCAGCCTTTATCCGCTGCAACAAGGTGCGGAGCAAGCTCGTTTCCCCGGTCCGTTTCCCCTTGCATGGCCCGATCGCCAAGTCCCGGACTGCCCCAGTCGCCAAGCTGATGATGGTCAGGAACCGCGCCACGGGGAATCCCAGTCCCGGCTTCTGGCTTGATGATTGCGGATAAGCCTTTTGGTTCTTAGCCGTATCGGGCATCGAAGCCGTTGAACCATCAACCATGTGCACTTCTCGCCCCTTCCAGAGCCATTCAGGGAGGGCCTTCCTATCCAGGAGTTCTCCGAGCTTACGCACCAGCCGAACGATGAGCGTGAGCGGAAGGCGCTTACGAGCCTTGCAGTAATTGGACGTGTCAGGCGAGACAGGCTTTTCCCCGTGGGAGATCATAAAGGCGATCAAGTTCGACACCGCCTTGCGGCATGACTGATCTTGATCAAGCACCTGGGTCAGGAACGCCCACAGCGTTACCAACGGCGTATATTTTCGGATTCGAAACTTGACCTTTTCTTCTGCTAGCGCGGACCTGACCATCTCACCGTCGAGCAAGTCGCGGCACGCTTCGCCATTTCTCAGCGCATTGGCCTGTCCGTTAACCCGTGGAAAGATATGCTGTGACACTGTCGGCCTCCTTGCCGCAACGAGCCATGGATCTGCGTCAACACCCATGCTTGTCGCAAGGAGGCCGATTTTTGTCTATATTGATTTGGCCCTGACGGTTACGACTTAATACCGTGTAACTTCTCAATAACCGTGGGCAACCGCGGCACGCATGTGGTCAGCGCGCAGGGGTAGCGCGGAAGTCTCGGAGATCGATTGCTTCGGCGTTTCTTCCCACCGCGCCGCCACCCGCCTACGCCGGCAGCGCGGCCGCGGCCCTCCTGGCCGGTGTCTCCTCCGCCTTCCGGCGGATCAACTCCGCCAAGCGGGGGATTTGACCCACTCCCCGCACGCGGTCCTGGAGATAGGCCCAGAAGTTCACTCCCAACTCCCGGCACGTCTTCTTCAGACTGGCGAACGTGTCCCGCGCCTGGCGACCTGGCTCGCTCCGCGTGCCCCCGCTGATCTTCCGCGTCTTCACGTAGTCCCGAAGATGCCCTTCGCTCAGGTTGGTGTGCAACGGGACCTCGGGCCGCTCCAGCACCCGCAGCAACGCTGCCCGGTGCGTGCTGCATCCCCTTGAGCACGCCGTCGATGCTGGGAAAGCCGGTCCGCTGCGCACACAAGGTGTCAAAGCGGGCTGCGAGATCCTCCCGTCGCGACGGCTCCGGCTGCTGCCGATACCCCTTCAGGTCTTGATACAGCTCCCAGATCTGACCCCGCACCTTCGCGATCGCCGCCCGATGCTCCTCACTGTAGGGGATCAGCCGGGCCAAGGGCCGTTCCGCATGAATCCAGCAGGCCGCATGCACCAAGACGTCGTACTGCCCCGCCCCGTCGCTGAGGACCACCAACTCCGGCGACACCCCATGAGCGATCAGGCTTCCCAGCAACGCCCCCTCGCTGGCGATCCGCACGTGCCGCGGCCGGGTGATCCCCAACGCCCGCAGTCGCGCCGTGCCAGGCGGCCGAATCCGCGAACGCGTGCGGACCCCGGCGGAGTCGGCCCATCACCGCCTTCGGGAGCTTCTGCCGCCGCCAGTAAGCCACCGCGGTCTCATTGATCACGTAGTCGGTGTGCGGCCGCCGGAGGATCTCCAAGAAGTTGAGCCGGCTCTTGCTCTCGGTGCTGGCGAAGAAGGCGAAGAACTCGTTGCCGATCTGGGTACAGGCCCCATTGTGCCCTTGGTGCCGCGCCCCGGTGTCGTCCACCTGGACATAGGCCGAGACCGCCAAGGCCGTCGGCAGGAGTTCGGCCTTCTCCTGGTGAAAGGCCTCCTTCCCCTCGGTGAGGATGCGACTGAGTTCGCCGGCGGAGATGTCGATGCCCAGTTGGTGCAACTGCTCCAGGAGCAACGGCTGGGTCACGTGCTGATGGTGGTATTGGTGGAGGATGAAACAGATCAGGTCGGGTCCGAAGTGGCTGCCGGGCAGGACATCGGCGGGGAAGGGCGCCACCAGGCTTCGGCCATCGGGGGTCAGCCAGCGTTCGCGACGGTAGAGGATGACGCGGGGCTTGAGGATCAGATCCTGAACGACGAAGTCCTCGTAGCCTTTGAAGACGGCCTCGGGAGGGATGTCGGGCAAGCGGACGACAATCTCCTCGGTGATGGTCAATTGGGCGGTCTTGGAGCGTTTGTCGGAGCCGGGCCGTTTGGCCTTGGGGTCGCGCGGCGGTCGAGGCGGCGTCTCCAGAGCACTGGGGGCGATCCGGGGTCGGGTCTTGAGACCCTTGAGGCGAGCAATCTCGTCTTCGAGTTGGTGAACGCGCTCTTCGAGTTGCTGGATGCGCTCCTGCTGGAGGCAGATGATCTCCAGCGAGCTGCATGCACCAGCGGCGTGCGTTCGGCCTCAGGGATGTCGGGCAAGAGAAGCCGCATGGCCAGATTCTACCAACTGGCCAGCCGTTTTACCCACGGTTATTGAGAAGTTACTTCCGTACCGTGCCATTCGGGGACAGGTCCGATATTGGCAAACTGGACGGCCGCGCCGCCCGCTTGGTCTTGTCCGGGAGAGCCATTTTGATCGCGGCCCACTTTTCACCGGCGGTCGGTGAGGCCGAAAGGCCGAGGAGGCCGAAGGACACGCAGTGCGCGGCGGGCACCTCGCCGGCAGGAATCCCCAGAGCGCAGTCCTAAGCCGCATCAGCGATGGCGGTTAAATTGCCCCGGCTGGTCTCGCGGTGCGCGTCCATTCGCCACCGCAGTGCGTGTCCATTCGCCCCATTCGCCCCGGGCTTGCCCCACGTCGACCTCATCACCGACCCCGACGACCCCGACAGCAGTAGTGATCTGGCCGGGCGAAGGGCCTGCTTTGACCAGAATCCCTAACCAGGGCTGGACCAATGCCGGGCAAGACCGGCCGGGCGGTTCTCTCCAAGCGATCGAAACTAACCCTGATCTCCAGATCGATGTCATCCATGGCGGTCTTGCGCTGTGCGCAGTGGTCGTCAAGAATAATTCCAGGAAAATTCGTAAGTCCATTCTGAACAAGATGTTTCGATCCGATTTTGGGCCGCAGTACGCGTAGGTGCATTAACGAAATCCGTAAAACGGCGTATATTGTATTATAGGTAGATTGCGTGGGCTGCGGGGGCCGTTGTTGACCGATGCGGGTCGCCGCCGCAGCTTGCAAGCAAGGAGAAACCGGATAATTCCTTTTTCTCGAACAAGATTTTTTATTTGCCTGTGGCTCAATGGGTTGCGTGATTATGCTGGCGCAAGGCGACCGCGAATGATGCCCGCTACCGGGGCAAAGTTTCGGTTTGGTATCCGTTTCATCCACTTTACCGGACTCCCGACCTCTCGGTCGTGCGAGAATTCGGCTGTTACGACGTGGAGTACGTGCAGCTCGCGGCTCCCGAGCAGCAGGCGGTGCCGGCCTGGATGCTCGATCAGGAGCGCCTGCGCAAATGACCATCGGACTCCAGCCCACAGTGGACATGGCGGCCCTACTCCGGCTGGCCGAGTGGCTGCACGCGCAGGACTTGTAGATCTTCCCTTCCAGTGGGCATCTTCTGGGCACGAGGATTTCCCTTCCCAGGAGACGCCCATGAGCAAGTTAGTCCACATTCGAAGACCACTCTTTGGACCCTGGCTGGATTGGAAACAGCTCCCCGATCCCGTCCGTGAACAGGCGCTCGATGTGTTGACAGCGCTTTATCTCGAAATCATCGACGTTCCCGGGCTCGGCGAACAGACGAGCCATGTTCCTGAGGCGCCGACAGCGCTCGATCTCGATCACAGCGCTCTCCCCAGCATGGAGTCAGAAACCGATGAAGCACCACCTCATTAAGCAGACCCACCTCGACCGCTGTGCCTATGTCTATCTGCGTCAGAGCAGCCCCACGCAGGTCCGCAATAACCACGAAGGACGGCGACGACAACAGTCAATGGTCGACCACGTCGCCGGCCTGGGTTGGCCGGAGTCGCGCATCGTCCTACTCGACCAGGACAGCGGTCAGTCCGGCAGCTCGCAGCACGGTCGCGCCGACTTCCAAAGGCTGCTGGAAGCGATCGTCACCGGCAAAGCCGGGTTGGTCGCGGCGCGCGAGCTCTCGCGCTTGGTCCGCGACAACCAAGACTGGGGCCACTTGGTTCGGCTCTGCCGTTTTAAGAACGTGCTGCTGGCCGATGAGCATCGCATCTACGATCCAGCAGATCCCCAGGACCGCATGGTGTTGGGCATCCAAGGGGCCTTCAACGAATTCGAGTTGTCGATGATCCTCGACCGCATGCACGAGAGTCTGCGCCAAAAAGGCGAGCGCGGCGAACAATACGACAACTTGCCGACGGGCTACATCTGCCGCCATCCACCCTTGTGCGAGAAGCACCCGGATCAACGAGTGCAGTGCGCCGTGGAGAAAGTCCTGCACGACTTCGAGCGGTTTTCCAGCGTCCGCCGGTTATACTTGCATTTGCTCGACGAAAAGTTCCAGTTACCGGTGGTGAAGCACGGCCGTGACTGGCGCGAGGTCGAATGGATCACGCCCAGTTACAGCCAGATTCTCAGACTAGTTGGTAATCCGACATATGCAGGTCTGTATGTGCGCGGTCGGAAGAAAACGATCGTCACCCTGGACGGCGACGGGCACAAACAGACCAAGTGTCGCCGCGTGCCACGGGATAAGTGGGACGTGTTGCTTTTGGACCATCACGAGGCTTACATCACGCCACAAGCCTGGGAGCGCAACGTGGAGAAGATCGACTCCAATGCCAACGTCCGCGGTCCCTTGACCAAGGGCGCCGCGGGGCGAGGCCCCAGCATCATGGCCGGTCTGCTGCGCTGCCGGCGCTGCGGGCATCGCTTGCAGGCACGGTATTCCTCCGGTGGGGTGCGTTACGTTTGCTCAGGCGGCAATCGACAACGAACGCGGGGTGCCGGCGCTGCCTGGCCTTTTCCGGCACGCGGTTGGAGTCGCTGCTGGTGGAGGAGATTCTCGAGGTGGTCGGGCCCGGGGGCGTGGAAGCCGCCCAACGTGTCACGGAGCGGTTGGCGATGCGACATCAAGAGCAACGTCAATTGCTCATTGATCGTGTGCAGGCCGCCGTTGAAGCCGAGCAGCGTGCCGCGCGCGAATACAAGCAAACCGATGCCACGTACGTGGCAGTGCGGCAAGCGTTGGGGGCCGAATGGGAGACCGCGCTGGCCCGTGTGGCGGCGGAGCAGTCTCGCCTGACCGAGTTCGATGAACGACAACATGCGCTGCCGACGTCGGCTCAACGTGAACAACTCGCGCGGATGGGCGAAGACGTGCGACGGCTGTGGAACCATCCCAGCGCCAGCGGAACCTGAAACAGCAGTTGGCCCGAGTGCTGATCGTGGAGATCGTGGCGGACATTGATGAAAAGCGCGACGAAGTGTTGCTCTTGATCCAATGGTCCGGTGGGCACCATACCCAGTTGCGTCAGGCACGCGCCCGCCGCCGCGGCAAAATGGGTTCTGACCACCTGCAGTCGATAATCGAGACGTTACGCAAGGTGCTCGACGACGGGTCGATCGCGGCGGTGCTGAACCGGGAACAGATCCGCGGTCCGACCGCCAAACCTGGACCCGCGACCGAGTGCACCGTTACCGACGCCGTGCGGGGATCGCGGGTTTTGACGCCACGTTGAAGGAAACCTCGGGCTGGCTGACGCAGGCGGAAGCCGCTACCTGGCTCAAGATCAGTCCCATGAGCGTCCACCGGCTGGTTAGCAATGGCATCTTGCCCGCGGAGCAGCCTGATCGAGGGTTGCCGATGGTGATATGACCTCCAACCTGCACAATGAGGAGCTGGAGCGGGCAGTTTTGGCGTTGAGGGCCGGCCATACACGTCCGCTACCCGACGATCCTGCGCCAGATAAAACTCTTCTAAACCCTGTTTTTTCCGACGTTCTCTCTGCCAACACCATAGGAGATCATCATGTTGAGCCGCCTCAAACCAGCATATACGCTCGCATCTAAGTAGAGGGACATCGCGCCCGGCAGGTCGCCGTCGGTGCG
>CAVYAN010000020.1:0-30371 GCA_963766075.1 uncultured cyanobacterium | reverse complement strand
ACGTTACTTTGAAGTTGCCTTCCACGGAAGTTCGGATGATTCGTAAGGAGTGCTACGCCACTATCGGTGCTGTGGGTAATGCTGAAGTGCGCAATACCAGTCTGGGTAAGGCGGGCCGTAAGCGTCATCTGGGACGTCGCCCGGAGGTGCGCGGTAGTGTGATGAACCCCTGTGACCACCCCCATGGCGGGGAAGGGCGGGCACCGATTGGCCGTTCTGGTCCTGTAACTCCCTGGGGTAAGCCTGCCTTGGGTGCGAAAACCCGCAAGAAAAAGAAGACCAGCAGTCAATACATCGTTCGTCGTCGTCGGAAGTCCTCCAAACGCGGGAAGGGCGGAAGAGAAGCGTAATTGATTTGAGTCTTCAACTGGCCACTTTTACAGGGATAGAGCAAAACTATGGGACGTTCGTTGAAAAAGGGTCCGTTTGTAGCGGATCATCTGATGAAAAAAGTCGAGAAGGCGCGGGAGCGTGGCGATAATTCGGTAATTAAGACCTGGTCGCGGGCTTCGACAATTCTGCCGCAGATGATTGGATTGACCATTGCCGTTCACAACGGTCGGCAGCATGTTCCAGTCTATGTAACAGAGCAAATGGTGGGACACAAGTTGGGTGAATTTGCGCCCACGCGCTCCTTTCGTGGTCATGCGGGTACAGATAAGAAATCGCGTCGATAGAAATTTGGTGGGTAGCGATGAGCTACTCATGCCAAGGGGAGAGGAAAAGAGCGGAGAACAAACATGGCTGTTGAAACTGGATATGAAGTAAAAGCGATCGCCCGATACATCCGTATGTCGCCCCATAAGGTGCGGCGTGTACTGGATCAAATTCGGGGACGCAGTTACCGCGAAGCATTAATTATTCTGGAATTTATGCCCTATCGCGCCTGTGAGCCTGTGCTCAAGCTGCTGCGGTCCGCCGCTGCCAATGCCGAGCATAACGAAGGGATGGATCGCGCCAGCTTAATGGTCAGTTCGGCGTTTGCCGATCAAGGGCCTGTATTGAAGCGGTTTCGTCCTCGCGCTCAGGGGCGGGCCTATCAAATCCGCAAGCCGACGTGCCACATTACTATTGCCGTCGCTCCTGGGGCGGAAGGCTAAATCATTCTTCGGTACCCATCCCGGACGTTTTCCTGGAGAGTAGATTCATCGGAATGACTCTCCCCCTTTACCAACCTGCAATCCAAAATCCGAAAAGAGGCTCCCGTGGGACAAAAGATTAATCCAGTTGGCTTTCGCCTAGGCATTACCCAGGAACATCGCTCGTGCTGGTATAGCGATGCAAAGCGCTATCCGGCTTTGATCGAAGAAGATGCCAAAATCCGCAAGTTTATTCGGAAAAATCTGGCCAGCGCCGGGATTTCCGAGGTGCGCATTGAACGGAAGGCCGATCAGGTTGACCTGGAAGTTCGCACGGCTCGTCCCGGCGTGGTGGTCGGTCGGGGTGGCACTGGGATTGAAACGTTGCGTCAGGGACTTCTCAAGGACCTAGGGGCGGGCGATCGCCAAATTCGTATCAATGTCGTTGAGGTGGCTCGGGTTGATGCGGATGCGGCCTTGATTGGGGAATACATTGCCCAACAGCTTGAGCGGCGAGTTTCCTTTCGTCGTGTGGTTCGTCAAGCCATTCAGCGGGCTCAACGGGCGGGTATTGAAGGCATCAAGATTCAAGTCAGTGGGCGTTTGAATGGGGCGGAAATTGCCCGTCCTGAATGGACTCGTGAGGGTCGGGTTCCCCTGCACACGTTGCGGGCTGATATTGATTACGCCTATGTCACTGCCCAAACGATCTATGGCACTCTTGGCATCAAGACTTGGATCTTTAAAGGCGAACGCATTCCGGGGCAAGAGATTGAAGTGCTTCAGCCCGCTGCGAAACAGCCCCGTCGTAATCAGCGTCGTCGTCAACAGTTTGAAGATCGCTCTAATGAAGGATAGGTGGGAGGTGCAAGGTGTGAGCTGTGGGCTTGATTCGCAGTTAATCCACTTTGCGCCCCAAACCGCAAACCCCTCCCTGAATGTTTAGGTAACCCGTTATGTTAAGTCCAAGACGAACTAAATTTCGCAAACAGCAGCGCGGTCGCATGAGTGGCATGGCTAGCCGGGGCAACACACTCAACTTTGGTGAGTTTGGGCTGCAGGCTCAAGAATGTCACTGGATCACCGCCCGCCAGATTGAAGCCAGTCGGCGGGCCATGACTCGCTTTATTCGCCGGGGTGGCAAGATTTGGATTCGGATTTTCCCCGATAAGCCTGTTACTCAGCGTGCTGCGGAAACCCGGATGGGTTCTGGTAAAGGAAACCCCGAGTTTTGGGTAGCCGTTGTGAAGCCGGGACGGATCATGTTCGAAATTGCCGGTGTGCCTGAAGCAACGGCGAAGGAAGCCATGCGCCTGGCTCAGTATAAACTGCCCATTAAAACCAAGTTCATTACCCGTGTGTCGGAGGAGTCCTGACCTATGCCTCTTCCTAAGATTAAAGAGTTTCGTGAATTGACCGATGCTGAATTGGATACCGCAATTGCAGATACCAAAAAGGAGTTGTTCCAGCTTCGGTTCCAGAAAGGTACGCGTCGGATGGACAAGCCGCACCAGTTCAAGCACGTCAAGCATAAACTGTCCCAGTTGATGACTCTAGAGCGAGAACGGCAATTGAAAAAGGTGGCGGACGCGTGAAGGATGACTCATCCTCCTTTCACCTTATGATCACCCCCTTACCCCCCTCATCTCTAATTGGAGTAGACCGATGGCAGTTAAAGAACGAGTTGGCGTAGTCGTCAGCAATAAGATGCAAAAAACTGTGGTGGTTGCCGTAGAGAACCGCTCGGCGCATCCCAAATACGGCAAGATCGTCGTTAAAACGACGCGCTATAAGGCGCATGACGAAGAAAATAAGTGCAAGGAGGGCGATCGTGTGCGTATCCGTGAAACCCGTCCTCTCAGCCGGACTAAGCGCTGGGCAATTGCTGAAATTATGACAACGACTCAAGGATAGGAGGACTCATCATGATTCAGCAAGAGAGTTACTTGAATGTTGCCGACAATAGCGGTGCCAAAAAGTTGATGTGTATTCGTGTCCTCGGGGGCAACCGCAGCTTTGCGGGGGTGGGCGACACTATTATTGCTGTTGTTAAGGACGCTATGCCCAATATGGGTGTTAAAAAGTCCGATGTGGTCACTGCTGTGATTGTCCGTACGAAGCACACTCTACGCCGTGACAGCGGTATGAGTATTCGCTTTGATGATAATGCTGCTGTGATCATCAATAAAGACGGTAATCCCAAGGGCACCCGCGTCTTTGGTCCCGTGGCTCGCGAATTGCGCGAGAAAAACTTCATGAAGATCGTTTCCCTCGCTCCGGAGGTGCTGTGATGGGTAAAGTAGCAGAAGTCCGTGTCAAGCTGCACGTTAAAAAAGGTGACACTGTACAAGTCATTTCTGGGTCTGATAAAGGCAAGATCGGTGAAATTTTACAGGCGATCCCCAAGGGCAGCAAGGTTATCGTTAAAGGCGTAAACCTAAAAACAAAGCACGTGAAGCCGAAGGAAGAAGGTGAATCGGGCCAAATTATTACCCAAGAGTATCCGATTCACAGTTCTAAGGTCATGCTCTACTCTCAAAAACAAAAAGTAGCCAGTCGTGTTGGTTATACCGTTAATAAAGACGGCAAGAAGGTCAGAGTTCTTAAAAAAACTGGCGAAATTCTTGATTAGTTATGCTGTATCCACCCCTGACCAAGCCCAGGGATCAATCCAAGATCTAAAACACTATGCCAAATCGATTAAAAGCTGAATATCAGGAAAAAATTGTTCCCAAGTTGATGGAACAGTTTAAGTACGAAAATATCCATGAAGTGCCCAAGCTGGTCAAAATCACAGTGAATCGCGGTATGGGCGAAGCGGCACAAAATGCTAAGGCATTGGAAGCCTCTTTGGCGGAGATTGCCACTATTACTGGGCAAAAGCCTGTAGTTACCCGGGCAAAGAAGGCGATCGCGGGCTTTAAGCTGCGGCAAGGGATGCCTGTTGGCATCATGGTAACGCTACGAGCAGACCGGATGTATACCTTTTTGGATCGTCTCGTCAACTTGTCGCTCCCTCGAATTCGCGACTTTCGTGGCATCAGCCCCAAGAGTTTTGATGGACGGGGCAACTACACGTTGGGGGTTCGGGAACAGATTATTTTCCCGGAAATTGAGTATGACAGCATCGACCAGATCCGAGGCATGGACATTTCCATCATCACCACTGCAAACAACGACGAAGAAGGTCGCGCTTTACTCAAAGAGTTTGGCATGCCCTTCCGTGAGAACTAAGGCAGGTTTTATCAAGGGAACACTATGGCGGTAAACGATACTATTGCAGATATGTTGACGCGCATTCGGAACGCTGTTATGGCGCGTCACACCACCACCGAAGTCCCCTCCACCAAGATGACCCGCAATATTGCCAAAGTCTTGGTGGACGAAGGATTTATCACAAGTTTCGAGGAAACCGGCGAGGGCGTGAAGAAAGTTCTCGTTGTCACCTTGAAATACAAAGGTCGGACGAAAAAGCCCATCATCACCACTCTGAAGCGGGTCAGCAAACCGGGATTCCGGGTTTACACCACCTGCAAAGACTTGCCCCGGGTTTTGGGTGGCATTGGGATTGCCATTGTATCCACCTCGAGTGGCATTATGACGGATCGCCAAGCCCGCACCAGCGGCTTGGGCGGGGAAGTGCTCTGTTACGTTTGGTGAACCTGGTTGATAGGAGTAATGTGTTATGTCTCGGATTGGTAAAAGACCCATCCCGGTTCCCAAAAACGTCACGGTAACCATTGATGGGCAATCGGTCAAAGTGAAAGGTCCTAAGGGCGAACTCTCCCGCGTTTTACCTGGAGAGGTGATTGTCGCTCAAGAAGGGGAAACCGTTACTGTCACCCGCCGCGATGAATCTCGGGCGGCGCGCCAGCGCCACGGACTCTCGCGCACTCTGGTCGCCAATATGGTAGATGGGGTATCCCAGGGGTTTAGCAAGCGTTTAGAAATTCAAGGCGTGGGCTACCGGGCTGCCGTCCAGGGTAAAAACCTGAACCTCAGTATGGGCTATAGCCACCCCGTGAATATTGAACCGCCGGATGGCATCACGTTTGCTGTCGAAGGCACCACAAATGTGATTATTAGTGGTATCGATAAAGAAATTGTTGGCAACACCGCGGCTAAGGTGCGAGCTGTGCGTCCGCCGGAACCCTACAAAGGTAAGGGCATTCGCTATGCAGGTGAGGTTGTCAGACGTAAGGCTGGTAAGGCAGGGAAGAAATAGGTTATGAAACTGACACGCAAAGAATCTACACGTCGCCGTCATACCCGTATTCGTCGCAAGCTAAGTGGGACGGTCGATTGTCCTCGGCTAGCCGTTTTTCGGTCGAATCATCATATTTATGTTCAGGCGATCGATGATGTAGCTCAGGCAACGCTGGCATCTGCCTCTACAGTGGATCCGGCGCTCAAAACCCTTGATTCCGGCTCCAATTGTGATGCTGCTGTTGCGGTTGGGAAATTGGTGGCAGAGCGTCTTTTAGCGAAAGGCGTTAGCACGGTTGTTTTTGACCGGGGTGGTAATCTATATCATGGTCGCGTTAAGGCTCTAGCAGATGCCGCTCGCGAAGCCGGACTTAATTTCTAATTGGTCACTCGTCAGGAGTCATACGTTGCGGGTCGCTGGTAACAGATCGGTAAATTTAGTTTCTTCGGATAAACTTCTTCAGAAGCTTTGCGATCTACGCCCAAGCCAAATGACAAATGACAAATGACAAATGACAAATGACAAATGACTAACTAGCAATTTACGGGAAGACTTATGGCTAAGGAACGTGAACGCAGCGGCGGAAAGAAAGGTAACAAAGATAAAGCGCGGGAGAAAGAGTCCGAATGGCAAGAGCGTGTTGTGCAAATTCGGCGGGTGACGAAGGTTGTCAAAGGTGGTAAGAAGCTGAGTTTCCGGGCCATTGTGGTGGTCGGTAATGAGCGTGGCCAGGTGGGTGTTGGTGTTGGCAAAGCTGCAGATGTTATCGGTGCCGTTAAAAAAGGGGTTGCTGATGGCAAAAAGCACTTAGTGGAAGTTCCCCTAACCCGTTCTAACTCAATTCCCCACCCTTCAACGGGAGCTGGGGGTGGGGCAAAGGTGATGATGCGCCCTGCGGCTCCCGGTACCGGTGTAATTGCTGGCGGATCTGTACGTACAGTGCTAGAAATGGCAGGTGTCAAGAATATCTTGGCGAAACAGTTGGGATCGGGTAATCCATTAAATAATGCTCGGGCGGCTGTCAATGCTTTATCCGGTCTACGTACGTTTACAGAAGTAGCGGAAGATCGGGGGATTCCGGTCTCGTATCTGTTGCTGCCGAGCGCCAAGGCTTAGAGCGGCAGTTTGTTACGCTGCGATTTGTAATTCATAATCTCCATTCTAAAATCGGTAAAGAGACCATGAGAATCGATGATGTTACTCCCCAACCGGGCTCTACTAAGCGCAAGCGTCGCGTTGGCCGAGGCATTGCTGCAGGGCAAGGGGCAAGCTGTGGTTTTGGAATGCGGGGGCAAAAGTCTCGCTCGGGTCGCCCGACCCGACCTGGCTTTGAAGGTGGCCAAACTCCCCTTTACCGTCGCCTTCCTAAGTTAAAGGGTTTTCCGTTGGTGAATCGGAAGCATTATACGATTATCAATGTTGAGGACTTAGCCAATCTAGCGGCTGATACTGAGGTCACGCTGGAATCCCTGCTGGCTGCTGGGATTGTTACCCAAGATGATGGACCCCTCAAGGTGCTGGGTACTGGCGAAGTTACTGTGGCGTTAAAGGTGACAGCGGCGCAGTTCAGTGCGTCTGCAAAAGCCAAGATTGAGGCTGCTCAGGGCTCTTGTGAAATTCTTAAGGGTCCTGTGAAGTGGCTTCGGTCGGCGAATTAGTTCTGACATTATTGCAAAAGTTTGTCTGAATCAATTTTTGATAAAAACTGCGTTCTCCATTACGATTGGGGGCGCTGTTTTTTATTGGGGGCCTTATCTCTTCATTGAGTTGGGCAAACTGCGATCGCCCATCCCCGAGCAGAATCCAGTTTTCAGCTCCCTGAACACCCTGACCTCTGGTAGCATGGAAAGCTGGGGATGTTTGTTACTGACGCCCAATCGCACCCAACACCCGACGAGGCACACCTAATATGGTTCGAGATAAAGCACCCACAGCACAAGAAACCTTTGCCCAAATGGCACAGGCTGCTGGGTTACGAGGACGCATTCTCCTCACCCTAGGGCTGATGATTTTGGTCAGACTTGGCACGTTTCTACCCCTGCCCGGGATCGATCGCGCTGCCTTTGCTGCCAGTATTGCCGGTAGCCCGTTGGTTGGCTTTCTGAATATTTTTTCTGGAATTGCTACCCTCGGTATCTTTGCCCTTGGCATTCTGCCCTATATTAATGCCTCAATTATTTTGCAACTGCTGACCCAGGCTTTGCCTGCCCTCGAAAATCTTCAGAAAAATGAAGGGGAAGCGGGGCGGCGCAAAATTGCTCAGATTACTCGCCTAGTGTCCCTAGGCTGGGCGATTGTGCAGAGTATTGGGATTGCTCTGTGGGTTCGTCCCTACGTGACGGACTTTAGCCCATTCTTTATTGTGCAGACTGTACTGGCGCTCACCGCAGGCTCCATGTTTGTCATGTGGGTTGGAGAATTGATTACGGAACAGGGCATTGGCAATGGCGCCTCGCTGCTGATCTTTGTCAATATTGTTTCTAGTTTGCCCACCTCCATCGGTCAAACTCTGGAACTGGCACAAACGGGCGATCGCAACCTCGTCGGTGGGGTGGTGCTCATGTCCATCGTCTTTTTGGTGATGATTGTCGGGATCGTTTTCGTTCAAGAGGGGACTCGCCGCATTCCCATTCTCTCCGCGCGTCGCCAAGTCGGACGCCGTATGACTATGGAGCGCAGCAGCTACTTACCCCTGCGTCTCAACCAGGGTGGGGTAATGCCGATCATTTTTGCCTCGGCGGTATTAACCCTCCCGGAGTTCATTGCCAACTTTACTAAAAACGAATACGCAATTCAATTTGCCACCTATTTGCGCTCCAATGGCCCCACTCCCTGGGTGCATGTGGCGCTCTATTTGGTCTTGATCCTATTCTTTAGCTATTTCTATGCCTCGCTGGTGGTCAACCCCGTCGATATGTCGCAGAACCTGAAAAAGATGGGAGCTAGCGTTCCGGGCATTCGTCCTGGCAAAGCGACCAGTGACTATATCGAACGTGTTTTAAATCGGTTGACGTTCTTGGGGGCGATCTTCCTTGGTATGGTGGCCGTTGTGCCTACGGCGGTGGAAGGCGCGACTAAAGTGACGACGTTTCAAAGTATTGGGGCGACCTCGTTATTGATTGTGGTCGGGGTGGCGATTGACACAGCCAAGCAAGTTCAGACCTATGTCATTTCTCAACGCTATGAAGGAATGGTGAAACAGTAGTGGTACGTTTTATTCTCTTGGGTGCTCCGGGCGCGGGTAAAGGCACGCAGGCCAAGGTCCTAGCTGACTTTTGCCAGATTCCGCATATTTCAACAGGCGATATTCTACGAGCGGCGGTTAAAAATCAGACTGCCTTAGGTATGCAGGCTAAGGTCTACATGGATCGCGGCGAGCTTGTACCTGACCAATTGGTGATTGATCTTATTCATGAGCGCTTGGGTTCGGCGGATGCTCAGGCCGGGTGGATTCTGGATGGTTTCCCCCGGAATGTTGCCCAGGCGGAGTTTTTGGACAGGCTTCTAGTAGATATCAATCAAGCCTGTGACCACGCAGTAAATCTGCATGTGCCGTCTGAGGTCTTAGTGCAGCGGTTACTCAGTCGGGGACAGGCTGAAGGGCGTTCAGACGATACCGAGGCAGTTATTCGTAACCGCCTCGAAGTCTACGAGACCCAAACGGCCCCACTGATTGGTTTTTATAAGGGGCGGCATCAACTCGTATCGATTGACGGGAATCAGGCAATGAATGCTGTTACCGAGGCGTTGAAGGCGCTGGTGTAGGAGTAAGAACCTTTTGCTGGGGCTGTCTTTTGGTTAAGGGGTGTCTTGGTGTCCACTAGACTGTTTCCGTAGCACCGCAGGCACTCTTGCTGCAAAATCCATTCACCAGAAATCCTCAAAATGCTCTAGACTCGTAAAGGGCTGATCAGTTATGATCGGTATCCCCGTTTGAAATCCTACTGAATTGAGGACATCTGCTTGTCAAAACAAGACCTTATTGAAATGGAAGGCACAGTGATGGAATCGTTGCCCAATGCTATGTTCCGGGTGGACCTAGACAACGGGTTTAATGTATTGGCGCATATTTCTGGCAAAATTCGTCGGAACTATATCAAGATTCTTCCGGGAGATCGCGTCAAGGTAGAGCTAACCCCCTACGATTTGACCAAAGGGCGGATCACTTATCGTCTAAAAAATAAAAAATAACCGTTATTCCATTTTCAAGAGGTATCCGTTTTAGGGAGTCGCTCTTAAGATTAAGTCTTGCTAGATAAATTTTTATTTGACAAGTCCTTGCTCATTTGATAGGATGTTTTATTCGTAATGTTGGCGAGATGGAAGTATCATGAAAGTCCGGGCGTCGGTTAAAAAAATTTGCGAAAAGTGTCGCGTTATCCGTCGGAAGGGTCGCGTTATGGTGATTTGCGAAAACCCTAAGCATAAGCAGCGTCAGGGTTAGGTCTGTCTCAGATTTAGAGGTAGGCCCAGCGCAAGGAATGCGTGGAAATCAACAAGTGTCTGAAGTTAAGTCATTCAGTTCGTGTTTAGTTCCATGGTCAAAGCATTGCATCGGTTGTAGTAACGAAAAGCTGGGAGAAATAGAGTGGCACGGATTGCTGGAGTAGACCTGCCGCGCGATAAGCGCATTGAAATCGGTCTTACCTATATTTACGGCATTGGCTTAAGTCGCGCTCAGGACATTATTAAAAACACAGGTGTCAATCCAGACATTCGTGTTAAGGATTTGAGCGATGCCGACCTAGCCAAGTTGCGGGAAGAGGTCGAAGAAAACTACCAGATTGAAGGAGATTTGCGGCGCTGGGAGTCGATGAACATCAAGCGGTTGATGGATATTGGCACCTACCGTGGTCGTCGCCATCGCTTAGGGCTTCCTGTTCGTGGTCAGCGAACTCGCACTAATGCTCGTACCCGGCGTGGCGGTCGTCGGACAGTAGCGGGTAAGAAAAAAGCTCCAAGCAAGAAATAACTGGACTGTGTATTTTGTGGAACCTATTGTTTCGCAGATGCATTCTTTATGGGGCGGCAAAGGGTTGTTTAACTTTTGTTCGCGTCGCCTCAGCATTCTGTCACTCGATTTCGGCCCCAAGCAAGAAAAGGGCTAGGCAATCTCATCTCACATACATTTTTTTACCAGGCAAGACATGGCGCGACCACAGAGAAAAACCGGACCCCGTAAGCAGAAAAAGAATGTGCCCAGTGGCGTGGCTTACATTCAATCGACGTTTAATAACACCATTGTTACGATCGCAGACACCCAGGGCGAAGTGATTTCTTGGGCGTCCGCGGGTTCCAGTGGTTTTAAGGGAGCCAAGAAGGGTACTCCTTTCGCCGCTCAAACGGCTGCTGAGAATGCTGCTCGACGGGCCGCCGATCAGGGTATGAGGCAGTTGGAAGTTATGGTTAGTGGTCCAGGCGCAGGGCGAGAAACTGCTATTCGCGCGCTTCAAGGTGCGGGCTTAGAAATCACGTTGATTCGTGATGTGACGCCAATCCCCCATAATGGTTGCCGCCCACCCAAACGTCGTCGCGTTTAAGTGGGTTGTTGATTGGGTTGCGATATTCACAAAAACTGTGAGATATTTCGGCGTGCAACGTGGCTAGAGTCGCATAACATATCGGCATTTGCTCGAATGTTCAAGCGAAGTCGATTTAGGGCAAAGGTTTGTAGGATCAGTTCTGTTAGCTGAAGGCGGGGGAGATACCACATGGCACAGTTCCAGGTTGAATGCGTAGAAACAAAAACAGATCGGGATCAGAGCCAAACCAGTAAGTTTGTGATTGAGCCGTTGGATCGCGGTCAAGGCACAACGTTGGGAAATGCTCTACGCCGCGTTCTGTTGTCTAACCTTGATGGTGCGGCGGTAACAGCGGTACGAATTGCGGGCGTGAACCATGAATTTGCGACGGTTCCTGGAGTGCGTGAGGATGTTTTAGACATGCTCATGAACATGAAGAAGATTGTGCTGAAAAGCTATTCTAGTCAGCCTCAAATTGGTCGCCTCTTGGTGCAGGGTCCAGCGAAGGTAACGGCAGAGCATTTTGATTTGCCGTCGGAGGTGGAGGTTATTGATCGTAATCAATACATCGCGACGGTTTCGCCGGGTGCCACGCTGGAGATGGAATTTCGTATTGAAATGGGCAAGGGCTATCGCGGTGGTTTCCAGGGTCGCGATGAAACTGCTGCTTTGGATTTTCTCCAAATTGACTCGATTTTTATGCCGGTGCGCAAGGTCAACTACAGTGTTGAAGACGCTCGTAATGGCGGCCCGGTGGAAAAAGATCGTCTGTTGATGGAAATCACCACCAACGGAAGTTTAACTCCTCAGGAGGCTCTTAGTGAAGCTGCCAAAATATTGGTGGATTTGTTTAAGCCACTCCAAGACATTTCTTTCGAGGCATTGGAAGCGGACTTTGAAACTGAGGTTGATCCTTCTAATCAAATTCCGATTGAAGAATTGCAGCTTTCGGTGCGGGCTTACAATTGCCTGAAACGGGCGCAAATTAATTCAGTGGCAGATTTGCTTGACTATACCCAAGAAGACTTGCTGGAAATCAAGAACTTTGGGGCGAAGTCGGCAGAAGAGGTAGTGGAAGCGCTGCAGCAGCGTCTGGGGATCACTTTGGCCCAGGAAAAAGCTAAAAAGGAGTAAGCATTGCGGGGTAGGAGCGGTTTATCTGGCTTCCACTCGTGGGCTTTAGATTGTTGTTTGAATTGCGTAGAGAAACTGAGGAACGTTCATCATGCGTCACCGTTGCCGTGTACCCCTACTGAGTAAACCTGCTGACCAGCGCAAAGCGTTGCTGCGGGCACTCACCACTGAAGTTATCCGTCATGGGCGGATCACTACGACTAAAGTTCGTGCTCAGGCTGTTCGTTCTGAGGTTGATCGTATGATTACCTTGGCCAAGGATGGCTCTCTGGCGTCACGGCGGCAGGCGATGGGCTATGTTTATGACAAGCAACTCGTCCATGCCCTGTTTGAGCAAGCGCCGGAGCGTTACGGCGATCGCCAAGGTGGCTATACCCGTATTCTGCGTACGGTATCTCGACGTGGCGATAACTCGGATATGGCCATCTTGGAGTTGGTTTAGTTGCCATGCAATCGGCGGAACTACCACCACAGCAACGTGTTGCTCTCGTGATTCAATACGTGGGCACTCGTTTTCACGGTTGGCAGTATCAGCCCCGGCAGCGCTCTGTTCAGCAAGATATTGAGCAGGTCTTAGAACAGGTGGTTGGGCAGTCCGTCAGAATTCATGCGGCGGGTCGCACGGATTCGGGGGTGCATGCGGCAGCGCAGGTGGCTCATTTTGATGTGCGATCTACGATTCCGGCGCATCGCTGGGCTGATATTCTGAATTCTCGCCTTGCTGATGATGTCTTGATTCGAGCTTCGGCGGCGGTTTCGGATAGTTGGCATGCTCGATTTTCGGCAAGCTGGCGGCGGTATCGTTATACGTTGTATACTGATGCTCGCCCTAATTTGTTTGTTCGGCCATTTACTTGGCATTATTATTATGAACCCTTGAATCTTGAGGCGATCCAGGCCGCTCTTTCGCCTTTAGTGGGACGACATCATTTATCTGCCTTTCATCGGGCTGGTTCTAACCGACCCCATTCTTGGGTGGATGTGATGGCAGCGGAATGCACCCGACAGGGGCCATTCGTGACGATTGAAGTTCAAGCCAGTGGCTTCCTGTACGGCATGATGCGGCTTTTGGTCGGTCTTTTGGTGCAGGTAGGGCGAGGGTTGCGATCGCCGCTCGGCTTTACGGAAATTTGGTCTACGGAGCAGCGAGATCAGGTTAAATATGCCGCCCCTCCCCAGGGACTATGTCTATTGCGTGTCGGCTATCCAGATTTTCCCTTCCCTCCCGAAATCTGGTACGATACTCAGCCCAGCTTTGGATTGCCTGTTTGCAGCTTGCCTTCACTGTCCGCCTGCGACCCCCTTTCAGCGGTGGTTTGAGTCTTGGGGATTTGAGTTCTTTGACATTGTGGTCACTGACGTTGATCCCCTGACTTGTCCCCAGTTTGAATATCTAGTTTGAATACCCAACGAAGAAGCACACCGAGACCTGATTATGAACAAAACCTACCTTCCGTCCCAAGACACCCTGGAGCGCAACTGGTACATCGTCGATGCGGCGGATCAGCGTCTCGGTCGGCTGGCTACCGAAATTGCTATGGTGCTGCGGGGTAAGCGCAAGCCTGATTTCACTCCATTCATGGATGTGGGCGACTTTGTTGTTGTCATTAATGCCGAAAAAATTGATGTTACGGGCAAAAAGCGTAGTCAGAAGCTGTATCGGCGTCATTCGGGGCGTCCCGGCGGCATGAAAACTGAAACCTTTGCTAAACTTCAAGCTCGAATTCCGGAGCGGATCATTGAGCAGGCTGTAAAAGGCATGTTGCCCAAGAATTCCTTGGGGCGACAATTGTTTACGAAGTTAAAGGTGTATGCGGGTGCTGATCATCCCCATGCGTCTCAGAAACCCCAAATTCTCGAAGTTAAGACCATTCCAGGAGATAACTAATGCAGGCAACAGAAGGTCGCGTCGTTTATTTAGGAACGGGTCGCCGTAAGACATCCGTAGCGCGGGTGCGCCTAGTTCCTGGTAGTGGTCAACTGACCGTTAATGGAAAGCCTGGGGATTTGTACCTCCAGTTCAATGCTGAGTATCTTTCGGCTACGCGTGCCCCCCTGGAAACGCTGGGCTTAGAAGCTGAATATGATATTTTGGTGAATGCCCATGGGGGTGGCTTAACTGGACAAGCTGATGCTATCCGGATGGGTGTAGCCCGGGCACTCTGCCAACTTGATCCGGACAACCGGAAGCCATTGAAGGTCGAAGGCTACTTAACCCGTGATCCCCGGGCGAAGGAACGTCGTAAGTACGGCTTGAAAAAGGCCCGGAAAGCGCCACAGTTCTCGAAACGTTAAGCATTCCGACGGCACTACCCTCAAGGCGTCACAGCTTTCGAGCGTTTTTTCCTCTCTTTCAATTCCGTTTTCTCCAACTCCGTTTTACTATCATGGCAAAACCAAACATTCATCCGAAGTGGTACCCCGATGCCAAAGTCTATTGCAACGGCGAGGTTGTGATGACGATTGGTTCCACAAAACCCGAAATTCATGTTGACGTATGGTCTGGCAATCATCCGTTTTTTACCGGTACCCAAAAGATTATTGACACGGAAGGTCGCGTCGAGCGCTTTTTGCGGAAGTATGGTATGGCTGAAGGCGAAGAAACAACAGCAGCACCAGCAAAGCCTTCTGACGGGAAAAAGCGGCGTTAGCGATTGGCGATTTTATAAAAAAGCCTGTGCTTTGGGCTATTAACGTGGCGTTAATGGTCTATGACATGGGCTTTTTTTCGTTAAGAATTTTTATTTTATTGGTTGGAATGTTCCTATGGCTGAAGCTTACCTGTTGGATAAATTGCGTTCGGTGGAACAAACGTTTAACGAATTAACACGCAAGCTGGGGGATCCGGATGTCGCTAAGGATCCTTCGGAGTTTCAGCGGGTGGCAAAGTCGCGATCGTCTTTAGAAGATGTAGTCAATGCCTTTGAGAATTGGAAAAAGACTCAGGAGGATTTGACCGGCGCAAAGGAGATCCAGAAGGAGTCAGCGAGTGATCCGGAATTGCAGCAGATGGCAGCGCTGGAGGTGCAGGAGTTGCAGGAGCAGTCTGATCAGTTGGAGCTGCAGTTGAAGATTTTGCTGTTGCCGAGTGATCCAAATGATGACAAAAACATCATGCTGGAAATTCGGGCGGGAACGGGCGGCGATGAGGCCAGTATTTGGGCAAGTGATCTGGTGCGCCTGTATTCCCGCTATGCGGAGCGGCAGGGATGGCGGGTCCGGTTGGTGAGTGAATCCTTGGGGGATATGGGGGGATTTAAGGAAGCGATTTTGGAGATTCAGGGCGATCGCGTCTATAGTAAGCTCAAATTTGAGGCTGGGGTGCATCGGGTGCAGCGAGTGCCCGTGACGGAATCCCAGGGGCGGGTGCATACTTCCACGGCGACGGTGGCCATTATGCCGGAAGTGGATGAAGTGGAAGTGGTGATTGATAAAAAGGATATTGAGCTGACGACGGCGCGTTCCGGCGGGGCGGGTGGCCAGAATGTGAACAAAGTGGAAACAGCGGTGGATCTGTTCCACAAGCCGACGGGCATTCGGATTTTTTGTACGGAGGAGCGATCGCAACTGCAAAACCGAGAACGGGCGATGCAGATTTTGCGAGCCAAGCTGTACGAAATTAAGCTGCGGGAACAACAGGCCGAAATCACCTCTCGGCGCTTATCCCAGGTGGGCACGGGGGGGCGATCGGAAAAAATTCGTACCTACAACTACAAAGACAATCGGGTAACAGATCATCGTCTGAACCAGAACTTCAGCCTTAATCCAATTCTGGAAGGTGATTTAGAAACCCTGATTCAAACCTGCATTTCTCAGGATCAGCAGGATCAGCTAGAAGAGTTGGCTCGGGAAACCCACGGGGCGGCTTCCGGAGTGTGAGGCGATTTCCAGGAAAAATTATACCGACCGAGATTGCTCTCTGAGCGAAGTCGAAGGGAGCAATCTCTCGCTGGCTGAGTGGAGCCGCTGGCTAAGCGGAGGCACTGGCTGAGTAGAGCCAGCCAGAGTTGCTGCGTTGTTGCCAGAAACTGAATGGGGGCACTAGCGCATGACCTGATGAATTTGCTCAAGGAGTTCGGACATAGAGATTGAAGGGGGCAGAACTTTGGTGGCCACAGCGCTAAGTTCGGGGGGAGAGGCACGATCTCCGGAGTAGAGCCGTCGTGGTGCCGATGATCGAGCACTAAAATGGGGGGACGTGGATTCAGGCTTTGTAGGGCTGTGAGACGTTCTAGCAGACTCTTATCCAGGGTGGTGGCAGTCCAGCCAATCAGAAGGAGATCCGCACTTTGGGTTTCTAATTGCTGCCACACTTCCTGCCACGATTGCCCGATCAACGCCCGAAAGCCGGCAGTGCCTAGGTACTGGGTGAGGGCCTGCAACCATTCGGCCTCCTTGGGTAAACTGCCTAGGGTTTCCAATGACGCTGGCGATCGGTGTACGGGAGCCTGTCCGGGGAGCATCGCTAAATCCAGGGCCAGCAGCATCGGCTGCCAGGAATAGCCCGCTGCCACCTGAATTACCTGTAAGAGAGCAGAGGGTTCGTGGAGGTCCTCCCGCGCCAATTGGGGTTCTAGAGGGGCAAGGCAGGGAAAAACCAGTAATCCAGGGATCTGATTGGCCGCTTGGGTGGTTTCTTGATCAAGGGTGACCAACGGTAAGGATGCTAGAAAAGTGTACTGGCTGAACTGTTGAAAATACAGTTCCCAGGTGGTGGTTGTTCCACTGAGCATGACCACTTTGGGCTTCCAGACCCGTGCCAGGAGTTCCGCCTGTTCCAAATCATCTGCTTCCAGCACCCGGTATTGACGGGAATGGAGGAGTTGATTCAGGTCATCCACTAGGGTTTGGTTTTGCGGGAGATTCTGGTGATACAGCCCGGAGTTGAGATGAAGCACTGTCAATTTGCCTGTGGTGGCGGTGACGGGAGGCCCATCGGACTCCAGGAGAACTTGGCGAAGGGTTTGGCGCAGGATTTTTTCTTGGATGGGTAGACTGATGGAGCAATCTGCGGGGCCACTGTTGGCGGGTTCGGCATCCACTTGCGTGGTGGTCATCACAACGGGGATTTTGCACGTTGTGGGGCTGGATTTAAGCAAGGTCAACACATCCCAGCCCGATAGCAAGGGTAAAACAGGGTTGAGGAAAATTAAGCAGGGCTGCAAACGGCGGGCCTTTTCCAATGCCTCGGTTCCCGATCGCGCAATCACGACGCGATACCCTAGCCCGGTCAATTGCTCTGAAATCGTTTCAACGAATTGCGGGGCCGCTTCCACCACCAGCACGAGTCGATTGCGGTTGGCGAGGATGCCCGTGGACGATATTGAGGGTGTATGGGCGTAGCAATCGGTGGTTTGGTCGTATAGAGGGAGGGGGCCGAAATCGTCTGTTCCCGCTCTGGCATTGGCATCTACCTCATTGCTGGGACGTTGGGATTTATCGGGGGGCGTCGGCGGCAGGAGAATTGTAAATTGGCTGCCCTCGCCTTCCTTGGAAATAAAGGTGACATCGCCGCCGTGTAGCCGTGCGAGCCGCTGGGTAATGGCTAACCCCAGACCGGTGCCTTCAAATCGACGGGTGAGGGGATTTTCCAGTTGTTTAAATTTCTGGAAAATTAAATGCTGCTTATCGGCGGGGATTCCGAGCCCTGTATCCCATACTGTAAAAGCAATCCAGCCCCCCCAGCGGTTGACGTTGAGTCCTACTTGTTGGTCGGTTTCAGTAAATTTAAAAGCATTAGAGAATAAGTGGACCAACATCTGCCGGAGGCGCAACTCATCGGCCACGATAAATTGCAACTCGGGTTCAATGTCAAGGACGACGTCTGGAATGTGGTAAGTATTGCCATCGGGAGCTTGTTTGTCGTCTAGTAGGCGCAATTGTCTGGCTTGATCAATGGCGCGATCGCACACCACTTGGATATTCACTGGCTCTGGCACCAGTTCCAACTGTCCTGTTTCCATGCGGGTTAGGTCTAGGATGTCGTTGACCACAGTCATCAGATGCCGTCCACTTTGGTAGATCAGCTGGGCATAGTGAACCTGACGCTGGTTGAGCTGCCCCAGGGTTTGATCCTTCAGCAGCGTCGATAACCCCAGTACTGCCGTCAAAGGTGTGCGTAGTTCATGGCTAATGCAGGCCAAAAACTCATCCTTGAGACGATTGAGTTGAATCAAGTCGGCATTTTTGGCCGTCAGCTCCCGCGCCAACTGTTGTTGTTCTGTTACATCTTGGGCGAGCACTAGCCAGAGTGTTTCACTGGCGGCGAGGGGCGCAGCAGGGTCCTCGAATCCGGGAGACGAAGTGGTGGTGGGGTGCGTTGGCAATAATTCCGCCAGTTGAAACAGTGGTGGCAACTCCTGCTCGGAGAGGTTGGACCATTGCATGTTCTGTTCCGGTTGGGCGGTGGCCGTTGGTAATTCGGTTTGGTCATTGGCACCCCTCGGCAGGCGTAAGCTACCGAGGGGAATGCGAACAAACTGTAGGATTTGCTCCTGCCCCGTTTTGAGCGGACAAATGCAGGTGAAGGTATTGGGTGTGGTCCCCAACTGACAGACGGTGGGAATCATCCCCTCTGCGGCTAGATCATTCAGCAGGGCTGAGCTGTGTGGATCAATTTCTGCCAGTTCTTGAAGAACAAAGGAGGCTTCCTGGCGGACGGCGTTGGGATTCTTGCAATTGCTCGGCTTGCTGGATCCACAATTCGGTTTGGGCCAAGACGCGTCCGTTGCTCGTTTGCAGCATCAAGGGGAGGGGGAGGCGCGTCAATAGCTCTAGCAATGGCTCTAGGGGCAGCGTTGGATGGGGCGGGGCGATTGCCTGGGATAATTCCGGCACAGAAGGGGTTTGTGAGGTGGGGTGCCGATCGATAGGCTCTGGCAGAGCCGTAGGCGTGGGCAATGTATCCCCTGGGGAAGAAAGGGATGGAGCAACTGAATGGGCAGGCGCAGCGAGAAGTTGCCAAGCAAAAGGCTGCCGGAGGGAGCCAGCGGCTTGTGGTTTGATGTTGACGAATGTGGGCACACCCTCTGGCTGGGGATTGCTGCTGTCGCGGGGGGCGGATGGCATGGACGCGGTCTGTAGCAGTGCGGGTAGCCGGGTGGATAGGAAGCCGAGGATGCGGGCTGGATTCAGCAATCCGAGGACTTCGCCCTGCTCATTAACGGCGGTGTAGTGGGCGGCATCAGCCAATGATTCGGGCCGGCCAAATTCGGACAATAAAAATTCAGATAAGGGCTGGTGGCCTGACACCACTCTGAGCGGAAGAACCAGGTCTGGGTCGATGGGCTGTTTGAGGTAGCTTGGGCCTTGTGCTGTCGAGTGCTGTGGCTTTGGGTATTGCCCCTGGTGTAGGTCTGAGGCGAGCCAACGGGGGACAATTTGACCCAGATTGACTAATCCCACCGGACACTGATGGTTGTCCAGCAGCACAAGGCGATCGCAATTTGCCCCCGTCATTGTCCCCAAGGCCGCAGAGAGAGAAATGGTTTGCCGTGCCACGGGAACGGGGTCCAGAAATTGATTCAGACAGGGATTCAACGCCAACATAAGCAACCTGCCTAAGGGAACGACGCATAATAGTCACCGTTTTCAGAGGCAACGCTTGCGGGGGAGGACCAGTTCCCAGATTTCATTTTCTATTATGACGATGATCCAATCGCAAATTGAGAATGAACGACTTAAATTCAGAATTTCTCACCACAGGCAGGAGAGTTGCAGTTTCCCTGGCGCTAGACCCAGTTCGCTTCGTCCCCGAGAGCTGAGGAGTTCCGGGTTTTTTCTGCCTAACGTGTAGCCTTGGCAAGGCTAGCGTTGGCCATGCAATGTCAAAATTCTAAAAAGAAACTTAATATTTCGACAGCAATTCCTGCTATAAAGGCTGTGAGCGTCTTTATTCCATCTGAATAGGCGTTTTGGTGTTTTTAGGTCTAGGTTGATCTTGAATCCGTCTTCTGCTAGTGCGGCTCGTCCCCAGTTGTTGATTTGCCACTTCCTCAAGTCGGATGGGCTGATTGCAGCCGTGTCGAGTGCGTTGCTGGGCGATCGCCACACGGTAATCGCACCCCAATCCCAGGAGGAATTTTGCAACCAGATTGATCGGGATAAGCAGCACCTCGACTGTCTGATTCTGGAAGAGGACGATGATTTGCCGTTGCTGGCAAACTGGCTCCACGGCCATGCCACGGTGCTCCCGCTGGTCATTGTGCGGCCATTGCCGTTGTCTCCCGCCCCTACTTTTGAGGAGGATCCCCTCCGAACCCCGTTGCCCAGTTTTGTCTATCACAATGCAGAAGTTCGGGTTGACAGCAGTCAAATTGGCCGATTGAGTGATGTTATTGAGCAGGCGATCGCCCAATTCTTGCGATTATCTCCGTCCTGTCGCTGGGGGCCAGCAGAGTCTTCTACCAATGCGGTGAGCGACCTCAGCGGCCAAAACTTCCTGATGCTGCAACAGCGGCGATTAACCGAAAAACTCAAGGAGCGCCTGGGATACTTGGGTGTGTATTACAAACGTAATCCGCAAAATTTCCTCCGAAATTTATCATTGGAGGACCGTAAAGAGCTCCTCAGTAGTCTGAAGTCCGACTACCGGGAAATTATTCTGCGCTATTTTGCGGATGCGGACGGCACGCTGAACCAGCGGATTGATGACTATATCAATACGTTGTTTTTTGCGGATATTGCTGTCTCCCAACTGGTGGAAACGCATATGGAACTAATGGACGAATTTGCCAAACAATTGCAGTTGGAGGGGAGAAGTGAGGAGATTCTACTAGACTATCGGTTGACGCTGATTGATGCGATCGCCCATCTATGCGAGATGTACCGTCGCTCTATACCCCGACAGGATTAGAGATTTTAGATTGGATTTTGAATTGACGTTTGAATTGCGTTTGGAAATGCCTTTTTGCCTTGCCTGTGGTGATGGTTTTTTATCGGTTGCTGATTTTGTTTACCCCATGCTTTATCTTTCGTCCCTATGAGTTTCCCGAAAAAAACCTACGTCCTCAAGCTTTACGTGGCCGGAAATACCCCAAATTCAATCCGGGCGTTGAAGACTTTGAACAATATCTTGGAAACGGAGTTTCAGGGGGTGTACGCGCTGAAAGTCATTGATGTATTGAAGAATCCACAATTGGCCGAGGAAGACAAAATTCTGGCCACACCCACATTGGCGAAGATTTTGCCCCCGCCTGTGCGTAAGATCATTGGGGATCTATCCGATCGCGAGCGGGTCCTGATCGGGCTGGATTTATTGTATGAAGAGTTACGAGACAACGGTCTGGACTTGCCGGAATAATCTGGGTCGGGGATTTTTCACTGAACGCTGACTTAAAGTGCTGGATTAACAAACCGCGCTTGGATTAACAAATATGCTTTCCAAGGATGATTTTTTAGGGGCCATTCTAAAACAGACTATATTATGAATTCGATGAATCCGCCTGAACTTGAAATCGACTCTGGAACACCCGGTGTTCAAAAAATCCGCACGATGATTGAGGGGTTTGACGACATTAGTCACGGTGGCTTGCCGATTGGGCGCACTACCCTGGTGAGCGGCACCTCCGGTACGGGCAAAACCCTACTGGCAGCCCAGTTCCTTTACCACGGGATTGTCTATTTTGACGAGCCAGGGATTTTTGTCACCTTTGAAGAATCCCCCGCTGACATCATTAAAAACGCTTTTAGCTTTGGCTGGGATCTACAGCGCTTTATTAACGAGGGCAAGCTGTTTATTTTGGATGCTTCCCCCGATCCGGAAGGCCAAGATGTGGTGGGTAACTTTGACCTGTCGGCGCTGATTGAGCGAATTCAGTACGCCATTCGCAAGTACAAAGCCAAGCGGGTGTCGATCGACTCCGTGACGGCGGTTTTCCAGCAGTATGATGCGGCTTCCGTAGTCCGACGGGAAATTTTTCGCTTGGTGGCGCGGCTGAAGCAGGTGGGCGCGACCACGATCATGACCACGGAGCGGATTGATGAGTATGGTCCCGTGGCCCGGTTTGGGGTGGAGGAATTTGTTTCCGATAATGTGGTGATCGTCCGCAATGTGTTGGAGGGAGAGCGTCGCCGCCGCACGGTGGAAATTTTGAAGCTGCGCGGTACCACTCATATGAAGGGGGAATATCCCTTTACGATTACCAATCAGGGGATCAATATTTTCCCGCTGGGGGCGATGCGTCTAACGCAGCGTTCTTCCAATGTGCGCGTGTCTTCGGGCGTGATTAAGCTCGATGAGATGTGTGGCGGCGGATTTTTCAAGGATTCGATTATTTTGGCCACGGGGGCCACAGGTACGGGCAAAACCCTGATGGTCAGCAAGTTTATCCAGGATGCCTGTCAGCGGGGCGATCGCGCCATTCTCTTTGCCTACGAAGAATCGCGCGCCCAGTTGTCCCGCAATGCCTATTCCTGGGGCATCGACTTTGAGGATCTGGAGCAAAAAGGGTTACTCAAAATCCTCTGTACCTACCCGGAATCTTCGGGGTTGGAAGATCACCTGCAAATCATCAAATCCGAAATTGCCGAGTTCAAGCCCTCGCGGATTGCGATTGATTCCCTGTCGGCCCTAGCGCGGGGAGTGAGCAATAATGCCTTCCGGCAGTTTGTGATTGGGGTAACGGGGTTTGCCAAACAGGAAGAAATCACGGGGTTCTTTACCAACACCACCGATCAATTCATGGGATCCCACTCGATTACCGATTCCCATATTTCTACGATTACGGACACCATTTTGATGTTGCAGTACGTGGAAATTCGCGGTGAAATGTCGCGGGCGATCAACGTGTTCAAAATGCGGGGTTCTTGGCATGACAAGGGCATTCGCGAGTATACGATTAGCGAGCACGGCCCGGAAATCAAGGATTCCTTCCGCAATTTTGAGGGCATCATTAGTGGCTCTCCGACCCGCATTTCGGTGAATGAGAAGAGCGAGCTGCTGCGGATTGTCCAGGGGATGCAGCCGCAGAATCAGGAGTGAGGGGGTGAAGGGCCATGGTGACGGACAATGTGATTGAAATTCTGTCGGCGGATGAAGTGCGCCGGACGGTGACGCGGCTGGCTTCGCAGGTGGTGGAGCGATCGGGGGATCTGTCGAAGCTGGTCCTGCTGGGCATTCACACGCGGGGGGTGAATCTGGCCGAGATGCTGGCGCGGCAGATTGAAGCGTTGGAGGGGGTGGCGGTGCCCATGGGGGCGATCGACATTACCTTTTATCGCGATGATTTAGATACCATTGGCATCCGCACTCCCGCTAAAACTCAGATTCCCTTTGACCTGTCTGGTAAGGTCGTTGTCCTTGTGGATGATGTGATTTTTAAGGGCCGCACGATTCGGGCAGCGCTGAATGCGGTGAATGACTATGGCAGGCCGGAGTTGATTCGGCTGCTGGTGCTGGTCGATCGCGGCCACCGGGAACTGCCCATTCACCCGGATTTTACGGGCAAGCAACTGCCCACAGCCAAGGAAGAGAAAGTGAAGGTCTATCTTCAGGACTACGATGGCCGCGATGGGGTGGAGTTGCTGCGGGGCTAGGGAAGCGGCTCAAAGTTAAAAGGCTGTTCAACCCATCGCGCCCCCCGGAACTGTCCATTCAAAATCCTCTCGCTCGTCGGCGCGCAGCGCTATCCAAAATCCAAAATCCCACCTCTGCTCATGTCGCAATTCTTAGAAACCCAAGATCGTAAAGCTGACCATCTCCGGGTCTGTTTGGAAGATGATGTACAAAGCCGAGTGACGACGGGACTGGAGCGTTATCGCTTCACCCATGCCTGTCTGCCGGAGCTGGATTTGGCTGAGGTGGATTTGCGGACGACGTTTTTGGGCAAAGCCCTGGGCGCGCCGCTGCTGATTTCCTCAATGACGGGGGGAACGGACCTGGCAGAAACAATTAATTTTCGTTTGGCGCAAATAGCGCAGCAGCACGGCTTGGCGATGGGGGTGGGGTCGCAGCGGGTGGCGGTGGAAAATCCGGCGTTGGATCGGACCTTTGCGGTGCGATCGGTGGCTCCGGATATTGTGCTGTTTGCCAATTTGGGGGCGGTGCAGTTTAACTACAGCTATGGGATTGACCAGTGTCGCCGCGTGGTGGAGCGCTTGGAGGCCGATGCGCTGATTCTGCACTTGAATGCGATTCAGGAATGTGTGCAGACCCGAGGGGATCAGAATTTTGGCGGGCTGCTGGCTAAAATTGAGCGCCTGTGCCAGGACTTGGCGGTGCCGGTGATTGCCAAGGAAGTGGGGAATGGCATTTCGGCGGCGATGGCGAAACGGCTGATCGGGGCGGGGGTGGCGGCGATCGATGTGGCGGGGGCGGGGGGGACGTCTTGGGCTTTGGTTGAAAGTGGACGGGCTAAGGATCCGCGCCAACGCCGATTGGGGCAGACGTTTGCGGACTGGGGGATTCCGACGGCGGACTGTATTCGGGATATTCGGGCGATCGCCCCCACGATTCCCCTGATTGCCTCGGGGGGACTCCGCCATGGGCTAGATGCGGCCAAGGCGATCGCCTTGGGGGCCGACCTCGCCGGGATGGCTCTACCGTTTCTACAAGCTGCACACGAGTCGGAAGCGGCACTTCAGGAACTGGTCGATATTCTCAAAGCGGAACTGGCCACGGCGATGTTTTGCACGGGCTGTAGCCATTTGACCGCCCTGCGTGCCCCCGGTATTTTGCAGAAAATCTAAGGCTGAAGGCTAAAGCCGGGAGGGTAAACTGCGCCGGGACAGTGGTGTTGATCAATTTCGACCACGAAGTCGGCGTGGCCAGCCCGTTGGACGAGGGGAGTGATGAACAGTTCTGGATGCAAGGCTTTCCAGAAATAATCGACAAATGCGGCGATTTCGGCGGTGCTCATGCCTTGGGGCTGCAATGCCTGCTCGGCCTGTTGTCGCCAGTGTTTACTCCAGCGGTAGTCTGTGGGGTAAAGCACCATCAGGCTGTCCAACTGGGCCCACAGGGGCAGATAGTCCCGTAATCGCTGGTTGCAGTCTTGGGCAAAGGCGCGATCGCCCGCTGTCACAATGGGCGGTGGGGCGGTGGTCCAGTCATAGTCGGTCAAGGGTTGTACGCCAACAAACCAGCCTTCAAATAGGACAATATCAATGCCGGTGACCGATTCTGGGCTGATGCGATCGCCCGCGCCTGCCCACAGCGATTTATCGAATCGAGGAATTGGTACGGTTTGATTCGCTATTGCCGATCGCAGGCTGTCCAAAACCTGAAGGCCCAAGTCCACGTCATGGGTTCCGGGTGGACCTCGCCAGATTAAACGGGGATCGTGCTGGCGTAACTGGAGGCGATCGCGCTGGGTTTTGTACAGATCATCCAGGGACAGACTGAGGGTTTTATATCCCAAATGCGTCAAAATCGCCGTCAGGATTTTGCCGAGGGTGGTTTTGCCGGTGCCTTGGCCACCCAGGATGCCTTGGATGATGGGACGGTTTTGAGTGTGGCGCAGGCGAATGAGGTGCTGCGCCAAGGGCAGCCACAGGGTCCAGGCGGTGGGCAGGAAGTCTGGGGTGGGGCTGAGGGCGGAGAGTTGGGGGTGAAGCGATCGCAGCCACTGAATCTGCTGCTGGACAATGGCGTCGATGTTGGCGGGGGTGATGTAAAAGGCGGCGGTGCGGGGGCGATCGGCGAGGAGTTGGGCGGCGATCTGCGTCAGGCCATCCGGATCGGGAAGGTCGTTGAATAACAGGTGTTCCAGTTGGCTCTTTAACACATCGTCAACTCGCCATGCTTTCGGTTAGTGATTGGATTGCATCCTTATGGGCTTGCTGGGAGACAAAGGATGTCGGGGCGGTTGTGATCGCGCCAACACATCTTCAATCATCTGCTCTGCTGTTGGACGGCACCTCTGCCTAATATCCTACCCTACAGGGTTTCGGGGAACGGAGAGTTGGTTGATTGTCCATCCTTATGCATACAATATACATATGAGAGTTGAATGGGATCCGCATAAAGCGGCCATTAATCTGAAAAAGCATGGTATCCGCTTTTCGGATGCGGAGTCTGTTTTGTTCGATCCGAATGCGCTGGCTTTTGAGGATGCGACGGCTCAGGGTGAACAAGGTTTGTGGTGATTGGGATGGATCATCTCTGGCGCTTGCTGGTTGTCATCTGTACCACTCGCGGCGACACGGTTCGACTGATTTCAGCGCGTCCTGCTACTCGTTCTGAGAGGCGTAACTATGAAACCGGAATATGATTTTAGTCAGGCCAAGCGGGGAGCGGTGATTCCGCAAACCGGCAAAACTCGCATCACCATTTACATTGATGATGATGTATTGGACATTTTTCGAGAACGGGGTGATGCGGCGGGTAAAGGCTATCAAACAATGATGAATGAGGCTTTGCGGGCTATCTGGACCAAGTGAAGCCGCCCCTAGATGAAGAAACATTGCGCCGAGTGCTCCAAGAAGAGCTTCGCGTTGTGAATTTGTCAGTTCAGTCGTAAATTGGCAGCGCGCGTTGATAGAGCGGCACGGATCGAACAAATTGGCGAACTTGAAAGGAGACTGAGCCAATGACCAATCTATTGACTTGGATAAAATTTATCGCCTAACCTGGCCTACAGCGTTATATGGCCGAATATTTGCCCCAGCTTGAGGCGGCGATCGCGGCCATCAGCCGACTCCACAATGGCGATCCCAATTCAGAAGAATTTAGCCAAGCCCTCGCCGATCTGCACGTTGCCGCTACCATTCTGGAACCCTATTCCGAAGGTATGGTCGAGGCCATCAACAACTTTACGGATGACCGACCGGAGTAGGCAGAGAATCTTAGGGCTGCTGGGTTGCACTGAATTGGGCTGACCGACTTGATCGGGCGATGAAAGGCGCGATCGCTTCCGGTTCCCAGATCGCACAAAATCCGGATGGGAATAAAATTGAGGTGTCAAAATAAGAGTGTCCAGCTCCGTAGGAACGCGCAATGCCAGAAGAGCCGATTTGGATCGTGGTGGATAGCCAATTAGAGGATGAGGGCCGCAAAGGCTGGGGCACTGGGGCTATCCAGGGAACGTTGCAGCGGGTACAGGTGGATCCGGCGACGCTGGAGGTGGAGTGGAACCGGATGTTGCGGGTGGTGGGACGCTTGATCCGGCAGGCGGAGGTGCAGGCGGGTGCAGAGGTGGGCATGCAGTTGGATGAGGTGTCGCTGGCGCTGGAGATTAGCGGCAATGGCAAGGTGAGTTTGATGGGGGTGGCCAGTGGTGAAGCGGCCAGCAAGGGTGCGATTACGCTGAAGTTTAAGCGGGCGGGGTCGCCGGGGTAATGGCTAAGAATTTGGCGATCGCCGTGGGCATTAACCACTACGAACATCATCCGGAGCAACGGTTGCGCTATGCGGTGCGGGATGCCGATCGCCTGGGGGATTTCCTGTGCGAGTCGGCGGGCTTTGAATCTGCCAATGTGATTCGCTGCTTGGGGGAAGAGACGCAGCGGGGAGCGGTGAATTATCCCAGTTGCTCGAATCTGATTCGGCTGCTGAATCGGGATCTGAAGCCGAGCAATACCGGACTGGTGCAGCATTTGTGGTTTTTCTTTAGTGGCCATGGGGTCAGCCAGAATGGGCGCGACTTTTTGGTGCCGAGTGATTGTTTGGAGGAGGATTATCGCTTTTTACTGCCCGTAGATGAAGTGATTGCGGCGCTGCGGTTGCATCAAAACGCCGAGATTGTGCTGGTTTTGGATGCCTGTCGGGAGAAAATTGGCAGCAAGGGCAGTGGTTCCGCCATGGGTGCCCAGACGGCGGAGTTTGCCAAGGAGCGCGGGGTGACGACGATTTTTTCCTGTGGCTATGGGCAGTTGTCCTATGAGCTAGAAGCGTTGCAGCAGGGCGCGTTTACCCAGGCGTTGATAGAGGGCTTGGGGCAGTTTACGCTGCCGTTTCAGTTGGAACCGTTTTTGGTGCGGCGTGTGAACGAGCTGCATCGGGAAGCCCGCAAATCGGTGATGCAAACGCCCAAGATTCAGACGGATTCTACTGTGAAGGTGTTTCAGTCGCTGTTGCCGGACTGTGTGACTGGCGGTGATGTGGCGTGTTTGCTGGAGCAGGCGAAAGAGGCGGAGTTGGAGGAGGCGTTTGAGGATGCGAAGCGCTGGTTTCGGCAGGTGGCGAAGGTGGCTCCTTTGCTGGCGCAGCGGGAGGAGGCGTGGAAGGCGCTGGATCGAATTGAGCGCAAGATGGCGCGCCAATCTGTGCAACCATCGACAGACTGTGCCAACGGTTGCGGCTGAACCCAAGCGCGTTGAGCCAAAGCCTGTGGCATCCAGCCCAGCAGCCGTAGCGCCATCACATCTCATTAACGCTGTTCCCCTCGCGTCGGAGAAAGGTGTGGACTATGGCACACTACGAGATTTGCTGAAGGTCCGAAAATGGCGGAAGCGGACCAAGAAACCCTGAAGGTGATGCTGCAAGCCACGAACCGCGTCAGCGACGGTTGGCTGGATGAGGCGAGCCTGATAAACTTTCCTTGCAAAGACCTCCAAACGATTGATCGCCTTTGGGTGACCGCCAGCAAGGGGCACTTTGGATTCAGCGTGCAGAAAGAAATCTATGTCCGCTGCGGTGGTAAGCTGGAAGGTGCGTATCCCAGCGACAAGGTCTGGCAAAATTTGGCGACACAGTAGGATGGCGCATGGACCAAGAGTGGCAAGGCTACAGCCAGTAGCGGGAAAATTCTCTATTTCCTCTCCTCAGGGAGTTTTTCCGTGGGTTCGGTTGGTTTTGGGGTTGGTCCGGTTGTGGGTTTGATAGGGGTGAGTGAAGAGTAGGCACGGGTTCTCTTCTTTCGCATCCAGACTTGTGAAGTTTAGCACGTAGGCTCTTAGCCGTTTTTAAGATTTTCACCTCGGGTCTCTAGCCACCGCAGCATCGGCGTTTCCAGGATCCGCTACCTGGCACCGCCCCATCTGCCACGCTGAATAAATATTTAATAAATTAAAACCAGAGAGTTCTCGACATCGTTGTTTCTCCTTTGCACACAGGGGCGTATGCGGAGATTGGGGGCGATCGCCTAGTCTGGATCCCCCTAAATCCCCCTTAAAAAGGGGGACTTTGAAAATTCCGATTCCCCCCTTTTTAAGGGGGGTTAGGGGGGATCACTCTTCGGCATCGTCATTTCACCTTGGCATCCAGAGGTGTATGCGGAGAGCTGAGGGCGATCGCCTAGTCTGGATCCCCCTAAATCCCCCTTAAAAAGGGGGACTTTGAAAATTCCGATTCCCCCCCTTTTTAAGGGGGGGTAGGGGGGATCCAGACTAGGCATTGTCATTTCACCTCTGCACACAGAGACGCATGGCGGAGATTGGGGGGCGATCGCCTAGTCTGGATCCCCCTAAATCCCCCTTGAAAAGGGGGACTTTGAAGACAGCTCATCAATTTTTTGGCAAACACCCTCAAAGTCTTCAAGCACCTCTCGATTCGTGAACCGCACAATCTTCAATCCATAACTCTCTAGAATGCGCGATCGCTCCAAATCATGCGCCTTCCCTTCCTCTGTGAAATGGCCACCGCCATCCACTTCAATGACCAATCGCAATGTCGCACAGTAAAAATCCACAATAAAATGTGCGATCGGACGCTGCCGCAACCAACGCTGAGGCAACTGCCGTAAATAGTTTTGCCAGAGTTTCTTTTCCGCTGGCGTTGGATTTTTTCGCATTTCCCTTGCGCGAAACACTAAATCAGCGTTGTAAGGCAGGTGAAAATCAGTCGTGTTGAGGTTTGCTTGTGTCTCCATGCCATTAGCAAAAAACTGTTCTCAGCATTCCCAGATCTGCTGAGCAATCGCATCCAACCGCGCTTCATGCCATAGAAACACCGAGATGAAGAATTGAACTTGCGGGGCGATCTCGCCATAAAATTAGGCGGGGATGGGAACAGACTACACCGCTCGAAAAAACAGCGTACATGACCGAATATCCGCCCCAGTTCGTCTCGCAGGCGCGATCGGCAAAATCCCCTTCGGCTGTGCCAAAGCGGGTGCGTTAGCATAAAATCACTTCACCCAGGCTGAGCCTGCGATCTGAAACTATCGTCCCGCGATGCGTCGCTTCTAATGCCATGTCTGTTTCCAATCCGCCAGAGAATTGGGTCGATCTCGAATTCCTCAATGCAGAGACCCTGGAGCCACTGAATGCCCCACCCCAATTTTCGCCCTCCCCATCCGCCTCAATTCCCAGCTCCGAGAGTGTTTCAGAGAGTCAACCCCAGCGCGATCGCCCCAACCGCGATCAACAAGTCTGGTTTCAGAGCGAGGGCGGCAAACTGCTGCTTCAGTTGCCTTTAGAAGGCGACGCCGAGCAGATTAATCCTGCGACGGCCTTTAGCTGGAATGATATTTATCAGCAAATTCAGCAGCGCCTCAACAGCGGCGATCGCTTCTGGCAACCCGACACTCGGGTAGAATTGGTCGCCCGCGA
>CAVYAN010000019.1:0-8668 GCA_963766075.1 uncultured cyanobacterium | reverse complement strand
GGCTGAAAGCTGGCATGGACCCAGAAGTGATCGCCCGCTTAACAGGACTACCCCTCACAGAATTCCCCACCCTCCAGAACTGATTAGCCTTTCTCTATTTTGCGAGGCAACTTCCCGCTCTACAATATCAAGCATGACTGCCTCCAACCCCCTGCTGAGTCTCAATTACGAAGCGGCGATCGCCCTCGTGGGAGATGATTATGCCGTTCTGAGTGCCCGCTGCCGAATTTCCACAGCACATTCTGCGCTGGCGCAATGACGATCTGCTGCTGATTCCTGGCTGTAGATCCCCAGACCGTCAGCGATGCGGACTTCATCGAAGCGTTTGGCAAATTTGCCCATGCTCCACAACCGTTTTTGGCCCTGCGCTACCACGGCTATCAGTTTCAACACTACAATCCAGCCCTGGGTGATGGGCGTGGCTTTTTGTACGGGCAGGTGCGAGGCCGCGATGGCTTACTCTACGACTTTGGCACCAAGGGTTCAGGGCGCACGCCCTATTCCCGCGGCGGCGACGGACGCTTGACCCTCAAGGGGGGGGTGCGTGAGGTAATTGCAGCAGAAGCATTGCAACGCCTGGGAGTGCGGACTTCCCGCTGTTTGAGCCTCGTGGAAACAGGAGAGCAACTATGGCGGGGCGATGAGCCATCCCCGACGCGATCCTCCGTGATGATCCTGATGTAGTGATCGCACATTCGCTTTGGTACCTTTGAGCGGCTACATTACCTCCAACGCAAAGATTTGATTGCCATTCTCTTGGATCATGTCATTGAGCAGGATTACACCCATCTGCAGGAGGATTGCGATCGCTATCTTCGTTTCTATGCGGAACTGGTGCAGCGCGTCGCCGAGCTGGCTGCGCAGTGGATGAGCGCCGGATTTTGCCATGCGGTCTTGAATACAGACAATATGGCCATTACCGGGGAAAGTTTTGACTATGGCCCCTTCGCCTTTATTCCCACCTATGATCCCGGCTTTACTGCAGCCTATTTTGACCACTCTGGGCTGTATGCCTACGCCAACCAGCCCGGAATCTGCCAGCAGAACTTGCAGTTGCTGCAACGTCCTCTCAGCATGGTGATTGATCCCATGGCGCTGGAGGCGGAGTTGGAACACTTTGCAGATTACTTCGAGGCGCATTACCGCCAATGCCTGCTGCTGCGACTGGGATTTGCGGCAAACAGTTCCGAGGCGGCGACCCGCCTACTCCAACTGACCGTTCATTTTCTGAAGGAGTCCCAAGTGGACTATCACGGCTTCTTTGCCCAATTGGCCATGCAGTTTGATCCCGGTTGGCGGGAAGACGTGAGCCAGATCTTACCGGCGATCGCCCCGATGGATGAAGCTCTAACTGAGCTTTGGCAGCAGTGGCAGATTGCCTACTTTAACCTGCTGCTGGATCACCCTGCCGCTGCAATGCCGCAGGTGCAGCAGCAGTTGCATCAAGCTAATCCCCAAACGGTTCCCGTGCGTCCTTTGATTGAAGCCGTCTGGGAACGGATTACCGAAGCCGACGACTGGACTGAATTTCAGACATTAATTCAACGGATGCGGGCGTAGTTGCCCAGTTTTGAAGAGCCAGTTTAAAGGGCCAGTTTTTTGGGTGCCCGGTTTTTGAATGCCCGGTTTTTGGGTGATCAATCTGGGCACGCTCTTTCACCCATAGGCCCGCAGGTAAGCCATATTGCTGGGATGACTCCTACCTATAGACGCCCATTTCAAGGGCCATAGCTGGCCCATTGCATACATTTCCCAATTCAGCCCTATAAACACTCGTTACCATTTCTTACGGCAAAGTGCTTACGTATTCTTACGGCAAAGCAGGAACCTGATAGATAAAGTTTAGATGTAGCCAATTGGGCCTGGGTTGAAGAAAACCAAAAGTTGATCTCGTGTGTTGTGTGTTAATGCTTTTCGCTTGACTGGGTCTTGACCCTAGCCCTGAACCCAGGTTCTCAAGCCCTACCATCTATCCCGTTCATTAGAGCCCCTAAAATGAACATGAATTATCCTGATAAATCTCACGATCTTTTCCAAGCCGTCTTGGAAAGCTGTTTGGACGGAATGCTATTGGTGTCAACTGACTATAAAGTGCTCTATGTCAATCAAACCGCCCGAGAAATTTGCCATCAACTCCTGCGAGATACGACGGATCCGCTCCCTCAGGAAATGAAGCGGATTTGTCAGAGCTTGATTGAAAGTCGAGAACTGTTTCCCGATCGCCCCTTGGTGCTAGAACACGAACTCACGGTTCAAGGGACCCCGTTTCGTGTGGAAGCCCAGTGGATGGAGCTGATGATGTTACCCCTGCCCTGTGTGCTGTTGCGATTACAGGATCAACAGCGGTGTTTGCATGGATTGGCGATCGCCGAGGCGTATCGGTGGCATCTCACCCAGCGGGAAACCGAAGTCTGGGTCCTGCGTCGTTTGGGTATTTCGCGTAAATTAATCGGCACTCAACTTTTCATCGCCGAGGACGCGGAAAAAGCACTCGAGAATATCCAAACAAAACGCAAGGCGGAGTTGGAGGAGGAGGAGTGGAGGGGGAATCATGCCTGTTAAGTAGCCCAATTAGAGAGACTCAGCGATAGATGATTTTCTAACACCTAAAGCTTGAAATTTAACCTTGTACGGAACGCTCTGACTAACCATAACCGCATAACCGGGGGCGTATCCCGAGCTTAGGGGAGAACGGACGTATGAGTGGATGTTGAATAGCCTAGTGACAAAAACAAAAAAGGACAGGAATAATAGTCCTGTCCTCAACCAAAATAATTAGTTCTGATTCTAGGGTCTTTGGAACAAGTTTGGCTCGACCGACCGGAATGGCAGCAATATCATCAAGAGCTTGAAGGGGCCAAAAGTCTAAGCACAGTGGTGTGGGTGGCGCTGCAAATGGGCCTGTTTGTGGCGCGGATCGTAGTGGAAGAGATGTTTGGTAAATGCCCGCTGCTGTCAGGTCACAATCAAGGATTCATCCCTGCATTCAGCAATACCAAAATTGACACAGCCAATGGCGATCCCAACCGAGCAAATCTCCCCCAAGAGCTAAAAGCAATGACATGGCACACCCAGATTGATGATCGAGTCCTGGAAGGCAGCGAAGCCGCGTTGTACCTCAGCGCCATGCGGCACGCCGTAGAATATCTCGAAGAAATGGCTGATTTAGAGGAAGAAGTCGATATTCTGACCTGCGATCGCATCTTCGACAGCGCCAACTTTGACCAAAAAGTCGTCCTCCTCCACACCTGCCTGTCCGCCCTGCTTGACCCGAACGTCCCCATCCCAGTCCTCACCAACGTCCTCGAAGCCGCCGCCTACTTTCCCTTCGTCTTTCTGCGACGACAGATTGGTGAAGAAATTGCCAACGAGACCTTTGAATCCGAGCACCCCGATGATTTTGAGCAGGACGACGATGCCCGCTATTACTACCGGCGCATGTTGTGGCAAATCTTTGAAGAATACATTCGGCCCCTGTGGGACTCGGCCACCGAAGAATATGGGGAAGAGGAGGAGGAGAAGGCGTTTAGGGATCGCTCCACCAATTTTGACCTCTGGGCTTCCATCATCGAAGACATGATGGAACGCATCTTCTGGGATCGGGATTGGATGGTGAGTTCCCTGGCCCCGCAACTCCTGGATGGCATTGAAGAAGAGTTTAGTAACCTCACGGACGTAACCGAAGAATACCTGATCAACCGCCTACCCAATGTCACCCCCCACCAAGCGGAAGCCGCTCTCGCCGCGATTTACAATTGGCCCCCGCCAGCGGTTGAGGATGTCCCCCTGAATTGACAGTTGACAATTCATTGACACTTGCATGATCCGCAACAGCCTTATTTGGCTTGTGTTTGGCAGGGAAAAATGACAATTGACGGATTTGTCCCACCGCTTGATTTTGATACCACCGGTAAATACTCAGCAATAGAACCACGATGCTTGGCGGGTGAAGCAAGCGAGAAAGACTCCAATCCCTGTTCGAATCTTGTCCTAAAGTAAGCTAATGCACTGACAGTTAAGACCGATATGACTGGTGTGAATGCACCCGGTACTCAGCATGGTCCAGCGGGTCACGGTGAAGCAATTGGTGAAGTGACTTCGGTCACTATCCCGTTTAGGATACTGGATTCACAATGCCCAAAGGGTCAGGGCGGTTCACCTTAGCGCAGCGGAGGAGAGTATGAGTGAGGCGAGGAGAGAGGAAGGCAGGAATATCCGTCGTTAAACCCGATGCGGCCGGGATCGATGTCGGCGCAGATGACCACTGGGTGAGTGTTCCAGAAGGGCGAGACAGCGTGAGCGTGCGCCGATTTGCCGGTTTCACAGATGACCTGCATGAACTGGCTAATCGGTCGCAGCAGCGCGGCATCGAAACGGTGGCGATGGAATCGACGGGAGCCTATTGGATACCCTTGTTCCAAATCCTAGGAACGGCAGGCTTAGAGGTCAAACTGGTCAACGCTTGTCATGTTCAAACCGTACCGGGCGATGCCCAATGCTGCAAAAGTAAGCAATAAAAATACGGCAATCTGAGTATTCAGCGTACTCTCTGCACCCATCTCTACCAGCACCCCATCCACGAGCTCGTACCGCGTGTCAGTGCCGCCGTCATAGTCCAAATCCTCCTAAGGGTCATTCTGCGGTCTGTGGCGATGGTCATGGACAGTATTCCCCTAGGTTCCCCTGGATACATTCATCGTACAGAATCAGATGATTGTGATGGCCGCGTGATGGATTGTGATGGCTGGAACCCTTATCAAGGGGCGATTTGGCCAAGGCGATTCGGAATCGCAATTCCGAATATTGACTCCTCCAGGTTACTTCTGCAACACCTGGTTCAACTTACCACTACGGAACCCTTCCAGGTCAAGGGTGACATAGAGAAAGCCAACTGCCTGGAATGTCTCAACCAGTGTGGGTAAATCGGTCGTCAGCACAAACTCTTTAAGCTGTTCTGCAGGAAGCTCAATGCGAGCGGTATCGCCTTCAGAGCGCACTCGAAAGGTTTTTAAGCCCATGCGACGCAGCGATGCTTCTGCTCTGCCAACCCGCTGTAGTTTGGCGATCGTAATTTCCTCACCATAGGGAAAGCGCGAACTGAGGCAGGGTTGAGCGGGTTTATCCCAACAGGCAAGTCCAGATGCTTTGCCAGTTCCCGTACTTCCGCTTTAGTGATGCCCAATTCTGCAAGGGGCGATCGGGCACCCCGTTCCTTTGCCGCCTGAATACCAGGACGATAATCAGATAGATCGTCCGCATTTACGCCATCAACGACATAGGGATAGCCACGCTCCAGCGCTAACGGCTTCAGCGTATCGTGTAGTTCGCTTTTGCAAAAATAGCAGCGATTGACTGGATTCGCCGTGTAGTTAGGATTCTCCATTTCGTGGGTTTGCACCAGTTCATGGGTAATGCCAATTTCGGCAGCCTGTATGCGGGCATCTTCCAGATCTTCTGGTAACAGAGACGGGGAAACGGCTGTAAAGGCAAGGGCACGATCGCCCAGCACATCGTACGCAACCTTGGCGACCAATGTGCTGTCAATGCCCCCCGAATAGGCGATGAGCGCCCGTTCCATTTCGGCGAACAATGCTTGAAGTTGGGCCAATTTTGCAAGAACCATAGCAGCAGGAAATACAGGCGAAAGAATGCAAACATTCCCAGCCTAGCGAATTTCTGGACGCTTGGGCCAATGCATTTAGTCCCTACCCAGCATCCGTCTCCAGGCATTGCACAATCAGGCCCGCCAATTGCCGTAGATCCAGAGGTTTGGCAATGTACCCATTGGCTCCAGCCTCAAAACAAGCTTCGCGATCGCCCAACATCGCCATAGCCGTTTGCACAATGATGGGAATGCGTTGCCAACGGCTATGCGATCGCAATTGCTGCGTCAAAATCAACCCATCTGTTTCCGGCAGATTAATATCCATCAGCACCAGAGCGGGTTGGGCATGCTCTAACAACTGCCACATTTCCCGCCCGCTTTGCGCCCACAGCACCTCGTAGCCCAACTTTTTGAGGTAGATCAGCATCAGCTTGGCGTTGTAAAGATTGTCTTCCACCAGCAGCAGCGGATTCGCCGAAGACACAACCGGCATTATCGGAGCAGGCACAGGAGAGAGCATGGACGTCGTCGCGGGACTGAACATAGCAGGATGAGTTCGTAAGAGATAAAGGGAAAAGAATCAGGTGATCTCAATCTGGTTACCCACTCGCCAACCAGACCGCTCGACTTTGGCAATGCTGTCACAGGCATTCAGCCTCAGCATACGGAGTAGTCTAGCAGTTCGACTGTAAAGATTCTTCGTCCGCATCCGTGAAAGTACTGTGTAGATTGGTAGGGCGATCGCCCATTTCACCTCAGTTTCCCCACGCTCCAAAGACCATCTGTACCAGCTTGCCCCATCCATCCACTACAATACGGTGCAACCCCTTTTCTGTGGCTTCTAGCTCCCCCCCTCTCACCTGCCCATGGCCCCCCAAAAATTACCCAAACGAGTCTCCACCGCCCTGATCAATGCCTTGGGTGCCGGAGTCGTCCCCCGCATCGGGGTGGAACACATTGCAGTTGGCCGCGAAAAAGAACTCGCGGTTCTTTCCCAGGATTTAGACAACGTGGCCCAGGGTGGTGCGGCCTTTCGAATTGTTGTCGGGCGCTACGGCTCTGGCAAAAGCTTCACTCTGCAACTGGTGCGCAGCCAAGCCCTGGAAAAAGGCTTTCTCGTTGCAGATGCCGACCTCACCCCCGAACGGCGGGTCGCCGGGGCCAACGGTTCTGGCGTGGCCACCTATCGCGAATTAATCAAAAATCTGTCCACCAAAAGTCGTCCCGATGGCGGAGCCCTCTCGACGGTTATGGAGCGGTGGATCGCCAGCATTCAAACCCAAGTCGCCGAGGCGCACAAAATCAAGCCTAATGATACAGGCTTTGATGACAAGGTAGAAGCCAAAATCCGTGAAGTCGTGCGGGATGTCGCCGATCTGGTCAATGGCTTTGAGTTTGCCAACGTGATTATTGCCTACTGGAATGGGTATCGCCGGGACGATGACACGCAAAAAGCGGCAGCGCTCCGCTGGCTCCGGGGCGAATTTGCCACCAAAACTGAAGCCCGAGCCGCCCTAGGGGTGCGGGTGATTATTGATGATGAAAGTTGGTATGACTACCTCAAACTTTTTGCCCGATTTGCGGCAGACATTGGCTACAAAGGGCTGCTGGTCATCCTTGATGAGGCCGTGCATCTCTACAAAATTTCGGTTCCCATCGCCCGTCAAAATAACTATGACAAACTCCTGGCCATGTTCAACGATGCCATGCAGGGGCGAGTGACTCACCTGGCTACGCTGATTGGCGGCACACCTCAATTTCTGGAAGATCCTCGCCGAGGACTCTACAGTGATCCCGCATGGCAGCGGCGCACCGTCACCAGTCGCATGGTCAAGTCCGGCGTCCAGGATATCTCTGGGCCTGCCATTCGGCTAGAACCGCTGTCCAAGGCAGACATTCAAGTGTTACTCCAGCGTTTAGCAGAGGTCCACGCGACCCATCATGCCAGTTCCAAAAAGCTGTCGCCCCAGGATATCCAGGGCTTTCTCGATGTATTGGTCAGTCGGGTGGGGGCCGATGCGCTGCTGACACCGGGGGAAATTGTGCGTGACCTGATGACAGTCCTAAATATTCTCCAACAAAATCCTCAACTTTCCCTAGAGCAGGTCTTACAAGGCTCGAACACTCTGCCATCGGCTACTCTGGCATCGGGAAAGTCCACCAAAGCCAAGCCCGCAGACGAAGATAATCAGTTTGCAGAGTTCACAGTGTGATTCCGGCGTGATTTGTCGGAGGCAGTCAGGCTTGTTCGACAACCTGATTCTGCAAGGGGCGTAGGACGGCATAGGACTGCCAATTCAGAGTAGTGTTACCCCTACTTACTCCCCTTTCCTCCTTGCATTACTATAAGTAGATGACCCGCAAAGTGCATACTGTAAACGGTTTGAAAGGTTGAGCGGATTGAAAGCAATGGGATTTTTTGACTCTGAAATTGTGCAGCAGGAAGCCAAGAACTTGTTCGAGGATTACCAGTCCCTCGTGAAGTTGGGCTCGGACTATGGCAAGTTCGATCGCGAGGGCAAAAAGCTCTATATTGAGCAAATGGAAACCATGATGGACCGTTACCGCGTGTTCATGAAGCGCTTTGAGCTGTCTGAGGATTTCATGGCCCAAATGACCGTGGAGCAGCTTAAAACCCAACTGGGACAGTTTGGCATCACGCCGCAGCAGATGTTTGACCAGATGAACCAAACCCTGGAGCGGATGAAGGCGGAAATTGGGCCTTGAATCCTTAAAAATGCAACATAAAACGTGCAACATAAAATGTGCCAGATGAACGGGACCGGACGGGTGCTGGTGGGCTGGTTCAACGTTATCTTATTCTTTTGAGACAATATAGCAGTGCTGCTGGGTCATTTTCTGGATAGCCGCAGGGAGAGAAGGCTGCTGGGAAGGGCCGAGTTTAGCCTGATCCTGGGGAAATTTGCCCAGGAGCCAGAACTCTCGCTGCAAGAGTAGGGCGTTTTGGGTAGTGGTGCTGTCCGGGGGCAATGGGCTAGCTCTGGGAATGACGATAAAGCCAAAGCTTTCGTAGATTAAGTGCAATCGCCACAGGTGGGGTGC
>CAVYAN010000018.1:0-34177 GCA_963766075.1 uncultured cyanobacterium | reverse complement strand
AAGGTTCTGAGTGAGAGAGTAATGCAGTGGCAAGTTCTGAGGCTGTAATATGGACGCAGAGGCGTTCAGAGCAGGTTCCCTGCCAGAGGAACCGCATCCGGCGAAGGCGAAGCCGGCCGTGGTAAGGGGGGGATGTCCATCCGGACAGCAATACGTAAACTCAGCGATGCAGAGCAAAACCACGTATTGCTATCCCATTATGACCAGGAAACTGACCTACTACCATCCCCGCAACCCTTGCCTGGTGACAGTGAGCTTGAGTATGCCTCTGCGGCCCAGTGCTCATTGGTCGGAGGCTGATCCCTGTTGGAAGCTGATCGCGGGTATGGTGGGGAACTGTCCGATACGGATGCTATTTTGGTGGAATTGAGCGTCTGGGCTGGACGATTGACGAAGGCCGCGACTATTTACTGAAAACCTATGGCAAAGGATCTCGGCAGCAGCTCACCCCGATCGAAATCACCGATTGCCTCCAGGGATTGCGCCAGCAAAAAGTCCCGTTCTAGAAGATCCACCTTCGGAACACACGGTACACTTGTAAAGCTGAATTTTGTACCGTTGGGCATTTCGGAGCTATGGCGACCTTTTTACTCGAAGTGGGGACAGAAGAACTCCCGGCCAGTTTTGTGGATGAGGCGCTGGAGCAATGGCGATCGCAGATTCCTCAGTCTTTGGCTGAGGCCTACCTCACCCCTGCTGCTGTGGCCTACTATGGTACTCCCCGCCGTCTGGCCGTGGTGATTTCTGGATTGCCCATCCAGCAGCCTGACCAAGAGGAAGAGGTCAAGGGGCCACCGGCACAATCTGCTTTCAAAGAGGGCGTTCCCACGAAAGCCGCGATTGGTTTTGCTCAAAAGCAAGGGGTCCCCGTGGCGGATTTGGAAATTCGCCCGACGGAAAAAGGTGATTTCGTATTTGTGCGGAAAGCGATTAAAGGTCAACCCACGATTGCCATTTTGACAACGCTGATTCCTGCCTGGATCACAGGGTTGCAGGGTAAGCGGTTCATGCGCTGGGCCGATGGCGACCTCAAGTTTCCCCGCCCGATTTGATCGCTGGTCACTCTATTAGACGAAACGCTGATTCCGATCACCATTGCCAACGCGTCCCAGCCCTGCCACAGTGGCCGTTATTCTCTAGGCCATCGCGTATTGCATCCTGCGCCTGTGGAAATTCTCCATGCCGACGCCTATGTGGAAACCCTACGTCAGGCGTTTGTCGATGTTGATCCAGAGGTCCGGCAAGCCAAGATTCAGCGCCAAGTCGAGGAAACAGCCCGAAACTCGGTGGGGTGGCGATTGTCTCTGCCCGGTTGCTGCGGGAAGTGACCAACTTGGTGGAATGGTCTACACCGGTGGTGGGCAAATTCGATGCGGACTTTTTGGAGCTGCCGTCGGAAGTGACCATTACGGAAATGGAAAGTCACCAGCGCTATTTCCCTGTTGTCCGATCGCCGCCTCCTCTGAGCTATTGCCCCATTTCATTACGATTGCCAATGGAGATCCGGCTAAGGCGGATCTCATTGCCCAGGGCAATGAACGGGTAATTCGAGCGCGCCTATCCGATGGCAAGTTTTTCTTTGATGCCGATCGCGCACAGCCCCTAGAAGCCTACCTGCCCAAGTTGGAAACTGTGACTTTCCAAGCGGATCTTGGCTCAGTGCGTGCCAAGGGCGATCGCATCGTCACGATTGCTCAAGCGATGAGCACCCAGCTTCATCTCGCGGACTCCACAGAGATCCAACGGGCAGCTCTGTTGTGTAAGGCCGATCTCGTTACCCAGATGGTGGGGGAATTCCCCGAACTCCAGGGTATTATGGGCGAAAAATACGCTCGAGCCAGCGGCGAGTCGGAAGCCGTGGCGATCGCAATTTCTGAACATTATCTTCCCAAGGGTGCGGGGGATGCCTTACCCCAAACGCTGACAGGGCAGATCGTTGGCTTGAGCGATCGCCTCGACACGCTGGTAAGTATTTTCGGTTTGGGCATGATTCCCTCGGGGTCATCGGATCCCTTTGCACTGCGCCGTGCCGCAAATGCCATTGTGAACATTACGTGGTCGGCAAATCTGGGCTTGAATCTCGCACAACTGCTCGATCAAGTGACTCACAATTTTGCTCATGCCTATGTTTCGGTGATCAAACTGAGTCTCGAAGAATTACGCCAGCAGTTGCGGGACTTCTTTCTCCAGCGGGTTCGGACTTTACTACAAGAAGATTACCAAATTGATTATGATCTGGTGAACGCTGTATTGGGTGAGAATGACCTGGAGTATGCTGAGCGGGCTTTACAGGATTTGTTGGATGTGCGCGATCGCGCCGTTTATCTGCAATCTCTCCGCAATAATGGCACCTTGGCCGATATTTATGAAACCGTTAACCGTGCTTCCCGATTAGCAACCCAAGGCAGCTTGGCTACGGGGCAGCTCGATCCCAGCGCTGTGGTTCAACCCACGCTTTTCCAAAAGCCCTCGGAACCACCGCTATTTGAAGCTTTGAAGCAGTTGCATCACCAAATGCAGGGTGAACAGGATTATCAAAAGCTGATTACCGCTCTAAGTCAGATCGCGCCCACGGTCAGCCGCTTTTTTGATGGCGCTGATAGTGTTCTCGTGATGGATCCAGACCCCGCCATCAAGCAGAATCGGTTGAATTTACTGGGCGTTCTGCGAAATCAGGCCCGACGGCTGGCGGACTTTGGGGCGATTGTTAAAGGCTAGGGAGATGTTAAAGGTTAGGGAGACACGGCTGAGTTCTGCATTCAACATTAAACCGGCTCTCGCGTAGCGGCGCGAAGCGCTGTTAAAAATGCTGATGCACAGTCGGGCAGGGTGCGATTAACCCCGGCGCGACTAGAAATGTCAGAATTGCAGGTTGGCGCAATGTGCGGTCTGAAGTGCACCTGTGACCGGGCATACCCCTGGGGAGAGTCTGTGCTTATCCGTGGTGATGGTGGGCCTCGATCTCGGCTTTGGCACGCTGAATCAGGCGGTCAGTGCGTCCGGCTTTGATATTGGCCTCCAATTCAATATCGCCTGCGATCGCCAAATACTCTGCTAACCAATTGGCCAATAGACGCACATCCTGGGCGGGCAGTTGGGCGATCGCCGCCTTAATTCCATCTAGCTTGGTCATCCCTAACCTCCATTTCCCTAACCTCCATTATCCCAGGGTTGATTATCCCTCAGGCTTGATTATCAACCCTGGGGCTGGCTTGTCGATGCTTTTCCAATATTTCGGGTCAAGGCGTTCTGCCTCTTGAATATCTACCTTCTGAATAATCATGGGGCAATCCCTAGTCCATCCACCACGCCTAGGGATTCCTGCGCCCTGTGTGTCGGACCCTCTACTCTGCCAATTGCCAAGCTTGTTCAGAGGGAGGAACTAACGAAGTTTGAGGCGAAGCAAGTATCCCCCTGTGGTGGATACGATGAGGACATTCCTGCCGTCAACGACCAGCCCTGCTGGGATACCAAATTTTTGAGCGCGCAAATTGGCGATCGCCCTCGCCCCCTGGCCATCTCGCCCCACCTGCACCACTAATCCCTGATTCGTAGTCGCGACTAGATACTCCTGCCAACACCCTACAGAAAACGGTGATCCCAGACCGATCGCCGCCAGATTAACAATGGGGACCACGTGCCCCTGGGCGGTCACGCGCGTTAACCATCCTCGGTGCTGGGCTACAATAAAATCGCCTTGATCCGCGATTATCCCCAAGGGAATGCCATACTCTGACAAATCCGCAATCTGGGAAACCCTACCTTGCATCTGACACCCACAGCAGCGCCCCTTGAGATGCCGTGGTATCCGGTGATAGCGTGACTGCATAGCCCTTCTGCTCACCGTTAGTACTGGCCGCAACCCCGAAAGGCCCACCGTAGCTTCCCACCATGGCCTCAAAATCCGCTAGCTTTGAGACTTGGCCATCGGCTGCCACGCGCACCAAAAAATGCTCTCCCAGAAAACCAGATACCGTAGCCACCAGGCTATCTCCCTGCACCGTCAATCCAAAGGGCACTCCCCAGCCACGGGTGACCAAATCCACCCACGGGGTGATAGCCCCGGCGCGTGTAATCTGCAATAATGATCCATCCAGGGTCGGCACGATATACTGCTTATTATAGATAGCGATGCTTTGGGTCGTGAAGGTATTGATTTGCGCGGCGATCGCTTCAACCTGAACCTCGAAATCCTGACCTTCCGAATCCCTTGATTGGCGCTGCATCCTCATCTCCCTCTCGAAAAGTCCTGCCCCCTACCGCTCCGAATGGTCCCTCCTAGCTCGTATTCATTGTTCGTCTTCATTAGTTATTGATTATCGCTGTTTCCTTGTTATCAATTCTTCCTATCTCAATTGCTGCCGCCAGTGAGCGCTGAACTGTTATCGGTCCAGATAATTCAGTGCCCAATCAAGCGGCATCATCAACAGGTTTGACCCCTCAGCCTGATCCGGCTCCACACGTTATCCCTACTGCACCCTTTCCATGCCTCTCCCCATTGTTGCTATCATCGGTCGCCCCAACGTGGGCAAATCCACCATTGTCAACCGCTTGTCCCAGGTCCAAGACGCGATCGTCTTCGATGAGCCTGGTGTTACGCGCGATCGCACCTACAAGCGGGCCTTTTGGGGCGATCGCGACTTTCTGGTCGTGGATACGGGGGGCTTAGTCTTTGATGACGATACCGAATTTTTGCCGCTGATTCGCGAGCAAGCCATGGCTGCCCTCAGCGAATCCAGTGCCGCCATTTTTATCGTCGATGGCCAGGAAGGGCTGACCCAGGCGGATGCTGAAATTGCCAGTTGGCTTCGGCAACAGTCTGTGCCTGTGCTGTTGGCTGTCAATAAGTGCGAGTCTGTGGATCAAGGCTTCGCTCAAACCGCTGACTTTTGGGAACTCGGGATCGGTGAGCCCCACGCGGTTTCCGGCATTCATGGCAGTGGCACTGGGGAGCTGCTGGATGAATTAATCACCCATTTGCCCGCCACCGATAATCTGGAAGAAGTGGACGAAATTCGCGTCGCGATCGTCGGACGGCCCAACGTGGGCAAGTCCAGTCTGCTGAATGCCTTCGTCGGCGAAAATCGCTCCATTGTCAGCCCGATCTCCGGAACCACGCGGGATGCGATTGATATGGTGGTCGAACGCGACGGCTACACCTATCGCCTGATCGACACCGCCGGGATTCGCCGCAAAAAGAATGTGGAATACGGCCCCGAATTTTTCGGCATCAATCGTGCCTTTAAAGCGATTGATCGCTGTGACGTGGCGTTAATCGTGATCGATGCCCTGGACGGGGTGACTGACCAGGATCAAAAGCTGGCCGGACGCATTGCGGATGAAGGGCGGGGCTGTGTGATCGTCGTTAACAAATGGGACGCGATTGAAAAAGATGCGCACACAATCTACGAGTACGAGAAGCTGGTGCGCGATCGCCTGCACTTCTTCGAGTGGGCTGAAGTGGTCTTCATCAGTGCCAAAACGGGACAGCGGGTCGAAAAGATCCTGGAACTGGTCAATACCGCTGCCGAACAGCATCGCCGTCGCGTCACCACCTCCGTCATTAACGAAGTCTTAGAAGAAGCGGCCAGTTGGCATACGCCACCAACTACTCGCCAAGGGCGTCAAGGGCGAATCTACTACGGCACCCAGGTGAGTGCAAAGCCCCCGGCCATCTGCCTGTTCGTCAATGATCCTGCCCTGTTCAACGATAACTATCGCCGCTACATCGAACGGCAATTTCGCCAAGCCTTAGGCTTCACCGGCACTCCCATGCGCCTGATGTGGCGAGGCAAGAAAATGCGCGATCTGGAAAAAACCACCATGAATCGCGCCACTAAGGTGCTGAAAGGGTAACGGGTGCTGAAAGGATAACGGGTGTTGAAAGGGTAATTTAATCGATGGATTTACTACGATCCCTGCCTTTGGGACTTTATCTAGAACAGCCCGTGACTTGGCTCCATCGCTTGGATGCACGGGTCAAGTTAGGCTGGCTGATGACGTTCTTAGCCGCACCATTGCTAGCTCCCCCGTTTTGGCGGGTACTGCTAGTGATTTTATTAATTACGATTACTCTATCGGCAGGAATTCCCTGGCGGGTATGGCGGCAGCAAATGCTCTGGCTCTTGGGGCTGTGCTTGCTCCTGTTTGCCCTAACGGCAGTTTTGCCAGACGGCCTTCGTACTCGCCATCAATTGCGCTTGCCGGCCCAGGAACTGGCTTTTGCGCAGCAGCCAGCACGGCTGCCGGAACCGCCGCCTGCGCACCCCTGGTACAATCCCTGGGGCTGGGGACAGGCGACTAGACCCACCCCTGATTCTCAGAGTGCGCCCCGGCTGCCTCAACCCACGGACTATCGCTATGTACTGTTTCATCTGGGAGATGGCACTCAACCGCAGCAAATTGGCACTGTGACGCGGCGATCGCTCGATCTGGCGATCCGGATCAGCACTCTATTTTTCACGTTGCTCTACAGCACCACCCTGTACTTGCTGACCACCGCCCCAGAAGAAATTACCGCCGCGATTGAAAACTGGATGTCGCCTCTGCGGCGCTTCAACCTGCCCGTCACCGAGATTGCCCTCACCCTCACCCTGTCCCTGCGATTTATTCCCCTTGTCTTGGAGGAAATTCAGAACTTGGTGCGATCGGTGCGAACCCGGGCGATCAACTGGCAGAAATTGGGCATCCGCCGCAGCTTGCAAATCTGGCTCACCATTAGCGAACGCTTGCTAGAAAATCTGCTCCTGCGGGCCGAGCAAATCTCTAGCGCGATCCAGGTGCGCGGGTTTACCACACCCAACCAGCATCGGGTGGAGTGGCACCAATTTCGCCTCAGATCGGCTGACTGGACCGCCCTGGCAATCCTGACGTTGTTTTGGGGAGCACGTCTCACCTGGGCCGGAATTAATAATTTTTAGAGAGCCGACTTCGGTCAGATGACAGAGGCATCCTAAACTGATTAGCGATAGACTGATCGTCGTGCCACATGTTTCATCATTCAGGAGTAGGCCATGACTTCCTTAAATTGGCGCAAAGTATTCGCTTCTGTCCTTTTGTCGGTAGTGCTGCTGGTGACGGGCTGTGCACCCAAACCACCATCGCCCTACGCTCAGGTGCAGCAAGAAACCACCCAGAAGGGTGCCCAGCCCGCTGTCGCCAAAAAGGCTGAGCAGGGCAGCAGTTTTAATCAATTTTTCCCTGGAGCGACCGCTGGCTATGAGCGGGTTTTTACCCAAGAGAAAAAAGGCTTTGCCGAAGCCAAGCTCAAGAAAGATGGCAAAGATATGGCCATGCTGGCTATATCCGATACGATTAGCCTGCCGACTGCCGCCCAAAAGTTTGCGAACAGTACCGTTACCGTAGCGGGCTATCCTGCTGTGGAAATTGGGACCACTCAGACTGCGGTTTTAGTGAACGATCGCTACCAAGTGAAAGTACTCTCCCGCGATCCCGCCTTTAGTAAGAGCGATCGCCAAACTTGGCTACAGCGCTTTGATCTGCGGGGCCTCGCCCAGGTGAAGTAAGGCGATCAGCCATCCCTACGCTGCCAGTCAATAGCAGCGTCCTGCATCATGGGGGCTTGGGGGGCTTGATCCGCGCCTTCCTCTCATCGACAAATATGCATCGAAAATATGCATCGAAAACCTATTCTCTAGGGCCTGCCCCTAATTTCCTATGAGCAAACCAATTTTTGAACTCGTGGACGAACTGCCAACGGGCGGCACGACCGTGATGGCGCTGCGCTCCCTGGATTTCGTCGTCCCTGGACAGTGGAATAACCTGACTGGATTTAACAACACAATCAAAACCGTCACCGGCGAAACGGACGACAGCTTGATTCAGCAAATTGGGGAACGGGCCGTTGCCCTGTATAACGATAAATCTCAAGGCTACCAGCGGGCACTGTGGCTGTATCAAACCGTAGACAGTGCGTCCGGAGCGCTCGGCGCAGCAGCCATGGCCAACAAAATTGGTCAAGATATTCCCTTCCTGGGGATTTTGGGCAACCTGACGCCCAAACCAGAAAAGGCCCAGAGTATTGACCTAACGGTCAAGCTGGTGGTTGAATTGGTCGCCTTTTGCCAAATCAACGGCATCCCCGGCGATAGCATTGGCGACTTTCTGGGTGCCCTGGGCGACTACGGTGGCGAATCACTCATGCGCATGGCAGCGCTTGTTTGCTTTGATGGGCTTGTTCCCCTGGGGCCGGATTTTATTTTGAAAGGCTTGAATACGATCCAAGGGCTTTCACCTAAGGAACTGGAGCAAAACCAAACCTTCCACGGTGTAAGTGACCTGATTCCCGGTGGCGATTCCGCAGGCAAGCTGGGCTTTATTAATCAGAGCTTTGACTCGGTTAAGGGCTGGATGACTGATTTTGTCGCCTCCCGGAATCTCACCCAGGAAAATGTCACGGGCAATTTGGTGAAGTTCGTGGAAGTGTCCAAGGATAAGCTAGATTATCTGGGGGCATTCCTGGATATTGCGGTCAAGTACTATAGCCATACAGGCACCCAAACGTTAGCCAGACGGTTAATTGAACGGGCGGTTGCCGAAATTTAGCCACAGCACCGAAATTTAGCCACAGCTTCGTTGAGATTTAACCGCCTCTAGATTAAATAGTTGAGAGTGCTAGCCCCAGGGATGCTGTCTGCAAGATCCCTGGGGCTTTTAGGGTGAGGATTTAGTCGGAGGTTCCATGCCAAAATTCGAGGGGCAGCGATACCGTGTGGGTGGAATATTGGCTGGTATTCTGCTGGTAATCACCTCCTTACTGCTTGCTGCCCTTGCCACCATGCCGCCTCAACTGCTAACCGATCCCTTCCTGCAACTGCCCACACCCAATTCTGTGCGGGTTGCCTGGTTCACGGAGTTTCCCGGCGATCGCCACACCGTGCACTATGGGAATGACTTGGAAAAAACGGCGATCGCCACCACCACCCAACTCAGCCGTACCCGCGAAGACCAAGATTCCCACATCCCCAGAGGCTTCCCCCCATCGTCTCCCCAGTCCCGCCCCATCTGGCGACACGAAGCCGAAATCCCCCAGTTGATCGCCGACACCTCTCTGCCTTACCGTGTCACTAGCGTCCAAACAGCGGGGTCCAGTGTCAGCAGCGCCATCTTCTCCCTGGCCCCGAGTCCATCACCCGGCAAACCGCTGAAGCTGCTGCTGACCTCCGATCACCAGTTGAAGCCGATGACAGCAGCAAATCTGCAAAAGGTGGTGGAAACCGTGGGTCCAATTGATGGGGTGCTATTTGCTGGGGATCTGGTTAACGTCCCCGATCGCGCCTCCGAATGGTTCGACGATGCCCGAGGCGGAGCCTTTTTCCCGGCACTCCAAGGCCGTGCTCAGTCCGTTCTGGAGAAAAATGGCCGCAAAACGGTGTATTACGGAGGAGCCTTAATCCAGTCAGCGCCGCTATTTCCGGCCATTGGGAACCACGAGGTGATGGGGCGATCGCTCTCCACCTCTACACTAGACGAACAATTTAACGATCCCGTGCCCCTGGCTGCCGCCAAAGCCGCTGCGGCCCATCTTCCCCAAGGCCATGACCCCACATGGGTTAAGGATCACGCCTTCAATACCGACACCTACGAGGAGATATTTAGTCTGCCGGATAGTTCTTCAGGTGGAAAAAAGTACTATGCCACGACCTTTGGCGATATGCGGCTGGTGGTGTTGTATGCCACTACCATCTGGAGATCGCCCAGCCTCGATGCTACTGTGCGGGGACGCTATCAGGAGCGATCGCAGGATTTAGCCGATCCTAGCCAATGGGGCCATGGGCACATGATCTTTGAAGCGATCGCTCCCGGCAGTCCTCAATACACCTGGCTGCAACAGGAACTCCGCAGTCCCGCTTTTCAACGGGCAAAATATAAGGTGGTCATGTTCCACCATCCCGCCCACTCCCTGGGCGTCAACAGTGTGCCTGCCTATACCGATCCCGTGCAAAAGATTGAGCGGGATGCCCGTGGGGCGATCGTGGCAGTTCGCTATGACTACCCCAAAAGCGCGGACTACCTTATCCGGGATGTTGTACCGCTGCTGGAAAAAGCGGGCGTTAACCTGGTCTTTTATGGGCATTCCCACCTGTGGAATCGATTCATTAGCCCCCAGGGCATGCACTTTTTAGAAACGTCCAACGTCGGCAACTCCTATGGGGCTTACCTCGGCGATCAACGGCGATCGGTGCATCCGGTGGAAGCCTCTGTCGCCCAAGGCAACCCTAACGGCTTACCCCCGATCCTCCCAACCTTGGATCCTCTACGGGATGCCAACGGCCAGCCCCAACCCTATATTGCTAGCAATGACATTACAGTCTTTAGCATCCTAGACACTGGCACTGGTACGGTTAGCAGCTACCGCTTTGATACGCGTCAGCCCGACTCTGCGGTGGTTGAATTTGATCGGTTCCAGCTTTAGGCACCTTCCCAAAAGGCACCTTCCCAAAAGGCACTTTTCCAAAACACATGGCATGCCTGCTGGCTGCAATTCTGCCCAGCCAGTGCAAACTGCTTCCTTACAATCCAAACTGCTCCCTGAGCGGAGTCGAAGGGAGCGGAGTCGAAGGGAGCCAACCGGAGAGCTCTAAACCCCCAGGGTATGCGAAAAATTCATCGACCCAAAATTCGTGGCAAAGGCCACATTAAGAGTTTCCAGGGCAGCAATGAGCCATTCAATTCCCCCATCACGGGTGTGTCCCTCGTAATGGTTAAAAAGAATCGAAAATCGGCGCTCGAGATGGGATTTGACATTTTGGCACAGCAGGACAATCCGCATCAGCAAGCTAATAGTGAAGGTCGTGCCCAGATTATTAATCAAGTCCAAAAACACATAGTGGGCGGGCTGTTGGGCACTGTCTACCACCAGAAAATTCAGCAGCTTGCTACAGGTCCGAATGAGTAGGGACTCATTGGGGAGTTGCCCATCGTTCTGCGGCAGAATGTCTTGGAGCTGCCCATACAGTCGCTGGTTAAATTGGCGCGTACCATAGCCCGGTTCGATCGCCATCGTCAAATACTCATACAAGTCATTTTTAAAGACCCCGAACGAGGGGGCGCGGCGGCTGTACGTAATGAACTGCTGCGCCAGATCTTTTTGGGTGTGGTGGCCGTCAATTTTAGTCGTAAACTGTCTGACAGCAAGGCATAGGTCATTGTCGCTCAGCAAGGTGGGATTTTTGACCGCCGTGGCGCTGATCAGCGCGGGCGATCGCATCATCCGATGGGTAATATACTGCGACAGATCCACCTCAAACTGCTGTCTCGCCTCCTCTTGAAGCCGCTGCACCGTTTCGCGCTGATCGTCGCCACTATTTTCGGGCAATAGGCAATGCTCGTACAGATAGGGATAGCGGCGAATGTAGCTCCCCAAGTGCTGATGCGTTGGGGCCGCATCCACTTCCGGGCGAGTCAGCTCAGCAAACCGCCGCAGAATCAAGAACTGCTCAGTCTGCAAAAAGGCGCGGGTCAGTTCTCGTAGCCGCTGCACATAGCGCGGATAAATCGTCTCCGTAGACCCTTGTTCAAAAACAGCGACCAGCTCCGAAATTGCCCCTTGAAACCGAGGATGCACAATCCAGCGGTTCAACAAAATGTAACAGCACCGATTCAGAATAAATCGAAAATCAGAGCTAGCACTGTCCGCTCTGACGATCTGCTCCACCGTATCCTGAATATCCGGATCCGGGTAGCCAATGCCATCAATAAATAGCTTGCGCACCCGCTCAACCAACTTAGACGGAGATTCCACCTGCGACAAATACAGCAAGTGACTGTAAAGGCGCTGCTCTTCCGAACTAATGGGTCGATTGTAGTAGCTCGTTTCAATGTTCACTCGGACTTCACCTGGATCAAGGACTGCATCGGCGTAACCCCAGCGACTGGTCGCTGTTCTTTGCGTAACTGCATCGCACTAACTCGTCAATAGTAAGAAACATCAGTATAGAAACATCACCACACCATGGGCTGTTCGGAATCAGACTGACTTGAGGCGTAGACATAATCCGAGAACTGCCATCGCGGACGGGAAAATCCTTGAAAAAGTTTCGTTTCGCTAAACTCTACCGTTGACTCCCCCGCTTTCTACTCTACTGGGGTTCTCGAACAGGGCAGCCTATTTTCTACCAAAGTAAATCGTCTCTTCTAAAAAGCCTCCGTGCTTGCACGGGAGCTTCATCATTTCTACACACAAGCTGCGCGTATCTTCCGCTACCATAGCTTCATAGGCGGTCAAGTTTGCTACTTCGTTAAATTTGCCGATTTAAAGGGTTGTCTGCATACGTATATCTACATATGTAAGTTAACCATCCCATTGGGATGGACATTGGGTGCCGACTGTTTAATTAAGGTGTAATTAAGGGTGTGTTACTTCGGGCCGTTTCGGTAGTGCATTAGTAACCAGTATGACTTCGTGTAGCAATACGTCTTTATGACAGCTTGCCCGTGCAGGAATATGCCAAGCGAACTCGTATAGGCAAGACTTGCTGAGCCAGGACTTGGCCGCCGAATCGAATGGAGGCGTTGCCAGGAAAGCCATTTTGCCGGGATGGCCTCACTGGGATAGAGATGACCCGATTTAAGTGTATCAACAGGAGCAATTGCAGTCGGTAAGCAGCAGCACAGTAACCGCTGTGAGGGTCAGTCGCTTATGCAGGTCCTCTACTTCTGCGCATCTCGTTTTTTACGTCGCTAGAACACGTTTCCACCCCTGCCCAATCTTATGGCTAATCTCACAATTGACGCGGGTTTAATCATAGATTCTGGATTACCTCAGGCGATCGGTGCGGGCAACGGTGCCTGGGCGGATTGCGTTCGGCTCGAATCCGCGAGGAACCCAGTGAGTTTCTATGGCGCTCAGTCGTCTCTGTCGGCGCTTCCGCCGCTTCCGGCTGCGGCTACCGCCGTGGGCAGGGCCAACCTTCGGGTAGACTTTAACGGCGATGGGCAGATGGATTTGCTGTGGCGGGACTATACCACAGGCAGGAATACGGTGTGGTTGATGAATGGCAACGCCTATCGAGCCGCTGTGGACTTAATGGCGGTACCCGATGTAAATTGGCGCATTCAAGGGGCAGATGACTTTAACCGAGATGGTCAGACGGATATTCTGTGGCAGAATGTGGCCACAGGGGCGGTGGTGCTCTGGTTGATGAATGGTACGACTCGTCTGTCCGATCCGTGGATCGCTTCAGTACCCGACTTGAACTGGCAAATTCAGGGAACGGGAGACTTGAATGGTGATGGGCAGACGGATATCCTGTGGCGCAATGCTGCGACCGGAAGCAATACGGTCTGGCTGATGAATGGCGCGAGTTTCATTCGGTCGGAGAACCTGCCTGACGCGATCGGTGTCAATCTGAAAATGCAGGGTACTGGCGACTTTAACGGCGATGGGCAGATGGATATTCTGTGGCGAAACTATCTATCTGGTGCTACGACCGTGTGGTTGATGAATGGGACCAATCGCCTCGGTACGCAATCACTCTCTTATCAGGTCACCGATCTGAATTGGCAAGTGCAGGCCATTGATGACTTTAATCGGGATGGCTTGCCCGATATTATTTGGCGCCATGCGGTATCGGGGGCTAACTACGTCTGGTTGATGAATGGCACCACGGTTAGCAGTGGGCTAGAACTTGTACCGGCGATTGCGGGGCCTCCAGTAGCGTCCCAGCCCCCGTTGATGAGCAATACGGGATTAGTCTGGACGGGCGTGGTCGGGCTGGGTAATTTAGCTTTTAGTGGTAATGAAGGGACGGCGGGGACATTTCAGATTCAGTTGAGTCAGGCTCCAGCGGCGGCAGTAACGATGACGCTGGTGGCTGGCGACTGGCTGACGGTGGATGCCGATGGCCAGGTGCAAAACGGCACCCAATCGACGTTAACCTTTACGCCAGAAAACTGGAATCAACCGCGTACCGTGTGGTTCATGGCGGAGAATGATGACTCCAGTAGTAATCGCGCCAGCAATACGATTAGCTATAGCCTGAATGGGGGATTGGTCAGCAGTGGTGTGTTGGATTTGGGGGGCGTGGTTAATACCTACGCACCAGACACGAGTCGGTTCAATATTGATCTGGATTTTCGCAATGATTATGAGGGGTTTTGGACTCCTGCACGGCAGGCGATCGCCCGACAGGCGGCCAACGATCGGGCGGAAAGGATCGCCAATGAGTGGACTGGCTTTACCCTGAATGCTGACTTTAAACGCTTGGATACGGCAGGCGATCGCACCTCTAGCTTTACCAGCCGACGTTATGTCGATGATCTGGTGGTGTTTGTCAATAACTATTCCGGCACGTCTGCCACGAATGAACCCTCCGTCGGCGGACCCGACTACGAATTTGGCGGGTGGATCAGCACCCCTAGCCAGTTGATGCCCCGCGTAGGTCAGATTGCCCTCAATTCAGCCATTATGGCGGGACAATCCGATCTGATCCTGTATCAAGTCATCGCCCACGAAATTGGGCATACCCTGGGACTGCTCGGTCTAAACTGGACGGGGTATGCCCTAGAAGACCAAACAAATCCCCAAACCGCCACCTTTCGAGGCGAGTATTCGCGGATCGCCAATGGGGGGAACTATGTGGCCCTCCAGTCCCAGGACGGGGGCGACTTTGCCCATCCCAGCAGCAGTGTCCGCTCCATTATGTCCTACGGCTGGATTTATAATCCCGCCACTACAAAGCCCACAGGGGTGGATTATGCCATGCTGGCTGATAGTGGTTACCGCGTATCCGGTGTGAATGCTTAGGTGCCAGAACTCAGAGCTTCCAAAACTCTGTTCGAGGGAATTTTAGCCAAGTTCTGCCGCTCTGGGGATTTTTAATTCAGCGTTCCTAGGCCCCAATCCCCAACCGTCCGGCCAAACTCGGGGTGAGGGGTAGTAAGGTAACAATCATTAGGAACAGGGCCAGTAATACTAACCCAGCTCGGGTATCGTCTGGTTCACTGAGATCGTTGAGGCAGGGCCGTTCCAATTCCCGCTGCAAAAAGAGAACTACGATCGCCCAATAGAGGGCTAAGGGATTGACCAAGGAAGCAAGGCCCAGCACAATGATCGACGCCACCGTCGTCCGATTGGCGATCGTCCGGCCATAGATCGCCTGCACGAGACGCCCCCCATCCAACTGCCCCGCCGGGAGCAGATTCAAGGCGGTCACAATCAGGCCCAACCAACCCAAAATGACCAAGGGACTAACATCGACAATCGGCTCCTGCAAGGATTCCCGTAACACCACCCGGGCCAGAGTGCCCACCAACATAGAGCCCTGAAAAAATTCGGTAGGCACCTGGAACAGACTGCCTTTATGGGAAAGCACCAAGCCCACAACGAGAAATCCCAGGGACAGCAGGCCCCCGGCGGCAGGCCCCGCTAGGGCAATATCAAAGAGGACCGTCCGATTTTTGAGCACTGACTCAAACCGGGTAATCGCGCCAAAGGAGCCGAGTTGCCAGGTGGGAATGAAAAAAGGCCAGCTCAGCCGTACCTGATAGCGTTGCGCCATGCCCCAGTGGCCCACTTCGTGGGCCGCCAGAATGCTGACAATGCCAAGGGCCAAGGGTAGAATTTCAGCGAAGCGGGTGGGGGTCGTGAAAAAGTCAAAGCCCACCATGATTCCCGCACTTTCCATACTGGCGGCGAACGTCACCACCATCAACACCCCAGCGATGATATTTTGCATGAGGGTGGAAGGCTGCGGATCGCTGCTGCTGGGCAGCACAATGCAGGTGGGCCGCTTGTCTTGTCCTTCCACGAAAAAAAGGCGATAGCGATCGCCCACCCGCGTGGCTAAGTTGGTCGCCAGTTTGGTATAGGTAGACTCCAAGTCCCCCCGCAGGTTACCGCGAAACACGGCCCCTTCCTGAAAGGGGATGGTTTCAGTGGCGAAAAAGGTATCCACGCCAAAAATTCCCTGAATCACCTGTAAATCCTCGGGGGGAATAGGAATGATCGCGGGTTCACCCTCGACCGCAGGGGCAGGCGGCGGATTGGTCACATCTGATGTTTCTGATGTTTCTGCCGGAGGCGGACTGGCCAAGGCGGCAGCGCGTTGGGCCAGGGCGGCATCTTGGCTCAGCGATCGCAACTGCCGCCCCAAATAGATGTACAACCCTGTGGAAGCGACAAACAGCACGATGATCACAATCAGGTTGAGGTAAATGCCTGCGATCGACAAGCCAAACGCCAACAGCCACGGAGCCATTAACACCACTGACTGTAGCCAAGCCAAAATACCCAATTTGCCGAAGGGGCGGGCCCGGTAAAAGCCCCAGCCCAACACCGCCAATGCAATCAGTACTGTTATTGCCGTAATCATCCCCAAACCTTCTGCATAGTGCTTCAACGGAATAGTGCTGCCACCGTCCTTGGATCTAATCTACCTGAATTCGACAGCCTCATAATCATTCGATAGGCTCATAACAAAAGGCAGCCCCGAAGGACTGCCTGAAATCATTGCCATCCTGAATTGCAGGCAAGACCTACTTTTTTTTCTTTTTGTCCTTTGCCTTGGGCTTGTCTTCGGCCTTGGGTGGTTCAGCCACCGGAGCCGCTTCTGCCACGACGGGATCCGCCGTTGGGGCTTCGGCTGGGGGCGCGGCCTCTACCGGAGCCGCTTTCCCCATTTGGGCCGCTACCTCAGCAGCAAAATCGGTTTCTTCCTTCTCAATGCCCTCGCCCAGGACAAAGCGCACAAAGCGGCGCACCTGGATGTTTTCACCCAATTGCGCCACATTTTGCCTCACCAACTCGTCGATGGTGATGTTTTGGTCGCGGATGTAGGCTTGATCCATCAGGCACATTTCCTTAAGGCGCTTGTCAATCCGCCCTTGGACAATTTTTTCCTTGATGTTGTCTGGCTTACCGGCGAGATCATCCTTGCCCATTTCAATTGCTTTTTCTTTATCGGCAATTTCGGCAGGAATATCGCTAACCTTGACATATTCCACATTGGAGTTTGCCGCAATTTGCATGGCGATACTCCGAACGAGGGCTTTGAAGGCTTCGTTCCGAGCCACAAAATCTGTTTGGCAGTTGACTTCTACCAGCACACCCACGCGTCCACCAATGTGGATATAGCTATCCACGAGGCCTTCGGCGGCGGTTTTACCCGCTTTTTTGTCGGCGGAAGCCATGCCTTTTTTGCGGAGCCAATCGGACGACTTGGCAATATCGCCGTCGTTTTCCAGCAAGGCTTTCTTACAATCCATCATCCCTGCGCCAGTTTTTTGGCGCAGTTCACTAACCATTTTTGCAGTAATGTCCGCCATGAGAGTTCATCCCTACGCTGTTCTGTATGTGGGTGAGGCAGTTGCCGATTGCGAGCCTGGGGAAATCGGCTAGGCTGCGGACGGGCCGATGCCTAACCGCCTTTCCATCCCGCTATTCCGGCGCTTCTTCCTCAGGAGCAAATTCGGCTTCGTCGTACTCGTATTCTTCGTCTACGCCGTCATAGTCGTATTCTTCTTCGGCTTCCAGTTGGCCGTGACGACCTTCATAGATAGCATCGGCCAGCTTGCCGACAATCAGCTTGATCGACCGGATCGCGTCATCGTTTGCGGGGATGGGCACATCAACCACATCCGGGTCACAGTTGGTGTCCAAAAGCGCCACGATGGGAATCACCAACTTTTGGCATTCTTGGACAGCGTTGTATTCCCGGCGTTGATCCACCATGATCACAATATCGGGGATCTTGCGCATGTGCTTAATGCCGCCCAAGTATTTCTGGAGTTTTTCCAGTTCCCGCCGCAGCATGGAGGCTTCTTTTTTGGGCAAGAGATCGAGGGCACCGGTTTCTTCACGGCGTTCCAGATCCTTGAGGCGATCGACACGGGTTTTAATCGTGGCCCAGTTGGTCAACATGCCCCCCAGCCAACGCTGGTTGACATAGTAGGCTCCACAGCGGGAGGCTTCCTGAGCCACAATGCCTGCGGCTTGGCGCTTAGTGCCAATGAACAGAAACTTTTTGCCTTGTTCAGAAGCTGTGCGGACGTAGTTATAGGCCTGATCCATTAACTGGGCGGTTTGCACCAAGTCGATGATGTGCACCCCGTTACGAGAGGTGTAGATGTAGGGATCCATTTTAGGATTCCAGCGGCGAGTTTGGTGGCCAAAGTGAACACCAGACTCGAGCAATTGAGCCAATGAAACAACGGGCATGGGATTCTCCTTTCGGGTTTAACGTCCACCCAGGTGTATCTCTGGTTACAGAAACACCCGAAGTCCTGGATGTGTGAGTTTAAAACAGCTTTCCTAGCGTAGCACAGCCTCAAGACCCCCTGGGAAAATTTTGCTCGTCTCGCCATTAGAGCTTTTGCTCGTCTCGCCATTGAGCAGGAATAAATTTGCCGGTAGGCAGCACGCGATCGCCCACGTCTTCAGCGATACTTGCCCTAGAGAGCCCTTGGGTATTCCGCGACGATAAGCATCCCGAAACGATAAGTATGATCAACGAATTTCATCATGCATTTATCTCCTACGGGCGTATTGACAGTAAGGCATTTTGCCTGCAACTGCATCAACGTCTGACTGCGCAGAACTTGAAGGTCTGGTTTGACCAGAACGATATTCCCCTGGCTGTGGATTTTCAGGATCAGATTGACGATGGGATTCAGCGATCGGACAACTTTTTGTTCGTGATTTCGCCCCACGCGGTGAACTCACCCTACTGTCTGAAGGAAATTGCCCTGGCCCTGCAATTAAACAAGCGCATCATTCCCCTGCTGCATGTTGAACAAATCAGTCGCGAAACCTGGCAGCAGCGCTGCCCGCATGGCACCGATGCCGACTGGCAGGACTATCAAGCGCGCGGGCTGCACGATCACTTTCAAAATATGCACCCCGCGATTCGCAAGATTAACTGGGTCTACTTCCGGGACGGTGTGGATGACTATGAAGCGTCCCTGGTGGGTTTGTTTTCTACCCTGGAGCGACACCAAAACTACGTTCGACAACACACACAATGGCTGATTCAGGCTCTGGAATGGGTGCAGTATCAGAAACAGGTGCGGTACCTGTTGATTGGGGAACAGCGACAACAGGCCGAGGAATGGCTCCAGACGCGCTTTGATCCTGGGCAGCCGCCCTGTTTACCCACTGATCTGCATTGCGAGTTCATCACCGAAAGCATCAAGAATGCCAATAACCTGATGACCCAGGTTTTCCTGGCCCACGCCGAGGAAGACAACGCGATCGCCGATCAGATTTGCCGGAGCCTGATGCGCCAAGGCTTCACGGTCTGGACGAGTAAAATTGATATTCAAACGGGCACCGATTTTCAAGCGGCAATTAACCGGGGAATTGAAGAAGCAGATAACCTGGTCTACTTGCTGTCTCCCGATGCGCTGCGATCGCCCTACTGCCGCAGTGAAATTGACTACGCCCTCGCTCTCAACAAGCGCATCATTCCCATTCTTGTGCAGACAACGGATCCTGATACAGTCCCTGATTTCCTGCGGGGATTGCAGTACATTGACCTAGTCAACAATGCCATTCCCGCCGACTACCTGCATGATGAGAGCCAGCTCATCCGCACTCTGCGACAGGATGCAGCCTATTATGCCGAGCATAAAATGCTACTGACCAAAGCGCTCAAGTGGCAGCGCCAGAACCGCAACCCCAGCATTTTGCTGCGGGGCTATAACCTGCGCCACTCGGAAGCCTGGTTGAAGGTAGCCCAGCAGCGCCCCCAATATGCACCGATTCCTTTGCAGGTGGAATTTATTGCCGAAAGCCTGCGCCAACCCCCAGGTGGATCGTTGGATGTGTTTGTCTCCTATTCCCGCACTGATTCCGACTTTGCCCGCTGCTTAAATGATGCGTTACAGGCCCAGGGTAAACGCACCTGGTTTGACCAGGAAAGTATTGCGTCTGGCACGGACTTTCAGCAGGAAATTAATCACGGGATTGAAACCGCCGATCACTTTCTATTCATTCTTTCCCCCAGTTCCATCCAGTCTCCCTACTGTGCCGGGGAAGTAGACTATGCCCAGAAGTTGAACAAGCGCATTGTCACCGTGTTGCATCGCCCGATCGCCGTGGAGGATCTTCATCCAGCCCTGGCCGCCGTGCAATGGATTGACTTCAACCAACAGGACGTCGATTTCTCGACCCATTTTAGTCACCTGCTGCGGGTGTTGGATACCGATCGCGCCCATCTGAATACCCATACTCGGCTATTGGTGCGGGCGATCGAGTGGGACAGTGCAGGACGCAAAGACAGTTTGCTCCTGCGGGGCGATGAACTGGAAGGGGCCGAGCAATGGCTGGCTCAAAGCCAGCAGAAACGCCCCCACCCCACAGATCTGCATGTCAGCTATACCCATACCAGCCGCACGGCAGAGGATGTCAGTCAGCGGGCTACCCAAATCTTGCAGGCGGCGGCAGCCCAAGGCAAACAGCGCGTGCTGATTGGCACGACTGTGATGGCGATCGGGCTGACGGTAGCAGGCGTGGCGGGGGCCTTTGCCCACTGGGCCCATCTGTCCCAAAAAGAAGCTCAGGACGGCACCCGGTTGGAGCGCGCGGGCAACACCGCTCTGAAACAGTTTGAAGTCCAGCAGTTGGATGGCCTTCTGACCGCCGTGCGAGCGGGACAACAACTCTCGATCCTGGTCAAAGATCGGCCCTTAAACACTTACCCGGCGTTCAGTCCAATCCTTGCCCTGCAAAGGATTTTGGACAATATCCAGGCCGTGAATCAGATTCGGTTAGCGCAGGCCAAGGTGTTGACCGTTAGCTGGATCGCGGACCAGTTGGTGATTGCTACCGAAGATGGCACCGTGCGCTTTTGGGGTGTTGATGGTCAGGAAAAAGCAGCCTCAACGCTGGGGCGGCATCCCCTGTGGAGTGTCAGTCTGAGCCCGGATGGTCGCCGGATAGCCGCGATCGCCCAGAACGGCACCCTTTACCTCTGGACGCGAGCCCAAACCGGGCAGCCCTGGCAACCCGAACACACGTTCGCCGTGGGTGCAAAAGACTTTGCCGAGGTGAGCTTTAGCCCCAACGGCCAAGAAATCGCCACCCTGAGTCAGGGCGTACTCCGCCGCTGGAGCCTGAACGGACAACGCCGGGGCGAGATCAAAACGGGCGGGATCAGCTTCAGCTTTCGCCCCGATGGCCAACAGGTTGCCATCTGTGGTGGCGACGGGGACGGAAGGGTCAGTTTCTGGAGCCTGGGCGATGCCAACCCTCGGAAACCGGAACGGCAATTGAACACACAGCAGAATAGTGTTTTCAGCCTACGCTTTAGCCCCGACGGCAAAACGCTGGCCACGGGGGGGGGAATGGCAGGGTGCGCCTGTGGGATTCCCAGGGGCAGTTCGTGCAGGAGATTAAAACGCAACAATCGGTAATTGTCAGCCTGGGTTTCAGCCCCGATGGTCAGCAATTGGCGATCGCTGACGTCGATAACCGCACCAGTAGCGTATCGCAATGGCGGCTCCACAAGCCCGTCTTTCCGGTGCTGAAAACCCAGCAGCGCTACGTTTCGGGCCTACAGTTTAGCCCAGATGGGCAACAGTTATTTACGGTAGACGGAGCCGATGTCGTCAGAGTGTGGAGTCTGGCGGGGCGCAGCCTGCCTGCCTTGCCGGTGCGGCAGTCAGATCTGGCAGTGCCACAGCAACGTGTGGTGGGGGTCAGCCTCCGTCGGCAGACCAATCGGCAGGCCAATCGACAGGCTAATCAGCAGGAAAAAGCAGATCGGCAGGAAAACACGATGGCGATCATCACGGATACCGGGCGGGTGCAACTCTACAGCCGCCCCGGCAGCCCACCCACGATATTTCAGGCCCCTTCGGCTAATAGCATTGACTTCAGCCCAGACGGTCAGCAACTGGTGACGGCGGGTAGGCAGGGGGCCTTTCTGTGGAGCCTCACCGGAGATCAGCAGGCCGAAATTGCCGCAGGGGATGTGCAAAGGGCCAGTTTCAGCGCGGATGGTACTCGCCTGCTCATCGTTCAGGGTGGGAAAGTAATCGGACGCAGCCTGACCGGTGCCCCCGACAGCGTGCTGATTGCCCACGAGGGGGAGCCGATTTTGGGACTGGCGGTGAGTCCGGATGGGCAGCGCTTTGCCACTTCGAGTAATGACAATGCCGTGCGGATGTGGTCCCTAGACAATAACTTACTGTCAGAGTATCGATTTCCCGAGGCGGTGGTGAGTGTCAGCTTTAGCCCCGATGGTCACTATCTGGCGGCGGGCGATGAAGCAGGCCAAGTCCGATTTATTCCCGTGGAAACATTGCCAAGTCTGCTCACGCGCGGATGCCGCTGGCTGCGGGCCTACCCCAGCGTCAAGGCCGGGGATTTAGCCCACTGCCCTGAGGATGTACATTCGTTAAAGAATCAGCATTAAAGCCCATCTAGAGTGTTCATGCAGTATTATTCTTTTCAAGGAAAAGGAAACGAGCCCCCCGGAGCCCCCCGCCCATGCTGCCTTCCCTGCCACCGGTTGCCGTCCATCCCATGCCTATCCCCATCGTACGGGCAGCGCCACCGGCCCCTGCATTAACGCCGTTTTTTCTGGCCTCTAGCTTGCCGTCGGAGGCTCCGCCATCACGCGTGCCTGCACCAGAGGGCTTCTCTGCTGTCGTCACTGCCGACGAGTTTGATTTGCCCAGCGATGCGGCGAGTGCGGAGTCGGCGTTTGATCAGGTGAACTCCGTGGCGCAATTGACCGATGTGCAGCCCAGCGATTGGGCGTTTCAGGCATTGCAATCCCTGGTGGAACGCTATGGGTGCATGACGGGCTATCCCAATCGGACCTTTCGCGGCGATCGCCCCCTGAGCCGCTACGAATTCGCCGCCGGTCTGAACGCCTGTCTGGATCGGATCAATGACTTGCTGGGCAGCGCAACTGCCGATCGGGTTACCCAGAACGATGTGCTCACGCTCCAAAAGCTGCAAGACACCTTTGCCTCTGAGTTGGCGGTGTTGCGCGGCCAAGTGGATGCCCTCCAGCAGCGGACGGCCACCCTAGAAACCCACCAGTTTTCCACAACGACGGTCCTGCATGGCCAGGTGGTCTTTGCGCTCAACGCCGCCGCCGGGGGCAAGCCGCCCGGTCTAGGGGAAACGAATACCGTGCTCACCAACCTGACGCAACTGCAATTGGCCTCGTCCTTTACGGGCGATCGCGACCTGCTGCGCATTAGTCTCGCCACCAGCAATTTTGCGGGCGAGGGATTTGCCGATTCGCGATCGCTCAATACCAACATGGCGCTGCTGGCCTACCAAGGCGACTCGGGCAGTCGGCTCGAGGTGAATGCCCTCGACTATCGGTTTGCGGTGGGTAAACGCTTGGTGCTAGCGTTCCAGCCCGTGGGCTTCACTCTCAGCAGTGTCTTGAGTGCCAATTCACCCTACACCGATGCTGGCCGGGGAGCCCTCTCCCGCTTTGCGGCCCTCAACCCCATTCTCCGGATTGGCAGTTTGGACAGTGGCGTGGGGCTGGATTGGTTAATCAGCAAAAAGTGGCGGTTTCAACTGGCCTATGGGGCACAACTGGCCAATCGGCCGGATGTGGGATTGTTTAATTCGGGGCATCAGGCGATCGGCGCGCAGTTCCTCTACCGTCCCAATGCCAGAGTTATTTTGGGATTCACCTATATCAATGCCTTTTCCGAGGATGGCACCCTAGCCACTTTCACAGGGAGTAGTAATGCCGATACTTCTGGCAGTTTTGGCCAAGCGGCCACCATCCATGCCTTGGGTACGTCTTTGCAATGGCGGCTGGCCCCCAAAGTCACCCTGGGGGCCTGGGGTGGGGCCATCCTGACCGATTCCACCTTTGGGAAGGTGTTTCGGGTCATCAGCGATCGCGACTATCCAGATCGAAGATTTGGGGGCCGTTACTCTGTCCAGCACCTTCCTACTGTCGCTGGGTATTAACGATCCCTTTGGTCGCCTAGGGGATCAGCTTGTATTCATGATTGGCCAACCCCCCAAGCTGAATCTTGGCGCACTGATTGAGCGGGTTGACTTCGGCGAATTCCCTTCACTTCGAGGCATTTTACCGATTTCAGATTAACGATAATATTGCGATTACCCCTGGGTTTTTCTATGTCACCGCTCCAGGGCATATTGCCGAAAACAATGGCATTTTTATTGGCACAATTCGGACAACCTTTAGCTTTTAGTGCCGCAATGGGGAGAGAGAAATTAAAAATGTAAACTTAAAAACGCTGGCACCTTTGTTGTGTGCTGCTGCGCTAGGGCCTTTTTAAGGTGGCCCCGTGACATTTGGCCTTGAGTTTCTGGTTCTCAGCAGGAAAGCCGCCCATGTTTAGTTCTCTGTTCTCAAGTTCTCTGTTTTCGTTGCCTGTTTTCCAGTTCCGTGGGCACCGCTGGCAGACGGTGGGCGTGGGCTGTGTGCTGATGGGGTTGCTCTGGCCGTTGTCGGGGGTGGCTCAGGAAGCCCAGCGGGCCACGATCCGGGAGCTGTTGGGCCAGAAAAGGGTCACGATCCAGGGCAAGCCAGCGCGGCTTAATGCGATCAGCACGCAGGGGCAAATGGTGGCGACCAACGGGTCGTCTAAAGCGGGACTGTTGTTTGGGACGAATGCTGGAATCCGCTTAGGTCAAAGTTCATCTTTAACGGTGGGCGAATGCGTCCAATTGATTAAAGGACAGGCGATCGTGGCCAAAAAACGGGATTTTGCGCTCAAAGGGTGTGTGGGCAATATCTTGAAGGTGAATCCCAAGGGCACCGTCTTCATTATGAAGTTCGACGGCCAGAAGCAAGCCCAGGTGATTGTGCTGAAGGGGGAGGTGGAAGTCTTTAGTACGCTGGCTCCAGATCGCACGGTAACGGTGGGCGCTGGGCAGGAGGTGACAACGACAGCCGATGGCACCCTGGCCACCACGGCTACAGGCAGTGTCGCGGTGACCACCTTAAGTCCCGCTGAAATTCAGGATATTTCCGCGCCCCTGGTTGAGGGTTTTGAGGTGCCCTTACCTGATCTAGAGCAGGTGGCGGCATTGCCCCAGGGCTTTGAGTCAACGTTCTTGAGAGAGGCACTGCTGGGACGGGAGGGAGACTTTGATTTTGATGGTCAACAGCGGCAAGGCGAAGGGGCGAGGGCTCCCGTGACGTTTCAAGTTTCAAGTTTTTTGACCGGGACGTTTATTCGGGACACAAATACGACGGGCCGATTTATATCGGATTCGACTGAGTTCATAACCCCGATCGCAGTTGATTTTGATGCTCAGACCATCAGCATTGGTGGGATCACGGGGATTAGTAATTCAGCGGGATTAAATGGCAATAATGCCTCGGGAACGGTGGTTTTACCGAATACGCAGGTGATCCGTTTGGAGGTATTTGGGGTCAATAAAAAGGAACCACCGATTGATGTACCGTTTCGTGGCACGTTGGGCAATGGGACAGTCCGCGATCGCTGAGGGTCCGCGATCGCGGACTGCTTTGGAAGCAGGACGGGCTGCATCCCACCGTGCCAGGACCATTTACTCCAGCAGGATGCTCTAGTTTTGCCCGGAGTAGAAGTGATATGAGATCGGCGAGACCCCGATCTCATATCAGCCTAAGAGAAAGTCCTGGGGACGGGCGGAGCAAATCGCAACCCCATCACATTAATGAATGTTTCATGCGCTGCATCGCTTCATTGACATTCTCTCGGCTGTTAAAGGCAGAAATGCGGAAGTAGCCTTCGCCCGCTGCCCCAAACCCAGAACCGGGTGTCCCCACGACATGACAGGTATGCAACAATTTATCAAAGAAATCCCAACTGGACAGACTTTGAGGCGTTTTGACCCAGACATAGGGAGCATTGGTGCCACCGTAAACTTGGATACCCGCAGCAGTCAGTTGCGCCCGAATAATGGCAGCATTTTCCATGTAGAAACCGACCAATGCCTGGGTTTCGGCCTGTCCGGCTGCGGAGTAGACGGCCTCGGCACCGCGTTGGACAATGTAAGACACACCGTTAAACTTAGTAGATTGACGGCGATTCCAAAGTCGCCAGAGATCCACGTCAGACCCATCATCGGCTTTGCCCATGAGGGTTTTAGGGACAACGGTGAAGGCACACCGGGTACCCGTGAATCCAGCATTTTTGGAGAAGGAACGGAATTCGATCGCACAGTCCCGCGCCCCTGGAATTTCATAAATCGAGTGTGGCAGATCTGGATCGGTAATGAAGGCTTCGTAGGCCGCATCAAAGAAGATGATCGAACCGTGGGCTTTGGCATAGTCCACCCAGGCTTGCAAATGGGCGCGGGTAGCCGTTGCGCCCGTGGGGTTGTTAGGAAAGCAGAGGTAGATCAGATCGACTTTTTGCGCCGGAATTTCGGCGGTGAAATTATTTTCGGCGGAAATGGGCAGATAGATTAACCCCGCGTATTCGCCTTTGTCGTTGGCATCGCCGGTGTTGCCCGCCATGACGTTAGTGTCGACATAGACGGGATAAACGGGATCGGTGACAGCGATGGTATTATCCTGACCGAGAATGTCTAGAATATTGCCGCAGTCGCACTTAGACCCATCGGAAATGAAGATCTCGGAGGCGTCAATGTCGCAGCCCCGCGCTTGGAAGTCATGCTGGGCGATCGCCTGCCGTAGCCATTCGTAGCCCTGCTCGGGACCGTAGCCCTTGAACCGGGTGCGATCGCCCATGTCTTCCACAGCCTGAATCATGGCAGTGCGACAGGCCGCAGGCAAAGGTTCGGTAACATCCCCAATTCCCAAGCGGATAATTTTGGCATCGGGATGGGCCGCAGCAAAGGCATTCACCCGACGGGCGATTTCGGGAAACAGATAGCCCGCCTTGAGTTTGAGGTAGTTAGAGTTAATGGTTGCCATAGAAGATTCGCCACCGTGAATGACTGAGAAATGAAGGACTGAGAATTAAGTAGGAAAGCCCAATTAAATATAAAACCGGCGTAGGCTGGGCAAAGCCCAGCGTGCCCAGCGCCAACTGTGATGATGGGCATGGGCAATGCCCTTTGCCTATCCTACGTTTAATTGCAACTACCGACTTAAGGCCGAAAAGAGTTAGGGCTTGAAAAAACGGGACTGAACTGGAAGTTCCAGAAAATTTCTGGTTACGGTGAAATTAATCACCAAGGGAGCTATTGTACACTTTGGGCACCCCAATTCTGATGGCGCACGCTAGTCTACAGGGCTATCACCGTGCAGGCAGTAACTGGGCGAACCACCCCTTCGCGTACTGCGCGCAAAGTCCTGGGAAAAAGCTCGGGCGTTCAGGGCCACTGATTCAGGGCTACTGATTCAGGGCCTGCGATTCATCCGTGTTGCCTACCAAAAAGTGCTGTGATGGCGGCGTTCCAGTGGAATGGTACTGGAACCATGAAGTATTCATAAAATATTAATTCTACCTTGGGTCGATTCCACCCTGAAACGCTCTCGCCAAATATACTGAAAAAGTTCGATACTACCGAGGCGATTCTATACCCTAGAGAGCCAGAAGCTAAGGTTGCGGAGGCTTTTCGCGTGGGAGCATCTCACACCTTCAGCCGGAAGTCTGTCTGTCTGAGCTTCATGGTGGGGAAAGCCACTCAGTAGACAGATCGGGTCAGGGGGATCGCATGCAGGATGAGCGCATCACTTCTAACGTGGGAGACGAGTCATGAAATCGCCAATGAAAATATTGCTATGGACGATCGCGATTCTGATCGGGGTGCCTGGTTTATTTGTGATCGCATATCTCGGAGAATTTCCTCTCCCTGATACCGGTGGATTTTCTCGTGATATGAGATTTCGATCGCTGGTGTCGAAGGGGGATCAGATTAAGGGGGGTGGGTATACCTTTGGAGACGGGAGCGATGTTTGGATTCGGGTTCGTCTGCATGATGAATCCGCTATCAATTTAGGAGCGACCTACTCGTGCTCCCCCAAGGAGTTGGCGCGGATTAGCGCATGGTTCCGGAAATACGCGGCGGCGCCCCAAAAAATCCTGTGGATCTTGCCCATTTCTGGAGGCTCCCCAGCCGACGAACAAGCCCTACAGGATACGGCCAATCTCCGCTGCTACACAAGGGAACGCCATAATCCTCCTTTTAATGAGTTTGGTCAGAGGCCCATAGGCTGCACTAACTCTTGGACTTTGTATCATCCACCTAGCCGATTTTATTATGAGCGATCGTCCTGCAGTTATTGAGGATATAGTCAATGAGACAGCGCGCCGCCTCCAAATATATAGCCCAGAGGGGGAGGACAAAGCGCCTGAAAGCTGACGTATGAGATTTAAGCTGGAGATTAAACAGCCGTACTCAAGACCACCTGGAGCTTTTGCTGCGCTGCTGCCGAAAGCGTTGTGCGGATTATTTCTCCACCCACACCCGACAAGGCTGCCAGCAGGGCGTTGGGTTCTGCCGATCGCACAAACGTAAATAGTGCCGATGAATTCGGTTTTAAGGATGCTTCGACTTTGCTCAAGAAATCAGGATCAAACACATCCTGGGCGATTTCAACATCACGATGGAACACAACCGCACTAATCATCCCGCCCCACAGTTCATTCCCTAATTCAGGAATTGGCGCAGTTAAGTCATGGTAAGCCTTGACCCTAATTTTGCCCTGAGCATTCTTAATCACAACAACCGCATCATCCAGATCTAGCAAATGCTCTTGCTCCAGCTTGAGAAGGCTTAGGAGAACCTCTTCAGCTTTAAATTTGCCATCAAAACCGACTACAACGAGTTCGCTCATTACACTACTGTTTTTTGAACGCCACAAATTTGAAACTGGTCAATATATTCCTCAACCTACCACCTCCCTGAGTTTCCTTTGGTAAAGCCCAGGTTAAGGTTGCGATGAAGAGCCGTGTTGATTGGGAGCGTTACTCAATCAGCGCATATTCTGCTTGCGTTCTGCCTTTTCATCCCGCGTACTCACTGCGGCGATTTCCGCATCCAGTAAGGTCTTGCCCGTGGCGGCGAGGTACACATCATCCAGACTGGGTCGGGATTGGGCAATGCCAAAGGTGGGCAGTCCGGCATCTTGCAAGGTGCGTTGAACAGTCATGAGGGCTTCGCCCTGGGCTGCGACTACGAGGTTGAGAGAATTCCCCTGGGCACTATTAATGATCACTTCTTGGACAATAGGCAGGGATTGAAGGAGCGCCTTAGCCTGTTCCGCTTCGGCGGGGGGGGTGAATTCGCGCAGCCGCAGGGTAATGCGATCGCCCCCAACCTTGGCCTTCAAGTCTGAGGGGGTGCCTGCTGCGATCACCACATCCCTGATCGATAATCGCCACGCGATCGGCTAGGGCATCTACCTCTTCTAAATAATGGCTGGTGAGGATAATGGTCGTGCCCTGCGATCGCAACTGCCGCAGAAACTCCCACACAATCACCCGACTTTCAATATCCAACCCCACCGTGGGTTCATCCAAGACCAAAACATCGGGCTGATGCAGTAATCCCGCCGCGAGATCGAGGCGCTTTTTCAACCCGCCCGAGTAGGTGCCTGTTTTTTTGTCGGCATATTCTTGAAGCCCTAGGAGGGTGAGGGTTGTATTGATCCGGTCGGGAATAGACCGCCGAGGCAAATGGTAGAGGGCGGCTTGCAGTTCCAGGAGTTCTCGCCCGGTGAGGACTTTATCCAAGGCCACTTCCTGGGCTACATACCCCAGCTTTTGGCGGGCCAGTTTAGGCTGGGCGATCGCCGAAATACCCGACACCTCAATCGTGCCCGCATCCGGCTCGGTCAGCGTGCAAAGGCAACGCAACGTCGTGGTTTTACCCGCCCCATTCGGCCCCAGCAAACCAAAGATTTCACCCGCTTCTACGTGAAGTGAAACATCTTTGACGGCTTGGACCGTGCCATAGCGTTTTTGCAGCTTTTCGATGCAAACAGCGATCGCCATAATTGCGCCCATTAAACTAGAGAACTCAATTCTATTTTAACGGGTTAGTCCTCCTAACTCCGGTCACATCCCCGCATCCCTCATCGATAGGGGGCGATCGGCAACAAACTGGTCAGGGTTGTGAAATGATCGGCAACCGCTGTCGTCAGCGTATGGGTTAGGGGCAAGCTGTCAATGACCATGCCGCTACACAGAAGCATCATGTAGAGGATGGAGTATTTGAACAACGAGCGAGCAATGCCGTACTCATGGGGCTGTTGCACAACTTGCCACGCTTTCCAGGTAAAGATACCGCCGAGAAGAAGGGCGATCGCCCCATACACCCCGCCCATTACATGCAGCGGATGGACTAGGGCCAGAGTCGCCGGAATTAAAATCAGCGTATAACCCAGAATTTGATCCGCCGTGGATTCATTCCCGGCGACCACAGGCAGCATCGGCACACCCACCTTGGCATAGTCCTCCCGAATCATTAAGGCCAACGCCCAGAAATGGGGCGGAGTCCACAGAAAAACAATGGCGAACAGGACCCAGGCGGCCCAGCTTAAGTCTCCGGTCACCGCAGCCCAGCCCACCAAGGGCGGAATTGCCCCCGCAGCGCCACCAATCACAATATTCTGAGTGCTGTGGCGCTTCAGCCAATGGGTGTAAACCAGCACATAGCAGACAATACCGGACATGGCCAAGAGCGCGCTCAGTACATTGGCAAAAATTGTGAGCAGTGTAAACGAAAGCACCGTGAGCACGATCGCAAAGGCAAGGGCATCCTTGGCCTGCACCCGACCTGAGGGCAAAGGCCGATGGCGCGTGCGCTCCATGATGTAGTCAATGTCGCGATCGTACAAACAGTTGATGGTATTGGCGGCGCCAGAAGCAAAGGCCCCACTCAGCAGCGTCACAATCAAGAGCACTGGATCAACCTGCCCCTTCGCCGCAATCCACATGCCGCCAGCGGTGGTAATCAACAACAACAAGATGATGCGGGGCTTAGTCAGTTGATAGTAACTTTGGCACACCTGCCAAAAGTTTTCGTGATGCCGGGTGGAGTTAAGCCGATTTGAGTTAAGAATGGTTTCTTGCATGAGCAATCCAAAAGGCTAAAGCGTTAGAGAGTAGAGGCCAAGAGAAAATTTTGAAAGAATAGCTTTGAACGAATAACCCCAGCGTGAACAGAAGGATTAACGGGGTGAAGAGTTCCGTTGGGAGAGAGAATTAAACGGGCAGGCAAAGACTTGTCGGTAAGCCCAGACCTGCAAAAGCACCGATGGAAGATGAAGATTGGATCCTAACGGTCAAGATCCCATAGGCGAGAAATGGTGATTTTCGGGGCATAACTTTTCGGGGTATCCCGGTTATCCATTCCGCAAGGAGCTACTCCGCAACGCGCCCTCCCCTCCATCCCGCAGGGAAAGAACGGTAAACGCCACCAAAATGCCCAACAACGTGGCCCCCATGACCTGATGGGCCACCGTTAGCGGTTCCACTTGCAGGCGCAGTTTGAAGGTGGCCACACCCAAAAGAATCTGGATGACAACGATGCAGGCTGCCGCCTTGGCCAACCCTTGCAGCGCGGGATGTAATGCCGGAGTCCGCCAGACCCACCCCGTGAGCAGCACGGTCGCCACGGTGGCCGGGACCACACCGATCAGATGGCTATTCATCACTTGGCAAAGCTGGGACGCACTAAGACATTGATGCACCGCCCATTGAGAGCCGACGAGCGCTCCGAGCAGGCTTTGGATATAGACCAATCCCGCCGCCGTGAACCCTAGCCCCGGCAGAGGCCCCGCTGTACCCCGTCCCTCGTAGGGCAGGAGACAAATCCCGATGCTGAGGACCGTGATAAAAAACAGGAGGGCAGTCCCTAAATGGGCAGTGACAATATCAAACCGCAGAAGTTGGGTCACGGTTAAACCGCCCAAGATCCCCTGAAAGACAATCAAGCCCAGGGAGAGGAGCGCTGCCCAGGGTAACCACTTGGGTAACACACGGCGGTGCCAAAGGCTGAGCAGGGTAAGGGCGATCGCCGACATGCCCATGAGAAAGGCCATCAGGCGATGGAACCATTCCAAAAAGACTTGCAGATTGCCCAACTGCTGCTGAGGTAACAGTTGGCCGTAGCACAGCGGCCAATCTGGACACGCCAGCCCAGCATTCATGACGCGGGTGGCACTACCCACAGCCATTAAGAACAGAGTTTCTAAAACCATGCTCCAGACGAGCTTCCGTATCCATTCTATTGGACGAGCCTCGGAAGCGGGAGGAGAAGAAACAACAAAATCAGTCATCGGGACGATCCCCTTCGCATTACTGAACGTCAAAACTTCTGCCGAACTGAAGTTACTACGGTGCAGAGGTCTATCCATCGTTTTTAATCGGGATCAGAATACGAACCCATCATCAAAAACACAATATCCACAGCACTAATGTTTACAGTGCATAACCGAAATCTAACTGGATCACTTAAAACATGAACCAGCTACATCGAAGAGATTCGACTTCCGGTTTAAGAAAGAATAGAAATTGAGTCAATGTCCATACGGGGCATTAAGAAAACAGGGTTAACTTATGGAGTTAACCTACAGAGCAGAGGCTGAGAATGAGCACTAATTTAACTCCCTAACTCTAATCACGGAATTCTCCAGACTGCGGGGATGTTAGGAATTTCTTCGGATTGTGGGGATTCATGTCGGACTATTTGCAGAACTTCTTAAATCCATACGTAATGTCGTATACAGAAAACGAGGAGGTCGTACATAGGTCGCACATAGGGCAAGGCGATCGCCCGCTAGATCGCCCGCTAAATGTTGCGAAGCATACTTTAGGGATCAGGATATTCATGCTTCCATGGGATTTCCCAGTGGGATCCTAAAGAAAATCCGCAGGTTGCGCGGGGGCGGGGCTAATTACGGATGGACTAGTTTAACGTATAGGAGGTTCTCGGGCGGGTTACGCTGGCTTCATGCTTATCAGCCCTGTTTCATCAGCTCCATTTCATCAGCGTTCCCTTGAGAACCCGCTTGTGCCTTCAAAATCAGTCTGTGCCTTCAAAACCATTCTGTACCCTCGTTCGATGGAAGCATTCGGATCGCTGAGTGAGTTCAGACCATTATTTTTGTTAGGTCATTGTTAGGGCTTGTTAGGTCGTCAGTATCTATTTGTAGGCGGTATTTAACTGTGAATATTCCAGGCTCAATTTGGACCATGCTAGCTGGAATTGCTCTGACTCTAGTCAGCATTTGGTACGGATTCAATAATCACTTGCTCCCTGCCGCTGCGTCGGCGGAGGCCCCTTTGATTGATGGCCTGTTTACGATCATGATGGTGATCGGTACGGGGCTATTCCTGATTGTCATCGGTGTCATCGTGGTGGCTGTTTTCAAGTTTCGGGCAAAGCCCGGAGATACCACCGATGGTCCTAATATCCACGGTAATCTTCCGTTGGAAATTCTTTGGACAGGAATTCCAGCAATCCTGGTGTTGGGGATCGGGGTCTATAGTTTTGACATATACAACCAAATCGGTGGATTAAATCCTATGGATCATTCCGCCATGGCCCATGGCAAATCGGCCACGCAAATGGCCCAGATGCCGGGATCGGCGATGGCGGCGACGTTGAATTCCGTCCCTTTGCATGCGACAGAACATGACAATTCTGCTGGAGCAGCGATCGCCCAGATGCCAGACATGTCGCCGTCTGACCTGCAGAACTCAGAGACGCGCATGTCCGATCCCGCTAAGGCCACTGACGATCTCAAAATCACTGCCCTAGGCTTGCAGTATGCCTGGTTGTTTACGTATCCCGATGCGGGGATCACTGTAGGCGAGCTGCATGTCCCCGTGGGCCGCACGGTCGATTTGTCGATTAACGCCCAGGATGTGATCCATGCCTTTTGGGTACCGGAATTTCGATTAAAACAGGATGCTGTACCAGGGCGTGAGACGGGTCTGCGCTTTACCCCAACAGTCGTGGGTGAGTATCCCGTGATTTGTGCCGAGCTTTGTGGGCCGTATCACGGCATCATGCGCACTAAAGTAATTGCTGAAACGCCGGCAGATTATGCCACCTGGATTGATGAGCAAAAAGCGAACGCCAGCGCTAGTAGCCTAGACGCAGCGATCGCTGCGGCGGACCCCGATCGCAAATCCCCGGATGAATTTCTCGCTCCTGTTCTGGAGCCAATGGGCTTAGACACAAAACACCTGGCCGCCCTCCACGCCCTAGCCCATTAAGCCTTCTTCTGCAAAACTCTCTCTTCCAGCGCTTTTTATGACCCCAGCAGAACTCCAAACGCCCGTCGCATCGCCC
>CAVYAN010000017.1:0-165726 GCA_963766075.1 uncultured cyanobacterium | reverse complement strand
AACGTTGCTGTTCAGCGGCGGCACAAGTTTTCGAGTCATTTCCAGAGTTTGAACACCGTCCGTTGCAACAGCGTTGTTGTGCTGCGCTATGCTGTAACCATTTCAGGCTTCAAGTCAGGTGATGCTGGCTCAAAATGTAACACCATGATTTGCTCTGGGCGCAATCCGATGGACTCAAACGTTCGTCCATCCCGATCGCTAAATTCAACCTCAAACGCTTCACCATCAGCTAGTAGCTCAACTATAGTTCCGACTTGTCCACACCAAAGGTTGTATTCGGGCAAATCAACTGTCAAAGCCACGACATCTAGCAATTTAGCTGTGTTCTTCGTCACTTGTATCACCTCCAAGTACTACAGAGGATAGCAGGTTGTTAATCTTGGAATCTCCGAGCCATGCTCGATAATCCAACCACTCCGAAGAGTTGCACTTCTATTGTGCCATTCAATCGTGAAGTCGAGAGTATAGCGCTGCCCAAACTCATCTTGCCGCCCCACCTGAGCTTCATGAATTATGACAACTTCTAGCAAAATTTGGCGTAACTCTTCAGCGTCATCAGCCGTCATGCCAAGAATTGATGAAAAAAGCCGAGCTTTATGCTTTCCGTCGTCGTGCTCTGAATTCAAGCAGTAGCCGCGTAGTTTACGAATATCGACGACTGCATTTTCTGCATTCGGAATCAACATATTCAATACGATATAGGCAGTCCTCACTCTACCTCAAATTTATCAGTGACTGAGATTTCGACTGCACCACCACCGAGAACTCAAGCGGCATAACTATTATTTATAGAGAATATTTCTGCATATCTACCTCTACACGGGGTGTTATGTAGAAATATTCGGCATAACTGCCCTCTACAGAACATTATGCAGAAATAATTCTGCATATCTACCTCTATATGGAGTGTTATGCCGAAACTCCAATCTCACTTAAATTTTATCCTGTAGACGAAACTGTGAGCCAATTTCTTCCGTAAATCTTTAGACTTATTACTGAATCAATTCGAGTAGTGCTTAATACATGAATATTGGACGGTACGGATATCCCTACGACATCCGTACCGTCCAAGAACTCCTCGGCCATAAGGATGTCAAAACCACGATGATTTACACCCACGTCCTCAATCGGGGCGGTTTGGGGGTGCGCAGTCCCTTGGATGCCTAAATTCAGGCGTAGGCTCTAGATGCAACTTGATTTTGGGTTCCCAAAACTTGATCTCAAGCCATCGGTGGATGGCAACCCCACAGGAATGCCCGTCCATCCCAAATTTACTCAAAATAGGGCTTGCAAAGTGCGGCGCGATTCGGTATTCTCTTGCGTTAAGGTGAGTGCACCTAGGTTTAACTGCGCTCACCCAGACGCCCAAAAGCCTCTGCCATAAAACGCGATCGCCCAGTGCTTGCAACCACCAAGCGATCGCTAACCCCCAAGCTGAACACACCAGCATGGCGGCTTGTCACATTTTACAAGCCACCCTGCTCTGCAACGCATCGGGGTGGCTTTGGTTTTTGGGTTTCCTTCCCCCACAAAAAACACAAGGAGACCCATCATGACTACTCAACCGCCGAGTGATAGCCGCGTTTGCCCGTCCGTTCTCAACGATCCGGCCTCACGCGATCGCGACTTCATCACCGACCTCACCACCCTCGGCAACGAATGGGTCAACATCACCCTCACCGGCTCCCGCCCCGCCGTCCGGGCCATGGTCAACCTCCTACACCAAGTCAACGTGATTGGGGCCAGTGAATGGAGCAAAGCCATTGCCATTAAATCTACTCCGGTGATCATTCGTGTTGCCTCTCGGGGCATGCGCACGGAATAACCCAGGAAAAGTCAGCAGCGCTGCGATCAATCCCCTGTCGGAGAGCGATCGCAGCGCTGACCCACACGCCTGCCCAGCGTGGAGGTTCGTGCCGATCTTTAGCAGGGGCGATCGCCCGTGGCGGTAAACCCTCAACTATCAACCCCCACCAGCTCAGCGCTTTTGCAAGCCCTTCCCCAGCCCAATCTTGCAAGATCACGATACACTCGATTCAGGTTTTACCGACTCACCGGAGGACTTTTAAAACATCCTCTCAGCGTTGCCTCAGCTTGCATCTTTAATTTCACAGTTCTAAGTCTTGCATTTTTAATAGTCGACTCAGCCTCATTGCCTACCCAGGACGCCCCCTGCCATGACGTTAATCGCAAACTCTAGTCTTAGTCTTGATGATTTGATTGCGGTCTTCACCGGTTTGGACATCATTACCGACAGCCATCAAGTCACAAAATTGTCACAGGACTACTATCACTTCAGCCCCATTTTGCAACCCCTATTGCACGACAAACGCGGTGATATTGTCGTGCGCGCCACCAATGAAGCAGAAGTGCTGCAGGTCGCCGAGATCTGCGTGCAGCACCGGCTGCCACTCACCGTGCGGGGAGCCGGAACGGGCAACTATGGGCAATGTATCCCCCTAGAAGGCGGCGTCATTCTGGACCTAAGCCGGATGCAGGCCGTGAAGTGGGTCAAGCCAGGAATTGCCTGTGTCGAACCCGGCGTAAAAATTGCCGCCCTGGATAAACAAACGCGAGAAATGGGCTGGGAAGTACGGATGACGCCCTCCACCTACCGTACCGCCACCGTGGGCGGATTTATTGGCGGCGGTAGCGGCGGCATTGGGTCGGTGATGTATGGCCAGTTGCGCGATCGCGGCAATATCCTCGCGGCGCGGGTCGTCACCCTGGAAGATCAGCCCCGCGTGATTGAACTGCGCGGCGATGCCGTGTACCCCGTGGCCCATGCCTACGGCACCAACGGCATCATCACCGAATTAGAAATTCCCCTGGGTCCCGCCTATGCCTGGGCCGAAGCGATCGCCACCTTCCCCGACTTCATGGCCGCTGCCCAATTCGGCCAAGCCCTCAGCGACAGCGACGGCATCATCAAAAAGCTCGTCTGCGTCTGTGCCGATCCCATTCCCCAGTACTTCGCCGCCCTCAAAAGTTACATACCCAGCGGCAGTCATTGCGCCTTAGTGCTCGTAGCCGAGTCGTCCCTAGAACCCTTTGCTGAACTGGTGCGGGACTCAGGCGGCACCCTTGCCTATCAAAAGTCCGCCCAGGAAGCCAGCAAAGGCATCACCCTCGTGGAATACTCCTGGAACCACACCACCCTCCACGCCCGCAGCGTTGATCCCAGCCTCACCTATTTACAAACCCTTTTTCCGAACGGTCTGGTTGGCGTCGAGCAGATGTACAGGCACTTTGGCGATGAAGTGATGATGCATCTGGAATTTCTGCGGGCAAACGGGAGAGCCCTGCCCGCCGCCCTGCAAATTGTGCGCTATAGCACCCCAGAACGCCTGCAAGCCATCATGGACTACCACGAAGCCCAGGGAGCTTTGATCTTTAATCCTCATACTTATTTACTGGAAGACGGCGGCATGAAAACCGTGGACATCGCCCAACTCCAGTTCAAAGAAAGAGTCGATCCCCACGGCCTACTCAATCCTGGAAAAATGCGGGCGTGGCTGGAGCGCCAGTCCTAGTAAAGGACAGCAGAACCCCGCACAACTCTTACCCCGCTCTCAGCGATCGCTCAGACATCCAAGCTATATTAAAAAACGTAAAGGATATTAATCATGTAGAGACAGTCCTATGGTGTTATTTGGTTTTGGCAAAAAGTCCTCCTTGCCCAGTCCCGCAGAGGCATTACCGGGGCGGGCCGAAGCCATGCCCGTTCCCGCTAAGCATTTTGTCAATGGCAACCCGCTGCAAGCTCCCTTTCCGGCAGGCTTGGAAACGGCCCTGTTTGGCTTGGGCTGCTTTTGGGGAGCCGAGCGCAAGTTTTGGCAGCAACCGGGTGTATTCTCGACAGCGGTGGGCTACGCGGCGGGCCTCACCCCCAACCCCACCTATAACGAAGTCTGTTCGGGCATGACTGGGCACAATGAAGTGGTGCTTGTGGTTTACGATCCCACCGTGATCAGCTACGATGCCTTGCTCAAGGTTTTTTGGGAAAGCCACAACCCCACCCAGGGCATGCGCCAAGGCAACGACGCAGGCACCCAATATCGCTCCGGCATTTACACCTATTCGGAGTCCCAGCGGCAGGCTGCTGAGGCATCCAAGGCCGTTTACGAAACCATGCTCAAGGCGAGCGGCTATGGGCCAATCACCACAGAGATTCTGGATGCGCCCCCGTTTTACTACGCAGAAGCCTATCACCAGCAGTACTTGGCAAAAAATCCAGGGGGCTACTGTGGGTTGGGAGGCACCAACGTCTGCTACCCCGAAACTGCTGCGGTTTAACGTTCGTTCAGCTTCTCAGTTAAGCTCAAAAGTTAAGTCCAAAAGTTAAGTCCAAAAGTTGAGCACAAGAAAAAAGATCCTCCGGTTAAACCGTGGGATCTTTTTTCTTGTGGAGCACTCTTAATCATGGGGCCAAAATCAAGGTGGGCCAAAATGCGGGCTGAGCTGGAGGGCGAATCTGGGCTTAGAATGGCAGTCGAATCCGCACAGGGGGAGCAATGTGCAAGCTGGGAACGGTAACCGGGAACGGCACCCCTGGAAAGAGCTGCTCATAGGCACGGCGCACCTTGTCAATTCCCGGAATTTGCAGGGTATAGCCGTCAAAGAGTGCCCCTGTAAGGATCCGACGATACTCCGCTTCGGTCAGCTTTGCCACAGGCCCCAGTTGACCGGTGGGGGCAACCTCCACGGTTTCACCAGTGGCCACCATAATGGGCTGACCACTGCCCGCATTCGGCGGGGACTGGAGTGGAGTCGGCGCGGGCACGGGTAAACCGGGAGTTTTGGGCACAGACGTCCCCTTGGGCGGCGACGGGGGAGAGGTGACGGGCTTGGGTGTCGCGGCAGGCTTAGGCGCGGGCAGCGGCGCAACAGGCTTAGGCGCAGGGGGCGGTAATGGCCTGGGGGTGGGGGTAAGGGTCTGGGTGGGGGCGGTGCAGCCTGCTTGGTTTTTGCGGGAATCACCTCGTCGTCAGCGGCTTCCGGCTCAACGGGCTGGGACGGATCAGCGGGAGCAACGGCAACATTGCCTTCCAGGACACTGACTCGCGTGATCCCGGCATCATCGACTTCCATAATATAGGTGGTACCGCGCACACCCGCGACCGCCGAGCCGCTACAGCCATTCATGGCTCCATTAATTAAAACAGTTCCTTTTTTGAGCCGCGCACACTGGCCAACGGTGAGCACGGAGTTGTGCCCAAGACGACCGATCGCTCCGGTGTCAAAGGTCAACTGGACCCGAGTGGCCCCTGTGCGCACCCGCTGCCCTTTAGTGGCACTGTCATTCACCTTGGCTTTGCGATTTTGAATAAAGACATCGGAACCGTCTAGCACCTGAGTGAGGGTAGCACGGGTCACAGGTTGGGCGATCGCGGACGGATGGTGCCACCCAGCCACCCCGAGGGCAATGCTGAGAGCACAGAGAAACAACGTCACCCAGACCCCAATCCGGAGACGCCGATAGGCAAAAGAGTTTGACATAAGGTAGATTGCGCGATTTCAGGAAACGATATACCAGTAGAAACACGGACAATGGGGCACAATCCGGATATTCCGGCCAGCCCATTCGAGACCAATTGCCCTACCCCGCATCGGGAATCCCGAGCCGGAAATCCAGAATCGAACCGATCGGGGATCGGAATCTGGGATAATGCAGAAAATGGCGGCGATCGCGAGGAAACACCCGTGGGACAGTATGAGCGGCTGATCTTGATGGCAGAGGACGAGCTGACCCAGTACAGTACCGACGCCCGCAAACTGGAAAAACTTCGCCAAAAAATTGGCCTTTCTGTTTCCTTCAGCGAACAGCAACAGATCAAAGCCGCCCTCGCGACAGAACTCCCAACAGACTGGCTGAATCACCTGATTGAAACGCAGCGGCAAACGGTTGCTTTGCCTTTTTTAGGCATTGCTGGCCTGGGGCTGCTATTTGGGATCGCCCTGTTTCAGCCTTTAGACTTCGTCGCTACGGGGATTGGTGGTTTTTTGTACTATTCCATTCAACGACGCGGCTGGAGATTGCAAGCAAAACGCCTCGTACTCAGAGCATTGACTGAAATTGAACAGCGTAGTAGCCACCCTAACTCACAATAACCCGACTCTCTTCTCGCTGAGCTACCCTCTCAACACCCTTGCTTGCACTCGCCTTAACGTATTGCTTATAGACTTGAAGACGATTCTGTACCGATTGCCCTGCTAGGATTCACCCGATGGGACCAAATTTCTTCTGATGAGAAAGCACTCTTTAGAACACGACGGGCAAAGCGGAATTATTCACAGTTTAATGCTCTAAAAATTTAAACATTCTGAGTCCTGAAACAAATTCAGTCTTCAGTCTAAGGAATTCAGCCCAAGGAAGGCTTACAAAAAAGAGGAGGCGTAAAACTTCCGTCTATCCTTATACCATATTCGCCATTTTGGAATCGTCCTTCACATAACTTGGCATTTCGGATGAAGGCGGTATAATTGCTCAATCCTATCCAGAAAATTCTTTATTCAGTCAGATTCATTCCTGTTGGATTTACTCATACGGCTTTCTCCCCCAATGGTGCAACGAAAGATTTCTCCGGTCCTAAATCTGGCACTCCTTGCTGCCTTAGCTGCTGTTGCTGTTCCCTTGGCAGCGGTAGTGCCCCTGCCGACCGCTCGTGCGCAGCTCTCTGACGCAGCGGCTTTTCCATTTCCTAAAACCGTGCCCCAAGGGACTACTGTGCGTATTGATGGGGCCAATAGTATGGTCGCTATCAACCAAGCCCTAAAACAAAAATTTGAAGGAAAATTTACCGGCACCACTGTAACCACTGCAACCAGTGGCATCGAACCTGCCCTGCAATCCCTTCTAGACGGTAAGTTAGACCTTGTAGCCATGGGGCGGCCTCTAACGCCCGAAGAAAAGGCTAAGGGATTCAGGGCCACCCCTGCTGTGCGTGACAAAATTGCAATTTTGGTAGGTCCGAACAATCCCTTTAAGGGCAGCCTGACCATTCATCAATTTGCCAAGATCTTTCGCGGAGAAATCACCGACTGGTCAGAGGTTGGCGGTCCTCCAGGACCGATTCGGCTGGTGGACCGCCCGGAATCCAGCGATACACGTCAAGCTTTCCATAACTATCCCGTTTTTCAATCGGCCCCCTTCCAAGCCGTAGCCACCGCCACCCCGGTCAAAGACGATACCGCAGCCGTGATTGAGAAGCTGGGTACCGACGGCATCAGCTACGCCACAGCCAACCAGGTGAAGGATGTCGCGGCGGTGCGTATTCTCAACATGCACCAAGTGCTGCCGAATGATCCCCGTTATCCGTTCTCGCAGCCGCTGCTGTACGTATACAAAGGCCCGCAGCCCAGCCCAGCCGCCTTGGCCTTTCTGGGCTATGCGACGGCACCCGAAGGCCGAGCCGCGATCGCCCAAGCCCGTGCTGCCGAAGCGGCTGCCATTGCAGCAGCAGTACCCAGCCTCCCCGGCACCCGGCACCGTTGCCCCTGGAACTGCCTCCCCCGGAGCAGCTTCTACTGGAACCGCCTCTCCCTCAGCCACCTTTACAGGGGCTCCCTTGAGTCCTGCGGCAGCCCCTGCCGCCCTGCCGCCCTCCCCTGACTCCAACGGCACAATAGGTTGGCTGTGGGGATTATTGCCCTTGGGGTTGCTTGCTGCGTGGGCACTATTCGGACGTAAAGGCGCGGGTTCTGGCACGGATTTAGATTCTGGATCCCCCTCCCCCACGCTGCCACCCTCTCCACCCAGTGACCCAGCCCTCACCGCTGGAGTCGCCCCTCTCGCTGGGGACGTACCCAATGCCATCAACGCGTCAGCACCTAGGGCAGCCGCCGCTTCTCCTGCGGTGGGTGCTGCCCTAGGAGCCGCAGCCGCTGGGGCCGGAGCCATAGCCGCCGCCCGGTCAGGGAATAATGGGTTGGGACATGACGAGGCGATCGCCGATCCCAGCGCGAATCTCCCACCCGCCACCACACCCTTGCCTGATCCATGGGACGAAACGCTCCCTTCTGGACAACCCGGTCTAGCGACAGGAATTGCCGCTGCCGGAATAGCTGCCGCCGGAATAGCTACGGCGGCAGGCTCTGAGGTTGCCACACCAGATGTGTCGGCACCAGATGTAACCGTACCAGACGTAACCGCAGATGGAGCAGTACTCGGAGTACCGCTGCCCGTTGTCCCCAATGCCGATGAGCAACTCGGTACGGTGACTGCGGCCAGCCCCCTGGAAACCAGTTCCTCTGGCGAGTTTGATCTCTCCGGTGTAGCGGCAGCCGTAGGCGGTGTAGCAGCGGTCGGACTGGGAGCAATGGCGGTTGGAGCCTTGAATCAAGAAGCCCAAACCGACGTCGAAGCAACCAAGTTTTCGGCGGTGCCAGGTAACGGCGAGAATGCCCCATCTAGTGCATTCTTAGCCACGGTGGATGCCCATCTCCCTGAATTGCCCGACGGTTATGGCGACAGTCGCATCGTGCTGCTGCCCCGAGATCCACAGTGGGCCTATGCCTATTGGGATACACCCAATGATCACAAGGCAGAATTGCGCCGCCAAGGGGGGGAAACGCTAGCTCTGCGAGTTTACGATGTGACGCAGGGCGATACTCTAGGGCAAGCCCCCCAGAACTTGCAACAGTATGACTGTGATGAGTTGGCCAGGGATTGGTATGTGCCGATTCCCTTTAGCGATTGCGACTATGTAGCCGAAATTGGCTATTTGACCGCAAACGGCCACTGGCTCATGTTGGCGCGATCGCTGCCAATTCGTATCCCCCCCATGTTTCCCTCTGACTGGTACAACGAGCAGTTTTTGGGCGTTGACTGGCAAGAAGATCTGCGCGGCAAAACATTCATGCAGCTCAGGCGGGGCGGCACCAGCGGCTTTGACAATCCCATCTACGACCACATTTTCCATATCACCAAAACCGCTGATTCCCAGCGGGTGGCGGGGTCAATCTTTGGATCCATGCCCCATGTAGCAGGTTCGGTTCCCCCCGGTTCAGCTCAAATGGTGGGAGCCTCGGAGCAGATGATTGGCGGTTCAGAGCAGATGATTGGTGGCTCAGAACGCATGATTGGCAGTTCAGAACGCCTCGTCGGTGGCTCAGAGCAAATGGTGGCGATCGGAGGCTCGGAGCAGATGCTGGGTGGTTCGGAACGCTTCCTCGGGGGCTCAGAATCGCTCAGTTCCTATGCGCTGGTGGCGGGTGGCCTTGCCGGGGTCGGTGCCACTGCCTCTAGTTTTTCAGTGCATTCGATGTCGGGTGTGGGTATATCGGGCGTGGGCATGTCGGGGATCGGGATGATGTCCGGAATCGGCATGAACATGTCGGGGGTGGGATTCTCAATTCCAGCAGGACCAGCCGTACCACCAGAATTAGCGCGCCTGACCATGTCAGGGGTTGGCATGTCAGGGATAGGGTTTGCTGTTCCCACTATGTCAGGCGTGGGCATGTCGGGCGTGGGGTTTGCTGTTTCTACGATGTCGGGCATGAACATGTCGGGCATGAACATGTCGGGCGTCGGCATGTCAGGGGTTGGCTTCTTTGCTTCGATGCCACCCATTCGGGCGCGCAAGTTTTGGTTGCTTGCGGATGCTGAGTTGATTGTCTATGGGGCAACAGAACCGGATGCTACGTTATTTATCGGTGGCCAGCCTGTTCCCCTCAATCCCGATGGCACATTCCGCTTCCATATGCCATTCCAAAATGGTCAAGTAGATTTCCCAATTTTGGCGATCGCCGCCGATGGAGTCCAAACCCGCTCGATTCACATGAATTTCAACCGGGCGACCCTAGAGCAGCGGACAAATAGCCGAGACGAGGCGATCGAAGAGTCCTACTAAACACCACCCGTGGCGCAGCAGCTTGCAAAAACCCCAATCCTCCATTGCTCGTATTGGGCATGGAGGATTTTTAGCATCACACGCAGGATTTGCCGTCAAAAGAACTATTAATCTTTCAAAGTTTCACAGCTAGAAACCCATCTTACCCACGGACCTGTACAGGCATCACCAAATACGTCATCTTCATACCTCCCAGAGGGCTTAGCACCGTTGGACTTGTGGCTGTATTCAACTGCATTTGCACTTCTGACGTTGTAATCACCTTCAAGCCATCCATTAAATATTTCACATTAAACGCCACATCCAAATCTTCGCCCGTAATCTGTGCCGGAAACACTTCGCGCCCACTGCCCACATCCTGAGCATCCACCGATAGAGCAATTTGCTGTGCCCCACTATCGAGGCTCAATTTGACAATGTTGTTTTTTTGATCAGCCAATACCGCAATTCGCTCCAACGCGCTTAGCAGTAAACGACGCTCCACTGTCAACTGACGGGCAAATTGTTTTGGTACCAATTGACGATAGTTGGGATACTGCCCCTCCAGTAAACGACTGGTCAGCCGTTGATCCGTCCATTCAAATACCACTTGACTCTGATCAAACTGGACGGTTACCGATCCGCCCGCCTGTTTATCTAGCATCTTGGCCAGTTCTTGCAGTGCCTTGGCCGGTATAGTCACCTTCAAATTCAGCGCAGCGTCGTTTACGGGACTGCCCTCTTCGGCGATCGTTTCTACCACCGCCAGTCGATGTCCGTCCGTCGCTGCAAACTCAAGCCCTTCCGCTTGTAGGGACAAATGCACGCCGGTCAAGACCTGTTTGGTTTCATCGGCACTGGCCGCAAACAACGACCCGTGCAACCCATCAATAAACGCCTCAATCGGCAATTGAGCCACTTCACCATTTTCTACCACGGGCAACTCGGGAAAATCCTCTGCTCCCATGCCCCGCACCTGATAGCGTCCCGACACCGAGCTGAGAATGGTCAGCAAATGCGATTCACTCCCCTCTGCCGCGCCATCTTCCAGGGTAATGTTGCCATCCGGTAGGCGGGAAACAATATCGTTTAGCAGCTTAGCAGGCAGGGTGAGCTTGCCACCCACTTCTACCTCGGCGGCAAAGCTCGTTTGAATGCCTAAACTGAGGTCAAAGGCGCTGAGCTTGACCTGCTGTGTTTCCACGTCTGCGATCATCAACACGTTTGCCAGGACGGGATGGGTGGGACGAGCAGAAACGGCGCGACTCACCAGCGAAAGATTTGTGCTGAAGGCGTTTTGGGCGCAGACCAGTTTCATAGGGCAAGGGCAAGGGGTAAATAGGCTGGAAGGCATTATCCACCGGCATTTACCACTATCCTGGGGCGACAGGACTGGGGCAGCGACGGCTGATGCCTGTGAATACTAGCACCCTTGTTCCTTCGGATCCAGATCGATTTTCGGCAGATTTTCAGGTCACCAAATCGCGCGATCCGGAAAATATGGATCGGATCAGACTTAAGAAAAACTTATTTAAAAGAGTAGTAGTAGGGGCTGGGGAAACTGGGGAGAAACTGCTCTAGCCAAATCACTGCACTGATCAGCGAAACTTATCAATTGTGGAAAACTTGGGGAGAAAAGGCGCGTTTTCCCACAGAGTATTTATACTCATTCTACTTTTCCCCGATCGCCGTTCAGTTTTCCGACCCCTTTCCCCCAAGTTTTCCCCAGAAAATCGCCCACTTTTCCACAGGTATTTTTTAAGAATTGACGACCTGTTACATAAATTTATAGATTTACCCACTTCTCCACAGCCGATCGCCAAATTCGGTGATAAGCTGCACTGATCAGACGGGGAAGGGCGATTCCCAGGTCTGGGAAGTGGCATCGTTGAGGCTAGGAAGCCTAGGCCGTGAACGTCTTTTTAAAGATCTGACCATCATATCAGATTTTTATAGGTTTAACCAGAGAAATTTGAACGAATTAATTTGATTTTGGAGATAATTTTAGAAAGGATTTTGTTTTAGAGAGGTTTTTGATTGTCGAGTTTTGATTGTCGAGGAATTGCGCGATTTTCGAGAAGTTAGGTCAGATTTCGGGCGAGTCCTGCCCAGATCAAGTCGATCTCGGACTATCTCCAGTGGGTTCGGCTGGTTCTGGTGTCGTTTACTGTGCAAGCTGAGATAGGCAAGCTGAGGAACGGTGCGATCGCTGCTCTGAACGTCGTTTACGGTAAACGACGTTCAGAGCAGTCATAAAAGCAAAGCCATAAAAGCAAAGCTATGCAAGCAAAATCAGAAGACAGTCGGGAATGCACTAGTCAGGGAGTGCCCGGTTCTACATCCAGAACAATTCGACGCTGGGTAAACGGCAATTCCTGATTCACCGCATCGATTTCCTGTTGTTCCATCTCGTTAATTTGATTAATGTATTGGTTAAACAACTGCTTCAACCGGGGTGGATAGAACCGATGCAGAGAATAGTTGGGGGTGGCTGGAAACCCGCGCCGTTTTTTGTGCCGCCCGCCCGCTCCCGGATCAAAGATTTGTACGCCGTTGGCGATCCCCCACTCAATCGGAGCGTAATAGCAGGCATTAAAGTGCAGACAATCAATGTCTGCCGTTGATCCCCAATAGCGCCCGTATAGATTTGATCCCTTGGTTAAACAGAAGGATAGTCCGATCGGCTGCTGGGGATCGGACTCGGCATAGGCGGCGGCAAAGACGACCCGATGGGCATACCGGGGATAAAGCTGCTCAAAAAACTTAGGGGTTAAATACTTGCTGCCCCACCAGCCAAATTTATCGCAGGTGTCGGCATAGTAGTGATACATCAGCGGAAATAAATTCGGGGGGATCGCTTCGCCAGCGTGGATTTTCAGATGCAGGCCCGCCGTTTCCATAGCTTTGCGTTCGCGCTTGATATTCCGCCGCTGGTTAGCGTTGAAGGAGCCGAGGTAATCCTCAAAGCTTTGAAAGCCGTCATTTTGCCAGATGTAGCTGTGGTGCAGCCATGGGACAAAGCCGTGGCGTTCCATTTGCGATCGCCACGCCGGATCCACATACAAAAAGCTACAGCCAGAAATTTGGTTGCGATCGCAAAATTGATCAATGGCCCAAACCATCAGTGCGGTTAATGCCCCTTCGTCTTCCCCGGGTGCAATGATGAAGCGATATCCTTCAGCAGGGGTAAACGGCGACATGCCCAGCAGTTTTGGATAATACTGAATGCCAAGGCGATCGCTTAACTCGGCCCACTGTTGGTCAAAGACAAATTCGCCGTAGCTGTGCCCTTTGAGATAGAGCGGGGCTACCGCCACCAAGGTGCGATCGCGCCACACCGTTAAATGATTGGGCAACCATCCCGCCTTGGCCGTGGCGCTGCCGGAGGTTTCCATATTGTGTAGCCAGTCCCACTCAAAGAATGGGGTTTTCAGCGGGAGGGCCAAATCATCCCAGGCCGATTGGGGCAGGTCTGCGACAGACTGGGTCCAGGCGATGGAGTATTCGGGGGACTTTGATGAATTGGGAGACAAGGGCTTTGACTGACTCACGGTGGGCCAAGGGGAGTGAACTTCATACAGCTTAATACAGGTCTGGGAGATGCTGGGATGAATGCACCCGATAGTGAATAAACAGCTCATCATGGACCGGGGTGCAACTGACCAGGGTTAAGCGGGGGGCAGTGGTTTGTAGCCAACCGGGAAGATCTACCCAACTGGGTGCGGTTTGGCCGCCCAAGACGAGGGGGCAAAGGGTGAGCCATAGGTCATCGATCAGCCCTGCCGTAAACAACGATCCGACCAAGGTGCCACCGCCTAGAACGGCCAAATGTTCAATGTTTAACTCAGCGAGTTGCTGCATGACGGGTGGCCAGTCCAGGGTGGGGGCGATGGGGGTTTGGGTAGGGGCAATTAAGATGCGATCGAACTGCTCTGAATGCTGCCAAGATAAGGCTCCGGTGGCTGTCGTCAGCAACCAACGGGGCACCGGCTGACTAAAGAATCGGTAGTCGGCATCCAGTTGCCCTGAGGGGGAACAAACAATCTGAATCGGCTGGTGGTGGCGGCCTGCTAGGGTGCGTGCACGCAACAATGCGGGGGTCGATACTCGCAAGGTGGTGCCATAGGCGCGCAGGGTGCCTGCGCCAAATAGCACTGCATCCGCTTCGGCAATGCGGCTTTCGAGGTGGCTTTGGTCCCTCGGGGAGCTGAACCGAGCCGCAGTACGCTGAAAATCGGCAATTTTACCATCCAGGCTGGTAGCGAGAATAACCGTTATGGCGGGGCGACGCATGGATTCAAGGCAATCGTGAAGATTTGCGTGGTTTATATCGAAACATTCATAGCTTAAAGCCTATACACCCTGTAATAATTAGTGAACATAGCCGACCGTTAGGGTGGCTTTGCCAGGTTGGGTGCTTTATTGCTGTCGCTGTTCAGCGTGTTATTGCCTATAAAGTTATGCCAGAACAGCATGTTGGTAAAAGCGTCCCCGTAGAACCATGCCAGCAATTGGCCAGCAATTTGATTGAATTGCCTGGGTAGAGTTTTTTGTCAAGCCGTTCAGTTGTGCTGTCTTCACCCGCCCTATGGCTAAATTGGGTCAATCGTCATTTCGCCGCATGCTGCTGTCGAGGCTTTTGCTGCTGAGTATACCCGTGTTGCTCACGGGGGAACTGGTGACCTATCACAAGGCGCGCGCGAGTTTACTGGAAACGGCACGGCAGAATTTGACGGAAAGCGCCGTTCAGAAGGGCGAAAATATTCGCGATCGCATTGAATCCATGCGGGCGAACTTGGTGATTGCCAACGAGGCTCTCTCTCTGCAACTGAATACCCTCCAGCCCGATCGGGCTCAGGACTTTGTAACGCGCATGGTGCGTTGGTTGCCCACGGGGGTGCAATGTGTTCAGTTAACGAATATGCGCACCATGCAAGTGGTGGCTAGCTCCTGTGGCCCTGAGGGGATTGCCCTCGCTGCGGCAAGAGGGAGGGACACTCTGGGTCAGGGGTTTGTGGATCCGCGCACTACGGTACGGGTGTCTCCGGTGATGCCGCTTCATCCGTCCCGGTCAGCCGATGCATCAAACGCGAAGCTACGACAATTGGATTTGATCTTTAGCACCTCGATTTACGATGGGGCCGGGAGATTGCGCTATGACTTGAGTGTGCAGTCAGCAGTGCATCGGCAGGCGACGAATCAGCGCGGTTCGTTGACGGGATCAACCGTGGTGATTGATCAGGATGGCATGATTTTGGCCCATCCGCAGATGGATAAGATTGGTCATAATATCAAGCAAGAAAAGGATGCGGCCCAGCTCCAAAAGGTGTTGACCAAGGCGATCGCTGGTGATCAAGATTTTCTGAGTCTATTTTCCTTTGGGGATGGGGCGGAATGGCTGGTGGGCTACAGCTCGATTGAAGTAAATACCGCACCCACGGAACGGCGCAGTTGGACGATTCTGGCGGCTTCGCCTCTGGATAAAGCCCTCTATGGGTTAGAAGAGATTAAGCAGGTGCTGGTCATCTTAATCTTGGGCTTGGTGATTGTGAATGTGATGGTCGCGCTCTATCTGGCCCGTGACTTGGCCGCGCCGATTGAGCGGCTCAGTGATTACGCCCAGAGGATTTATCGGCGGCAGACGGGCGTGGACAGCGATGGGGCGATCGCGGTGGATAGCCTGATTCCGGTGGATAACCATGCTCCCAAAAATTTCAAGATCAGGGAAATTGATCACCTAGCGGAAGCGCTAGACAGCATGGTGGAAAGCCTGCAAGAGCGGGCTGAAGAGTTGGAAGCGGCTTGGCAAGAGGCGCAGGTGGCGAATCAACTGAAAAGTGAATTCCTAGCCACGACCTCCCACGAACTTCGGACCCCCCTGAATGCCATTATTGGATGTGTTCGGCTGGTGCGGGACGGCTGCTGCGACGATCGCGAGGAGGAGTTGGATTTTCTCTTGCAAGCGGACGATGCGGCGATTCACCTACTCAAAATCATCAATGATTTGTTAGACATTGCTAAAATTGAGGCGGGTCGGGTTGAACTCAACCTGCAACCCTTGGCCATCCAGGATTTGTGCGATCAGTGCCTGCGGATGGTGATGCCCCGGGCCGAGAAAAAACACCTGTCTTTGTCGGTGGATGTGGCAGCACATTTGCATCACGTGCCCCTGGACGAACGCCGCGTCCGCCAAATGGTGATCAACCTTCTGTCCAACGCGGTGAAGTTCACCCCGGAAAATGGCTCTATTCGCCTGGGCGGGCGTATTGACTATGGTTATGAACTGCTACGATATCCGCCCCGATCGCAGCCCGGTGAGTGCCGATGCCCCTTACCTGTGTCTGGAGGTCCGGGATACCGGTATTGGCATTCCCAAAGAACGCTGGCATCTCCTGTTTCGCCCGTTTCAGCAAATTGATTCCTCCCACACGCGCCAACACGAAGGTACGGGTTTGGGGTTAGCCCTGACCAAACGCTTGGCAGAGCTGCACGGGGGCACTGTCTCGTTTCAATCGAAACCCGGTGCAGGCAGTACCTTTAGGATTTGGTTGCCCCTGCGGATGGAGGATTTACGGGTGGAGTTACCGAGGGAGGTTTTTCAAGGGATTACGTTTTCACCGTAGTGGCGGTGGGTCGAGGGCGGCAGGTCGAGGGCGACAGGTTAAAATCTCGACGGAGAAGTCATTGGGGTATCGCTTCTCGAAGAGGTCATGGCAACGGACGATGGCAGAAATTGAGTGGGTAGATGGGGAAACTGCGGACGATCGCCGCTATATGCAGCGCTGTATCGTGCTCGCGCAGCAAGCTGCGGGCAAAACAGCACCGAATCCCCTCGTGGGGGCGGTGGTGGTCCAGGGCGATACCCTTGTGGGCGAGGGGTATCATCCCCGTGCGGGTGACCCCCATGCCGAGGTGTTTGCATTGCGGGCGGCGGGCGATCGGGCGCGGGGCGCCACGGTGTATGTCAATTTAGAGCCGTGCAGCCACTACGGACGGACGCCCCCCTGTGCCGAGGCTTTGATTGCGGCGGAAGTCACCAGGGTGGTGGTGGGTATGGTGGATCCCAATCCCCAGGTGGCGGGCCGGGGCCTGGAAAAATTACGGCAGGCAGGCATAGCGGTAGTTGTAGGGGTGGAAGCGGCAGCTTGCCAGCGATTGAATGAAGCTTTTGTTCATCGGATGCTACAGGGGCGGGCCTTCGGGATTTTGAAATATGCCATGACGTTGGATGGCAAGATTGCGGCGGCAGGGGGGCATAGTGCCTGGGTGACGGGTGCCCTGGCGCGACAAAGGGTACACCAACTGCGTGCTGCCTGTGAGGCGGTGGTGGTCGGCGGGAATACGGTGCGGGCGGATAACCCGTTGTTGACCAGTCGGCAACCGGGATCTACGCCGTTGCGGGTAGTGATGAGCCGATCGCTCGATTTACCGATGAGTGCGAATCTGTGGTCTACGGCGATGGCTCCTACTTTGGTGGCTACGGTATCGGGAGCCAAGCCCGAGTTTCAGGACTGGTTGCGATCCCAGGGGGTTCAGGTGGTGGCCTTTGATGCGCTGACTCCGGCGAAGGTGATGGCCCATTTATCGGATCTGGGATTTCTCTCGGTGTTGTGGGAATGTGGCGGGACCTTAGCGGCGCGGGCGATCGCCGATGGCTCTATCCAAAAAGTTCTGGCTTTTATTGCGCCGAAAATCATTGGCGGGAGTGCGGCGGCTTCGCCTGTGGGGGACTTGGGTTTGTCGCTAATGACGGATGCGGTGGCGTTGCGGGATGTCAGTTGGCAATCGATCGGCGCGGATCTCCTGGTGGAAGGATACATTGAAGGAAAGATGACGGATCGCAAGATCCTGGTGTAAAAGGTTGGGGGGATAAGCAGGTTGGGAGCTGGGGAATGATCGAGCTGGGGTGGTGGGTGGTGGGTGTGCCAACGGCGATCATAGTCACTTGGCGGCGGCAGGTGCATGAGCAACAGGAGGAGGAAGAAAAGTTGACAACCTATGAGAATGCGGAGGTGACCGGGCGGGGCGGCAATCGACCCGATCCGCGGTTGAATGGTTGGGAGTATAAAATCGTGCGGGCGCGGTGGCATGCTTTTCGCGATCCTGCCCGGTTTGCCAAGCTGTGCGCGGAAGAAGCACAGGCGGGCTGGGTGCTGCTGGAAAAGCTGGACAATCGCCGGGTTCGATTCAAGCGACCGCTGGCGCTACGCGATTTGGTAAAGGCGGACCAGTTGGCCTTTGACCCCTACCGCACGGAGTATGGGTCAGGACTGAGTTGGCGACGTGTGGGGGTGGCGATCGCGTTTTTGGTGGCGATGGTGGTTCCGGCCTATGTGGGGTATCGGCTGGTGGCAGACCATTTAGCGGCACCGCTACCCTCGGCGAAGCCGGAGGCATCCAGTTCACCAATGACGGTGCCGTCTAATAGTCCGCCGATACCCAGTCCTTCTGTCACGAATCCGTAACAGAGTGCCGGTGAGAGGATCTCTGTTGCATGATCGGAAATATCGTGTTGCCATGATGGGGAAAAGAGAGCGATCGCTTGATCAAGCCTTATTGTCTTCAATCCCTGGATGGGCGTAGATCATCTCGGAAATCTGGGGTGGAGCTGCGCCGATGTGAAACGACCAAGCCCGTTCTTCCACCACCTTGTCCGCCAGGGTGATGCGTTCATACTGTCGCCGATGCTCCATCCAGGACTCCACGATCACACTTTCCACGAAGCGCCCCGGCTCCGATAAATCTTGAAATAAACCCCAGTAAATAGCCCCATCGCGGCGGCGAATATGGCTGAGCGCCGCCATGGCAGCACTAAAGGCGGCAGCTTTGGCCGTATCAATGCGATATTCAATCGTAATCATGACCGGACCATCATTGGGACAGGGTTCAAAAGAATGAAATGGCTGATCCCAATGCAGTGATGCAGATAGGTCCATTTTCTCAGTGCATTGAAGGCAAAAGCGCTTAGATAATAAGGTCGTCCCCATCAGCCCGATCGCTGCCATTGTCAAAGCTAGCTGAATGCCAGAACGTTGCGCGATCGCGCCCCAAAGCAAGCTGCCCACCGTCATACAGCCCTGAAACAGCAGCAGATTAATTGCCAAAGCCCGCGCTCTTACCCACGTCGGCACCGCAGTTTGGGCCGTGGCATTCAAACTCACCATGACACTAATCGACCCGATGCCCACCAGCAGCATTACTGCACAAACGCCGGGGAAATTGCGTAGCTGTGCCAAAATCAGCATGGTGGTGCTCAGCAAAATCGTGCCGCCAGCGACGACGTGATCGGTGCTAAAGCGTCGGCGAACCCTGGGCAAAATAAAGGCTCCCGCTAGTCCACCGATGCCCCAAAAGCCTAGCATTGTGCCATAGCCCAAGGCATCCAATCCCAATTCGCGCCGTCCTAGCGTTGGTAGCAAGGCAAACAGCGCACTGGTAAATAAGATATAGGCTCCCGATCGCACCAATACCAGGAAAATCGGATGGTTTCTCACAAACTAAATCAAGTAAATAAGATATAGGCTCCCGATCGCACCAATACCGTTTGCAGTTGTGGCGCATAGCGCGTATAGCGGATCCCAGCTTGCATCGCGCCAATAAAGCGTTCCGCCGGTAACGCTTGGACCTTGGGCACATTGCGCCAGCGATATACGGTGATGATCACACTCAAAAAGGATGTGGCATTCAGCAAAAACACAATGCCGGGATTGCCCCCGGCTGCAGCAATCAGCAGACCCGAGATCGCGGGTCCGACCGATCGCGCTAAATTAATCACCAATCCATTCAGGGTTGCGGCAGCGGGTAATTCAGCTCTAGTTACGAGTTCGGGCATGGTAGCCTGCCACACCGGCAGGTTCATCGAAGTGCCTAAACTGAGGGCAAAGGTCAGCCCCAGCAGCAGCGTGGGCGTCATCTGATGGGTGAGGGTCAATAGTCCCAAGGTTGTGGCCACCAGACACATCCACCCTTGGGTCAGCAGCAGCAAGGTGCGGCGATCGATAATGTCCGCGATCGCCCCGGCGGGCAAAGCCAGCAGAAAGAAGGGTAAGCTCCCCGCTGCCTGCATCAGCGCCACCCAAAACGGCGACCCCGGTGCTAGGGAAGTCATTAGCCAAGCGGCACCGACATCGTGCATCCAGGTCCCAACGCTGGAAAACGCCGAGGCTAGCCAGAGCGATCGAAATACGGGTTGTCGCAACGGACTCCAGGGGGAAAGCGGGGCAGGCGGGGTGGAAACTGTCATGGAAACGATCCAATTGCAGAGGACTAAGTGGGGCGAGATGTTGGAGACTATAGCAATTCCCCCGGGAATGCGGTACAAAACTTTGGCTAAATGCACGTCAAGATCCCAGCCTCGTCGCCAACTGATCGCTTTTGTGGAGGTCCGGGATCACTGTGCAATCGCCCCTACCAGCGAATCCCGTTCCCCACCAACTTGGCGAGTCACGCGGCTTGCCTGTGCGTTACGGGGCGATTATTTTGAGCAATTGTCAGCGATTTCCCAGCGCCACGTCGTATGCGAATTAGATGCGAATTAGATGAAATCGTGAATTGAATTCTGCAAAACTCCCCATCCGGGTACCCTTATTTCTCAACTGCTTGAGCCACAGTTTTGGGGTGGGCTTTTTGACTCGACCACACCACCCAACCTCATCATTGAAGGACGTTTAGCAATGGCTCGATTTCATGGATTTAGCAATCGCAATGGCGAAAATTGTCCCGCTGGCGAATCAGCCCCGAGCGGTAAATTTGGGCGCATGTTTCCGGCCCTGCGACCCTTCACGCCCTCAGAGCAAAGCTTGAAAGAGCTGGGCGACGCCATGACCGATGGCAGTAAAGATGCGCCAAGTGGCAATAACTTAAAAGTGCCTGCAGGCTTCACCTATCTGGGGCAATTTATCGATCATGACATTACCTTCGACACCACATCCCTGCAAGAAGTCATGGTCGATCCGATGGCCATCACCAACTTCCGCACGCCCATGCTGGAACTGGATAATCTCTATGGCATGGGCCCTTCGGTACAACCCTATCTTTATCAACTGAGCAATGGGTTTGCCCCGCAAGAGTTGTTTGCCATTGGCAATACCAATGGGAATCCCGGCGGTGGCGATCCGAAGGTTAAACCAAATCTGCCGAATGACTTACCCCGTGCGGCCAGTGGGCTAGCGATCGTTGGCGATCCTCGCAATGATGAGAACCTGATTGTGGCCCAACTGCACCTAGCATTTTTGAAATTCCATAATCGGGTGGTGGAAGGACTCAAAAATCGCACGATCGCCCGCCGTGCGCCGTTGCGCAAATCGATTTTTGAAGAAGCGCGGGATCTAGTGATTTGGCATTATCAATGGATCGTTGTCCACGACTTTTTACGCCGCATTTTGGACGCCCAGCAGTTGGATGATGTCTTACAAAACGGACGCCAGTTTTACCGTTTCTCCAGCCAGCCGTTTATTCCAGTGGAATTTTCGGTTGCGGCCTACCGCTTGGGGCACAGCATGGTGCGATCGGCCTACGACTATAACCGTGTGTTTACGCCCCGACCCGGTGGGGTGACACCGGCGACGTTGGAACTTTTATTTGCCTTCACTGGTAAATCGGGGAATCCCACGGATCCTTTTCCAGTACCGATCCCTAGCGATTGGATCATTGATTGGCGGCGGTTTTTTGAACTCGATCCTGCCGTGAGCGTCAACTCCAGCCGCAAACTCGATCCGTTCCTGGTTGATCCACTCAAAAATCTGCCGAATGTTCCCTCTCCCAGTTCGCTGGCGGTGCGAAACCTCCTGCGAGGGCGCAGTTTGGGCTTACCCACTGGCCAAAGTATTGCGCGCCGCATGCGGTTTAAACCCTTGAAACCAGAACAAATTGCGACGGGTGTGGATGGCGCTGTGGCCCAAAAGCACGGATTCGATCGCGAAACTCCCCTGTGGTATTACATCCTCAAGGAAGCCGAAATTCAGGGCGAAGGACTGCGCTTGGGACAAGTCGGCAGTCGAATCATCGCCGAAGTCTTCATCGGCTTGCTAGAAAGCGATAGCAACTCTTACTTGACGCGAAATTTCGACTGGACACCGACACTGCCCAGTGCGATTCCAGGAACGTTTACCATGGCTGACTTGCTGAAGTTTATCGGTGATTTAAGTCCCATCGATAATCCGATCAACCGCCTGTAAGGCAATTTGTAAGGCAATTTCTGACGACTGAATGCGGCCTTAGGGAGAACCCATCCCTTCTTCCTAAGGCTCTGTTGCCTTTCCCCCCGGTGTCAAGCTGCCCGCTGCCGCCTGCCCGCCTTCTTTCCGTAGAATTTAATGTTCTGAAAATTTAGTTTCTGACAGACTCCAAAATCGCCCCACGGTCGATTCAACCCACGTTTGCAAAGCCAAGCGAATCTGGGCATCTGTGCGATTCACGGTTGCCAAAAGGTGATGCGGTTGCCGCTGCAACACCCGGTTATAGTCGTCGATCGCGGCTTGATTTTTGCCCAGCTCTAGATAGGCATAGGCCCGCCAGCCGTATACCTCTAAACACTGAGCATCGTCAGGTTTGAGCCTCAAGAATGCAGAACAGTCTTGGATAATCTCTTGGGCATGCTGGGTGGCATTGAGCTGCATATTCACACAAGCTCGATCGCGATAGGCGATCGCATAATGCCGATCCAGCCGAATGGCCTCGTCAAAACACCGAATCGTGTCCGAATAACGCTGCTGGCCATAGTACAAATAGCCCAGCTTATGATGGACCCAGGCTGAAGCCGGATCAATCCGCAGCGCCCCTTGAAATGCCTCAATGGCCTGGGGTAATTGTCCCAGAGCCTGGTGAATTAATCCTAAATTGCAGCGGGCATCAAAGCAATTCCCATCCAGTGCCAGGGCGTGCTGGCAATCCGCCAACGCCTGCCCGTAATCCCCAAACCAATAGTAGACATAGCTGCGGGTGCTGTAGGCGATCGCGTCATTGGGCTGCAATCGCAGGAGTTGGTCGCAACTGCGGGTAGCTGCCTCGCGATCACGGAGGGCACAGTAAGCAAGGCTGCGATCGCAAAACACCTTGATATAATTTGGATCAATTTCCAAGGCCCGATTGTAGTCGGCTACCGCTGCCGCATAGTTTTCCAGGGCATAGTAGGTATCCCCGCGTCCCCGATATGCCAACACCAAAGACGGATTTAACTGTAGGGCTACCGTATAGTCGGCCAAAGCTTCGGTGTAGTGCTTCACCGCATAATGGGCATAGGCTCGATTATTGTACGTCAGTGCGTCCTGTGGATTTTTTCCCAGAATGTCGTCATATTCTTCAATTGCGCCCTGCATATCTCCCAACTTGCCGCGAATAAAACCTCGCCGAAACCCATCTTCTGGTTCCAAGCGCAGCACCTCTTGGAAATGGCGCTCCGCCTCTTGCGTTTTGCCCTGCTGATGATAAATCCAGCCCAGATTGGCATGGGTGAAGGCATTTTCCGGATCAATGCCCAGAGCCGCGCGCAAGGTTTGTTCCGCGTCACTCATATACCCCAAACGCATACAGGCCAGAGCGCATAGGTTAAGACAGCCCAAATGCTGGGGATCAATCTCCAACCCCATTTGAGCGGCTTCCAATGCTTCTTGCCAACGGCTTTGATCATAGTAAATGCTGGCTTGCAGACGGAAATTGCGGGCTGATCCCGGATTTAACCAAATCGCCTCGATAATGGCCCGTTCTGCCTCTGGCAGGCGGCTGCAATTTGCCAAAATTGTGGCGTTAGCAAAGTGGGCATAGTCGCAGTTGGGATCAACGCTGACGGCTTGATCAACGGTTTGCAAGGCTGCCTCGTGCTCATGACATTCTGAAAGACACACGCCCAAAAACGCTTGCGTGATGGTGTCCTCTGGGTTGACCGCCATCTCTCGCTGAAGCTCTACCACAGCTTCGGTGTAGCGTCCTAGATCGTATAAAAGACGTGCGCGATCGTAGTGCTGTCCCATTTATACCTGCGTATATTTCAAAACGTCATCGTACAATCCGCCCTGATTGGCATAGAGCGCATAGTTCCGCGCTGCCGCAAACCATTCCCGAGTCGAAGGCTTCAGAGTAGTCGCTACAGTGGCTAAATCATGGGTCGTTAAGGGCTGGGGAATCCCGGTTTTCATAGCTTGCTGGAGTTTCTGCTCCACGGCGCGATCGACCAATGCTGCTAAATCGGCCCCTGACAGATTTTCTGTCTGTTGACTTAAGTAATCAAAGTCAATATCTTGAACCGGCTTGCCTCGACAGAGCAACCGCAGAATGGCGGCACGGGCTTGAGCATCCGGCGGAGCTACAAACAAAATTCGGTCAAACCGTCCGGGACGGCGAAACGCCGTATCCAAGTGCCAAGGCGCATTCGTTGCCGCCAACACCAGGACGCCTTCATTGTTATGCTGTACCCCATCCAGTTCCACTAAAAACTGATTGACTAACTGTCGCCCCCCACTGTGCCGCAGATCGCTGCGGTTTGCGGCCAGCGCATCTACCTCATCAAAAAACAGCACACAGGGCTGATGCCGCCGCGCTTGCTCAAACAAATCATGCAGGTTCCGTTCGCTCTTGCCCAGCCAAAGATCGAGGACATCGTTGATGCCCACAGCCAGGAAACTCGCCTGAATTTCCCCTGCCGTGGCTCGGGCTAAATGGGTTTTGCCACAGCCCGGTGGCCCATAGAGCAGCATGCCGCCCCCAATGGTTTTGCCATACATCCGATACATGTCCGGATGCTGCATGGGGTAAATAATCTTCAAGCGGATTTCTTCTTTGAGGGCTTCCATGCCGCCAATATCCGCAAACGTAATGGCGGGATGTTCGACATGACTGGGCATTCGGCAGGATGCTGGCGGGAAAAGCGCTTCTGACGTTTGGGCCAAGAGCGGCATGGTATCGGGGGGAGATAGACTAATGCCCAGGCGTTCTGCCAACTCTGGATCCTGTAGGGTTGGGTCCAGATCCACACCGCTTTGGTACTGTTGGGCGGCGGTTTGGGCCGCACCCAGATTCAGCAGCAGTCGGGCATGGAGGAGGTAAGCCCCCGCTGAAACATCGTCTTTGAGCAGGCCTTCGACTAATACCAGGGCCTGGGAGTGTTTGCCCTGTTGGTAAAACGACTTGGCCAAGCCCAGACGGATATCCGGATCGGCAGGGGCTAAGTTCAGCGCATAGCGATATTCAAGCTCGGCATCTGCCGCTTGCCCTAGACTGAGCAGGGAGTCGGCTAGGTGCTGGCGGAGGGGCAAATTGTCGGGCGAGAAGTCCAAGGCTTGGCGTAGAGCCTGAACGGTGTCTTTGGGATTAACCATGCAATCTATTCAGTAAGGAGAATCGGATGAGTCTATTACGCTTAGTCTTCCCTTAAGTAGCGATACAGAATCAAAACTTTATTTTTAAGTCTAATTTGATACTGAATATTTGACGCACCATACCGAATAGCAGTGCATGTCAAGGTGGGGTTATCCGCTTTGGCTCTGGGCGCATACCATTAGCCAGAAGTATTGGGAATAGGCTATGTGACTTAGATCACGAAAATTTGTGATCTGAGTAAGGGCGCTATTTTTCTTCGATTCAGCGTTTGGAGGGAGGTTTTTCAGCCAATTCTTTAGCCAATAATCCGGTATAAAATATTACTCTGTTTGAATGGTATTGATGGGATCTGCCTGGGTAAATTCTCGATCGGTTTCGATGCCGCCGCCAAATTGCCCTTTGAAAGTCAGAGGCGATCGCCAATCCTTTCGATATTCCGTTTGCTCGGCTCTTTCGATATTCCGTTTGCTCGGCGGTCATGAAACAAGGTGAAGGTCTACCGTCGTTTACCCCTATTCCAATGGTTATCTTTATCCCACTGCAACCAATCTGCTCCCAATGCTCAAAAAATCACTTAAAAAATTCCCGTACTTTGTGTTGTCCATCCTCCTTGGGGTTAAGGGGATTGAAACATCAGAAATACGGGAAAAATATGAAAAAGTGCTGGGGAGTGGCTGCGCTTCTACGGGGTGCCGCCATCGATTTAATGGGGTGTCAGCAGCGTTCGCGCTTATTTTTGCAAATCGGCCTTGCACACGCTGAGCATGTGGCGATCGCTGGCGGCGATTGTCAACGGATGAAACCCTTGCAAACCAATCTGCTTGAGGGACGGATTCTGGGCTGAAGCCACAGTGGAGGTGGTGTCGAGGGCAATGGCAAAGGGATTAGTGGTGCGATCGTAGCTATTCACCACGGTCAGCGCCAACTGTTGCCCATCGAACTTACCCGAAGCACAGTCAAAGGACGATCGCGGCATATACAGCGCCCCCATTACGTTGCCCTGGTTCACCTCAAAGATGAAGTAGCCCTGCCCCAACTGTTCCCGTTGCTGGGACTGCCCATACAGATAGATGCCATCTGCCAGCGCCGCATTCACTGGCATCGGGCTGGCAGACTGGGCACCCTCTACCCGGTGCAACTGGGGAGTGGTGGCTGGGTTAGCACTGGCCACGGAAAAGCTAAGCATGGCTAGACTGGCCGCAACGGTACTCACACAGACCTGATTGAAGTGATTCAAGACATGGGAGCCGATGGCGCGAAAAGACCGCAATGAGTAGTGCACTTTAGATATTCCCCCTGCTGCGTTAATAAGAAGTTAAAAAATAATGGCCCTATCCATAGGACAGATGCGTGTGCTGTAGCAACACCGAACAATCTGTAGGAATCAAGTGAACCCACATAACTAATTCAGCAACGCTACAGCAGAAAGGAGGAGTTAAGTCACACCTCTGTGAGGAGGTTCCTAAACAGGAAGCGCTCACTCAGGACTGAATTGATCAGAGCCAAATCGATCAAGCCTGAGAAAGTTACGGACGACAGGTCACTGAAACTAAGAGCATTAACTAAGAGTGTAGAGCTTATTGAGAAAGCACTTACGGAGGGAAGGGCAATCTAGCCTAATCGGCCAACTGTCACATTCACTGCAAAGCGATAAAATCCTAAAACATCCACGGCAATGGTTTTTAGGAACAGCGACAGAAAGACAAACTGGACTAATGAAGAGCATCCTCAACATCCATGATCCAATCATAGAACTTTGAGGAACTCCCGTCATTCCGCCGATGGAAAGCTTAATGCTGGGTTAATGAAGTGATACACAAGCCATGGCCGTGATTCCGGAAACCCCAGAAAGAGATTTTGGCAGGGCTGATCTAAGGTGATGGACAGTGTCCAGAGCGCATGTGTTTAGGGTGCTCTATAGGTTATAGAGTTGACCGTACTTTTGGTGAATATGGCGCATTAAGGGGGCAATGCTCAGGGGTTTGCCTGTAACACGTTCCATTAATTCCCCAGCGGTATACTTGCGGCCATGGCGGTAGATATTTGAACGGAGCCAGTGGTGTAAGGGGCCAAAATCGCCCTGTGCCCATTGGGAATGGATTTCTGGGTTTTCAGCCACGAGTGCTTCCCAGAATTGGGCACTCATCAAATTGCCTAGAATATAGCCTTGGAACATTCCCCCGATTTGGCCGGTGTACCAATGGACATCCTGCAACACGCCCTCGTTGTCGCTGTTGGGAATCACCCCGAGATCGGCAGCATAGCGGGCGTTCCAAGCTGCGGGCAAATCGCGCACCGCTAGATTGCCTTCTAATAAATCCAGTTCTAGATCAAAGCGAATCAGGGCGTGCAGGTTGTAGGTGACTTCATCGGCATCGGTGCGGATCAGGCTACGGGTGACTTTATTAATAGCGCGATAAAAGGTGTCAAGATCGACATCCCCTAATTGCTGGGGAAAGGTGGCTTGCAACTGAGGATAGAAGTGAGTCCAAAATGGGTGCGATCGCCCCACCAAGTTTTCCCAAAGCCGGGACTGGCTCTCGTGCACGCCGGAGGAGATGCCACCCGCCAATGGGGTGCCTTCAAACCGGGGATCATTGCCTTGCTCATAGAGAGCGTGGCCCATTTCGTGAATCGTGCTGAACAACCCTTGGCTCAAATCATGCTCGTAAATCCGGGTGGTAATCCGGACATCGTGAATCGAGAAATTAGTCATAAATGGGTGCAGGGTTTTGTCCTGCCGTCCCCGGCGCAAATCATAACCGAGGCATTGAATCACATGAATGCCAAAGGCCCATTGTCCCGGTTCGGGAAACCCTCGATGAAGACAGCTATCATCTGGCAGGGGTTGCTCCAGAATGGCGGTGACTACGGGAACTAAGTGATCCCGCAATGCTGTGAACAGAGGGCGCAGGGTGGTGGTGGTGAAGCCATGGTCGGATAAATCAATCAGGGGGTCCGCAATGTGGCTGGATCCCGGGAAGAAGTTAGACCACGCCCGACTCAGGTCGAGCATGTGTTCGAGATCGGCCTGTACTCTGGCAAAGTTGTTTTCCTCCCTGGCTTGGGCCCAGTGTTGGTAGCATTGAGTCCGTAGACGGGACAGGTCTGCCATAAAAGACGCGGGCACCTGGGTGGATTGAGCGTGAATGCGCCGCGTGAGACGTAGCAAACTGGCTTCGTCGCTGTCGTAGGGGAGATCTGCTTGATAGGGTTCCAGATCATCCAGGAGGCGGGTAATTCGACCATCGATTAATTTTTCGTGGGCGATTTGTTGCAGGGTTGCCAACTGGCGACTGCGGGCTGCAGTGCCGCCTGCGGGCATGTAGGTCGCTTGATCCCAATACAACAGTGAGGCAGCCGCATCCAGGTCATTAATTTCCAACAAGTGCTGGCGGAGTTCTAGAAATTTCGGATGGGTTTTCTGAAGAGTGTGCATGGTTGCGCGGTGCTCGGTGCTCGATCCGGGGAGTTCTGTAGCCGGGACAGCGATTTTTCCAGTGTGACGGAACGCCAGTTGATGAGGGCATCCAGAAGTAGGAAAAAAGGTGGGTAAACGCTTGAACGCTACATTGAGCGGGGCTGGGACCACCTTTCAAGCCCATGGATCACCAAAATTGATCCAGAAGCGCATGGTTATGGTTTTGTTTGTACTCAAACAGTTCCTGTGATAGCGTAGCTGTAGCGCTTGAGTTCAAAGGCTAAAGGCTGGAAAGTTGAGTTTGCGGAATCACATCGAGTTCGCAGAATCGTATTGAGTTCGCAGAATCGTATTGAGTTCGCGGAATTGTGTGGGTGACATATCGCCCAAGAGCCTTGGGTTAAAAGTAGGAGGTTGTACAAGAAGCAGGGTTCGCATATTCGATAAAAATTTGAGGGATAAAATTTATGTTAACGATTCGACGTGGTTGCGATCGCGGCCACGCAGAGCATGGTTGGCTCACTTCACACCACAGCTTTTCCTTTGCCAGCTACCAGGATCCTCGTCATATGGGGTTTCGTAATCTGCGGGTGATTAATGAGGATATTATTGCTCCTGGCAAAGGCTTTCCGACCCATTCCCATCGGGATATGGAAATTATTTCCTACATCATTTCAGGCTCTTTGGCTCATCGAGACAGCCTTGGGAACACGGAAAGGATTGGTGCTCAGGGCGTGCAGCGGTTTTCAGCGGGAACTGGCGTTACCCACAGTGAATTTAATCCGTCTGCCATCGATCCGGTGCATCTCTTACAAATTTGGATTTTGCCTGATACTCAGGGGTTGTCTCCGAGCTACGAGCAAAAGGAGTTTCCTTTGGAAACCCAGCAAGGGCAGTGGCGGAAGTTTGCGAGTCGGACTCCCAGTGCCGATACAGTGAAAATTCACCAGGATGTAGAAATTTATGTTACGGCATTGCAGTCGGGAGAATCCTGCGACTATGCGTTGCATCTCCAGCGCCATGCTTGGGTTCAGGTGATTGCAGGAGATGTGGATATAGAGGGTACGGGACTACACGCGGGGGATGCCGTCGCCATCAGTGACGCCAACGGGTTCACCCTGCAAGCCCACACCAATGCCTCGGTCATGCTGTTTGATTTGGCATGAATCTGGTTGTAGCTCATAGCCTGGAGGGGGTTGATCCCACAGCGTGAGGCTAAAATCTAAACTTGCCTGCCCGGTTCCCCACTAAACTAGAACGTGAGAAAGAGTAGGCGCAGGCGATCACGGATGGGTTTCCATCTGAGGAAAGTCCGGGCTTCCCAAAGACCAGACTTGCTGGGTAACGCCCAGTGCGAGCGATCGTGAGGATAGTGCCACAGAAAGATACCGCCGAAGGGAATTAAAAATGCAAAATGCAAAATTAAAAATCTCATTTTTAATTTTTAACATGTCATTTTTAATTCTCTGGTAAGGGTGCAAAGGTGTGGTAAGAGCGCACCAGCAGCATCGAGAGGTGCTGGCTCGGTAAACCCCGGTTGGAAGCAAGGCCGTGGAACCAAGGTTGGTCTTTTTCCGGTTCCCTGTAGGGTGGGGTCCACCCCGCGCTGCCTGTCCGCTGGAGGTGCTTGGTAACAGGCATCCAAGATAGATGATTGCCCCCTTCAGAGATGTCACGGGTGTAGGGCTTCGGCGATACAGTTCGGGACGAATCTGAAAGGAACAGAACCCGGCTTATGTCCTGCTCTTTCTCCTTTTTCCTTGACTCTTCACAGCCTTGCCGAGGAGGGAAACCCGACTTTATACAAGCTTCATGGAATTTTGGTTTTCATTTTACCTGCATGTAGATTCGGCAAAGTGGTGCGAGTGCGAGCCATGCCTGCTTTTTGTTGCTTTAGGATGGGTGGGACATAAACCATAATATTCACTTAATTAGGATGCTGACACCCGAGTGTTGGCATTGGAATTTTATGGGTGTCTTTATTGGAGCAGGTTTTGCTTGAATATCCAGCTTTGGGCTGAAGAATCCACGGCCTAGATGTTCTTCCTCTATCGGTTGGCTAGTTATGTTTCGGCCCAGGGTTCATACGTGCAGGATTAAGTTTGTGAGTTGCCCGATTTCTCCGATTGCCCAAACTCACCTGAGTATAAAGGACTCGGCCACCGTGGTGGTGGCCAATCGCCTACTGGCCGTGAGCGAGCACCGCAAGAGTGGCTTGATTCTTTGCCAGCGCTTTCATGCGGAATTTGCGGGGCCGGGAGCAGCGGTGTTTACGGGAGTAGAGCAGCCTTATACGGCGGTGATTGCTATCGGCGGTCCAGAAATTGTAGCAGTCATGACCTATGAAGATCGTCAAAAAGCATACAGTCGCCGTATTCAATGGATTCGGTGGCTAGAAAAGATTGCGGACTCTCCCAATCCCATTCAGCGTGCGGAAAAATTGCTGTTTAGCTTTGAAGCTTTTTTCGATAGCAAGATTTTAGTTAGTCTGCCGGACCAAGTTCTGGCACTTTTGGCGGGTGTGTTGCCGCAAACTATCACGGCTGTCCGCTCGCAGCATCGCCATATGGAGCCGGATGATGGTTTTGGCGTGGCTCTGCCTAAGCCCAGCGTTTGTATTCTTAACCCTCAAACCCTGCAACCCGTTGAAAACGGGGTGGCCCTCTCACTGTCATCCACCCATGATATGACCACACCCTGCTCGATTACCGGGCGGACACAGACGCCTTGGCATGCTAAGGTGAGCTGAGCCAGGAAGAGTTACTGCACAAGTCCTGTATCTGGGCGTGATGCTGGACGCTGGTCGGATCGCGATGACGTTGTAGTAATTGTCGTTGTAGTAATTGTTGTAATCTGAGTGGATGGGTGTCAGCGTCTGGGAACGGTGGCTGAGTGCCTGATGGAATGGTTGCGTCTGTTGAATGGACTGCTTGTATGTACTTCACTGATGAACTGAATCAGATGGACCAGGAGCCTTTTGTAGAGGCTTTGGGGGCTATTTTTGAGGAGACCCCGACGATCGCCCGACAGGTTTGGCTAGCGCGTCCCTTTGCTGATGTAGCCGACCTTCATCGCAAAATGGTAGCGGTGGTCCAGCAGATGCCTGTAGCCGATCAGTTGGCGCTGATTCGGGCCCATCCAGACCTTGGTAGTCGCGTCAAAATGGCGACGGCTTCGGTGCAGGAACAGGCAGGCGTGGGGCTGGATCGATTATCACCCGAGGAATTCGATCGCTTCCAAGCCCTTAACCAAGCCTACAAGGCTCGATTTGGTTTCCCCTTCATTATTGCGGTTAAGCACCAGACCAAGGCCAGTATTCTGGCGGCCTTTACCCAACGCTTGGAAAACTCTTTGGCCGCTGAACAGCAGCAGGCTCTGGCGGAAATTGCGCAGATTGCCCGGTTGCGTTTAGACGCTATGGTGCAGGAGTTGCGGAATCCCTAGGTTGCGGGATCTAATGAGTTGCGAGATCGGGTCAACTCAATGGTGATGGTGCCGTCAAAGTCAGGAATGGGGGCGTGGGGTTTATTCAGGCGCACCCGCACCTGCTGTACAGGAATTGGATGGGGGGAGGCTGGATAAAGGATCAACTCCGCGATCGCGGTGGCCAAACGCTCGAGCAGGAAAAATTTGGTGGTGCTGATGAGTTGTTTGATGGGTTCAATAATCGTGCAGTAGTTGAGGGTATCTTCTAGGCGATCGCTTTCCCCGGCCCGAGACAGGTCAAGCCACAGCGTCACATCTACTTCAAACCACTGTCCAAGAATCTGTTCTTCGGGTAACGCGCCTGTATAGCCATAGCTACGAATGTTCGTTAAACAAATTTGGTCCAGCATGTCACCGATTCCCGTCCAACCATTTGATACCAGATCATTAAACTCTATTCGTGCCTCTTCTGGTCCACAGCGCCAAGCTTTTATCTCTGGGGCTCTTTACTGATTTTGCGAAAGTAGTTGACACTTCTTCTATTTCTTGCGAATATATGAATCGCCGCTAAATGCGGGTGTAGCTCAGTGGTAGAGCGCAACCTTGCCAAGGTTGATGTCGAGAGTTCGAATCTCTTCACCCGCTTTCAATCAAGAGTATCTAAATGCGTCCTTTTGGCATGGCCTGATTCATGCCTTGTTGGGACTGCTTGGGCGTGCTTAGATTGCTCGGACAGGCTTAAAAGCAGGACTCCGGCCAGATATGACAGGGCCAGATATGACAGATGTGTATGACAGATATAAATAAAACGCCGCCCCAGGCCGAACAACCCTGGCCCGTGCGCGATCGCTTCCTGGAATTGCACTCGCACTGGATGACTCTAATTGGCGAACACCTGCAAGACCCTCAAGGTAACCTGTTGGAATATTGGCGGATTGAAAAAGCTGATTCCGTGGTTGTGCTCCCGATTCAAGACGATCGCATTCTCCTGCCTAGCCCCTGCTATCGTCCCGGCATTGGCCAGGTAACCTTGGATTTTCCCGGCGGTCGCGTCGCCAATGGCCAACCGCCGGAACAGGCCGCGATCGCCGTTCTCGTCAGAGAATTAGGCATTGAAGCCGCTGCTATCACGCAATTGAGGCGATTAAGCGCCGCAGGTTGGGCTGTTAACAGTTCCTTTTCCAATCAGAATCTGTACGGTTTTGCGGCCCACCTTGACAATTCTCCATCGGTTTCACCGCCGCTCGTGACCGCCGCCTACCCTGCTACCGCTGCCGGAGTCTATTCGCTGCTGCAAGCCCTCCACTGTTTACAGTGCCGTGCGGTTCTATTGGAATGGTGGTGGAGTCGAGAGCAGGGTACCCAGGAAACGGTGTGAGCGTGGTTTTCACCGCTGCGTCAGCCGATGAGACCAAACCACTCTAAACTACTATATAGTCATAAACATAGCCATTGAACCTCTTCGACATTCACTCAGCCTCATGTCAAAACCCGTCCCGCCATTGGTTCCTGTCGCTGTACTGGAAGCCGTTGCCGATTACTTCAAAATTCTCTCGGAAACCAGCCGATTGCATATCCTGCAATGCCTGAGATCGAGGTCGATGAACGTTATGGAACTGTGTGAGGTGACTGGATTGGGGCAGGCAAACCTGTCTAAACATCTCAAAGTGATGGCCCAAGCTGGAATTTTGACCCGGCAAGCCAAGGGCACCAGTGCGTATTATGAAATTGCCGATCCGCTGGTGTTTGAATTTTGCGAACTGGCCTGTGGTCAGATTGGCGATCGCCTTCAACAACAGGCAGCCACGTTTCTGCAAGCCGCCGCCCTGCAACCGGATAGCAGCGCCTCAACAAAACGTGCTAAATCCTAGAAGCTTCTGCCAAGGAGCCTGCCTCCAGCGCTGGCCGCCGGTGGACTCTATCAGCCAACGGCACATTCGGGTGGCTAAGCATGTGGGTGGCTAAACCTACGGGTGGCTAAACTTCAGACTGCCAAACTGCGGACTGCCAAAGTTCTGAGGGCAGTGGCTGACGGAGGCCGGTGGCAGTATTCTGCAACAGAGCAGTGAATGCGCCTGCCCCCAACCCAGTGTGTGGAAATATCCGATAGCAGGGAAAATCTACTAGATGGGACTGGTAGGCCGCCAAGTGGGGGACCGCAATCGCCTGAAACTGCGGAAATTTTTCCAGCAGCCAGGTCACAACCTGTTCATTTTCTTCCGGTGAATAGGCGCAGGTCATGTACACCAAATGGCCCTGGGGTGCGACCAACTGGGCAGAGTTTGCCAGAATCCGTTTCTGCCGATTGGCATTATTATTAATTGTTACAGGATGAAAACAGCCCGGTGCCTTATTGCCTTTCGCAATCAAAGACTGCCCGGTGCAGGGTGCATCAACTAATACTACGGGTATCGTCTGAGGTATCATTGCGGCTAAAACTTTGGAATCCAGGTGGAGAGCGATCGCGGGATGAATGCGACAGCGGTTTAAATTAGCAACAAGTGCCCCTAACCGTTTACCAATGACTTCATTACTAATCACCAATTGGGGTCGTAGACATACTCCGGCAAAAATGCTTTTGCCACCGGGTGAGGCACACATATCTAAAACAATATCAACGGGCTTTGGAATAACTGACAGTACGGAAATAGCAAAAACTGAAGAGAAATCAAGGCAATAAAAATACCCTTGATCATGCCATGTATGTTTTCCGGGTTTTTGGTCAAGCCTGAGCCGATCAACGTAGTGTGGCTGCCAAGCTACAGCCTCGGCTAATACAAAAGGGGAGGCCGCCGGGCGGGGCTGGCACCACACAATACAGGGTGCAAAGGGCTGGGGATGGACCAATCGATCCACGAAGCTGGCCTGCTCCTCAGGATTTGAGAAGAGTCGTTGGCTCAATTTGATCAGTAAATTTGACGGTTTTTCCATGGGCAGCAGGGGAAAAAGAGCGAGGGACTCCCGGATACTACGGTAATCTCAGCATTCAGAAAACCGGGATCTATCCATTCATGGGTGAACGGGGAACTCTAGAACCAATGGCATGCAACCAACCGTTGTTCGTCGTCTAGTGCCTGATTTTGGCGAGTGCCTGATTTTGGCGAGTGGACGGTGGCTCGGAACGTGATTGCCAGCCATCAAACCCTAGAACAGCTTAGGTCGCAGGAACAAATCAGATTTCTCAGGAGACGACATCACACCCTGGGGATTTGACCAAGAAGCCCCATTTCTTGCTCTCTGTGGCTAGGGGTGCATCGATCTGAGTCAAACCTGGTCGTCTAATAACCCTACATTTAGCAAAACCCTCACTATCCATGCCTTCTCAAAAAGCACTCGTCATTCTCTCCGGTGGCCAAGATTCGACCACCTGTGCCGCTGTCGCCTGTGAACAGTTTGCTGAGGTCCATGCGATTACCTTCAATTATCAGCAGCGCCACGCCATTGAAATTGAAAGCGCGATCGCCGTCGCCTTGGCCCTAGACCTGACGAGCCATGAAATCAGCACTATTGGACCTGTGTTGAAAAGCTCTAGTCCCTTGGTGAGTGACCACACCCTTGGACAGTACGGCGGGATTGCAGAATTGCCGACAGGCACGGAACCGACCTTTGTTCCGGGTCGCAACCTGCTGTTTCTCACCCTGGCGGCTAACCATGCCATGCACCTGGGCATTCAGGATATCTTTATCGGCGTGTGCGAAGCGGATATTGCCGGATACTGGGATTGCCGCCAAAGTTTTATTGATGCCATGGGGGTGGCGATGGGCGAAGGGATGTCCGGGCGACCGGACGCCTTCCGGATCCACAATCCCCTCATGCACCTGACCAAGGCTGAATCGCTGTATTTGGCGCAGGCGGCTTTGGGCAAACGGTTTGAATCGGTGATGGCCCTTACACACACCTGCTATGCCGGCGTTAAGGGGGGATGTGGCCACTGCCATGCCTGTTTGGTGCGTGATCATGGCTTTAAAACCGCTGGGATGGCTGATCCCCTATGGCGCTATCGGCAAGTGGCAGTGGCCTAGACGCCATTTTCGCTCTGGCCTTGAAGAGAGGCGCAGAGAGACGCTCCTGAAGAGAGATTGCCCCCAAGAGAAGATAAATTTTGGCAGAGTTGTTCGTTAAACGCTCCTCTTAAATAAACGCTATAAACGCTTCTATTGCCTCGTTTACCCAGACAGCTTCGTCACCCAGACAGATGCTGAAATTGCGCCATAAACCGGCGATCGATCCCAGTTTTAATCCAGGCGAATAGCGGCGATCGCCCTGCATACGGCCCCCATAGGGCCATGGCCGCACCGTCCCCCGTGCCAATTAAACTCAGATGGTTTTGCGGCGGGTAGTAGGGCTGTAACGGTTGCCCCAGAACCGCCCGCCGCCAATTCGCCGCCAAGGGCCGCCCCTGACGCACGGCAAATACGCCCGCCTTGGGTCGTGGATGATCGATCTGGGTGGCAATGTCGCCCGTTGCAAACACCCGGGGATGAGACAGCGATCGCAGCTCCGCATCCACCTGCACGAAACCGGCTCCATCCACCGCTAAGCCAGATTGGGCAATCCAGGCCGGAGCTGATGCCTGCGTCACCCAAATCACGGGGCTACAGTTGACTGTCAGCCCCGATTGACAGATCACCTGCGGCGGCTGCACCGCCACCACTTCGGTGTTGAAATGGAGGCAGACGCCCCGTTCGGTGAGCAGGCGGCGAAAGCGATCGCCCGCCCCGGCGGGCGCATTGGGCAAAAGGGAAGTACCCCGCTGAAACAGATGCAGTGACACTGGGGTGGTCGATTGCCCCAGCTTCTGAAAATGCCCGCGCAAGCGTTGCAGCACAGACAGCGTTAACTCGATCCCACCGGCTCCACCGCCCACTATGCCCAAACAAAGGGGCTGCTCTGACTGGGCTGTCACTTGGGCGAGGAAATGATCCCACTGCTGCAAAAACTGCGGTACCGGCTTAGCCGGAATAATCCCTGTGCGATCGCCAAAGGGCAACAGCGGCGTGCTGCCGATATCCAGGGAAAGCCAATCAAACGCCACGGTGTTACCCTGGGCGCATAGCACGTGCTGCTGGACCAAATCCAGGCCCACAGCCCGATCCACGATTAGTTGGACTCCCGCCCACGCCGCCAAAGGCCGAAGATCAATATGGCACTCCTGCCGCTGATACAGACCCGCCACATATCCCGGCAGCATGCCTGAGTAGGGAGTCTCTACGGCATCAGTAATCAAGGTTAACCGGACGCCGGGGATTGGGTGCTGGCCTACCTGCAACAGCGCGATCGCATGGCTATGACCACCCCCCACCAAGACTAGATTTTGCATCAGTGGTGAAACGGAATTGCCAGAAGGGGCAGACAGCCCAGAAGCAGTCTGGCCCAGGTCCAGTGGGGTTTAGGTTCGAGCGGGGGGGGCGGTGTCAGCAAAGCATCAATACGCTCGGTGAGGCGATCGCCGAGGGAGCCACTGGTCAGAGCGGCACAAGCCGGGGTGTGATCAAAGGGCGAAGTACTGCCCACCACAGCCAGCAAGGCTTCGGCTAACAGTAATCCATCCACCCGCTGGGCCGCAGTTTGGTCGGCCCGCAGTTCTCGCAGCAGCAGTAACTCTTGCCACAGGGCTGCAGTGTTTGGGAGCCAGCCCGTCAAGCGTTTTAACCAGCCCAGGCCAAAAAACCAAAAGGTATCGTGATGGGCTTGGTGGGCTTCTTCATGGACGAGTACCGCCTCTAAGTGGGCTGCATCTAGGGTGTCCAGTAAGCCTTGGCTGAGGACCAAGTGCGATCGCCAAAAGCCCACTTGGGCCACAAAGGGCATGGGACTGTCCAGCAGATGGCTGGTGTATCCGTGCACCGATTTCTGTGGATATGTGTGCACTTGCTGAACAGATTTCCAAGCTTGCGTGGTTAAAGTCACGGCCCAGATTCCCGCTCCTCCCAGAAAAGCGATTGCCAGACCATAGCTGCTCCAGCCTTCCCAGGGGCAGACCATTTGGCCTTGGGGACCCATGAAGGCAATGGCGATCGCCGTCGTCAACAATAGCAACGGTGGCAGCACAAATTGGATCAACGCAAATTGCCAGCGTTGGCTCCAAGTCTTGGCGGCGGGGTATGGCAGCCACCGCACGCCCACGGCGATGCCTAAGGCCAGCACCACCATGGCTAAATGGGTTGTGAGGTGGGTGGTTAGGTGGACCGTTAAATGCATCATGGCGGGCTGGGGCCAATGGAGGAACAACGGAACGAAAAGAGACGATAGGGGTAGGCTCATTTCTGGTCCTCCCGCGCTTGGCGTGCGGCTTGTAGTCGTTGGGAAATCGCTGCAAGTTGCTCAACACTGGCTTGATCTAGGCGATCGGCAAAAGCCGCTACGACATCAGGATTGCCCACTGCCAAAAACTGCTGCAGTTGATCGTAGGCTAACAGGGCCTGTGCCTCTGCCTGAGAAATTAACGGTCGCCATGTAAAGCAGCGTAGACGCTTGTCGCAGCCCAGCCAACCCTTCGCAGTCAGACGATTCAAAATCGTTGTGACAGAAGCATAGGCCAAGTCACGATTGGGATCTGCCAAGATGCGCTCATGCACATCTTTGACCGTCACCGTTTGCAACTCCCACACCAAAGTGAGAATTTCCGTTTCTAACGGTCCTAGGGATAGGGTCTTAGGGCGATGGTTGGGAAAATTCGCCATGATGCCTGTATGTCTAGAGGGCTTTAAGTTTAGAGGGCCAAAGAGGTCCAATCGGATCAAAACGTGTTTTCACTGCAAACTATTTTTCATTCCAAACTATATCGAGATTTGGTCCCCAGCGCCGCGCTGTTGGACACAATGGGGATTTCCTTAAGATTTCGCAGTACTAGTCGGTACCGCCCCAGGTCCATGTGGGGTTTCCATTCTGAAGCATTTTGCGGGTGATCACAGTGGTGTATTCATTGGCATCGCTCATACCCGTCATGTCCAGGATCAGATAAACTTTGCCTTGGACAAATCTAAGACGTAGATAGGAAGGCCCGGAATAGTTAGCCCCCCGCGATTTGACCATGCGGGCAGTGGCCTTGCATTGGCGATACTGAGGATTAAGCTGGCCGACCCAGGTGACACTGAAATCATCGCTAGTGGCGATGGTAAAGTTACTCGCCAGATGCTTGAAATTCGCAGAGCCGTCAATGGTGAATCCTCCTTCGCGATAGGGGTGGGCTTGTTCTGTCACGGTAAGGGTAGTCGGGCAAAGATGCTCCTGGTTACTGCGATCGAGGGCAGGGAACACGCGGAATTCGATGGTCGATGGCTTGGGGATTGGCTGGGCGATGGCAGGGGCGATCGCCCCCAAGCCCACCATCAAGACCCCAGCCATGAATTGAATCCATGGAAATGGCATGGGCTTAGCGAATATGGGCTTAGCGGACTGGGCTTAGCGGACATGGACTGAGCGGACATGGACTGAGCGAAACAATTAGCGTCGGGCATGGGGATCTTTCCAAGACACTGGCACAATCACTGGACTATGATCACCCATGGTCCATCGGAATTTGCGCTTCGTTGCCAAGATGTAATAGACCACTTCAAGAATTAAGAGAAATCGGCAGGCTAATCCGTCACCAGCAGCCGACACAGGGGCGGGGGCGCTTTTGCCTGACACCGCCTGCCTGACGTTTTCGCCCAAGTCTTTGACGGCGGGCTTCCTCAGCCGCATTCACTAAGATGTGGATCCGTTGCCATAGTTCCCAAAGCCTGGGCGCTCCCAGGCCAAGCATTCGGCGGCCCTGCTGAGGTCGGGATTCTAACAGATGCAATAGGCGCTTGAAGAAGCACTGATCCATTCTCTGGACCAGTGACTCGGCTTGCTCTACTCTCACACCTTTGCTTATTCTTGAAGAGGTCTAATGGGTAAGCGTCATCTATCAGCCATATAGGTCAGCGATCGCTCCGCTGCTGTCAGGCTCGCTTCGGCAACATCCCGCCGCAATACCCGCCCATTGGGGCCCACAATCAAACGGGGCAGGCTGGTTTGCTCCACCAGTTCGTAGGTCTGGGCATTGTAGGTCGTGTATACCGTCGAGGCCGATGCCAAATCAACATCAATTACCGTCAGCGCCTTAAACGGGGCTAGATTTGCATTCAGCAAGGGGCGTGGACCTGCGCCCAATATCCCCGAATGCAGCAGTTGCAACTGGCCACGGTGGGCGGGATAGTAGGCGTGGTGATGCCCACTAATATACGTATGTACCCGATACTTTTCCAACAGGGCTCGCAGTGTATCCGCATCCGCCAAGATTTCCCCCAAATCATCCCGGCCCACCGCCACGGCATACAGCGGCAAATGCCCGATCGCAATCCGCAGCTTGGCCTGCTGCGCCGTTGGACTGGCCAAGCTTTTCTCAGCCCAGGCGATTTGGGTCGGGGACAATTTGCTTGTTGAAGCGTCCCAGACCAAATAGAAAATGTCTTTGTGTTGAAACGTGTAGTAAAACGGGAATTGGGCGCGATCGACAAACGACAAGCCCGGATCATATTTCGGATCACGCCAATGGTCTGCCGCCAGTTCACGCTCATTATTAAATAAGAACTTGCCGCTCACCCCAAGCGCCGCAGACGCATCGTGATTGCCAATAGTAAATCCAAACGGCAGCCCAGCTTTACGTAGAGGTGCACCAATATGTTGGTCAAAGGCCAGCCACATGGCTTGCACTTGCGCCGTCGTCAGGGAAGGCGATTGTCCAGCGACCATATCGCCGCCGCCTAAAACAATATCGGGTTGCCAATCCGGAATCAGAGCGATCGCCCGATCTACCTCCGGTTCGTAATCCGTTGAGCCATAGGCACTATTCAAATCGCTAATCACCACAAGCCGCACATCACCGCGCAGGGGGGCAAAAAGACCTTTCGGGGCGATCGCTGATTTCGGTGCCCCCGCACTGGGCACCCCCGCACTGGCCATCTCCGCACTGGTCACGGCTGGACTGGCTACTGGTGTCACCGATGCCGCGCCTCCTGATCCCAGGGCGCACCCCGTCAGTATCCGATTGGCCAGCAAAGCCAGTCCACCGCCGCCCACTATACTCCCCAACTGCACAAACCGCCGCCGCTTCAACCCCATAGTGCTCTCCCGCTCGTGATCGCCCTAATTATGATTGCTCTCATTAATGATCACCCTGTTCGCCCTAAAACATTCTGTTCGCCCTAAAACCAGCAGAAAACAGACCCTATCTTCAGCCGTTGGTCCGCCCCGTCCCGTTCAGTGCTAAATTAATCCTCTGAGGTGGCCCCGTAAGAATGTACTGCATTTATGCCAATTTGTGCCGCCTTTCAGGAGACCTATGGCACCCGATCCCGTTGACCCCGCCCCAGAATCACCCCCACCCCGTTCCAGCGAACCCCTTCCAGCGTTGGATGCGACCACGCCATTGCCCGAGCGATCGCCCCTGAAACGCCAAGCCATTCAGCTCCTCCGCATTACTATCCAAGCCTTAGAGCATGTTGTCGATCGCCTAGAGGCTGATCCCGTTCCCGGTTCGGTCTCCCCGTCCATCACGGCACAGATTCAAGCAAAGGTCGGTCCGCCCGTCACCCAAGCCCTGGGCCAATTTCGAGGAGGATGGCGAACGGTCCTCAGCAAAGTTCGGGCAGTACTGCCCCGGACTCTGAACCAGCGCCTGAGCGATTGGGGCTTGACGGGGGCGATCGCCGCGACTCTGCTACTCTTCATCTTGATGACGCCGATTATTCTCTTTCAACCGCCCCCTCCGACTGTGATCGCCGTTAGCCCGAGTGCGACACCCAGCCCCGCCTCCAGTCCTCAACCGAGTTCCGAGTCCGATGCCGTCCCCTCGGCCCGCCCCTTCCTCGCGCCATTGCCCCAACCCTCTCCGAACGCCGTAATCTCTTCTCCTCCAGAGACACCCCCCAAGACATCCCCAGAGACATCCTTAGAAACATCACCAGAGACACCTGCGCTACTACCCCAAGCTCAACCCCCCGTCCCACCCCTGAAGCTCTCCCCAGAACAAACACTGATTGCGTCGATTCAGGATCAGGTGGCAGAAGTGAGTAACCAGTATTTGGACGGCTTAATTCAATCGGTTCAAGCCAACTTTCGCAGTAGTTTGCTGCGGGTGAACGTGGGTAATGGCTGGTACGAACTGGGGGCTCAACGGCAAGATACCCTAGCGAATGAAATTCTGAGCCGGGCCCAGGATTTGGACTTTAGTAAATTGGAACTCGTGGATGCCATGGGCGATCGCCTTGCCCGCAGCCCGGTTGTGGGTGCCGAAATGATTATTTTGCAGCGGGTTAGGAAGCCGTAGTCTGCATAAATGCCACCTCGGCGTTTCCCTGAACGGGATACTGCTACCGCCTGAGATCGCTTTACTTCAATCGTTACTTCAATCGTTTTTGTACAAACTGGAGCAGTTCCTGGGCCTCAGCATAGACGGTGGTGCCTTGGGGTACTTTCTTGAGACGACTTTCAATGGCTTGCATTTGGCTGCTCATTTGGTTTACGGATAAACCATCGGCACTGGCCACCAGGCGCTCCTTGAGCTGTTCTGCGTCTTCAAAGGCTTGAACGGCGGCTTGTTCCGCTTTGAGGCGCACCCGGGCTTGGTTTTGTTCTTTTTTGTAGGTGGCGAGCAACAGTTGTGCAGGCCCATAGTCCGGATCCTCCACTTTAATTTGCTCTAGGCGGGCGATCGCCTGATCCCATTGCTGGATGACGGCCTCCCACGCGGCGACGGACAATGCTGCTCCGGTGATTCCTTGTTGTGCGGTTTCGGCAAAGGTGCGGGCGGCTTGGATCAGGTTACCCGAGCGGGCATTGGTGGCGGTAAACCCGACCACCTGTTGAAAATCCCGCTGGTAGGCGGCCAATTTGGTAGCGGCGGTTTTGCCCGCCAACGTGGCCGAGGGCACTTCGGTTAATTTGTCCATGCCCTGCTGCCATTGGCTGATTGCGGCTTGTTTTTCGCCTTCGTTGGGTGACTCTTGGAATTGTTGCTTGGCATTGCCCACGGCCAGATCGGCTTCCCCAAGCTGGGTTTGGGCATTCTTTTCCTGAAATAGCGTGGCTTCCATGCGGCCTACGGACTGGCGGGCCTGTTTAAATTCATCGTAGGTAAACCGCCAAGAGCAGCCAAGCCACCCGCAGTAGGCACCGGGATAATAGCCCAAGAACCAAACGGGTAGGGCATCCAGGTGTTTTTGAGCGGCCTTGGCCTTGGTGCTGCCTAAATCCAAATCGGCGGGACTGGTGGCTTGGTTCACCAGTTGGTCGGCTTGCTCCACCAGGGCGATCGCCTGCCGATAGTCGTAATCCATGCGCATAAAGCTGGGCAGCAACAGGATCGGGGCCACTGCCGCCACGGGCTGGCGAATCATCGGGTAGGGCAAATTAACGAACCATAGCCCCCCGGCCAGGGTCGTGCAGGCGATCGCGCCGATCTTTAGGTGTCCCCAGAATTTCCCCGGAGGACGGTTAGCCTGGGCGGCTTTTTGGATCACAGCTTTGTTGAAGTCTGGAAATACATCGTCCACGGCATCCCACAGTTCAGCTTCGGTAGCGCGATCGCCGGGTTGCTGCCGTAATTTTTCGAGGCGCTTCAGCGCGATTTGCTGCTGGAGGGCACCCGCCGGACTGCTGCTCGCACAGCGCTGAATTTCGGCTTTGAGTAGGTTGAAGGCTTTGGTATTCAGACGAAACATAGGGAGAAGCGCTGGAGGTCACGAATCAAGTCACTCACTTGAGTATTCCGCTCACAGCTCGAAACCTCCCATCAAACCGGGAGGTATACACGGGTGGAGTGCGGACTCTCCTCCTTTAAACAGTGAAACCCTGAGCCATTCCGTCCAACCGCGCTCCGAGAGATCGTGGTTTCCGATCTCCGACTCTAATTTTGCTTGCGTAGGTTTTGAATATTCCACAAGCCCCAACTGGGTAAGCCTGTGTACTCTAAGCCCGCGATCGTGTTGCGGACGGCCATCAGGGCCGAGTCATTCACCAAGTAAATAATGGGCAGTTGGTCTTGGGCAAGGCGCTGGAACTCAGCGTAGATGGCCTTGCGTCGGGTCTGATCAAGTTCGCGTGAACCTTGAAGAAATAACCGATCCATTTGGGTTTCAAAGCCATAGGGTTGCCAGCCCCGAATTGGGGGTTGGCCTGGTTGTGGTCCCAGATTGAAATAGTGGGAGGCTCCCTTCGACATCCAAAAGTTGGCAAGGCTGTGGGGTTCAATGCCACCTGTGAACCCGATGATGTGCGCATCCCAGTTGCGAGACGTATTGAGGCGATCGCTGAGGGTATTAAAGTTAATCGGTTGGAAGTCCACCTGAATGCCGAGGTTTCCCAGATCTTGCTTGATCTGCGCCCCGATCGCCTCGCGCACTTTATTGCCAGCATTCGTCAACAGTGTAAACCGGACCCGATGGCCCTCCGCGTCGAGCAGTTGGCCTTGAGCATTGCGCTGAAATCCGGCCTGCCGCAGTAATTCCTGGGATTTCTGCGGGTTGTAGCCATAGGTTTTTAGCCCTGCCTGGGGAGAGAGGAAATAGGGGCTTTGGACCGAAATCGAGGAATTTTGGGGCACACCCAGCCCCCGGAAGATGTTGGTGTTGATGCGATCGCGATCAATGCCGTGGGCGATCGCCTGCCGAAAGTTCAAATTCGTAAACCACTTCAACTTCACCGGATCCACAATCGGCTGGCCATCCTGGGTTTTCCCCGGATTTTGGTTAAAGGCCAGGTACAGCATCCCGGACCATGGCCCGCCGTTGTACACCTGAAAATTGCCCCGGCGCTCTTCCCGTTTTAGCAAAGAATAATATTCTGGGCGCAGGGGACGGGCATCTCCCATCACGTCCAAATCCCCCGACCGAAAGCGCAGCAATTGGGTATCCGTATTTTCAATAAATTGCCAGACAATGCGATCGGTGTAGGGCAGCGCCCGACCCTGGGCATCTTTGCGCCAGTAGTACGGATTTCGCTGAAAAACCAGGCGTTGTCCAGCGGTGTAGCTCTCCATGCGGTAAGGCCCATTGCCCACCACCTGTTGGGGTGGCGTATCCGTATTCCAAGTGGACAGAAATTTGAGGTTGCCGTCGGAGCCTTTGGTTTTGATCGATTCGGCCAGGGCGTGCTGCGGCAGAATCAGCACGCCATCCGGAGCTGACACGGCATTCAACAAGGGGGCAAACGGTTCGGGGAGAATAAATTCTATCCGGCGATCGTCCAATTGTCGGACTGTCGGAAACTGGCCCTGCTCACCAATCTTCAGCTCTTCCTTTGATTCGGCGGGCACGTCTGGATTGAAAACTACGTCTCGAAAGGTAAATACCACATCCGCGGCTGTGAGCGGCTGGCCGTCAGACCACTTCAAGTCGGGACGCAACTGGAACACCACCCGCTTTTGATCCGCTGAAATCACCCAGGATTCAGCGAGGGCCGGTTCAATTTGGCCCGTTTTGCCATTGATACGGGTCAAGCCTTCGTAGGTGAAGAGGAAAACATTTGGAAACGATGAATTCAACGGATGATTAAAGGTTTTGGGGTCCGTCAGGGTGGCTAGGGTCAAAGACTTCGCCGCTGTGGACAGCCGGGAGGGAACGTCCTGACAGGCGGTTACGACCACGGCCAACATCACAGCCAAGAGCAGGGGCCAGATCAAAGGCGGTGATCCAGCGGTGAACCAGGGTTGGCGGTTTCGGCGAGAAAATACCACGGGCAGAGCAAAGGTAAGCTGGGCACTCTAAGCTTAGTTCTTGAGGGGTAGCATGGTGTGGGAATTGCCATGCGATCGCCAAATGTAAAGGTTTTCTGCTTTTTGTAGTTGTATCAACATGTTCCGCATTTTTTCGCAATGCAGTTCTAACCCAGGAATTGCAACGGTTTGTCTAAATTCTCGCTAGGATAAGCTCGGCGGCAAATCGGCATAAACCGTGATTTGCATCGCTTCTATGACTGGAATCTTTGTAGTTTTCTATACTATAGTTAAGCTGAATAAAGCAACGAGAATTTTCCGGTGTTGTTGAGTTGGGAAGGTGCGTCGCTCTCGTTGATTTTTCGGAGGGCCGCAGCAGGTTAGCCCGCGTGGTCTGGAATTCTCAAGCGGTGAGGGTTGTCAGGCGGCGATCGGGCTCAAACCTAACGGGTGATCACGCTCAGGTTGGTGGTGTGGCCCCATCCTAAAGTCGTCCGGACTGTCTTCCCCTGATGCGTCATTGTTCGTCTGAGAGGTTAAGGTCAGCGTGGGTCAACATCCTTTAGAAGCGTTAAAGCGTTACGATGCCTGGGCGATCGCCCGTTACTATAGCCTTCGTCCCTGGCAAGCGTTTTTTCGCGCTCTGCGTATTGTTTTTTCATTCCTCAGTTTTGCGATCGGCTTGAAGCTCGATGACCTGTGGGGCCAAACCCCGGAAAAGCAGCGCCACCGCGCCGACCAGTTGCGTAAAATTTTGATTGGCCTCGGACCTACCTTCATCAAGGTCGGACAAGCCCTGTCCACCCGCCCCGACCTCGTGCGCAAAGATTTTCTGGAAGAGCTCGTCCGGCTCCAAGACCAGTTGCCCCCCTTTAGTAATGATGTAGCCCACGCGATTATTTTGCGGGAACTGGGGCGATCGGTGGATGAAGTCTATTGCGAAATCTCTCCCCAACCGGTGGCGGCAGCCAGCCTCGGTCAGGTTTACAAGGCGCGGCTTTATTCGGGTGAGGCGGTGGCCGTCAAGGTGCAACGTCCCAACCTGATGCCCGTGATTACCCTTGATTTATACCTGATGCGCTGGGCGGCGAGCTGGATGGTGCCCTGGCTGCCGCTGAATTTGGGACATGATTTAACCTTGGTGGTGGATGAATTTGGCACCAAGCTGTTCGAGGAGGTGGACTATCTCAACGAAGGGCGCAATGCTGAGAAATTTGCCACCAACTTCCGCGACGACCCTCGGGTAAAGGTGCCCGCTATTTACTGGCGCTATTGTGGCAAGCGGACCCTCACCCTGGAATGGATTGACGGAGTGAAGCTGACAGATGCGGCGGGCATTGCGGCCCTGGGCTTGAATCAGGACGAACTGATCGAAATTGGGGTGACTTCTGGATTGCAACAATTGCTGGAGCATGGTTTCTTCCATGCCGACCCCCATCCCGGCAATTTGTTTGCAGTCGCGGCGAAAAATGCCGATGGCACGCCGCGCGCTCAGATGGCGTATATCGACTTTGGCATGATGGACCAGTTGGAGGAGCCTGCTAAAGAGACGCTGGTGGATGCGGTCGTGGATCTAATTAATAAGGACTATTTGGATCTGGCGGCGGATTTTGTCAAGCTGGGCTTTCTGACTCCGGAGACTGATATTCAGCCTATCGTGCCTGCTCTGGAGTCCGTGCTGGGCGATGTGATGGGCGAAAGTGTGCAGGATTTCAATTTTAAGACGATTACCGATCGCTTCTCAGAGTTGATGTACGAGTATCCTTTCCGCCTGCCCGCAAAGTTTGCCCTGATTATTCGATCGCTGGTGACTCAGGAAGGCTTGGCCCTGACCCTGAATTCCAGTTTCAAGATTGTGGAAGTGGCTTATCCCTATGTGGCGCGCCGCCTCCTAACGGGCGAATCGCCCCAGTTGCGGCGGCGGTTGTTGGCGGTTCTGTTCAAAGATGATCGATTCCAGTGGCAGCGGCTAGAGAATTTGATTGCGATCGCCCGCACCAATAATAATTTTGACCTGCTGCCCAGCGCCCAGCTCGGGATCCAGTTCTTGATGTCCGACGAAGGCAAGTTTATTCGGCGCGAAATCCTCATTGCCCTGACGGAAGACGATCGCCTCCATACGGAAGAGGTCCAGCGCCTCTGGGATCTGGTCAAGTCCGAGATTAAACCGGATCGGCTGATTTCGGCGGCGTGGGAAGCCCTAGCCGAATTTTCCACCACAGGCACTGCCGCTCTGATACCATCAGCATTAAGCTTTATGAAGCGCTCTTAAGCGTTCCGTTCATTTATTGAGGTTTTGCTGTGTACTATCCCTCCGATCCGCCTTATTTTTTACTGCTGGCCAGTTTGCTGGTGAGCTTGGCTTCTGGTGCCGCCTTTGAAGCTGTGTTGAAACAATCGGTGCGGGACTGGCAAAAAAATCGTTCCACGCGCACCCTGGCTAATCTGCGCGGCATGCAACTGTTTGTCCCCTTTGTGGGAATTGCGATTGGGTCGGCGGTGTTTCTGGCCGCTGGGGTGGAAATTTTCGGCCTACCGACCCAGTTCGCCTATGCGCTGTCGATTCCAATGACAACGGTGGTGGGCTGGTTGGTCTGGGCACAGTTGGGCAAAATCTTGATCCAGCTTCAGGAAGGCGGTTCCCAAGCGTTGGATTTGGACGGGTTTTACTAAACGGGCCTCACATCCCGATGACGGTTGGCCCCGGCACTTCATCGGAAGGCTGGGGTTTCCGGTGGGGGCACTGAGTCGGAGCTGTTAGCAGTCTGGAGTCTCTGGGAGGCCAACGCCAACCTGTCCCGCTTGATGCGGCTATCCAAAATGCATAAACTCTTGATGTTTAAGGATGAGACGCTACTCCGGCGATTGCTGACGCACCGCTCCTATATCAACGAAAACCCAGGAGCCGGTGGCGATAATGAGCGCCTCGAGTTTTTGGGCGATGCCATTCTCAACTTCATCAGTGGCGAATACCTGTATCAAATGTATCCTGAATTGGCAGAAGATGAAATGACTCGCCGCCGCGCCGCGCTTGTCGATGAAAAGCAACTGGCCCGATTTGCGACTGAAGTGGGATTAGATTTCAGAATGCGCCTGGGACAAGGGGCGATTCGGGATGGCGGTTTTCAAAATCCAAATCTTCTGAGTAGCACCTTTGAAGCCGTGATTGGAGCCTACTATTTAGACAACAATCGCAATATTGAAGCCCTGCGGCCTTCAGTCCACCAACTCTTTGACTCGGTGCCGTCCGGAGTCATGGTGGCACGCTCAACCCTAGACTCGAAAAATAAGTTTCAGGAATTTGCCCAGGCCCAGGGAGCCACTACGCCCCCAAAGTACGTTACCGAGAAATTAGGGGGCACAGATCATGCGCCAGAGTTTATGGCTCGGGTTTACGCAAACGGTAAACTTTACGGCGAAGGGAAAGGGCGCAGCAAGAAAGAGGCGGAAAAGCAGGCCGCTGAAAATGCCCTGGTTCAGTTAAAAAAACGAGGATTGCTCTGACGCGGCGATGATGCTAGCCGGAGTTCACTAGCCAATGGATCTCGTGCCGGCGCTATGCGCTCAAACCCTAGCCCGGGTAAACGCTGGAGCAACGCCATTAAAACCCAAAGGCCCTGGCCCCTTGGTAAAAAATAAAACTTGCTAGCCAAGCCAGTACGAGTGACCAACCCACCGAGAACAGCGCAAATTTGACGCTTTTGGATTCACTCTTGAGCACGGCCACAGTAGATAAGCAGGGCACATACAGCAATGTAAACAGCATAAAACTGTAGGCTTGAACCCAATCAATCTGGTGGGCGATCGCCCCGGCTAAATCACCGCCTTCGGGCTGGCCGTAAATCACCGCTAGTCCGCCCAAGACAATCTCTTTGGCAATAAAGCCAAAAAACAGGGCGACGGTGAGCTGCGGGTTGATACCGAGCGGTGCAAACACGGGCTGTAAAGCTTGCCCAATCATACCCGACAGCGTTTGGGCACTGGCCGGGGGCACATTCATGGGCAAGTTATTGAGCAGCCAGATGGCAATCACGCCAAAAATGATGAAGCGCCGCGACCAAAACCAGAAGTGCTTCACCTCGCACCAGGCCCGCACCAGCATTTGTTTGATCGTGGGAAACCGATAGGGTGGCAGTTCCAGCACCAAGGGTTCTTCGCTGGGAAATTTGCCCTTGAACAAGGTTGCCGTCAACAGGGCTGCCGCAAAACTGAGGAGATAGAGGCTGAAGATAACCGTGGACGCTTGGGCTGGCGCAAACAGCGCCGTGGACATAAATAGAAAGACGTTTAACCGGGCGGAGCACAGGGAAAACGGAATCACCAGCATCGACAGCATCCGCAGTCCGGGCGATCGCATCACCCGTGTCCCCAAAATCGCCGGAACGTTGCAGCCAAATCCCATGAGTGCCATCACAAAGGATCGTCCATCCAATCCCAAGCGTTCCATCAAGGCGTCCATCAAAAACGCCGATCGCGAAAGATAACCGCTATCCTCCACGATCGCCATACACAGAAAAAAGAGGAAGATCACCGGGAGGAACGCCGCCACAGTGCCGATGCCCTCATACAGCCCATCGATCAGAAACCCTTTGAGAAAGGCAGGCAAGGGGGACAGCACTGGGATTAAGGCATTGATCTTGATCCAGTCCAGACCCGCTCCCATTAGAGCTTGCAGCGGAGCACCAAGGGCGTAAATGGCCTGGAAAATCAGGTACATGATTCCAAAAAAAATCGGCAGCCCCAGTACCGGATGCAGCAAAATGCGATCTAACCCACTCGTCCACCGATCCGACAGCCGCAGAGGCATGTGGACAGCCCCCGCCAGGATGCCTTTGAGATCATCCGCCAGTTGTTGATCACTCAGTAACCGGGATTCCAGTCCTTCAACCTGACTCAAGCCGTGGTGCTGCTGTAGCCAAGTGGTGATGGTGGCGATCGCCGCAGGATAGCCCATGCCGTACTTAGCACTGATGGGCAGCACCGGCATGCCTAAACGCTGGGCCAGAACATCCGGTTCTACCTGCACCCCAAAGCGCCGTGCTTCATCAGCCATATTGAGCAAAATCACGGCAGGCAGGCCCAATTGCTGCACCTGCAGGGGCAATATCATTTGGCGATCGATCTGAGTGGTATTGAGAATAATTAGAACTAAATCGAGCGGCGTTTTCTCTAGAAAACACCGCACAACGGCTTCATCCTCCGAAAACCCGCGCAGGTCATAAATTCCGGGCAAATCGACCACTTCAGCGACTTCGTCGCCCAGTTTCACCTCTGCCATCATCAGATCAACGGTAATCCCAGGCCAATTGCCAATGTGGGCATGGGAGCCGGTAATTCGGTTAAAAAAGGTTGATTTACCCGTGTTGGGCATTCCCAGAACCGCAATCTGTCTCATGCGACTCCTGCAACGGTGGCGGCAGAAACCGTGATAGGAACAGCCACAATGGAAATTCGGCGGGCATCACAGCGACGCAGCATCACTTCTGTCATCCCCACCCGCACATGCAGCGGCCCCTTCATCTGCCCCTGACGCAGCATCTGGATTTCTTGCCCACAGCGCAACCCCAACGCACAGAAGCGGTGTTGCAGGCGAGCGTCTATATGGAGGGCTAGGATAGTGGCCGACTGCCCCGGCTTGAGATCGTTAAGGGAAGCCTCAGCCATGGGCGTAGAGAGAGCATTGGACATAGAGCGATAAAGATAGGAGAGTGATGAGGATAGAGTGCACTGTATTGCAATATATTCTCAACTATAGTGTGCTTCTATCGCGCAGTCAATTCTACTTATTTTCCTCTGTGGAATAGTTGGGCCTGTGGGATAGTTGGCCATCGGCGCACGGGTGCGTTCCCCAGGTGCACGGGCGGCCACGGGGCACCGGTCATCGGCCTTGGCGCTAGCCTGCATCCAGGGTGGTCAGGGGGCAAACGCATAATTCCTGCTCTAGCCACTGTGACCCCACCTGGTGCAGCGCTGCCATAACGGGCTGAATTTGGCGACCCTTCACCGTTAGGGAGTATTCCACCCGTGGCGGCACCTCGGCATAGACTCGCCGCTCCACTAGCCCTTGCATCTCCATCTCGCGAAGGCGTTGGGTCAGGGTTTTGGTACTGATGCCCGGAAGCGCCGAGAGCAATTCATGGGTCCGGCGATCGCCCCCAAACAATTCCCGGAGCACTAAAATTGACCATTTATTGTCCAACAAATCCACAACAAATTGAATGGGACATTTCACGTCTAAGCACGGGTTGGCTTCCAGCATAAACTCCATTCACTGAGGATATTTCAGGGGATATTTCAGGCATAGATGGTAGCGCGATCGCACCAGCACAACGCGCCATTTCCAGCCGAGTTGGATCTGTAGAATCGTTGTAACGTTCTTTGGATAGGCAAAACCAGAATTTCAATATTTCTTTAGAAATGCCCCTAATCGCCAGTTGCCCGGAATGCTTTCCCATTCGTAACTAAGGGATGGCCGGGGTAACTGACTTGTGGGCGATCGCGGATTCAGGGAAAGTAATGCACAGTTATCCATTCCGAACAATCCACGCTATGGTCAGTTCAATTACACAACCCCAGTCAGCGGGTCGGTCCGCTGGTATTAAAGCACCTGTTCAAGAAACCCTATTAACGCCACGTTTTTACACGACAGATTTTGATGCTGTGGCTCAGATGGATCTGTCTGGACAACAGGCAGAACTAGAAGCGGTGATGGCAGAATTGCGCGCGGACTATAACCGCTACCATTTTGTCCGCAATGAAGAGTTTGAGCAATGCTGGGAACACATTGATGGCGAAACCCGGCGATCGTTTATTGATTTTCTCGAACGCTCCTGCACCTCGGAATTTTCGGGCTTTCTGCTGTTCAAAGAACTCTCCCGCAAGCTCAAGACGCGCAATCCTATTCTGTCTGAAGCATTTAATCTACTGGCGCGGGATGAAGCGCGGCATGCCGGGTTTTTGAACAAGGCCATGGCAGACTTTGGCCTCTCTCTCGACCTGGGCTATTTAACTAAAAATCGCACCTACACGTTCTTTCCGCCGGAATGGGTAATCTACACCGTCTATTTATCGGAAAAAATTGGCTACTGGCGCTATATTTTGGTCTACCGCCATCTCGAAAAACACCCCGAGCATCGGATTTATCCTTTGTTTCGCTATTTTGAGAATTGGTGTCAGGATGAAAATCGCCATGGGGATTTCTTTAAAGTGTTGCTGCGATCGCAGCCCCAACTCTGGAACACGTGGCAATCCAAGCTCTGGGCGCGCTTTTTCCTGCTAACGGTGTTTGCGACCCACACGATGACGGTCTTGGAGCGCTCCTCATTTTATGACTCGATTGGCATCGATCCCGAGGACTATAACCGACAGGTAATTCAGCACACCAATGAAACCGCTCAACGCGCCTTTCCCAGCATTTTAGATACAAATCATCCTGAATTTTTTACCCGGTTGGATCAGTGTGCGATCGCAAATCAAAAGTTGGCGGAAATCGCTAACAGTCAGCACCCTACAGTGATCAAATTTTTCCAAAAATTACCCTGGATCGCGGTGATTGCATGGCAGTTGTTGCGCCTTTATTTACTGCCCTCAATTAATGCCGAAGACTCCAGAACTGCAATTCATTAGGAGATGTAATCATGACTACGCTATCAACCTGTCTACGGGAAGGCACCCAACATTCCCACACCACCGCAGAGAACACGGCCTTTATGAAATGCTTTGTGAAAGGCATTGTGGAGCGGGAACCCCTACGGAAACTCTTTGCCGATTTGTATTTTGTCTACAGCACCCTCGAAGCCGCTTTGCAGCGCCACAGCAACCATCCGATCCTCGGTCCCCTTTATTTCCCAGAGTTAAACCGGACTGAGAATTTAGCCCGTGATCTCGCCTTTTATTACGGAGAAACTTGGCAGTCGCAAATTACAGCTTCGCCGGCGGGAGTCGTGTATCGCGATCGCATTCAAGCCCTCTCGGCAACCGATCCCGTGCTGCTGATCGCCCATGCCTACACCCGCTACATGGGAGATTTGTCCGGCGGGCAAAGCTTGAAGAATGTGATTCGAGCTGCATTATCCTTGCCCACGGTCCAGGGCACAGAGTTCTATGAATTTGCCCAAATTGCGACTCCGGAGGCTCGACGTGCCTTTAAGGAACGCTATCGCCAAACCCTGGATCAGCTCCCGATCGACGCAACCACCATTGAACGCATTGTGGCCGAAGCCAATACGGCCTTTGCGCTGAACCGGGATGTGGTGCATGAACTGGAAGCCGATGTGAAGGCCGCGATCGGCGAGCATACCTTCGATTTGCTCACGCGGCAGGATCGTCCCGGCAGCACAGAGCATCATGCCCATGGCCGCGCTTCTGGGGCGGAGCGCGAACCCGTTGCGACCTAGATCTAACCCCAACCCCTTCCCTGAGAGGGAAGGGGTGCCAGATTTATCCCTTGTCCAAGAGAGAAGAGGGTGGAGAGCTAGGTGGATCAGCCGCTTACGCCTCCCTTTAGCTAGGCGCTTTAGCTATGCGCTCCAAAACTATACGCTCCAAAGCTATGCGCTCCAAAGCTATGCATCCCCACTGACTCGTTCAAGACTCTAAACCTACAGGACTCTAAACCCAGGCCACACTCGCAGGAAACATCCATTCATGAAACAGTTAGCCCAAACGGTTAAATTTGATGCCGCATTGTTAAATCAATACAACCAGCCGGTCCCACGCTACACCAGTTATCCCCCGGCTACAGAATTAAATACAGACTTTGATGCCAACGCCTTTGCCACCGCGATCGCCGTCGGTAACCATAAGCAAACCCCCTTATCGCTCTACTGTCACATCCCATTCTGTGAAACGCCGTGTTACTTCTGCGGCTGCAACACGATCATCACCCAACGCAAAGAAGTTGCAGAACCCTATTTAGGCTATCTGGCCCGCCAAATTCGGCAGGTGGCTCAGTTGGTGGATGGCGATCGCCGGGTGCATCAGTTGCATTGGGGTGGTGGCACACCGAATTATTTAGACCCGCACCAGGTGGAGTTTCTTTGGAACCAGTTCAATCATTATTTTCACCTGGCTGAATCAGCGGAAGTCTCGATTGAAATTAATCCCCGCTACGTGGATCGCGACTATATTCTATTTCTGCGTCAATTAGGCTTCAACCGGATTAGCTTTGGCATTCAAGATTTTAATCCTAAGGTGCAGGCTGCGATCAATCGGGTGCAGCCCGAGGCGATGTTGTTTGAGGTCATGGATTGGATTCGTGAAGCCCAGTTTGAAAGTGTCAATGTGGATTTGATCTATGGCTTGCCCCACCAGAGTGCAGCCACGTTTCAGGAAACTGTGGGGAAGACTCTGCAATTAAATCCCGATCGCATTGCCGTCTTCAATTTCGCCTATGTGCCGTGGCTGAAACCCGTCCAAAAACGCATGCCAGAGGCTGCCTTGCCCAGTGCGGCAGAAAAGCTCACCATTCTGCAAAACACGATCGCCCAATTGACCCACAATGGCTATGTGTTTATTGGCATGGACCACTTTGCCAAGCCTAATGATGAATTGGCGATCGCGCAACAGGCTGGACAACTGCATCGCAACTTCCAAGGCTACACCACTCAGCCAGAATCGGATTTGCTCGGCTTTGGCATGACCTCTATCAGTATGTTGCAGGATGTGTATTGTCAAAACCACAAGCGCCTGAAAGACTTTTATCGGGCGATCGATGCCAACGCGTTACCCATTGAAAAAGGGGTTCGTCTCAGCCAGGACGACCTGATCCGGCGGACCGTGATTATGGAACTGATGTGTCAATTTCAAGTGTCGGTAGCGGATTTGGAGGCTAAGTATCACCTTGGCTTTGATTGCGATTTCAATGACTACTTTGCCCAAGAATTATCCCAACTTGATGTCCTCGAAGCCGATGGCTTGATCAAGCGCTGGAGTGATGGCATTGAAGTGACGCCAATTGGCCGACTATTGATTCGCAATATCGCTGCGATGTTTGATGCCTATCTCCGCGATCGCTCGGTCAATTGTGCGAGCCAAACCTTTTCCAAATCCATTTGAGTATTTTTTGAGATGTTCTAATGCAAATAATGCCGACTCAATATCCGCTAGATTGGACAGCGGTTTTCTTTTTCGCAACTATTCATGTGCTCGCCCTTTCAGCCATCTGGTGCTTCTCTTGGTCTGCCCTGGGGATCACCCTATTTCTGCACTGGTTATTCGGCAGTATTGGCATTTGCTTGGGCTATCACCGTTTGTTGAGCCATCGCAGTTTGCAGGTACCGCGCGGGTTGGAGTATGCGATCGCCATCCTGGGAACGCTGGCACTCCAGGGCGGCCCGATTTTTTGGGTGGCAGGGCATCGGTTGCACCATGCCCATACGGAGGATGTGGAGCAGGATCCCTACTCGGCGAAGCGGGGATTTTGGTGGAGCCACATGCTGTGGATCTTTTACCCGAAGCCGGAATTTTTTGACTATGAGCACTATCAAAAGTTTGCGCCTGACCTGGCTCGTCAGGGGTTCTATCGCTGGCTCAACCGCTATTTTCTCCTGCTGCAAGTCCCCTTGGGGCTGTTGCTCTATGTGCTGGGTGGCTGGTCATTTGTCGTGTATGGCATGTTTGTGAGGGCCGTTTTGCTGTGGCACAGCACCTGGTTTATCAATTCGGTTACCCATCTGTGGGGGTATCGCACGTTTGAGGTGAATGACAATTCTCGGAATCTCTGGTGGGCGGCCATTTTGACCTATGGCGAGGGGTGGCACAATAATCATCATGCCTATCCCCATGTGGCCAAGGCGGGCTGGCGCTGGTGGGAGTACGATCCAACCTGGTGGGCTATTTGGCTATTAAAGCGTTTGGGCCTTGCTCGTAAGGTGGTGATGCCCCCGACTTAACCGCGATCGCCACACTTCAAATTCGGAGAGTTCTATACAAGAATCTACCGACCCAGATTGCTCCCGGAGTGGAGTCGTAGTTCGCTTCCCGCAGGGTAGGGAGCAATCTTCCGCTGGCTGAGCGAAGTCGTAGTTTACTTCCCGCAGGGTAGCCAGCGGATTGATGACCCAGTGGATATATTATTTCTGGGAAATCGCCTAGGATGACTTGGCGCGTAGACCGTTGCGGATTACGATAAAGCCAGTAGCGATAAGTTCTCATCTTCATGGAATAACTTGATCGCGTCAAAACTCTGACGTAGCAAGTGCTCCACCTGTGATGTCGAACAATTTCCAAGGCGAAGCCAAATCACTTTCGGTGGATTTCCAAATACTAGGCTGAGGTCGTGCATATCCGCATCTTTCGAGACAATCATCAAATTATTATCCTTGGTGTAATCCCAAACGATTGGGTCGATCATCGCCTTCATGCCCGCATCTCGAACGTGAAGCGAACTTGGGAAAAGATCACTTAAACGGTTTGGCAATTTGGGTGACAAGTTTTCATCAAAGAGTAATTTCATGCGGATAATGGAGCGGTCATAAACCGACGCTCACGGTCGGCAGCATAGGCAATACAGGCTTTCAAATCTTCTCGCGTTAGATCAGGAAAATCATCGAGAATTTCTGCTTCGGTCATCTCGGAAGCCAGGTACTCAAGCACTTCATAAACCGTAATCCGCAGTCCACGGACACAAGGCTTTCCACCCCGTTTATTGGGTTCGATCGTGATGTGGTTTCGGTAGTTCATAGTTATAAGCATCTGAATGTTAATCAAATTGTAGCTTTGCAGTGGCTACTGATTCACCCTTCACTTTAGAGGATTGAGTTTCCATTCTACCCACTCTGTATAAGTTTTAACCTTTGCGGGTGCGTCCAACGTTCCGGTTGCGCGACTGCCGGTAGCAAAGGTACCGGCAGTGTGGGAAGAGGGGATTCGTGAGGATTCTCCCTATCCCGATTGGACTGCGTTTGCGACAATCTGACAATACGATCGCCATCTATGCCGCCTCACCAACTACCCTCGATTCTGCGGCCCTGATTGCTGCAACAACTTCTGAATAGACAAAACAGGTATGGGCGAACTGAGAAAGCCTTGATTATCGCGGGTCAGGATCGCATCCAGCCCTTGAGCAACCGCACCGAAAATTTGAGCAGCATCTTCAAAATCAATCCAGCCGGAGTTGAAAGCTAATTCTAAAGCGGCTCGATCAATAGGACAAATGACCATGGCAGTCAGCGTTTCTGAAACGGCTTGCCGTGCTTGCTCAACGCTGCAAGTATGTTTGCGAGAAATGTAAAAAATATCCGTGAGCGTTGTCGCCGTAACATATCCGATCACTCGATCTGCCGCGATCGCTTGAAACAACAACTCTGCGTCTTGGGAAAATGGCTCTCGCTGCAACAGAAAATCTAGGACAATGTTGGTGTCAATTAAAACTCTCACTAAAGATACTTCTCCACCTGTCGCGCTTCCAACAGTGCAGCCACGTCCTCATCTGTCGGTGCAGGGTGGTCTGTCTTTAACAAGCCTCGCATCCGCTGAATCGCACCAGAACGATCAGCCCTGGAAACTGGCTGATCTTGTAGGGACTCAATAATGGCGCTGACTAACGCAAGGCGATCGCTGGGTGAAAGTTTGAAGACCTGCTCCTTGACTTCTTGTAGCAACATAGACGACTCCTAAGATTGAAGGTGTCTACCGTCTAGTATGGCCTATCACGCTCTCCATGACTCACTGGATTGCCTCTACTAAAGTTCCCAGTCGCTCATGATTGGCTCACGTTCATCCAGTAGCGAAGAGAAGTTGTTGAACAATGCCTTCTGGTGGTTTATCAGGCGATCGCTACGCAGGTCAATTTAGCTTTGTGGAGATTTATCCCCTACTTGCTGCTGAAGTTTACGGATTTCTTCAACAGGTTTATCGGTTGAAGATGCAATAAGACTGATATCTACGCCTCCTCGTAACTAAGATGAGCGGCAATAACCGGACTTAAAACGAAGCACAAAATCTTCAATGGCCGCTCTATCGACTTGTTAGACAGTGTCTCACCGATAACCTTTTGCTAGGATAACAATACTTCGATCCTGACAATGCCGCCTTCAATCGCATCAATCTGCAATCTGTACCCGTAGAGTAACGCCATGCCCACCAGAGGTTCTGTCTCCGAGTCTGCAATATCAATGTCACGGTATTGCCCATCCCAAATGACAGTTGCAGCATACAAATCAAACAGCGTCTCGCTGCCATCACCCAAAGTGACGATATCAGAACCATTCCAAGGCAGATTTAGTGCGGCAATGATCGTGGATGGTAACGACAGGAACCCGTTGAATCCTGTATCAATCACAGCCTCAACAACTTGCCGTTGCCCAGTTGCATTTCCGACCACGAGGGGAAGAATCGCTTCACGACTCTGACTAACAACGCCCTGTATCATTTGTTTTTTGCCAGACTCCGTGCTCCAAAGTGATAAACAGCGCGGTGTCCAATCCGAATTACCCAGGGTTGAGCATCGGGATGTCGCTCAAACAATCGGTTGGTCGCAGGCAAAACATTGTCATCGACCTCAAAGGCTCCGGTTTCGATGTCGATCGCAACAATCTTTCCCTCATTTCCCGCCTCGACTTGCTGCCGAATGCTGGAGTCATAGAGTGCTTGCCCACGCCGAGCCAACTCTTCCTTGCTGTAACGTCGTTGGCGAACTGCCATAGGTGTGACCTCGTTCCGACTTGACCCATCTATTTTAGCTTAGGCAGGCGATCGCTGGCTTTAGAGCGTTGAGTTGTGCGGTACTCGACTCAAGTTGGGCGATTTCCAGGAAAAATTATACCGACCGAGATTGTTCCCTTCGACTGCGCTCCCTTCGACTGCGCTCAGGGAGCAATCTCTCGCTGGCTGAGCGGAGCCGTAGTTCGCTTCCCGCAGGGTAGCCAGCAGCAGGTATATTATTTGTCGGAAATCGCCTTACTGCCGGATGCAAAGGTGAATATGGGCAGTGCCCACCTACGAGAGAGCAGTAATTCTAACCATACCGCCAGGTCTAGCCTCGATCTCTAACTTGTGCTCTTCCAATAGGCCCATGCCAACCAAGAACTCTGTTTCTGACGCATTAACCTCAACCCTTCGGACTTGCCCATCCCAGATTACGGAACCTGCATACATCTCAAACATCGTCAGGCTACCGTCGCCCAGAGTCGTATCCTGGATTCCTCGAAGAGTTAAACCTAACTCTTTGACAATCGCTGTCGGCAACATCAAGTCACCTGTATATCCTGTATCAATCACTGCTCTGACAGCTTTGACTTGCTTGCGATCGCTCAAAACAGCAATCTGAATCACCGCCTCACGATTTATGTTGACGTTGCCTAGAATCATTGAAAGACGCTTGAACCGACTGAACCAACGCGATGAACGGCTCGATGTCCAACCCGTACAAACCAGATCTGAGCTTCTGGGTATTTCTCTAGCAGTTGGTCTGATGCTGTGAGACTGTCCTTTGCTATTTCAAAACCGCCTGTTTCAATGTCGATCGCCACAATTTTGCCATGATGACTTGTTTCGACCTTAGGACGCACTTGAGACTCATAGATCGCTTTGCCACGGCAGGCGACCTCTTCCTTGCTATATCGGGGTCGTTGAACAGTCATCAATTTGACCTCGCTACGACTTGACTCCTTTATTTTAGCCGAGAGAGGCGATCGCTGGCTTTAGAGCGTTGGGTTGTGCGGTACTCCACTCAAGTTGGGCGATTTCCAGGAAAAATTATACCGACCAAGATTGCTCCCTGAGCGAAGTCGTAGTTCGCTTCCCGCAGGGTAGGGAGCAATCTCTCGCTGGCTGAGCGGAGCCGTAGTTCGCTTCCCGCAGGGTAGCCAGCAGCAGGTATATTATTTGTCGGAAATCGCCTTACTGCCGGATGCAAAGGTGAATGTAGACAATGCCCACCCTACTTTTACTACACATTGCATGGGATGATGCTTTACGCGGGCGCTAAAGCATCCTACGAGATCGGAGATCGCGCCCTAATGAATTTAGCGCGGCCCTTTGTGCATTTATTAAGGATTCTTTGCCTTAATCCACTCCGAAATATAGAAGCAGAAATCGTCTTTCTTCATTCTTTCTGGATGTCCTACAATTAAAGCATTCAAATGCTCACCACTCTTTGTTTCAATAAGCAGCTCCCGGGTTTGAAGGGACTTTTTTCCACATTTAACGCTGCTCGAAATGCCTATTTTAGTTCTATTGAATTTCTTCTCGATTGCTGAAACTAAAATTTCCGGGAAAAGCCCACAAGTATAGAAAATCAACGTTTTTGGATTGATAATTTCGATTTCCTCGAAAATTACACCCAAATTTCCAATACAAGCTTCAGCCATTTTTATTGAAGTATTGTCTACGGCTTTTCCGGGCTTGTCCGCATTAACATTTGTGCATTTGATAATGTTGGACATTGCTAAATAATCTATCCCGTTCTCTCCATACAATTGCTCTCCAATATGTTTTGTGTAGCTCCAGTAAGGCCAACTTTTATCTATAAGTTCTAAGACTATTTTTGAAGGATCGATAATTCCGGACTCTAGGACTTCTCCCGGGGTTCCGCGATGAGGTTTGCCGAAGAATAGGACGCGCTCCTTGGTTTGATAGAAATTATCTCCGATGTACCAAGGCATTAGCGGATTCTTGAACATCGCATCACATGCTGAACAAGAAGGACATTTCCCGAGATTTAACTTATTCTCAAATAGGTTTTGGACTGCCGCCCTAATTGTGGGATTCACTTAATTTTTACCTCATCCGTATAACGTTCCTGTTGAGCGGTTGTCAATAACTTATGCAACACAGCCAGGATCTCTCGGCAATCCGCTCCAACAGGGTTGCTATGCTGCTTCACCTAACAATTAGGGAGCCGCCTCCAAAAATTGGGTAAAAGATGATTTAGCTTTTCTAAATGTTCTTCATATTCAGTTTGATTAACTGGAGCAATCTCAACACTCTCATCTCCAGGATGTGAAATTGTATTACGATTTCGTCGATCAAATATTGTGATTACAAACATAATTTCAGAATGGCTTGCAATGGGTTCAAGCCAACTTACTACATGATGTCGATCATAATGATTTCGGGTTACACTTTGCCGCTGATTACAAAAACACCACTCCTGTAAAACATTCAATAAATGGTTATAAGCTAAACCGTGTACTCCACGTCTTTCCGCAATAATTGTACGGCGAACTTGTTGCATAATACTTCTGTGTGCCTGTAGGCAGCTATCTTCTATATTAATGTAGCGATTACTGGAAGAAGAAAGCGGATTTACAAGACGACCAAGCAAATGAGTATATGGATTGGAAGATGTTTGAAGAAGGTGGATTACTTCATTATTGAGCTCTCCATTGTATTCCTCTATAAGCATCAAATACTCTGCCAAATGAACAATAGTTAAGGATGGTTGTGGGTTTCTTAAACCCTCACAAACATAATTAAGGAGTGTATTTAGTGCCGTTGGTACACGAGATACTAGGAAGACTAAAACCTTTATGCTCTTTGACATTAAAGCAGGATGCCAATCATGGAAAACTTCTTCAAGTTGCTGTTGAGCCTGCTCACTGCGCGTGTAATTAACAACAGCTTTTTGAAAACACTGTTTAAGAGCTAAATCATCGTTAGTTGCAATTCTGTCTACATATCCTCGCTCTCTAAACCTGTTTCTCAACGTTCTTAAAACTAAAATTGCGCGATTTAAGGTTTCTTGAGGCGGCTCTCCTCCCTCCTCTGGTAAAGGATGGTAGAAACTTACAAGACGACTACGTTCAATCAATTCGTCAACATCATCCTCTGAGGCAAGAATATCTAATCTGGTTTTAAGCGGATTTAGAGTTAATCCAAGATTACTTGATAAATGTTCACCAATTCGAGTCGAAATATCAAGCATCTTTGTTCCAATATTCTCATTAATTTCTACATTAGAGAACTGTACAGTGAGAAACATATCATCAACATAGCGATGAAAAGTAAGAGATGTATTAATCTCCATCTGAATCTCACGTATACAACAGTCAAGTGGATAGAGAAAGAGATGGCTCAAAAGATTGGAGACAATATTCTGTTGAGATATAGGCAAACCTTCTGAACGCCGCATTATTAGAAATAAGATTTCCCGAATTGTCAACCGCGTATGCTCGTCATAACGAAGGCGAAGTCGTGATGCTGGTAATGCTTGATCGGCTAAAACTTGCATGAGACGAGAATGATCAATTGAACGGAAAAAATCTTGAATATCTAGGTGCAAAACAGCAACTTTATGATTTTGCACTTGGCGACGTACTGCTCGGCGTATATTCCTTGTAAATTCTTGATAATCTTCCTGATAATGGATCTGGCTTCCCGTTGGATTTACTAAACGAATATTTGCGCCATAGTAAGTATAAATTGATGCACGTTCTTGAATTGAATGCAATTCAATTCGCATTGCTTGCGTTAAATCAAGAAAATAAAATCCTAAAACGTAATACAGTATCCAGAGGGAAATTTCAAGAAAGTGAAATTGACGTACCCCACCATCACCTTTAGGCACAGAATAAGGAGTAGCACGGAATAAGCCTGGGTAATTAAAACAGAGGTCGTTGCAAACGTAATTGGTGTAAAACTGCTCTAAAACAATTGCAGCAAGAGCATTTTCTCTTCTAAGAATTTCTAAATCTAAGCTGCGATGACTGCGTGAGTTAGATTGAATTTGGCAAGTCAGAAGTTCAATAGCCTTCCTGACATGTTCCTCTGTTAAAAAAAAACCGATTGGAACGCTAATGGTCTATTCTCCTGCTCTCGATCAAATATTCAACATTTTACCCAACCTAAACGATTTTTTGTTGTGGTTAGAGGCTAAGCTGATTTCTGGGAAAAAAGCAAGCTTTCAGCTACTTCCCCACCGAAGACTTACCGCATAACAATGTAATTGGACTGACTTAATCATCCTAATCACCGGAAATCAGTGAAATAGGATGCTTGTGTCATCCTAACACCCTTAAATTGACTGCTTCGCACGACTCAATCATCCGAATCCCCTCGCATAGGTTATTTTGAATGACTCAATCATCCGAATTCAGCAGCCGTCTAAATTCTACGATCAGCACCTAAAAAGTGGTCTAAAATTTTAGAAAAGTTTTAGATGCAGACAAAAATACGAGTTCTTTATACGACTCAGTGTAAGCTCTACTACTCGCTGGCTACCCGCAGGGGAGTGGAGTTTAACAGCAATTGCCTTAGCCCCAGAGTTCGGAGAGCATCGCCCATCGGATGGCATCCCCCCACGTCCCCGGCCCGATCACTGAGTTCATCGCGATCGCCTCATTCACCCAACGCCCACTCGTCTCTGGGATCGCCACCACCCATCGCCTCAAAATAGGGCTTGCAAAGTGCGGCGCAATTCGGTATTCTCTTGCGTTAAGGTGAGTGCGCTTAGGTTTAGCACTCGCCCAGACGCCCAAAGGCCATAGCCTCAAACGCGATCGCCCAGTGCTCTCAACACTAAGCGATCGCTAATCCCCAAGCTGAACCAGCCAGCAAGGAGACTTGTAATATCTTACAAGCCCCCCTGTCTTGCAATGCATCCGGGGGGCTTTGGTTTTTGGGTTTCCCTCCCCTACAAACAAACAAGGAGACCCAGCCATGACCACTCAACCCGCGAGTGATAGTAACGCCTGCGAAAACGCAGCTCCCGACTTCATTACCACCCTTACCCAGCGCGACCCCGACTGGGTGAACCTGACCCTCACCGGCTCCCGCCCCGCTGTCACCGCCATGATCAACCTGCTGCATCAAGTGAATGTGATCGGAGCCAGCGAGTGGAGCAAAGCCATCGCCCTCAAATCCAGCCCGATGATTATTCGAGTAGCCTCGCGGGGGATTGGCACGGGTGGCGGTGACGCAGTGACGCGGTGACGCAGTGACGGACAGGCGATCGCAACGGGCGGTTTGCCGATGGAGGTATAGGGGCGATCGGGCCATGGCGCAGCGGCTAAGTTCCGCAAAAGAGCCTCTTCGTCCACAAAAAGCGCTTCTTCGTCCATAAACGCAATTAATCATCAACCCAGCGTAAGATGAGCAAAGCGTCGCCTGCCCATCATCATGGAGTGATAGGCACAGGCGACACCCTTTGCCCAGCCTACGATTAATTGCAGCTCCATAAAAGCCTAATCTCTCACAGCGGCGCGTCTCTAGATGAATACTTCTCAGTTAGGACTCTTGCCGATATTGATCATCACCGCGATCCTGGGGTTTGGCCCTCTGTCCTGGATCGCCAAGGATCAGCAATGGGGAGAGCCAACGATTTTTGTGACCTCGGCCCTGGCCATTATTCCCCTCTCCATCGTGCTCAGTACCGCCACGGAAAAAATTGCCGTGGTGACGGGGCCATCGATTGGTGGCTTGGTGAATGCTGTCTTTGGCAACGCCACAGAGTTGATTTTGGCGCTGGTGGCACTGCGGGCGGGCTTAGTCGATATCGTTAAGTCCAGTATTACGGGCAGTATTTTGGGAGCGCTCCTGTTGCTCCTGGGCCTGGGCATGCTGACGGGGGGACTGCGCTACAAAGAGCAGTCGTTTAAGCCAATTTTTGCGCGGGTCAATGGATCGTTTATGACCCTGGCGGTGACGGCGATCGCCCTACCCACCCTAGTCACCTACACGTCTAATATGGTTGACCCCCAGTCCATTCATCGCATTGGCATGGCGACAGCCACAGTCTTGATCGTGCTGTATGGACTGACACTACTCTTTTCGCTGAAAACCCACAGCTATCTTTACGATGTCGGCATCGCAGAATCAGACTCTGGCGCGATCGAAACCGTCGCCCCGGATGACCGCAATCGCCGCTTGTGGGGGTGGATAGCGGTGTTGCTGTTCGCCTCAGCGGCGGTGGGGTTTGAGTCGAATTTGTTCGTCGAGGTGGTGGAAGAAACCACCGAACAACTGGGCATTACGCCCCTGTTCACCGGAGTGATTCTGCTGCCACTCCTGAGTGATGTAGCGGGCTATGTGACGATCACACGCCTTGCGTTGAAGGATCAGATGGATCTGGCGGTCTCAACGGTGACAGGGGATAGCTTGCTGATTACGCTATTTATTGCCCCGGTGCTGGTGTTTGTCGGGCAATGGTGGGGCCAACCCCTAGACCTCAACTTTAATCCGTTTGAGGTCGTGGCATTGGCGATCGCGGTGACGGTGAATAATCTAGTCAGTTCCGGAGGCCGTTCTAACTGGTTGGATGGAGCCTTGCTGCTCGCGACCTATCTTTTGCTGGGCGTGGCGTTTTACTACCATCCGGCCTAGAGGCGATCGCCCATCAGTCCCTATCCTTCAGCCTGCTGCCGCTGACCCAACAGGCAATCACTAAACCCCAGCGCTTCATCATCCAAAAAACTTGCGATTGCCATCTCCACCACCGCCTCAATGGGATACTCAATGGCCGCCGCGCGATCGGCAATCGCAGCCACCACCCAATCTGGCAACTCCGCCAAAACGCGCTGAGCCGACTCAGCCGATAGCCGTTCTTGAGGATTAATCGTAGACTTCGGCATTTGTAATGGCGACATTACAGCTCCTCCCTCGGAATTTTGACGTTGTAAGGCGGTTTCGTGGCTTGCAGAATCAAAGTTTCTAACTCGTATGATAGCGCTGGATTCGCCGAGAACCCAAGAACCGAAGTCGCAATTCTGACATCATGATGATCATAGTTATCGAGCCATGACCATAAAAATGCCTTGTGGCCGCCTCGCAAGCGGTCACGTAAGTTCTTCGATTTGCCAATGTACAACAAGCCTATCTCACAATGCCGAAACGCATATAAACCAGGGCGCGCTGGCACAGCATCAAATTCCCGCGATAGCGATTGGCAAAGATCAAACGGCATAAATGCCAGTCGATCCAGAATTATCCGTGCCTGCTGTTGGGTATCAGAATCACTCATCGGCAAATCAAAAACCGTTGCTCACAACAAAATCTCGACAATTTTACCCTATGGCGATCGCCCCGCCCAAAGCCCCGCGATCGCTGTTTATGTAAGTTTGTGAATGCGCGATTGTCAGGAACTCAGGGCGATCCTAAATTGTTCAAGCTACAACGCAAACCATATCCGGTTCTGGCAAAGGTTCCTGAGTCGCAGCATAGGCCATTACCAAAGATTCCAACGCCTCAATCCCATGGGCCACCGCACTCTCATAGGTATCCCCATGGGTTCGCCACTGCTGCCCCGGAAAATCGGGAAACCCCACCAAGAAGCAGTCATCCGCTTCCGACCACTGAATCACCATTTGATACTTAAGTCTAGAGATCATCCTGCTGCTCCTTAACCACCTGAATCGCACTCAAAATTTCTTTTTCTTGATAAGGCTTGGCATCCGCACCATCTTTTCCAGAAACCGTAACCTTACCGACATAAAGCGGATGTATCCAGTTCGTGTGACTACCTTTCCCTGGCAATTCTTGAAACCCCGTCCGTCGCAACAGTTGCTTAAGTTCTCGGATTTTTCTCGGCATCCTTCTACTCCCATTCTAATCGCCCAGAAAGGAATGCCGCGGCCCAACCCATAGTTTCGCATTGCCCGCCGCCCCCTTTCTCTGAGCATGCCGCCTCCCGCTCCATTCATATCAAGTCATATCAAGAAGTACAGGCTAATTGCAAGATCACCGGACAAATAGCTCAAACCACGATCGCCCCACCCTATGCGCCGTGATCGCTGTTGGCATTACATTGTCGGAACTCAGGTGATTTCTGTTAAACAAAATACCCGCTGGCTGAGCGGAGTCGAAGCCAGCTTGCACCCTGAGCGAAGTCGAAGGGTAGAATCTTTACCGGAAATCTCCTCAGGGCGAGCGCTGCGCCTTTTCCGGATCAGGGATGATTTCCTAGAATTATGTGGAGGGGTAAGCAGCATGAGCGCTAGCAGAAAGGTTGAGAAAATGACAAGTACGTTGAAGCTTACTCGTTGCAGCTTAGATCGCTGAAGCTTGCATCCATTCTTGGGGTCTTAACCGCCGTGCTGATCCCATTTTCTGCCCAGGCAAAGCAACTCGTTGATGCCGGATGCCGTCAAGGGAGCTGCTGGGAAACCTTTGTGCTCAATAAAAAGCGGGTTGCGCAAGATCGTCTGGCAGGCGTAACCAGCCAACTTTACAAGGTTGAACTTGAAACCAAATCGAAGAGCGGAACCAACCGTAGCATTAACTGGGTCTATTGCTCGACGAGACAACCCTTCCTAGCATTTAGCGACTCCGCAGACAAAAATTTACTGTACGTGCACTATCTCAATCCGGGCGGCGAAGTATTCGGTTATAACACCGGATCAAACAAAATCTATTGGGCCGTGTGTCATGACGATTGGACGGTGCAGGTTCTCAGTCCAGAACAAGGGCTAGCCCAAAAAGCGCAACGCCTGGGATACTCCTTGGATTTGCAAAGTGATCAGCGTGAGATCCCAAAACAGATATTGCAGCCATGAGAGGGAAAACAAACTGGTTTTGATATTCAAAAAGTATATGCAAATCCAAATGCAGCAGCGCCCAGAATCCCATGCCTGCGAGCAGCTAGGGATCAGGATTGCCACCCTTTATTGCCCCAAGTGAGCTTATTGCCCTAAGTACGCTTCTAGAACCTGGGCATTGGTTTGAATTTCCTGAGGCGTACCCACCGCCAAATTCTTTCCATCCGCCAGCACCCAAACCCGATCGCACAGGGACATAATCACATCCATATTGTGCTCAATAATCAGAAACGTCATGCCCTCACGGTTCCAAGTTTGAATGCGATCGCAAATCTGATTAATCAACGTGGGATTTACCCCCGCGGCTGGCTCATCCAGCAAAATCAGCTTGGGATTCGTCATCAACGCCCGCCCCATTTCCAGCAGCTTGCGCTGTCCCCCCGACAGGCCCCCCGCATAGTCGTGGGCCTTGTGGGCCAACCCCACGGATTCCAAAATCGTCATGGCGCGATCGCGTTGCTCCCGTTCCTCCTGCATAATCGCCCGTCCGCCCAGCCAAGTATTCCAAAAATTCTCACCCGCCTGCTTCTGGGTAGCGAGCAGCATATTTTCCATCACCGAGAGCCGCGACAGCACCCGTGCCACCTGAAACGTCCGCACCATACCCATCTGAGCAATTTGATAGCACTGGCGATGGGCGATCGGTTCCCCATCAAACACCACCTGCCCCCGATCCGCCGTGATAAAGCTCGATAACAGGTTAAACAGCGTCGTCTTGCCCGCCCCATTTGGGCCAATCAAGCCCGTCACACTGCCCGGAGCCACCTCAATGGATACCCGATCCACCGCCGTCAATGCTCCAAATTGTTTCACTAGTCCATTGGCCGCTAACAGCGGCGTGATCGCATGACTCACCGGTTCCACTCCTTAATCAATGCAACAATTATCTGGCACAAGACTGGCACAAAATGATACAACCGTGATTGGGCGCGAATTCTGCATACCAGAAGCAATATAGATCGAAATAAATCGAATATGGATCGCTGTCCCATCAGCCCGGATATCCGATCTGCCTCCCAGGGGCACACCCAGACTCATCGGCCCAAGGTTAGCTCATCCCGATTGCCCAAAATGCCCTGGGGCCGCACCATCATCAGCACCACCAGCAACAGGCCAATCAGCATCAGGCGAAAAGCCCCCAAACGGGCATCATCTAACCGTTCCGGAATCAACGGAATCACCGCATGCAGCGTCGGGGCGATCGCCGGTAACGCAAACCGCGACACGGTAAAATACCCCCAAAAAATCATCGCCCCCACAATCGTGCCCGCATTGCTGCCCGCCCCGCCCATCACCACCACGGTCCAGGCGTAAAACGTAATCAATGGACCAAAGGTGTCCGGATAAACAGAACTCAGCTTCCAGGCAAACAACGCCCCCGCAATCCCTGCAATAAAGCCGCCCAGCATTAAAGATTGCAGCTTATACCAAAAAACATTCTTACCCAGGGCCTTCGCCACCTCTTCATCCTCTCGGATGGCTTTGAGAATGCGGCCCCAGGGCGATCGCACCAGCACCTCCAGTCGCCAGTAGGTCACCGCTACCGCAATGATGGCAACAAACATCAACCCATTGGTCGCCGCATTCTCGGTGAAATTGAGCAATGCCACCACGCATACTCCATAGAGCCACAGCCCCAACCCCGCAAAGGCGATCGCACAGCCCAACCGCAGATCCCGAAACAGACCCGGACCGGCTTGAATCCGCTGCCGCAACCATTGGCCCAGCCGCCAGTAGACAATGCCCACAATCCCCGACACAATTGCCACCATCACCAGCTTGCTAAACAGTGTCGGACGAAAGGCTTCGAGGGGCAAAGGAAACCTTTGAATGCCAAAGGTGCCTTGGGTTAGCCATTCTTCATTCGAGGCAATTAACCGAACCACCTCCGCAACACCCACCGTCACAATCGAAAGATAGTCCTCCCGCAGGCGCAGGGTGCTCAGACCAATCAACAACCCTAAACCCGCTGCGATCGCTCCCCCCGCCAGCGCGGCCAACCCCAGAGGCACCCCTCGAATACTCAGTAAAACCGTGGTGTAGGCCCCCACCGCCATAAATGCCCCATGCCCAAAATTAATCAGCCCCGTAAACCCCCATTGCAGGTTTAATCCCAGGCTAAATAGCGCATAGATCGCCGTAAAAATCAGGTAATCAACGTTAAACATGCCAACTGCAATCCATTGTCATAACAATTAAAAATGCCTCCCCCCACGGGTTCCCCATTTTTAATTTTTAATTCTTCTTCAGCTCCTGCATCCTACCCCACCTGGGGGCTTCTGACTGTAGCGAGATTCTCCAGACTCCAGCCCGTTATCTCCGACAGCCAGCCATCTCCAACAGCCAGTCATCTCCGACAGACAGTCGTCTCCGATAAAATTCTGGGAACCCTAGCTTGTGTGAGCTATCTGGGCTGCGTACATCCCTGGGAGAACCGCCGATGGATTTTCTGAGAAATCGTCTCCACCGTTTGATTGATCAACTGCCCGAAGAGGAACTGAAAAGCCTCGGAACCGTTCTGACTGATATTTACTACAACTTCTATCTCTTGCAAGCCATTCAGGAGGGTCAGCGATTGCGCAATCCCGGCGATACCCTGACCCGGGATGAAGCCCTCCGGTTCCTTTCTCTGCTTTAGTGCCCTCGATTCCTTTGCCCGATTGCCATGCCATCCCTGCCCTGTCCCAAAACTCGCATTCCTGCCGGCTTAGAAGTCCGCTACGCCCGATCCTTTTTGCTGGACATTGAAGGGTTGGAGGCCGATGCCCGCCACCAAGTGCTCCGCTTCATTTTCGAGGATTTCTATAGCGTTCATCCCCTGCACGATCTGCCGGAATTCCAGCAGCTCAGCGCGAATAGTATTTTCTACCGCTTCACCCTTGATCAATACCTGATCGGGCTAGAAATCACCGGGCAACTGGTTAAGTTTCTGCGGATTCTGCCCAGACCGAATCTATAGGCCGCGATCGCTTTCGCACCCCATCATTCCCGATGCCCCCGGGACAAATTCTCCTACCGCTCACCCCTGCCCTGTAGAATAGAAAAAATTGTAAAGAAACGTTAGGACTAGGGCATGGCAGACCAGTTAATTCGGGCAACCGCCGCCAATGGCGGGATTCGGGTCGTGGGTGCCATCACCACCCGCCTCACAGAGGAAGCCCGCCAACGTCACCAGCTTTCCTATGTGGCCACCGCCGCCCTGGGACGCACCATGACAGCGGGCCTGCTGCTGGCATCCAACATGAAGCGATCGCAATCGCGGGTTAACCTGCGGATGAAGGGCGATGGTCCACTCGCTGGAGTCATGGTGGATGCGGGGCTCGACGGCAGTGTGCGCGGTTATGTCGGCCATCCTGCCTTGGAACTACTGCCGAATCGCGACGGCAGGTTAGATGTTGGCACGGCCGTGGGTCGCGAGGGCTATGTCTACGTCGTGCGGGATGTGGGCTATGGCTATCCCTATTCCAGCACGGTAGAAATTGTGTCGGGAGAAATTGGCGAGGATATTGCCCACTATCTGGCTACTTCCGAACAAACGCCTTCGGCGTTGATTTTGGGCGAGTTTATCGACACTAGCGGCGTTACTGCAGCGGGCGGATTGCTGATTCAAATTCTGCCCCAAGCGGCTAATAATGAGCCCTTGGTGGCTCTGTTAGAATCCCGCATCGCTTCTCTGTCAGGGTTTACGGCTTTGCTCAAAGCGGGCAACTCTCTGACAGACATTTTTATCAATCTACTGGGTGATCTCGATTTGCAGATCATGCCAGAGGTCCAGTTGCTGCGATTTCACTGCCATTGTTCCCGCGAACGTGCCCTCAGCGCTCTTCGGTTATTCAGCATTGACGAACTGTCCAGCATGATTATCGAGGACAATGGGGCCGAAGCGATTTGTGAATTTTGCGGCAATGTTTACCACGCAGACTCTCGAGAACTGACTCAATTGATTGATCAATTGCAAGTCGATCAACGCCAAGCCGAAGTCTAGGGCGATTTTCGACCAATAGTTTTCGACCAATAGTATACCCGCTGGCTACCCTGCGGGAAGTGAACTACGGCTCTGCTCAGCCCGCGAAAAATCGCTCCCTGAGCGAAGTCGAAGGGAGCAATCTCTTGCTGGCTTCGGCTCCGCTCAGCCAGCAGCAGGGATATTATTTGTCGGAAATCGCCTTATTCACCCGTAATGGACAATTCATTAATCCACACATAGGGACAAATACCGCCCGGAGTGAGATGGGCCTCTGGTTCAACGTAGATAATTGACTTCAACACCTCACGGAAATCGCCCGCCACCGTAGCGGATTCAATGCTGGTGCGTTTGCCCTTATTGACCAACCAACCATCAAAGGGCAGGGAAAACGATCCTTGCAGGGCCTGCACCCCTGCGTGGAGTGCTTGCAAATCGTCGATTAGCACTACATTTTCCGCGTTTTCTAGGCTGTAGGTTGCCGTTGGGGCTTGTCCCGGAAAGACATGGTAGAAATGGGGGCTGACGGTGACCTTGGCTCCCATATTGGCATGTCCCGTGGGCTGTGTGTTCAGGCGTTTGGCGGTGCCCGCACTGTGCAAGAAGTGGGTCAGCACGCCTTCAGTGATCAGGGAAACCCGTCCGGTGGGGGTGCCTTCGCCATCAAAGGTGGTAATGCCAATATTGCTAGGGTGCAGAGCATCGTCGGCCACGGAGAGGAGAGGGGATGCGATCGCCTCTCCTAAAGAATCCACCGTAGACAAACTCTGATTATCCAAAATGCTCTGGGCATTGAACATATTCGAGAACGCCCCCAGCAAACTCAGAAAGGCTTCCGGAGAGAACACCACGCGATACTTTCCAGTCGTAATTTTTTCGTAATTGAGGTGGCTGATGGTTTTTTCAGCCGATTCCTGTAAGCACCCGGCAATGTCGAGGGCTTCTAGGCCGCGACTCACGCGGAAGGCTCCAGCACTGCGGGGCTTTCTGTCGGCTTCCTCGGTTTTGGTGTATAGATACAGCGAAGCGGTGGAAGAGGCTTCTACCCGCAGAGAGCCTGCACTATTGAGGTAAAAATGATCCACATCCCGCTGGGCAATGCCGTTGTAGGGAACAGAGGCGATCGCGGGGTGCGCGTTGAGCAATGCCTGTTCCGCCGCGATCAGCTTCTCCAACAGCACAGACACAGGCGCTTGCGGGGCTTTTGCATGGAGTTCCTGGGCTAGGGGATCTGTGGCCGCAGGGCTAAAGTCCGGCACATTTTCCTTCACGCCAAAGAAACTGGCTTCGTAAGCGGTTTTTAAGGCAAGCTCCAGGCCAATGGGATCGACATCGGTGGTCGAAGTAATACCCATCGTGTTGTGATCATTCCAGACCCGGACAGTGACACTGGAACGATTAGAGGCTTTGACTTGGTCGGGCTTACCCTGGTCTACTTTGGCGGTCGTTTCATCAATAGTCGCCCCATAAATGTCATATTTTTTGACATTGAGACGCGTTGCAGCGGATTGAACCTGTGTGGCTAATTCAGTGATGCTAGTCATAGGAGTTTTAGATAGCGCTAAGTGCCGCTTTGCTAGAGGATTTTGGATTTTGGGTCGCACTCAGTTGGCTGTGCTAAGTTGCTTGCGCTAAGATTGACGGCCAGTACATGACGGCACTCATAGAACACCGATGCACAGCCCGCAACAGGCTGATGGTGAAGGATTTTGCATTTTGTTGGCTATAGGAGTAGGCCGCGATTGCCTAGCGTCCACCGACCGTAATGCCATCCACCTTCAGGTGGGGCTGGCCCACGGTGACGTAAACGCTGCCGCTGACGGAGCCACAGAATCCAGCGGCGAGATCCAAGTCCTGGGAACACATAGAAATTTTGTTCATGATTTCCTGGGCATCGCCGATCAAGGTGGCTCCCTTCAGAGGCTTGGTGACTTTGCCCTTTTCGATTAAGTAGGCTTCATCAACCGAGAAGTTGAACTGGCCTGTGGCTCCGACACTGCCACCCCCCATTTTCTTGCAGTAAATGCCTTTGTCGATGGAGGCGAAGATATCATCCAGGGAGAAATTGCCGGGGGCAATGTAGGTATTCCGCATCCGCGAGGCGGCGGCATAGGTGTAGTTTTGGCGACGGCCACTGCCCGTGCGGGGATGGCCCGTGCGCACAAAACCGGCGCGATCGCTAATGAAATTCTTCAAAATGCCATTTTCAATCAACAGCGTGCGTTGGGCGGGCATGCCTTCATCGTCCATATCAATGGTGCCGAAGGCATCGCTGGTCAGCCCTTCATCCCAAGCAGTCAAATTCTCGTTGGCGATTTTTTCGCCTTTCTTCTCCATAAACGGCGTCGTCCGTTTTTCGATTTGGGTTGTTTCCAGCAAATGGCCGCAGGCTTCGTGGAAAATCACCCCGCCAAATTTGTTGGCCATCACAATGGGATAGTTGCCCGACTCCACATAATCGGCGTACAGCATTTTGCCCGCCGACTCGGCGAGGTCAGCAGCGGTTTTTTCAGCGTTCCAATTGCGTAGGAAGCTCGGATCGCCGGTGTTACCTTCCCGCTGGCCAATGGAAGACCGATGTTCGCCGTCGGCGCACAGCAGGCTAAAGCCCACGGACTGGGTGAGGCGAATGTCCCGGGCAAAGGTGCCGTCACTGGCGGCGACCAACACTTCTTGCCAATCGCGAAAATAGATTGCCTTGCGGGATTGAATGTGGGTGGCCTGTTTGGCCAGTTGTGCATTGGCGCTGAGGAGGACATCGCCCATTTCCTGCATGGGACTGGACTCGCTGAGCCAGGATTCTTTACCGCGCAGACTGGCGTAGTCCCGGAGGGGTTCCAGATTGATTTCCGGAATATAGGAAACAGCAGAAGGCAAGTGCAAGCCCAGGATGGACAGCGCCTTTTCTAAGGCGGCTTTCAAACCGGTAAAGGTCAAGTCATTGGTGCTGACATAGCAGTCTACAGCGCCACGAAACACGCGAATGCCCGCGCCCGTTGATAGGCGGGGTGAAATGCTGGTGATGGCATCCTGCTCGGCCATGGCGCTGATGTAGTTGACGCGCTCTAGAAAAAATTCAACAAAATCCGCCCCGGCGGCGCGCCCCAAACCCAGCAGAGTGGACAGGGGGGATGACCAGGATGCATCGAGGGTCGTGGTGCGGGTGGTGTAGGTCGGAAACGCGGATAGAGTGGGCAGGAGGGTAGGGGATAGCAAGATCATGTTGGATATAAATCTTAAGGGAAGGTATGAGGGATGTGAACTTGAGAGGAGGCGATCGCGCGGCGCGGTTGAAAACGCCAATCAATTTGACAACTTGAGGCGGACCACTCTTTACCACTCTTTACGTAAATTTATTATAACGCCCCCCTCCATCCCTCTGCCGTCTGCTCCCCGGCCCTCCCCTCTGCCAAAATCATAGCGATCCCTGGATCATGGCCAAAGTAAGACGGCCAGAAAAGTGTCCAGAGGAACTTGATATAATCATTCAGCACTTCGCTAGGCCCCTACCGCCATGTCTTTATTTGATTGGTTCGCTAACCGCCAGAAAAACACAGATCCAATCAGCAAAGATCAACAAGAGCGGGAAATTGCCGATGGCCTCTGGTCCAAGTGCGGCGAGTGTAGCGCCCTGACCTATACCAAGGACCTCCGCGCTAACCAAATGGTATGTCCGGAATGTGGCCACCATATTCGGGTCGATAGCCACGAGCGGATCCGCCAGGTGATCGACGCCAACACCTGGCTCCCCATGGACGAAACTCTCCATGCCACCGACCCCCTCCAGTTCAAAGATCGAAAAGCCTACAGCGATCGCCTGCGGGAAACCCAAGACAAACTGAAAATCTTAGATGCGGTCCAAACGGGTATCGGACAAATCGAAGGTTTACCCGTCGCCTTTGGGGTCATGGACTTCCGCTTCATGGGCGGTAGTATGGGGTCCGTCGTGGGTGAAAAACTGACCCGCCTGATCGAACGGGGCACCCGCGAACGCTTACCCGTCTTCATCGTCTGCGCCTCCGGGGGAGCCAGAATGCAGGAGGGCATGCTGAGCTTGATGCAAATGGCGAAAATTTCCGCCGCGCTAGAACGCCATCGCGATCACCGCTTGCTGTACATTCCCATCCTCACCCATCCCACCACGGGTGGGGTGATTGCCAGCTTTGCCATGCTGGGCGACCTGATTTTGGCAGAGCCCAAGGCCACCATTGGGTTCACGGGGCGGCGCGTGATTGAACAAACCGTGCGGGAAAAACTCCCCAATGACTTTCAAACGGCTGAATACTCTCTAGCCCACGGCTTCGTTGATGAAATTATCCCCCGCACGGAATTGAAAGCCACCCTAGCTAAACTAATTCGACTGCATCGGCCCGCGACGCTGCCCGCCCGCCTGAGTCCCGCCGATCATCCCGCCAATCATCATCTGGCCGCACGACCCTTTTCGGCGATCGCCCCCGACGCTCAATAGCCCCCTACCCACGGGATCTCGACGGGGCTCATAGAAGCCGCAGGATAGCCGCCGCCATTCTGCGGTCGTTCTGTGCTCACCAGGTATCTCACACGCCCTGGACCAAGGCACAAAATTTATTATCCCCCGCCCATGAATCTCCCGGCTTCTGCTTGGGAAAGGGACCGCGCAATGGCATGATATTCATATTGAACCGACTCAATCTGCTGGGGTGAATATCCCAATGGTTTTTTAAACCAAGTTTTTAGAAAAGCCGGATTAGAAAAACCGGGTTGAGTCTCCCCCGTCATTATTAACAATCCCCTACTGAGCCACACGAAGGAGAACCATGCTTAAAAGATACATTTGGCTGGCAGTAGCCACTGTATTCTTCGCGTTTCAGACATTTGTGGGCAGCGTGACCGCTGCTGAACTGGACGCTACCATCCGCACCGTCCCCAGTACCGCCGATGGCGCGACCATTACTCTCAACCTGAAACAAGTTAAAGAAGGCAAGCGCTTATTCCAGTATGCCTGTGCGCAATGCCACGCGGGGGGGGTCACCAAAACCGACCCGAACGTGGGTTTAGATCCCGAATCGCTGTCCTTAGCGACGCCACCGCGCAATAACATCGCCGCCCTGGTGGATTACATGCAAGACCCCACCAGCTATGACGGTGAAATCTCAATCGCTGAAGTGCATCCCAGCCTCAAGAGCAAGGACACTTTCCCGGAAATGAAAAATCTGACCAAGGAAGATCTGGTGGCGATCGCGGGCCATGTTCTGCTTCAGCCCAAGATTGTGGGCGACAAGTGGGGCGGCGGCAAGATTTACTATTAAATCCCCGTTTCTCTTAGCGCGCGTTGATTCAGCTCCCCGCTATCGTGATAGATGGTGGGGAGTTTGTTCTATTCTGCCTCCTGCCGTCGCCCCCCTTCTCGGCCCCCCAGTCCCATCCTCCCGCCGTGCCATGCTGCCACGCCCTCGACTGTTGCTCCTGCTGTGCCTGCTCACCCTGCAATGGCTGCTTTGGACCCTGCCGGCCCATGCTGCGATCGATGCCTATATCTCCCGCTACCTCAAAGTCACCGATACCGTCGATCTGACCCAGGATGCCGAGGGTCATCAGCAAACCTTCTCTGCCACCGACCTCAGTACCGGAAAACAGGTATTCGAGGCAAACTGCCTCAGTTGCCATGTTGGTGGTATCACCCTACTAGAACCCAATGTCAGCCTGTCCTTGGCCGATCTTCGGGCAGCCACCCCGCGCCGTGACAGCATTGTGGGACTGGTTCGCTTCTTTCGTCAACCCCGCACCTATGATGGCCGGGACAGTGCTATTTCCTGCCGAGAGATTCCTGCAAGTTGGCTACCCGACCCAGAAGTGGAGAAATTAGCGGCATTTGTGCTGCGATCGGCAGAAATCGCTCCGGGCTGGGGCACGGCAAAATTGTGAACCCCGTAATCCCTACCCCATCCGCCTTTCTGATTGTTTTACAGAACGTCAAACTAGTCTAAAATGAGAACAAATGTGTACACAACGCCATTTCATCGTTTAAGGACACTGTAAATCCATGATTTCTTCCATCGCAAAACGTCTTTTGGTTACTCTGGCGGCTGTCCTGCTGGTTATCGGTAGCCTGACCCTGGCCGTCGCTCCGGCTGAAGCCGCCACGGTTTCCATCAAAATGGGCAGCGACAGCGGCATGTTAGTGTTTGAACCGGCCAATGTCACCGTTAAACCCGGTGATACGGTGCAGTTTGTGATCAACAAAGTGCCACCCCACAACGTAATCTTCAACGCCAAGCTGGTTCCCGGTGCGGACAAGGCTTTGGCCAAGTCCCTCTCCCATCCCCAAATGGCTATGGACGGGCAAACCTTTGATGTTACCTTTCCCAAGGATGCTCCTGCAGGCGACTACAGCTTCTTTTGTGCTCCCCACCAAGGCGCAGGCATGGCAGGGAAGATTACCGTAGCGGGCTAGGGACACGACTTGGATTGTCCCCTACTGGGACGATTGCTTAGGGTGCAAGTTAGAGACCATGCGTATCGAGTGCTGTAGCGGGACGAAGCTAGAAGACTCGATACAAAGGCTTAGCTTGCACCATTTTTTATTTTTGGAAATTTATGGTTAGGAATGATTCTGGGGAAACCTATGTCCATAAAAAATTTCGTGGTTTTGGAAAAGACACCGGAGGAAATCTCCTTCTGCCATGTCCTCTAGGACAACCCATTCGGGCTGGGGGAGGAGGCGCTGGACCTGCGATTGGTGCTGCTCTAGGGCCGTCCGCTTATCCTTCAGCACGTCAGCGATATAGACCACATGGTGAAAATCCTGGGTCAATCTGAGATTAGACTTCACCACCCATTTCAGTTGGTTCACGTAATCCCGCCAATCTCGACTGGTAAAACGCACCCACGGCCAACAATTCCAGAACCACACGGGATACTCGTAGACCATCACCGATCGCCCGTAATTTTGCAAAGCACCCATGACTGCGGTGTGGGTCGCCACATGATCTGGGTGTGGCTCTAAATAGTAAGGAATGTAAATCTCTTCCGGTTGATGCTGATGGAGGATAGCAGTGACTTGTTCTATGGCCATTATCTGATTTGACCGATTAGACAGTTGCCCATCCTTCAGACCCAGGAATAGCACGTCGCTCTGGCTGAGTCCAATGTGTTGTGCCGCTGCGATCGCTTCCTTTTGACGTAAATTTGCTAAAGTCTCTGGTGATATTAGCTGACTGTGAGACTCAGACCCATCCGTCATAAAGACAATCTTAATCGCAGCTCCGGCCTGCTGTTTATGAAGCAAGGTGCCGCCACAGCCCAGAACTTCATCGTCTTGGTGGGGGGAGAACACCACCGCAGAACGTTTGAGTTGATTTAAGTTGGACCGTTTTGCCAGTTGTTTGATGCGGGATTGATGCCAAGATTGTATCCAGGTTCTCATACACATTGCTCATAGACATACTGTTAATCCACCGATCGATAAAGGCCCGATTAAACTAGGGCTGCAGAGGCGCGACCTGAGCGGCGGGCTCGAGAACATTCCACGGCCCTTTCTAACGCAGCCTCAAATAAATCGGTAGCCTTCTCCCAGTTATAGCTGGTTGCTGTGGCATAGGCTCGCTGGGAGAGTTGCTGCCACTCAGCTTCAGGCATCTGACAAATTTGGGTGATCGCCGCCGCCATTGCCTTAGGATCTTCTGCCGGAATGCGTATGCCCCCCCCAGCGACAGAATTTCCGGGGCGGCACCCGCAGGAGTGCTGATGACAGGAGTTCGGCAGGCCATAGCCTCTAGAATTGGCAGGCCAAACCCCTCTTCTCGGCTACCCACCAACCATGCATCACACTTGCCATAGAGGTCTTTCAACTGGTTTTGGGCTGGGAGCTCCACATATTCAGCCCCAGACGGTAATGGTAATGTAGGCGCTATCTTCCGGCCAAATGTTACCAGTCGCAGTTCCGGAATCTGCTGGGCTGCCAGATTATAGGCCTTCAAGCTAATATCAGTGCCCTTGCAATGTTGCTGAGTATAGACTAGTCCCACGGTCGGCACAGCCTGTTTAGTCCGGACAGGCCCTTGAAATAGATTGGTGTCAACCCCGTTGGACACCATAGAAATATCAGAGGCACCGTAGCGCCCCTTCATAATATCCAGCAGCCATTGAGAAATGGTGATTTTATAAAATGGCAGGGTATAGGTGCTTTCCACCCGGAGTTTTGGCTGGTGGTCAAATACTTCGTATCCCTGGACAAAGTAAACCTTCGCCCCTTTCGATGGGGAGAACTTGGCCACCCACTCGGCAGTCTCCCACCATGTGGCAATCACAATATCGGCATCCGGTACGTCAAAGTCACTCACGGGGCGAGATCGCCGCAGCACCTTCTGGGTTGCACCGGTTTGGCTAAAGAAGTGAGATGATGAACGCGAGGGCGTGACTATCCATCCATCGCCTTTGATCAAAGAGCGAAACTGCTTCCTCAAACTTGGTGGGGTGGGGGGCGGCGAAATCACGACAACGTCATGTCCCCGCCGGGATAAACGCTCCGCATAAGTTGAGATCACGCGATTCCCACCGGTCAGTGCATAAATATCAGGCAATACAAAGACAATTTTCATAATTAACGCTGTGCTTCAAGCTAAAGAGGCAACGAATATTTTTCTGAAATCTCTCTGGAATTTCTTCGGTCTTTCTTCGCCATGCCAACTGCACGATTGCCGTGGGTTCATAGAAAATAGACCTTCCTCACCCTGTTTAAGCCTGGAGGCTACGAACAAATCTGAAAGACTTAACTTTATGCAAAGTCTTCTGAAGCTGAAGTTTTCTAAGCGGACAAGATTCAGTATTACTGAGGTACTATTTAGGCCTCAAATTGTATGAAGAAACACAAAAGATGCTTTTCACATGGGCTACTGTCTAGCAGTAATCCACGTAAAGTATAGTCTTTTGCTACCTCAATAATCATTAAACGCACAGAAGTGGGGGCGGAATCTACGCAAGTGTGTCACTCTTGCACTCACTATCTTACAGATCCATTATGTGAATTTCCGGACATTCCGTCTTTTAGATTTAGTAGAGGTTTACACCAACTTTATGACGTGATTACTTTTCTAGATTCTTGATGAAAACGTGTTGAGGGATACAATGCCGCCCTGTCGCAATGACTGAAACCCTGACTGTCTGGGTATCGTAGAATACGTTAATCACCGCCAACCCAGAAGAAATAGCGTTTTGAGCTGACGGTTCATATCGCGTACTCTACTGACTAGGGCAACCTTACCTGGTATCGGTTGGGGCCGGGGTGAGTGCCAGATTCCCGGACTGGAGCACCAGATAGCGGGGGGTATAGCGTGAGTCATGATTCCTTTACATTTTTGGGGTACGCTTCTCTGTATAAATGCTAGAGTAGCCGGAAGAATTACCTAGGTTTCAGCGAGGACCTATGCTGAAGCAGCGTAAAATCCAGATTGCGATCGCCGCTGGCTCTGGGCTGTGTGCCCTAGCCCTAGGCGTTGGGTTTACCTATTTCCAGGATTTTGTAAGCCAGTGGAGTGCCGCTCCCGGCCAGCGGACCAGCGGTGATGCTGACATTGCCCAATTGCGTGCAATCACAACCCAGCCTTCTCTCCCCCCCGGTCAAAAGGTGGCCAAGCTGGCCGCGATCGCCCAGGGGCAGCCTTCGCTTAACGGTAATCGCGCTCGCTTTTTGCTGGCCACGAATCTGATGCAGCAGGGGCAGGCGAAACAGGCCCTGGAGACGCTCAAGGGCTTGGAGACGCAGTATCCTCAACTGGCCGCCACGGTGTTGATTAAGCAAGGACAGGCCCACGAGCAAACCGGCGATCGCGCCAAAGCTCAGCAAACCTGGCAAGTGGCTGTGCAGCAGTATCCCCGCGAGGCCGCCACCGCCGAGGCCCTAGTGGAGTTGAGTGCCGAGGATCCCCAGGCCGGGGATCGGGCGATCGCGCAATTCCCCGCCCATCCCCGCGTGCTCGACTTGGTGCAAAAACGCCTGAAACAAAATCCCAAACAGCCGCAGCTACTACTCGTGCTGGCTCGCTATGGCCTGTACCTGGATAATTACGGCGAGATCCTTGCCACCCTGACGGGCCAGTACGCCGCCCAGTTAAAGCCGGAGGACTGGGAAGCAATTGGCTTTGGCTATTGGGAAAAACAGGACTACGGCAATGCCGGAACCGCCTATGCCCGTGCCCCACGCACGCCGCGCAACCTCTATCGCACCGCGCGCGGGCTGCAACTGGGCGGTAAAGACGGGGCATTTCTCGCCTACGAAAAGGTGCTGGCCGCTTTTCCGGATTCAGAAGAAGCAGGTCAAACCTTGATCCGGTTGTCCCGCATTGCACGGCCCGAGTTGGCGATCGCCTATGCTGATCAGGCGATCGCTCGCTTCCCCGCCCGCGCCCCAGAAGCTCTATTAGAAAAAGCCAAGCTGTTGGCCAAAACCAATGCTACGGCAGTGCTCCAAGTCCAGAAAACGCTGCTGGCCCAATACCCGAAATCGGAAGCGGCGGCTCAAGTGGCTTGGGAGCAGGCCCGAGAACGTGCCAAAGCCAACGATATTCAGAACGCTTTGGTCTGGTCTAGACGCATTGCCAATCAAAACCCGGACAGTGAACTTGCGCCCCAAGCCCTGTTTTGGGCGGGCAAGTGGTCGGCCCAAATGAATCAGTCAAAGGTCGCGGGGGAAACCTTTCAATCGGTCATTAGTCGATATCCCGACTCCTACTATGCGTGGCGATCGGCCTCCCTCCTAGGCTGGAACGTCGGCGACTTTGACACCCTGCGACAGTTGAGTCCCCGCGTCGCCAGTCCTAATCAGCGCCCCAAATTGCCCGCAGGCTCCTCGGCCCTCCAGGAACTCTACCAACTGGGGCAGGACCAAGCCGCTTGGCAACTCTGGCAAACGGAATTTACCAATCGGATGCAACCCACGGTCGCGGAACAATTCACCGATGGCATGCTGCGGATTGCCGTCGGTGACTATCTGGACGGGATGTTTATGGTGTCTTTCCTCAACCAGCGAGAAAATCCTGCTGAACAGGCCCAGTTCCAGGCCCTGAAGCAGCAGGCGGCCTACTGGTATACGCTCTATCCCTTCCCGTTCCTCGACCCTATTCAAACGTGGTCCCAGCAGCGGCAGTTGAATCCCCTCCTGGTCACGGCCTTAATTCGCCAAGAATCGCGCTTTATGCCCAAGATTCGGTCCAGTGCTGGAGCCGTGGGCCTGATGCAGGTGATGCCCGATACCGCTACCTTTATTGCCAGTAACATCAAGCTCAAAAAATACAAGCTCGATGATCCGGAGGACAGCATTAAACTGGGCACGTGGTACCTAGACCACACCCATGCAGAATTCAACGGCAATTCCATGCTGGCGGTGGCGAGTTATAATGCGGGCCCCGGTGCGGTGGGGGGATGGGTGGACAAAAACAAATCTGCCGATGCCGATGCCTTTGTGGAGGCAATTCCCTACGATGAGACCCAGGGCTATGTGAAATCGGTGTTTGGTAACTATTGGAACTATCTGCGCCTGTACAATCCAGAAATTTCCCAAAAAGTGGCCCAAATCTCGAAGGTTCATGCCGCTGAGGTTAAAGCCCAGTAGCAATTTTAGGGTAAGGTGAGCCATCTGCCGCTGGCTTCGACTCCGCTCAGCCAGCGGGCATACTATTTTTTGAGAATAGCCCTAAGCCATTTCTGCTCCGGCGGCTTGATCCAGAAGCCACCATAATTCGCCGACAGGAGCGATTTGCCCTGAAGGATACTGCTGCGTGTCACACTCCGCTGAAAAGACTTGGGCCAGGGCAGGGCGCTTGTTAGCACCGGCAACTAGGAACATCACACAGCGCGCCTGGTTAATCAGGGGGACGGTAAAGGTGAGGCGAGGAGCGCCGTCTTTATTGCCTAGGGTGACAAGGCGATCGCGGACCTGGAGCGCGGCGGTATGGGGGAACAGGGACGCCGTATGTCCGTCATCTCCCATGCCCAGCAGAATCACATCAAAGGCGGGAAACTCTCCGGCGGCAACCTGCGCCGCCGTAAGCTGAAAAAAGTCTCGGAGTTCCGCGTCATGTTGGGCGGCAGCCTCGGCGGGGCTTTCTGCCTGGGTGGGCATGGCGTGAATATTCTCCGGCGGGATCGCAACGTGATCAAGCCACGCTTTGCGGGCCATCCCCTCGTTGCTGTCGGGGTGGCCAACGGGAACATAGCGCTCGTCACCCCAGAAAATGTGAATTTTGTCCCAGGACAGATTCTCTGCCGCTAGCTTTTCGTAGAGGGGCTTGGGCGTGCTGCCCCCCGCTAGGACTAGCGTACAGAGTCCCCGCTGGGCGATTGCTGTCTGTACCTGCTCTAAGACCAACTCCAAGGCCCGTTGCACTACGGCAGCGGTGTCTGATAGCACTTCAATATGCTGCGTTTTCGTCGGATTTGTCGTCATGGGTGTGGCCTGCCGCTGGATTTGTGAAGGGAACTGTGTGAAGGGAACTTTGAGGAGAACCATGCCCACCGTAGTATGGCGGACGGCGATTTCCGGTAAGACCTTAGAAGGATTTTAGATTTTAGATTTTGGATTAGATTTTGGATTTTAGCGGTCTAGACAGCACCACGCGCTGCGAGGATAGCGTTATGCACCGTTAGGCGGCGCGAGGGTGGCAGCGCGAAGTGGGCGTGATATCCCAAAGCTGGAGGATATACAATACATTCGTCCTATACAGCCAGCAGTTTTCCATGGTGACCTTTCTTGTTCGTCCCGCGTCCCCAGCCCGCACCCGCTTCTGGTTCTGCTTGAGTCTAATTTGTTCCATAACGTTTGGGTTGCTGGCCCTACGGATTGTCTTTAGTAGTGCCTATGTGGTGCAGGATGATGCACGACAGCATGTGTTTTGGTTAGAGCGATCGCTGAATCCGGAACTGTTCCCGCAGGATTTAATTGCGGATTATTTTCAATCTGTTGCACCGATGGGCTACAAGGCCGTATACCATACTCTTTCTCTGTTGGGATGGCATCCCTTGACTGTGGCAAAGGTTTTGCCAATTTTTCTAGCACTGATCACCACGGCGTATTGCTTTAGTGTCACAGTCCAGGTTTTACCCGTACCATTCGCTGGGTTTCTCGCCAGTCTGCTGCTCAATCAAAATCTAATCATGGCGGATGATTTATGGTCAGCAACTCCGAGAGCATTTTTATATCCGTTGTTTTTGGCATTTTTGCATTACTTTTTGCGGCGATCGCTGTGGCCCTGTGTCGGAGCGATCGCCCTTCAAGGTTTGTTTTATCCGCAGATTATGTTCATCTCGGTTGGCATGCTGCTGCTGTCCTTAGTGGAGTGGCGCGGGCCAGTGCCCCGCCTATCCTCCCAGCCCCGAGATTATCGATTTTCTGGGTTCGGTTTGGCTGTCGCTACCTTGGTGCTCGGTATTTACTTCCTGTGGGGCGGAACCGAATTTGGACCCGCGATCAAAGCGGCCCAAGCCCGCCAAATGCCCGAGTTCTGGGGTACAGGTCGGGGCAGTTTTTTTAGCAGCGATGCCCTACAGTTTTGGACGATTGCCGGACGCAGTGGTCTTTTCCCCCACCCCGAACAATTGCTGAAGCCGCCACTCATTTGGGTGGGTCTACTGCTGCCGTGGCTCTGCCGCTCTCCTCGACAATTCCCGTTAGGGCAGCAAATTACCCCTGGTTGGCGCATCTTGCCTTTGATCCTGCTGGCTTCCGTGGGCCTGTTTGGGGCGGCCCATCTGCTGATCTTTCGGCTGCACCATCCCAGTCGCTACACCCAGCACAGCTTTCGGATCCTGCTGGCGATCGCCGCTGGCATTGCCTTGACTCTCCTGCTAGACGGCCTGCGCCTTTGGGTCATGGGTCTGCCCCAGCGTCGGATCGTGGTGATCGCGATCGCTTCAGTGCTGGCTTTAGTCCTGGCCCTCTATCCCCTCACCGTGCGACTGAATGGCAATCCCTTATTGCAGGGGTTTGTGCCCACCTACGTGTTCAAAGGCTATATCGTGGGCCAGCAACCGGCGCTGTACAAATTTTTTGCCCAACAGCCGCCCAACACGGTGATTGCCTCCCTATCACCAGAAGCTAACAATCTGCCGACCTTTGCCCAGCGATCAATCCTGGCTGGCCGAGAATATGCTATTCCCTACCATATTGGCTATTATCGGCAGTTTCGCGAACGGGCGATCGCCCAACTCCAAGCCCACTACAGCCCTGATCTCGCTACTGTTCGTCGCTTTACACAGCAGTATCGCATCACCTTTTGGCTGCTGGATGCTGCGGCCTTTCAGCCCGACTACCTCCAAGATAAGGATTGGCTGCAACAGTACCAACCCGCTGTAACAGAAGCCAGTGAACGGGCGCGATCGCCGCAAAAGTCCGTGTTGGAATTGGCAATTCCCCGCTGCACTGTTTTTCAAACACCCACACTCAAGGTATTGGATGCCCACTGTGTCCAGCAGCCCTAGTCCAATCACGATCACGGGCGGGGATAGGGGTCTGAACTAGCGTGTGGAGATTTTGCCTGCGGCCTATTGCCGGTTAGGGCGATCGCAGCGTTTCGGGTAAACTGAACTCAGGATGGAGCATCCGGCTTGGTGGTTTTCACTTTGAATTTTTAATTGGCTCCCCCTAGCCCACGAGTAAGTTTTCCTCTGGAAACCGAACAAAGGTGGGTTTAGGGTCGCCAAGGAAGGCTCCCACCAGCAGCAACACGCCAACGCGGCCCATGTACATGGTAGCCACGAGCACCAGTTTGGAATAGTCAGAGAGGTTGGCATCAAAAGTCAAACCGGAAGAAAGACCAACGGTGCCAAAGGCGGAAACCGTATCGAATAAGACTTTCAAGAAGGGAAGCTCGGGATCAAAGAGGCAAATGAGGATGGTCATACCAATTACCGTGGCGATAGAACCGACGGCCACACCGATCGCCTTGAGAATCAGGGAAAAGGGGATTTGGCGTTCATAGAGCACGACATCTTCTTTACCCTGGAGAACGGCTTTGGTGCAACTGCTGAGGATGCGGAAGGTTGTGGTTTTGATGCCGCCCGCAGTGCCGCCGGGACTGCCTCCAATCATCATCAGGGCGATGGTGATGAATAGCCCCGCCGTTGTCATTTGTCCAATATCAATGGTGTTAAAGCCAGCAGTACGGGGTGTAACCGATTGGAACCATGCGGCGAGCAGGCGGGTGGGCAGGTCCATGGGACGTAGGGTAGCAGGGTTCCGACCTTCGACAATGAAGAAGGCGAAGGTGCCAACGCCGAGCAGAATGAGCGTGGTGCTGACGGCGACCTTGAAGTTGAGGGAGAGAATCACGGATTCTCTTCGTCGGGTGAGGCGATCGCGCAGCCAGAGATAAAATTCAAAAATGACCTCATAGCCAATTCCGCCGAAAATAATCAGCCCTGTGATGGCCGCATTCACCCAAAAGGATGCTTGATAGCCCATCAAATTATCCGGAAATAGGCTGAATCCAGCATTGTTCCAGGCGCTCACACTGTGAAATAGAGCCAGCCAAAATCGTGAGAGGGCACTAGCATAGTGGCCCTTGTAAAGGACGCCGTTGAGGCGATCGTCCGTAGCAAACACCGCCCAGAGGATAAACACCCCGGTAATTTCAAATAACAGCGTGGTGGCAATAATCGATCGCAGAATCTGCGCCGCCCCCTGAATCCCCGATCGATCCAGCGCTTGCTGAATCGCCACTTTATCCTTCAAGCCAAACTTGCGGCCCAGCAGCAGCAGCAAAAAGGTAGTTACCGTCATGTAGCCTAGGCCGCCAATTTGCGCCAGCGCCATAATGACAAACTGGCCAAAGAACGTGAAGTAGCTCCCCGTATCCACCACGGCATGACCCGTCACACAGACAGCAGATGTCGCGGTAAACAGGGCCACAATCCAGTGCGACCCATTCCACGCCTGGGTACTGGCCCCAGGTAGCACTAACAGCACGGTACCGAGGAGAATCACGGCCAGAAAGCCCAAACAAATGGTGCGCGAAATGGTCATACAGGGGTGCAGGTAGGAGAAGGATGTTGGCGGGGATGTTAGTGGGGATATTGGTTGGAATGTTGGTGAGGAAACCTATTGCAGTTGACTCGTCTTGATTCATTTTTACTATCCATCCATTGCCCCCCTTTGCCATGCCGAGTGGAAAAAATTGCGTTCGCACACCATGGCATAGCGGTAGTGGGACTGGGCTGGGGTATTGAAGAGGGTATGGTACTCCACCAGGGTTTCCAACTGCTGGGCCAATTGCTCGAATTCGGCACTGCTGTAGGTGCGAATCCACTCGCCATAGGCATGATCAGGAATGCCGTTTTGGGCCAGGGTTTGCCCCAGAAAAGCATACAAGCGCATACAGGGAGCCATGGCCACCACGGTCATCCCAATGCTTTGACTCCACGCGGTGGCCAGCAGAAAGTCGGTATAGCTTTGGGTAGTGCTACTGGGTTGAACCGTGGACAAATCGACGCCCCAAGTGGTGGCGTAGCCCTGGTGCAATTTGAGCTCCTCTAAAACGCCGCTGGCCAGGGTATGAAATGCCTCGAAGCCGGATATACCCGTAGTTTTGGCTGCTGCGATACTATAGGCCCGGGCAAAGGCTGCCAAAAAAAAGGCATCCTGACCGACATAGAAGGCAAAGGTGGCGGGGGGCAAGCTGCCATCGGCAAGGCTTTGGACGAAGGGGTGGGTTAGGCAAGCCTGGGCCAGATCGTGATTAGCTTGCCACAGATCGGCGGATTTGGTCATGGTGGGCTATGGGTAATAGGGGAGCGTGATGGGAGTGCGCAATGGAGCTGATAAAGGGTGATCAATACTGCTGAAATTTTGCCCGCGATCGAATTCCCCACGCGATTGGATTCCGCACTAACATATCAAAGCTGCGACTGATAATCTATACTTTTGGGCGGAAGATCTACGGAGTCCAACTGGCTGGGCTAAAGCACTGGGGTGATTCGTCGCCATTGGGGGTGCTGTTTCATTTTTTACGTGTATCTGGGGTCATTTTTGTGCCAATGTCAACGCTCTACGACCAAATCCAACAGTTCTACGATGCCTCTTCAGGGCTGTGGGAAACCGTGTGGGGAGAGCACATGCACCACGGCTACTATGGCGTGGATGGCCGCGAGAAAAAGGAACGGCGGCAGGCGCAGATTGATTTAATTGAGGCGCTGCTGAGCTGGGCTGGCGTCGATCGCGCTGAACAGATCTTGGATGTGGGCTGCGGGATCGGCGGCAGTTCGCTGTATCTAGCAGAGAAATTTGGGGCGATCGCCACGGGCATTACCCTCAGCCCGGTCCAAGCAAAGCGCGCCACTGAGCGGGCAGCGGCGGCAGGGATGGGTGCTGGGAATCCCCCTAATGGTGCGGCTCCGGGACCGTTTGCCACGGCGCAATTCCAGGTTGCCAATGCGCTGGCCATGCCCTTTGCCGATCAGTCCTTTGATTTCGTTTGGTCCCTGGAAAGTGGGGAACACATGCCGGACAAAACCCAGTTTATGCGGGAGTGCCACCGGGTGTTGAAGCCGGGAGGGACGTTTTTGATGGTGACGTGGTGTCACCGGCCCGCGGATCAGCGATCGCTCACCCCAGCGGAAAATGCTCTGCTGGCCGAGATTTATCGGGTCTATTGTTTGCCCTACGTGATTTCGCTACCCGAGTACGGGGCGATCGCCCGACACTTAAATTTCCAAAATATCCGCATGGCCGATTGGTCAACTGCCGTCGCGCCCTTTTGGGATTTTGTGATTGATTCAGCCTTGACCCCGGAGGCCCTGCTGGGACTCGTGCAATCGGGTTGGACCACGATTCAAGCGGCCTTGTCCCTCGGGCTGATGCAGCGGGGCTATCAAACGGGCTTGATTCAGTTTGGGCTGCTGTGTGGCCAGCGGGAATGACTGGATGCGCCGCCGGATTTTTCAGCTTCGTGTAGCAATCCCTACTGCACCGAGGGGTGACATCCGCTATGGTCACAGGCAATCGAGTATTGTGTTAAGGATTACTTTTCGCCCATGCGCCTTGAACAACTGCAAGCATTTTTGGCGATCGCAGACACAGGCAGTTTTCAGCAAGCCGCGCAGCGCAGCGGCGTGACTCAGTCGGCGATTAGTCGGCAAATTCAAGCCCTAGAGACGGAATTGGGCCTGCCGGTCTTTCATCGCTCCACCCAGGCCAAGCTGACCGTGGGGGGCGACCTGCTGTTGCCCCGCGCCCGCAAAATCTGTCAAGAATGGGCCAATGCCCTGCAGGAGGCGTCTGATTTAGCATCGGGGCACCAACCCGAGCTGTGTGTGGCGGCGGTACATTCCGTCTGTGCCTACCAGTTGCCCTCCGTGTTGCAGCAGTTTTGTCGGGACTATCCCGCTGTGCAGCTCCGCGTGACGGCTTTGGGCAGCGATCGCGCCTTGAAGGTGCTACGGGATGGCTTAGTAGACGTGGCGATCGTCATGAACAATCGCTTTTTGGTGAACAGCACAGAAATGGTTGTGGAGGTGCTCTACGACGAACCGATTAAAGTGCTGATGGCAGTAGATCATCCCCTGGCCCACTACGCCGCGATCCCTTGGGAGGAACTCGCCAAATTTCCCCAGGTGGTTTTTAAGGATGGTTATGGCATGCAGCGCATTGTCCAAGAGCAATTTGAACGGCGGGGCGCGACTTTGCAAGCGGTTCTAGAATTGAACACGCCGGATGCTTTTCGCGGGGTGGTGCGGCAGGGCAACTGGGTGGCGCTGCTGCCGGAAACGGCGCTGATGGAGGCTTATGGAGACATGACGCTGGCTGTGCGCCCTTTGGCCACGCCAGCAGCAGACTCCGCTGCCCCTTGGTCGGATCCGCCTTTCACGCGGCAGATCGTGCTGGTGACCACCTGCGATCGCCTGCAAATTCCTCCGATTCGGCACTTTTTTAATTTAGTCACTCAGTCTCTCCGTGTGCCTGCTCCTACGCCCGAGGGGTGCCGCCTAGACTCCTCCCCTACCTATTGAACTGTTTATGAGCCATAGTTTTTATGAGCCATAGTTTTCGCGAACTCCTGCGCAAAGTAGGGAGTGGTCCCCACACGGGCACGAACCTGACGCGCTCAGAGGCGGCCACGGCGATGCGGTTGATGTTGTTACAGGAAGCAACTCCCGCCCAAATTGGGGCCTTCATGATTGCCCATCGCATCCGTCGTCCCACTGGGGAAGAGTTGGCGGGCATGTTAGATGCCTATGAAGAATTGGGGCCGCAATTGTCCGGGGTGGCTGCGGCCCATCCCGTCACAGTGATGGGATCGCCCTATGATGGGCGATCGCGCACGATTCCCCTGAGTCCGGTGACGGCGTTAATTCTGGCCACGGCGGGCTGTCCCGTAATTTTGCATGGGGGCGATCGCATGCCAACCAAGGAAGGTGATCCCCTGATCGACTTTTGGCGTGGCCTCGGTGTGGACTGGAGTCGTCTGTCTCTAGAACAGGTGCAAACTCTCCTAGAAACAACGGGTATCGGCTTTGTCTATCTCCCTCGCCACTTCCCCTTGGCCCAGGGGTTGGTGGCCTACCGTGAGCAAATTGGCAAGCGTCCCCCCCTCGCCACCATGGAGCTGATCTGGGCTCCCTACGCGGGTTCCGCCCATATGGTCTCGGGTTTTGTGCATCCACCCACGGAGGGTATGTTCCAGATCGCCCTGGGGCTACGCGGTGTCCAGCGATTTACCCTAGTCAAGGGACTAGAAGGCAGTTGTGATCTCCCCCGTGAACGCACCGGTATTGTGGGCATGGGCAATCCTGAACCCACTCCAGTTCACCCCGCTGCCGGCCACCCCGCTGCCGCCCGCCCCGATGTCGTCCACCCCGATGTCCTAAAGCGGGAACTCCTGCATCCCCATGAGTATGGCTTTGAGGGCAAAAATGTGCCCTTAAACTCCACCGTAGAGGCGATCGCAGCCATGCAAGCCACCCTTCAAGGGGAGGTATCGGAACTGTTCCGCTCGACCCTCTGGAACAGCGGGTTTTACCTGTGGCGGTGCGGTGCCTGTGGCAGTCTGCCCGAAGGCATTGACCGGGCGCGATCGCTACTCCAGCAGGGCCAGGTGATGCAGAAGCTGCGGCAGGTACAGGCCATGACGGAGCAGGGGGTGCTGAGCCATTGAGGACATCGGTGCCCAGAGTGTTAGGGACAGGAATATTAGGGGCGGGAGAATTGCTTCTGGGACAGCGGCAGGCTGAAATTATTTACCTACCTTATTTATCCACCATGGACAACATGCCTTGCAGTGTAGCTGGAATGCTTTGGGGATCCATGAACATGATTTTGCTACTGTCGCTTTTGCCGATCGCCGTGCCCATGTCCAAATAGCCAAGAGCCAGCAGGACTTTGCCTGCTTCTGGTGCTTTGGGATCGCTTTGCAAAGCTTGATTAACGATTTGGATGGCTTCGGCAGTGGCGTGGGCCTTGAGCACCTGGGTTTGCCGCTCAGCCTGGGCCTTGAGGATCATGGCTTTTTGTTCGGCTTCCGCCGCCAGAACAACCGACTTTTGGCGGGCTTCAGCATCCAAAATTTGGGCTTCGGCTTTCCCACGGGCGCTATTGACCGATGATTCTCGTTCGCCTTCCGAGGTGAGAATAGCGGCGCGCTTTTTACGCTCTGCAGACATTTGCAGTTCCATGGATTCCTGCACGGCTTTGGAGGGAATAATGTCGCGCAGTTCCACGCGCGTGACTTTGACCCCCCAGGGATCGGTGGCTACATCCAAGTCGCGGAGTAGGAGTTCGTTGATTTGCGATCGCGCCGTAAAGGTCTCATCCAGTTCTAGACGCCCCATTTCAGCGCGAATTTGGGTGAGGATGACGTTTACCATGGCCATTTGCAGATTCTGGACCTTGTAGTACGCCTTTTCCATATCGACAATCCGCCAGTAGATGATCGCATCCACGGTAATGGAAACGTTATCCCGCGTGATGCAGGGCTGGGGCGGAATGTCGAGCACTTTTTCCCGGATGGTGTCCTGATACGCTATTCGATCCAGGACTGGCACGACGAATCGCGGCCCGTGGGTGAGCTTGCGATCGTAGGTGCCCAATCGTTCCACCAACACTTCGTCCCCTTGTTGAATAATTTTGACGCTAGACAGTGCGCCGCCGCCAATCATCAGTGCAATGAACCAACCCCACATAATCGCTGCTCCTAAAGTATTTAAAGCTATTTCAACCGTGTGCCATTTCAACCGTGTGTTGCTTTCACCGACCAGTCTGTGACAAGGACTCCTATCCAGACTGCCCATTTTTGCCCTTTAGGAACGGAGGACACCCTCGGGCATCACGATGAGGGTGGTGCCCCGGCGAGCCACGACGTAGACCTTTTGGTGGGGGGCGATCGCAGCGGTTTCATCCTCACAGACTGCGGCCCAAGAACAGCCTTCATACTGGACCCGACCCACTTTACCCGGCGGGATATCCGTCAGGGTTTCGGCCTGGGTATCATCCAGCTTCACCGGACGACCCGATCGGATAAATCGCCGCGACAGTCCCACTAGCAGAAGTGAAAAAATCATCCACAGGCCAACCTGCATCCCCAACACTGGAATAAATTGGGCCAGAAAAGCCACCATCAGGGCACTAATGCCCATCACCGCGGCAATAAATGCCGTCGGTACCACCGCTTCCACACTACACAGGCTGATGCCGATGATTAACCAAATGACCGTCGGAGACATAGATGTAGGTCCCTGGATGTGGATCCATGAGTCAGGCAGGCAGCGTCCACGTTCAGCCAGCTATTTACATGCTTGTACATTCACAAGATACTGGCTAAATTGCGGATATTGCAGTAAAAATCATTTAGCCTCGTCGCTCGGCCCGATCAAGCCCGGTTGAGTGGCCGATAGAGAGACGGCTAGGATCGATAAACGTCCCTGAAATAAGCACTTCTCTTGGGAATCCTGAATGAGCGCAAGTCCCCAACCTATTACTTTTGGTACCGATGGCTGGCGGGGTGTGATTGCCGAAGACTTTACCTTTGCCAATGTGGATAAAGTGACCTGTGCCATCGCACAGTATCTGGACGCTACCTATCCCCGAAGTTGCCCAGTCCTGATTGGCTACGATACCCGCTTTTTGGCGCAGGAGTTTGCCGAGAGGGCGGGGGAAATTTTAGTGGCGTTGGGATGGACGGTGCAGATCTGCCGATCGCGATTGTCCCACGCCGGTAATCGCCTACAGTGCCCGCCACCTCAATACGGCGGGGGCACTCATGTTTACGGCCAGCCACAACCCCGCCCACTACTGCGGCATTAAATATATTCCGGACTATGCTGGACCCGCGACCCAGGCGATTACCGATCGCATCGTCCACTATCTGGCGGCGACGAGCCCCGACACCGCGATCGCGGATGTCCCCCAGGGCCACTCTGGTCAAAGGTTGGAGCATTTCGATCCCAAACCCGCGTATCTGGCTGCTCTGTATGCGCAGCTTGATGTCGAGCGGATTCGCGCAGCGGGACTGTATGTGAAATACGATGCGCTGTATTCCACCTCGCGGGGCTATTTGGATGAAATTCTGCGGTACTGCGGCTGTACCACAGAGGTATTCCGCGCCTATCGAGATGTGCTGTTTGGCGGTGGCATGCCAGAACCCAAGGGCGTGCAACTGGCAGATTTGGCCCAGGCGGTGCTGCGGGATGGGGCCGATGTGGGCTTGGCGACCGATGGCGATGGCGATCGCTTCGGCATTTTGGACGAGCAAGGCGCACTGGTCCCTCCGAATGCCATTCTGTTGCTCCTAGCCCAGCATCTGATCGAAAATAAGGGCCTGTCGGGGGCGATCGTCCGCACTGTGGCCACTACACACCTGCTGGACACCTTTGCAGCACAGTATGGGTTGCCGCTGTACGAAACCCCCGTCGGCTTTAAGTGGATTGGCGAAAAAATGCGTCAAATGCCCGTGTTGATTGGGGGGGAAGAATCGGGTGGCCTCAGTGTCCTGGGGCATATTCCTGAAAAAGATGGCATCTTGGCGAATATGCTGGTGGTGGAGGCGATCGCGTATTCTGGGAAGCCCCTGAGCCAACTGGTCCGGGATATCATCGCCAAAACCCATGGGCCTCTGTATAATCACCGCATCGACTTGCCCTTGAAGTCTGCGGATCAAGCCCGCTTGATGCAGTATTTTGTGGACCACCCTCCCCGGCAGGTAGCCCACATCCCAATTCGTGAGATTGGGCGCAAAGATGGCCTGAAGCTGTACCTTGAGGATGGCAGTTGGGTGCTGCTACGGCCTTCAGGCACCGAACCGCTGTTGCGCGTCTACCTGGAAACCCATTCACGGGCAAACGTGGCGCTGCTAACCGCATCCATGCAGCAAATCATTGCCCAAATTTCTCCGATCGCTCCTAAAGATCGCCCCTAAAACTGCCCCTGATTCCCCCTAACGCGACCCATGAAATCCCTCACCACCTTTTTTGCTGCCACCCTTTTGGCTTTTTGGGTGGGTGCGATCGCCATTCTCTCGGTCCAAAACTTTAGCCCGGTACGGTTGCGATTTCTCAATCTGCAACTGTTTGAAATTCCCATTGGACTGGTGCTGGCGTTTAGTGTTGGCCTGGGTCTGATCGGTATGGCTGTGCTGCAACCGTTACTCAGTCTGTCCCGTGGAGATGATATCGGGGAAGAGGATTAGGGCTACCGCTCCCTTCGACTTCGCTCAGAGGGAACGGAAGCCTGCTCCCTGAGCGAACGAAAGCCTGCTCCCTGAGCGGAGCCGAAGGGAGCAGGCTCAGGCAATAGAATTTTTCATGACTTTTTGGGTTCAGTGGCTTGAGGATCTGTCGCTTTAGGAGCCACAACGAAGCGATCGCCCACTTTGAGGCCCAGTTCGGCTGCTCGTCCGGTGCGTAGCTCCACAACGTGGTCAATTAAAGCATTGGGGCCGTATACAGGACAAGGATCAACCGAGCAAGGTGGCACTTGGGCGTCAATCGCCACGATTTGACCCCGATGCACAAACACCATGTCCAAGCTAATGGACATATTCTTCATCCAGAAGCCAACCCGACGCGGCGGATTGAAGGGGAAAGCCATGCCGCGATCGCGGGCTAAGTCTTGACGAAACATCAGACCAATCTGCTGCTGTTCAGGAGTTTGGGCCACTTCGAGTAAAATCACTTGCTTCCCGACTTGCACTTGGGACGTCAGGGGTAGCGACTGGCCGCCATGAGCCATGTGTGGACTGGCCACAGGATTGGGCGATGCCGAAATCGACGGCGTACAGCCCATCAACACGATCGCGACTAACCCAACACTGAAGGCTGGCAGAGTAGAAACAGACCAGGATTGAATCTTCGATCGCACATTATGCCTCCCGTAGCACATACCCCACGCCCCGCACCGTCTGGATCAAACGCTTCTCGCCATCATCTTCGATCTTCAAGCGCAAATAGCGAATATACACTTCAATCACATTCGACTCACCCACAAAGTCATAGCCCCAAACGTTTTCGAGAATCTGCTCACGGGTCAATACCTCGCGGGGATGCTCCATCAAGTAGCGGAGTAAATCAAATTCTTTCATCGTCAGGTCAATGCCCCGACCATTTCGCAGGGCACGGCGCGAGGCCAAGTCCAACATCAGGTCGCCAAACCGCAACTTTTCACTACCTGGTGTATCCGGCTGTAAATACAGGCGCACTAAGCGCAAAAATTCTTCCGTGCGATAGGGCTTTAGGAAATAATCATCGGCTCCAGCTTCTAAGCAGGCAACGCGATCGTCCACGGTGTCCCGGGCCATCAGCATCACTACAGGCACATGATTCCCCAGCGATCGCAGCCGACTGCACAGCGACAATCCCGACTCCCCGGCTAGCATCCGGTCCACCACGATTAAGGCGGGCTGCGCTTCAATTGCATGGCGCATGGCACTGCTCATGTCCTGCGCTAGCAGCATTTCATACCCGGATTCCTTCAGATCAAGACTAACATTGCTGACCAAGGCATCATCCGTTTCCACCAGCAGTACGCGGGGATTTGATTCAGTCGCAAGGATCATATAGGGTATCAACCTAGGGTTTTGGCATGTTCATTGTAGCGCAGTGATACCAAAGCAGGGCAGCTTGCTAAATTAGGGCAGTTCGACTAGGGCAGTTCGACTAGGGCAGTTCGACTGAGGTGGGCTTGGCAATGTGCGGCAATCCCCAGCCTAGCTTTTCGCGCAGGATGTGGAAAAATTCCGGGGGCTGGAGTCGGATGAAGCGGGCAGTATAGGGCGCTTTACGGATACAAAGGCGATCGTCGGGCAATACGTAACAGCCACCATTGCCATCCACCACCATCACCAAGCGGTTGGCATTGGCGGGATTAATCGTGACTGGTTCTGTGTTGGAAAACACTAGGGCGCGTGAGGCTAGGGAGTGGGGGCAAATTGGCACAAGCTGAATGACGGGAATTCCCGGCGTAATCACAGGACCGCCCGCCGACAAACCGTAAGCGGTGGACCCGGTTGGCGTAGACACGATCACGCCATCGGCAGCAATATCCACGGGGGCATGGCGACCAATTTGGATTTCAAAGTGGCACATACTGGTGAGGGGCTCCCGGTGGATCACCATTTCATTCAGGCATAGGGCTTCCCACAGCAGATTTTCGCCGCGCCATACCTGGACAGATAGCATAGCCCGTTCTTCGATTTCGTATTGCTGATTCAGCACGGCGGCGATCGCCTCGGGCAAATTGTTGACATAGGTTTCCGTCAAGAAACCCATATGTCCAGTATTTACCGTTAGCAGCGGAATGCCATAGGGTGCCACTTGGCGAAAAGCAGACAGCACCGTTCCGTCGCCCCCCAAGACAACAGCAAATTGCATATCCTGATCGAATCCGGGCGGATTTAACCGATTTACGGGGGTATGGCTGACGGGACTATCGGGGCTGGAATACCCCAAGATCCCGCCCGTCCCCGTCCCCACACAAACATCCCAGCCCCTTTCCCCCAGCGTGATTTCTAGCTCGTGGGCAATACGACAGGCGGCAGATTTTGCATCGTTATAGATAATGCCTGCTTTGGGCACAACAGTGGCTCGGTAAACAACAAGAAGAAGACCGCCCAACCCATCTGGGTCCTGATTCGGCCCTTAATATTCGGCCCTTAAATTAAGCCTTAAAAACTAACCATTGTCGCGCCATTCTGGGCAAACATGGCTATTGGAATGAATATTTTACAGGGTTAAGGCTTAACTGAACCCATAGGCGCAAAAGGCCAGGGCTTAAAAAGTCGGATATTTGCGGTTGGCATCCCGCTGTTTCTTCTTACCTTTGTTGCGCTCGTAGTCCAATTCTTTCAGCTTTTTCATAATCCGGCTGAAGTATTCATCCATATAGCCTTCCAGCGTAGTCAGATCTTGGGAAGCAATCCCAAAAACTTGGTACGTTTCGTCCATATTGGCCGTCAAAGGCTTGCCCGAAGCCACAACTTCGGCAAAGGCCAGACGATCCGAGATATTCCAGGTCCATTGGAAAAAACGCGTGAGTTTGCGCATAAAGCGCAGCAATTCCAGGGGCAGACGGCTCACCTTCGCCTCCCGCCCAGAAAGACGCTCGCACAACCGAATAATTTCATAGGCCCCCCAGGCACGGGCACCGACCACAGGAAAAGACTGATTCTCCGTAGCAGGTACATCCAAGGCCCGCACGGCAAATTTGGCAATATCCTGAGTATCCATGTAAGCAGTGGGTGCGGCCTCTCCCGTTACCCAAACCGACTGATTTTCCAGAATGGGAATCGCGTACTGCCCAATCAATCCTTGCAAAAAGCCGCAGGGACGCAAAATCGTGTAGTTCAGCCCCGATTCGGCTAGCAGTTTCTCAGTGCAAAGCTTAATATCCATCAGGGGAACCGTGGGATATTTTTCGGCATCTAGGATAGAAATAAAGACAAAGCGGCGGATATTGGCGGCCTTGGCGGCGTTAATCAAGTTTACCTTGCCGTCCCAATCGACTTGCCGAATGCTGAGCGTATCTGTGGCTCGGGCCGTGGCGGCATCAATGATTTCAGTAACGCCAGTCAACGCCACCGTTAAGGATTCGGGGTCACAGATATTGCCCTGAACGACTGGCCCCCCATTCCTTGAGAAAGGCTGCCTTTTTGGGGCTACGGACTAAACACCGCACCTGCTTCCCTTCATCCAAGGCACGGCGAGCAATCTGCCTTCCTAAGGTACCCGTGGCACCGACAACGAGTAGAGTCATGGGTCGTTAATAATTTTGGGTAATTTTGAGTTTGTTAACTTTTTGTAAGATTCTATCAGAAATTACACCGCGATCCCGGCGAAATATTGAGTAGATGCGATCAAAATGGCCCTTTGCCCTCTGCCTATTTCTCAGAAAGCTCACCCAGTGGCACGATCGCCCCATCAGAAACCGCTCTGAGAACCCAATATTCCGGGGACTCCAGCTCGATTAATTTTTTATAGCTGCATGATGGATAGCTGCAAGAACGAATAGCTGCAAGTGTTAACGGCTGGTGGCATGACGGATGGCTGCGCTTTAGCTTGCATCACGTTCCGTGTCACCACTGAGGAAAACTGTCCAGACTTTTGCATAGTTAGGCTTGGGGCTAGCAATCATCTGCGTCAACTCTGAGTCAACATTATGAAGTCAATATATTTATGCGCCATTCATCGTCCTTGCGCCTCCGGGCTAACCCTGCTCAATCAATACTTCCAGCTTGGGCCCGGTGGTGGCGATCGCACAACGGCATGCGTGGCTTAATCCTGATCGGACTCATTTCCCTCTTGGTCAGTTGCGCTGCCACGCCCCCGCGACCGCTGCGAGTGGCGGTCAATTCTTGGCCCGGTTATGAAACGCTGTATCTCTCTAAGAATTTGGGGCACTACGACAACACGCCAATTCAACTGGTTGACTTTGCCTCAGGAACAGAAGAAGTGCGAGCCTATCAAAATGGCAGCGTCGAAGCGGCGGCGCTATCGCTCGATCAAGTCCTTGTCTTAGCCACAACCCATCCCGATGTCCGGATTGTGACGGTCATGGACTTTTCCCACGGGGGAGACGTGATTTTAGCCAAACCTGAGTTTTCGACCCTAAATGCCCTGAAGGGGAAGCGCATTGGGGTGGAAGCCAATGCGCTGGGTGCTTACATCATCACCCGTGCCTTGCAACAGGCAGAAATGAGTCCTAAAGATGTCGAAATTGTTTCCCTCGGGGTATCCGAGCACGAGCGGGCGTTTAAGACCGGGCGTGTGGATGCGGTCGTTACCTTTGGGCCAGCCCGCACGCGACTGCTGGCCAAAGGAGCCAAGCAACTGTTTGACAGTACGCAAATTCCCGGCGAAATTGTCGATGTTCTAGTGATGCGGGAGGCGGTATTGTCCGAACCCGCCGCGATCGCCCTAGTGCAAGGCCGATTTCGAGCCCTTGCTGCCCTAGTCCAGAGATCCGCTTGCCAGTGCAAAGCGCATGGCCCCCCGGACTAAGGTGACGCCAGCGCAATTGCTTGAGTCGCTGCAAGGATTGCGCAGTCCTGATTTGCAGGAAAATCAAAAACTGCTCAGTGCCCAGGCACCACTGTTATTCTCTACAACTCGGCAATTGATGGATGTGATGGTTGAGAATAAATTGCTCTCGAAGCCAGTAGATATTGCCCGGTTATTCGACGATCGCCTCGTGAAAGCCGTCAAGCTTTAATCCAAGGCCACGAATCCAAGGCCACGAATCCAAGGCTACGGGGCCGCTTTCCCACCGGAACGTGCAACATCATGGCGACTCAATGCGGGCCATTGGCCCCCAGGAAAACTTGGGGTCGATGGTTTTGCGTTTGTCAGAGATCCGGGGCGCTACTGAGTGTTTTGTACGACAACGCGTATTCTTTAAACATTCTCTGAAATCAATCTCGATTAGCCGATGGGTTCTGGGCATCTTACCCAAGTAGCCGAAATTTCCCACCAAAATTTCCCACCAAAACTTTCTCCTGAAACCTCCCATTCAAACTTCCCTGTGCTTCTTTCAGGGTTCCTGAGATTAAGCCTATGCCCAAATTTCCTTTTTCTTTAAGATTTTCGATTCCAGCAATTCTCCTCATCTTGGGGGCAGGGCTAGTCAGCATCAACATTCAGCAAGAAACGGCACAGTCTTTCCACCGGGTGGAAGAAGATGTGAGGAACACGGCGCGGTTCACCGCTGAACAGATGGCCAGCATGCTGGAATACCTCTATCGACGCGGCGATGAGGAGCAGGCCGAGATTGCGATCGGCAAGCTGCAAGGAGATCCCAGTCTGCGTGTGGGGTTGGTCTATGATCACCGCAATACAGTAATCACAGCCACCCAGTACGATCTGCGCAGTCGGGAACTCGCTGACACTCCCGCCGCTCCCAGTGCACGGACGTTTCCCCAGATTCGGGAAACCATGGTGGGCCAGGTGCACCTATCCCAGGATGGCCTATCCATCTGGGCGGCCTATCCCATTCCGCTGAAGATGCTACCGGGGGAGTTGCGCCCGTCTCGTGTGGGCATCCTCTGGCTTAAGTACGATGTCTCGGCCTTAAAGCAACGTGCCCTGACCGATGCGGTGCGGCGATCGCTGCCGATCAGCCTAGGGCTAGGGGTTTTTTGTCTGGCGGTGTGGGGCTTTTTTTCCCAGACCCTGACACGGCGCGCCGCCCAATTGGTTACGGTCAGTCACCGCTTTGCCCAGGGAGAGATGGCCCAACGCGCTCAGATCCACGGCTCGGATGAGTTAGCCGAAATTGCAGAAGCGTTTAACCAAATGGCCGATCGCATCCAAGCGGCCACTGAAATTTTACAAAATCGTCAGGCGGCCCTGAAACAGATCAACGAAACCTTAGAGCACCGGGTCCAAGAGCGCACCGCCAGCCTGCACCAACAGAAAGAACAATTGGAGCTAACCCTACGTGAACTCCAGAGCACCCAAGCGCAGCTTGTCCAAAACGAAAAAATGTCCAGTCTGGGACGATTGGTGGCTGGGGTGGCCCATGAAATTAACAATCCCGTCAGCTTTATTCACGGTAATTTATCCTACTTAAAGGATTATAGTCATCACCTGTTGCACCTCATGCAACTTTATCAAGAGCACTATCCACACCCCGTGCCTGAAATCGCCACAGAAATAGCAGACTGTGACTTCGTGTTTTTAGAGCAAGACTTGCCCCGGTTGCTGAGTTCGATGGAATCTGGGACCCAGCGCATTTGTGATATTGTTCTCTCCCTTCGCAACTTCTCGCGGATGGATGAGGCCGAATTTAAGCGGGTAGATATTCATCCCGGCATCGATAACGCTCTGATGATTTTGCAACATCGGTTGCTGCCGCCACCCCCCCAACCGCCGATCGCCGTCGTCAAGACCTATGCTCAGTTGCCTGGGGTGGAATGTTTTCCAGGGCAGCTTAATCAAGCGTTGATGAATATTTTGGTCAACGCCTTGGATGCTCTGGAATGCCGCAATGCCAAACACTCCGCCGCCCAACTGAAAGCCGATCCCAGTCAACTAACAATCTCGACTGCGGTGATTGATGCCCACTGGATTGAAATTGCGATCGCAGACAATGGTGCGGGTATCCCCACGGCCATTCAATCCCAAATCTTTGATCCCTTTTTCACCACCAAACCGATTGGCACAGGGACAGGGATGGGGCTAGCCATCAGTTATCAAGTCATTACGGAAAAACACCACGGCAAGATCCTCTGCCGTTCTCAGCTCGGTGCCGGAACCACATTTATCATCAAACTTCCCATCCGGCAGTCCGTGCGCTTGCTGCCTGCTGAGGCGGTGGATAACGCGGAGCCTTATTTTGCCCAATCAGCCTAGTTGCCCAATCAGCCTAGTTGCCCAATCAGCTTAGGAAGAGGATGGCCTGTCTACAACTGCTGCCTAAGCCCAAGGCATTGCTGGCAAGCATGATGTCTGTCCACTTGACGTCTGTCCACTTACAGGTGTTGGAGATAACACGCGATCGCGCCCTCATACCCTAGATTTAGAGACGCAGAGTCGGAAAAGACCCCGTTAGGAAATCTTCAGCATGAATACACCCAGTCACGCGATTTTGAACCTGGCGTTGTTAATGCAGGTTCAGCCTGAAGCTGTTGCCCCGATTGTTTGTGGGGCGGTGCTACCCGATGTGCCTATGTTTGTGATGTATTTTTGGGCGAAACAAGTTCGCCAGCAGTCGGAGCAGCAAATCTGGGAAGACACGTACTGGATCCCCTTTTGGCAGCGGATCAACCACGGCTTTCATTCCATTCCGTTCCATCTGGGCGGTGTGCTGCTGTGCCACTGGGCCGGTTGGACTTTGGCGGAACTTTTGTTTTTGAGTGCGATTTTCCATGCCTTGGGGGATCTGCCGATCCATAATCATGATGCCCATCGCCATTTTCTACCCTTTAGCAACTATCGCTTCATTAGCCCTCTGTCCTATTGGGATCCCCAGCATCATGGCAAAACGGTGGCCTTGGTGGAGAAGGTCTTGGTGCTAGGGGCGACCATTTATCTGTGGCCTCAGGTTGATCAGTGGCTGCTTCAGGGATTAATGGTGATGTTTAACGTCACCTACTGGACGGGCTATTTCTATCGGGTGGTGTTTCAGCGCTGTGCGGTCTTGCCAACAACCGCGACCTTAGATCGGGCTGGAGCAGAGGGCCTTACCTGATGACGATTCTTCAGACACCTGTGTCAACGCTAGGTAGATCAAAGCTAAATCGATCAAAAGATCAAAATAGATCAGAGCTAAGTAGAAATAAAATAGGCGTTCAATAGGATTGAACCAAGAGGGGTGATCTGGGGGCAATTTTTCTCGTTTAGGAACAGGATAAGGATAGACAATCAAGAAACAGCGATCGCGCTAATTGCTCTGTCGCTCTTAGCTTTGTTGCTTTTAACTTTATTGCTCTTGTGCGTTGTTTCCTTTAGCCCTCTCTCCGTGGCTCCCTGCTTGGCCCTTCCCCCTATGCTCAAAATTCTCCATCTCTCAGACATTCACATGGGCAGTGGTTTTATCCATGGGCGGATTAATCCGGCCACGGGTTTGAATACACGACTGGAGGATTTTGAGGCCACCCTGGGGCGCTGCATCGATCGGGCGATCGCCGAACCGGTTGACTTGGTGTTATTCGGGGGGGATGCCTTTCCTGATGCTACACCGCCGCCCTACGTGGCCGAAGCCTTTGCCAATCAGTTTCGCCGTTTGGTGGATGCAGGCATTCCTACCGTGCTGCTGGTGGGCAATCACGACCAACATACCCAGGGGCAGGGCGGAGCCAGTCTGTGTATCTATCGCACGTTAGGGGTGCCGGGATTTGTCGTGGGCGATCGGTTGACCACCCATCGCATTACTACCCGCAGTGGCCTCGTGCAAGTAATTACCTTGCCCTGGTTGACGCGCTCCACCCTGCTCACCCGTCCCGATGCCGTAGGGCTATCCATGGGCGAAGTGGGACAACTCTTGGGCGACAAGCTGCGCATTGCGCTGGAAGGGGAAATCCGCCAGTTAGATCCGGCCCTGCCCACCATTTTGCTCGCGCACTTGATGGCCGACACTGCGCGATTTGGGGCAGAACGGTTTCTGGCCGTGGGCAAAGGGTTCACGGTACCGCTGACCCTCTTGACGCGAGACTGCTTTGATTATGTGGCCTTGGGGCATGTGCATCGCCACCAAATTTTGTCGCAGCAACCGCCCGTTGTCTATCCCGGCAGCATTGAACGGGTCGATTTCAGTGAGGAAAAAGAGGAGAAGGGCTATGTCATGGTGGCGCTCCAGAAAGGGCTGGCCCAGGTGGAATTTTGTCCCCTGCCTGTGCGAGCGTTTCGCACCCTGGAAGTAGACGTATCAAAATCTAAAGAGCCTCAGGTTAAAATCCTGAAAAAACTGAATCCAGATTTAGTCAATGATGCAGTAGTCCGATTAATTTATCGCATTCGTTCAGAACAGTTGGATCAGGTCGATATCGGAGCCTTACACGCCGCTTTGAGCGGTGCGCATTCCTATACCATTCATGCCGAGTTGGTCAGCCAACTTTCCCGCCCACGTCTGCCGGAACTGGGAGTGGGGCTGGGGATTGAGCCTTTGGAGGCATTGAAAGCTTACCTGGGCAATCGAGAGGATTTGCAGCCTTGGTCAACGGAGATGGTGCAGGCAGCAGAGGGCCTGCTGGCAGATCACCCCATAGAGTGGGCCGAGGGCAAGGCCGTCGAGGTTGAAGAGGACGGCGGCGATCGCGCCGCTACCCTACGCCTGCGCGAGCAACCGGAAGTGTATGAAACGCAACTGCGGTTGCTGTGAAGGCACGACATGTCCCCCATTTGCCGCGAGCAAACCAGCAAGATCTTAATAAAGGCCATAGATTTACCACCGCCAGTCACCCTAGCTTCCGTGCTATCATCTGAGTATAGATACTTAGCTAAATTAAGTTCAGCTATTAACGAATTTTCGTCACGGCATTCGTGACGACATTGAGGTATTCATTGAAGATTCAAGCGGTGGATATTCAGATTGGCAATCGCATCTTAGCTTACTGCAACAACAAAATGCAGATTTGTACGGTGAAGCTCATTCTTGATCCCGGTAAAGACATTGTTACCCTTTCTGTGTCTACGTCAGAACATTCTCGCAATGCGATTTCCCGAACAGTGCGATTTGATCGCAATGCATTAGTTGATTTAGCCAGTTAGGCTTGATTTGCCAGTCAGGTTTAGGTCGTTTGGCCAGTCAGCTAATTTTGCCAAGGCGTAGATTGGGCTTAGCCGGTTGGCACATTAGTTCTTGACCGTATTGATCTCAGATGTATTTACGGATTGATCTACTTTCATCGGCCCTGTTTAGCTAAATTAGGGCTGATTCCAAGAAGTAAGGCTGATTCTGAAACGCGCTTTAAGGACGTATTTGAAAAAAGGCATCTTTGAAAACGCCCTTTAGCCCGTTTGTTCTATAGGGTGCTTCAGGGCCTTTCTGACCAGATCGGGTACTTGGGATGGGCGATCGGCGACCGGGACATTAGACCACTGCAAAGCATTAATTTTGCTGTCTGCGGTGCCAATGTCAGGCCCAAGCTCTAGGATTTGAGCATCAATAATGGCTCCGGCATGTCCCAATTGTCTGCCTTGGGGGGCATAGCGTCCGGCAATGTAAGCCACCACGGGTTTGTCGATCGCCTCAGCAATGTAATGTGCCGCTGCTTCTTCACTGTTTCCGCCAATTTCTCCTACTAGAACGATAACTTCTGTAGCCTCATCCTCATCCAAGATTTGCAGCCACTGGGCAAAGGATGAGCCCACGATCGCATCGCCGCCAATGCTGACACAAATTGATTGTCCCAAGCCAGCCTGGGTCAGTGCTGCGGCAATTTCGTAGGTTAACGTACCATTGCGACTGATGATGCCCACGGGCCCCGGCGTGTAAAAGGGGGGTGGATGGATGCCCAGCAGTACTTGCCCCGGCACAATCACACCAGGTGTATTTGGCCCAACGATCAGGGTTTCCGTGGCCTCTGCTTTGCGAAGCAGCGTCACCATATCCAGGGGAGGCACCCCTTCGGTAATCAGGACAATTTGGCGAATACCGGCGGCGATCGCCTCTAAGGCAGCATCCAAAACGGCATAGGGCTGCACAAAAATCACGCTGGTATCAATGGGGCCGACCTGCGACATCGCGGTTTCTACCAGGTCAAAGACGGGAATATCACCCATGCGATCGCCCCCCGCCCCCGAACAGACCCCCGCCAGCACCTGGGTGCCATAGGATTGCATCAGCGGCGCATAGGTTGCTCCCAGAGGCGTGGTGATGCCTTGAATTAAAACACGACTGTTGGGGCTAAAGTTCATACCAGGTTTAAATCGCCTGCGTCCCTGGGGCTTGGCAGCCGATGGGCGCGGCAGGGTGACTAAATTTGAGGACAACGAGAACCGCGATCCGTCTTTAGAATAGCAGTCAGTACTCATAACAAAAGGGATGATGGAGGTAAAAGTGAGACGCACGATGCGACACGCTTTCCCTTAGGATTCCCCCTTTTTAGCGGTTTATGACGCCGCGCGTGGTAATGAGGAACACAGAGTAGCAGAAAAACACCTAAAAAGTAGGAATGGGCAAAGTGGAAGTGGGCTTCCCGGCTTATCCTTTAGGAACGGGGGCTACGTGAGACAAGGTAATGGCTTTGGCGATCGCGGCATCCAAATCATTCACAATGTGAATACGTGAGTCTGGCAGGGGAACATGGGTGGGATTGGCAACGGAGAATTGCGGCCCCGCCGCTAGGCGAATCACCAGATGGGGACTGCGCACATGGAGTAGTTCTGCCGTAGCATCACTCCCATGGGGGGCACGGCGGTGCCGCCGCAGGCATGCCGTTACGGCCTCGGCAATGTCATCCCAGGCCATCAGCCCACTGACAATATTCACCAGCAGCACGCGGGGATGGGGCGATCGCAATATCACATCGAGGGCCTGGATCAGTTGATTGCAGAGAGTCGTGGCGCTGGAGTCCCAGTGGGTGGCCGCCCCAATATTCATCACTTCCGCCGGACGGCCTCCGGCCTGGCACAGCAAATCGAGTGTCGCCAAGGTAAGGCCCATGCCATTGCACAAAATACTAACTTGGCCATCCGGATCAAGGGTCATGGGACTGGCGCTAAACTGCCGGGGACTGCTGCGACCGGCAGCCAGCAGTTCTGTGAGATCGGGATGGCGCGCGATCGCCTCATCGTTGACGCTGACTTTGCCGTCCAGCGCCATCACTTCGCCGTTGGCGCTCACCCCCAGGGGATTAATTTCCACCAAGTCCAAATCTTTTTCGAGGAAGAGGTGATACATCTGCTCAATGATCGCGCTGACTGCTCCAATTAGTTCGCCCTGGAGTCCCATTTTGAGCGCCAACCGGCGGGCATAGTAGGCCGAAAACTCTTGATCGACAATCACATGCTGCATCTGCTCGCGGGCCGACTGGACATCGACTCCGCCCTGCTGAGAACCCAAGAGCAGGGGGCGACGCAGAGAACGGTTAAGCACCACTGCCAGATAAAATTCGCGATCGGCGTTGTATTTTGCTTCGGCCAGCAGAACCTGGGGATATTCCCCCATGATTGGCAGGTGAAAAATTGCCTGGGCGGCGGCGATCGCATCAATGGTATTCGCAACAAACTTAACCCCGCCCACGCGCCCACGCCCGCCAATGTACACCTGAGACTTCAGCACAACCGGGTAGGGAATCGTCAATCCCTTAATATCCTTGGGGCTATTAATCCGTTGGGAGGGCAGTACCGGAATGCCCATTTCTCGAAATAATTCTTTTGCTTGATACTCTAGCAAATCCATAATGTCATGACGATTCAATACGCTTTCTCTAGTCATCCCACCGGCTGGAGGATTGCAACTGGGGCCGCGTGGTGGCACTCACAACTGGCCTATTCACCATCATCACTTCCCTACCTGCACCAAAAACCTGCCACCCTCCAACACAGGTTAATGGCCTATTCCCGAACTATCTGCACGGATGACTCTGAGGAAGCGCAAACCACTAGGATTGAGTGAAGCACTTAATTTAAGGGGATGGCGGAGCTATGTCAAGTAGTTGTTCCTGTCAAGTAGCCGTCTCAAGTAGGCCACAGCGTAAATTTACTAGGCTTTTCGTAATACGAGCGCGACGCTCACAGTGCAGGCAATATGCCCGCACTGTGCTAGCACTGTAGTTGATAAGCTTGCGCCACGTTGTACTAAGCCGCCATGTCAAACAGCAAAACTTCTGCATTGTGGGCAGCCCCTTGCACCGTAATCTGTGATTCTTGAACAATGGCGGCGCCATCCCCAGCCGTGAGCGTTTGGTCATTCAGCTGCACGGCACCCCGCGCCACCTGCAACCAAGCAACTCGCCCATTGGCGAAGGCATGGCGGACAACATCTCCTTCGTGTAATGTGGCCGCGTAGAGGTTCACATCCTGATGGATCGTAATCGATCCATCCCGCCCATCCCGAGAGCCAACTAACCGCCACGTTCCACGCTGCTCTTCTGCGGGGAATGTTTTCTGCTCATAACCGGGTGCAATCCCTTCTTGCTCCGGCAAAATCCAGATTTGCAGAAAGTGCACTGGCTCGGTTTTTGAGGCATTGTATTCACTGTGCCGAATGCCCGTGCCCGCAGACATCCGCTGCACATCGCCGGGACGAATTACAGAGCCCGTACCGATACTGTCCTTGTGTTCTAATGCACCTGCCAAAACATAGGAAATGATTTCCATATCGCGGTGCCCGTGAGTGCCAAAGCCTTGACCTGGAGTGACTTTATCCTCATTGATCACCCGCAAATTGGCAAAGCCCATGTGGTTGGCATCATAGTAGTTGCCAAACGAAAAGGTGTGACGACTATCAAGCCAACCAAAGTTTGCAGCGCCACGGTCTTGAGCCGGTCGAATCGTAATCATAGGGGATACCTCCGATGGAATTTGGGAGAAGGGATAGAGATTAAGGGCGAGAAGATGGTCGTCTTTTTCTGCGTCCCATTTTTCGGTTGCCTTTTTCCCTTTTTTTAGGCACATCGTTATTATGAATTGAATTCAATTAAAAGACAATATACTATTTTATATACGGATTGTCTCTAAAAAATCTACAATAACCAACGATGGACAAGTTTGAAAGTATTCGTGCCTTTACTCAAGTCGTCAATTCTGGCGGCTTTGCCGCCGCCGCGCGGGAGATGGGATTGTCCCGATTGCAGGTCAACAAGCTGGTGATTGCGCTTGAAAATGACTTAGGCGTTCAGCTTTTGCACCGCAGTACGCGGGTGGTGATTCCAACGGAAGCGGGGCTAGCCTTTCATGAGCGGTGTATCGAGATTTTGGCAAGTTTGGAGGAGGCAGAACGATCGCTGACCCAACTCCAAGCAGAACCGAGAGGTAGGCTGAAAGTGAATGCACCCATGACCTTTGGCACCCTGTACCTGGCTCCTGCTCTGGCGGATTTTTTAGGGCAATATCCTGATCTCCGCGTGCAGTTGACATTGAGCGATCGCTTCATTGACCCGATCGAAGAAGGCTTTGATGTCACGATCCGTATTGCCAAACCGCAGAACAGTGCAAGTTGGATTGTGCATTCGTTAGCCACAGTTCAGCGGGTGTTGTGTGCGGCTCCCAGCTATCTCGAACAGCACGGCATCCCCACGCATCCAGATGAACTGCACCATCATTCCTGTTTGCACTATGGCCAACTCGCCGTTGAAGACCAGTGGACATTCATGAGCCTGGATGAAGAGCACACTCTATCGGTGACGGGCGTGTTGTGTTCCAACAATGGGGAAGTCTTGAGGGATGCGGCGGTTCGGGGATTAGGGATTACCCTACTGCCCACGTTTATCGTGGGACAGGCATTACAACAAGGGACATTGCAGCGGGTTTTGCCCGCATATCATTCACCAGAACTGACGATTTCTGCGATTTATCCCGTGAACCGCCATCTCTCCACTAAAGTTCGATTACTGGTTGAATTCCTGCATCAACGGTTTGACAACCACCCAGGGTGGCACCCCGATCGCCCAGAGGACCCAAACGATGCTGCTGTCCCCAGCAAACATAGATGAACCGCAATCCATCAAAGGGCAGCGATCGCTGCCCTCCGCAACGACTATCCTCCGGCCCACATCTCCGACCCGCATCCTTGTGCTGATCCCCTACGTGCTGATCCCCTACGTGCTGGCCTCCTACGATGGGGAAGAGAGCCTTAATCTACAAGCTTCAAGAAAAAACGTTGCAGACGCTGCCACAACGACAGCCGTTGCCTGCCAGCAGCATGCCCATAGCTCCTGTAGGCACGTCTGTAATGGCCCAAATGGCTCAAGGCCGCCCCCCGAAATACCAGCGCTTCGCGATCATTGGGGTGGATCGCCAAAGCGCGATCGCAACTGTCTACCGCTTCTTCATAGCGTTGCAGATGAATCAACATCACCGCCCGAAAGGTCCAAGCCTCGTGACTATTGGCATTTAATCGGAGTGCCTGCTCAAAGCTAGACAATGCTTCGCGATAGCGGCCCAGGTTGGCTAAGGCATCCCCCCGGTAGTACCAAAGCATGGCTCGGTTCGGCTGTATTTTCACTGCCCGACTAAAACTTGCAACGGCCTCGGCGTAATGCTGCTGAGCCAATTGTTGCAAACCATAGCGGAACAATAAATTAATGCGTTCCAATACAGGGGTGGATGAGGGATGCTGTTCAGCAGTCTGGGATACGGCCTGAGACGGGGATGAGCGCCAATTCATAAGCATGTCTGAAGCAGGACAAGAGCGTCTTATAAAATGTTAGAAGAGAAAATATGTTACACTAGAGAGACGAAAAATTAGAGCAAAGATGCTCCCAACAACCCATATCAATCAGCCGAGAGAGTGCGTTTGGATAATATTTTTTGTCTAAAAGCTAATCACAGTTCAGAAAATCCATCGAAATTGGGATGCGAGCGGTCTGTTGCACCCTCCTGAGAAGGTGGGTGAGCTAATTTGCTCCCCAAGTTTAGGGCGTGTGATTTTACTCTGGGTTTCCTGAAATGACCCGTAGCGTCTCTTGAAAATAGTTCATGATTTCCTGAACTTCATCATAGAAACATGAAAGTTTGGTAAAAACCGACCAATGCCACCTTGACTAAATTCATCGTAGCAGCATTTCTAGTGAACTGTCACATGATATCCGGAACCAAAATGCAGATTCACCCCAAACCTGAAGCCAGTTTCCGCGCTCATTCCTCTTGCCACCTTCTAAGATATTCTTCCTTGGAAATACCTGTGCAAATAACAAATTGCATTATTTGTAACGTGTAAATTGAAATCACAATGCCAAGATAGCTGGAGTGTTCAACGATGGGATGACGATTGTGAATCAAGGTATGGCAAACCCCATAACACCCCCCCTCGCCCTGGTGCTGAATGGCGAATTGATTAGCCTGCACCAATCTGATCCCAGTCAAACCCTGCTGGAATATTTGCGGTTGAGTGGGCGGATTGGCACCAAGGAAGGCTGCGGGGACGGCGACTGCGGCGCTTGTACGGTCGCCCTTGTCAGTCCAGGAGCCGATGGCAAACCGCACTATGCGGCGGTGAATAGCTGCTTAATTCCCCTTGGAGCCGTGGCGGGGCGAGAAGTGATTACCGTAGAGGGGTTAGCGTCGGCAGGGGCAGGTTTGGAGGGGCTGCATCCAGTCCAGGTGGCCATGGTCCATACGGGCGGCTCCCAGTGTGGATACTGCACGCCGGGATTTATCATGAGTCTGTTTGCCGCTTACTACAGCGGTGATGTGGATGACATCTGCGTAGAGGGCAATCTCTGTCGCTGTACGGGCTATGTGGCGATTCGGCGGGCCGCACAGCAGGTGGTGCAGGCGCGGGGAGATGGGCAGGCGGTCAGACGATCGCTTCACCGATCGCCTCACCCAGCCATCTCCGGTCGCCTCGCCCCTACCGGACCTGTCCCAGACGGAACCCGATTCCCTGGCCTCGTCCCGTCCGGGTCCAGCGCAACGGTTTTATCGTCCGACCCAGCTTGCAGATGTCCTCACCTTACTGGCACAGTTTCCAGAGGCCACGTTGATCGCCGGGGCGACGGATTTGGGATTAGAGCTGAGCCACCATCGCCAAACCTATCCAGTACTGATTTCCCTAGAGGCCGTGGCCGAGTTGCACCATTGGGCGATCGCCCCTGATGTTGTCGAAATTGGGGCTGCTGTCCCCCTCAGTCATATTGAAGCCAATCTGCATGGCATCTTTCCCAGTCTGGATGAAATGCTGCACTGGTTCGCGGCCCGACAGGTGCGCAACCGAGCCACGCTGGGCGGCAACATCGGCACCGCCTCACCCATTGGCGACTTGCCGCCGGTCCTGCTAGCGCTGGATGCCGAACTGCGCCTTGCCAGTGCCGCCGGAGAACGCCGATTACCCCTGGCAAGTTTTTTCCAGGGCTATCGGCAAACAGCCCTACAGGCGGGGGAAGTGATTGTCTCGGTGCTGATTCCCCGGACGATAACACCCACCGCCGTCCGTCGCCTTGCCCAGTCCTACAAAATTGGCAAGCGCGGCACCGATGACATTAGTATCGTGGCGGCAGCCTTCACGATTGATCTCGATGCACAGCAGCGAGTTGTCCATGCCCGTCTGGCCTATGGTGGGGTGGCGGCGACCCCGGTTCGGGCGATCGCCCTAGAACAGCAGCTCCTCGGCCAGCCCTGGACCGCCGATACCATTCAGGCGATCAAACCGGCACTGCGTGATGCCTTTACGCCGCTGTCTGACCTGCGGGGCAGTGCCGACTATCGACGGCTCTTAGTGGCCAATTTATTTGAAAAGTTTTTCGTGGAGATGTCTGTATGAACGCCCCTGCGCCCCCCTCTGCCTCTGTGCCCTCCTCCGCCCGCGAGAGCCGCCGCCATGAAAGTGCCCACCACCACGTCAGCGGCAGCGCCATCTATACCGATGATCAGCGCCCGTTTGCAGGGATGCTTTCCCTCTATCCGGTGTTGGCTCCCCATGCCCATGCCCGCATCACCCACTTGGATGTGGCTCCCGCGTTGGCGGTGGCTGGGGTAGTGACCGCGCTGACGGCGGCGGATGTTCCCGGCAAAAACAACACTGGGGTGATTGTCCTGGATGAAGTGCTGCTGCCTACGGACACGGTGCAATATTGGGGGCAAGCGGTGGCCTGGGTGGCAGGAGAAACCGAGGCGGCGGCGCGGTGCGGTGCGGCGGCGGTCATGGTGGCGTATGAGCCCTTAGAGCCGATCGCCACGCTTCCAGAGGCGATCGCCCAGCAGTCTTTTCATACGGCTCCCCAAACCATCCAGCGCGGTGATCCGGCGGCGGCCTTGTCGGTAGCGCCCCATGTTCTCAGTGGTGACGTGGCGATGAATGGTCAGGATCACTTTTACCTGGAAACCCATGCCAGTTGGACTATTCCCGACGGTGAAGGCAATTATCACGTCTATGCGTCTACGCAGCACCCCACGGAAACCCAGGTGATTGTGGCGCGGGTTCTGGGGATTCCCGTCCATCAGGTGGTGGTGACTTGCCTGCGGATGGGGGGCGGATTTGGCGGAAAAGAGTCCCAGGCGAATCCCTTTGCGGCGTTGGCGGCGATCGCTGCCCAAAAAACAGGCCGTCCGGTGCGCTGTCGCCTAGGTCGCCATCACGATATGCAGCTTACCGGCAAGCGTCATGGCTTTTTAGGTCATTACACGGTTGGCTTCACTGCCGAGGGCCTCCTCACCGCCTTGGATGTAGACCTTTATGCCGATGGGGGCTGGAGTCTCGACTTGTCGCCACCTGTGCTCGGACGGGCCATGCTGCACATTGACAATGCCTACTACATTCCGGATTTGACCGTGCGTGGGCACATTGCCAAAACCCACAAGACCTCGAACACTGCCTTTCGAGGCTTTGGTGGGCCGCAGGGGATGATTGTGATTGAAGAAATTGTGGATCGGGTAGCGCGCCATTTGGGCCTACCGGGTGATGTGGTGCGGGAACGCAACTTTTACCGCGGTGAGGGAGACAGCAACACGACGCACTACGGGCAGGAAATTATGGACAACCGGATCGCCCGCGTCTGGAACGAGGCCAAGGCCAATGCCCGGTTTGGGGAGCGGCAAGTTGCGATCGCCCAGTTCAATCAGGCGAGTCCCCATCGAAAGCGGGCGATCGCCATCACGCCGATCAAGTTTGGCGTATCCTTCAACAAAGTGGAATACAACCAGGCAGGGGCGCTCCTGCTGATTTACACCGACGGCAGCATTCAGCTCAACCATGGCGGCACAGAAATGGGGCAGGGACTGCACACCAAAATGGTGCAAGTGGCGGCCCGCAGCCTAGGCGTCAGTCTCCAGCGCTTCCGGGTGATGCCCACCAGCACCGACAAAGTGCCCAACACCTCGGCAACCGCCGCCTCCAGTGGCTCTGACCTCAACGGGCAAGCGGTGAAAAATGCCTGTGAAATTTTGAAAACGCGTCTCGCGGCGGTGGCCGCTAAGATGCTGCATCTGGATGCACCGGAGGATTTGGAATTCGCCGATGATTGGCTGTACTGCCGTTCCTATCCCCAAATTCGGGTGGAGTTTGTGGCCGTGGTGCAGCAGGCGTATAGCGATCGCATTAGCCTGTCGGCCACAGGCTACTATCGCACTCCGAATTTGTCTTGGGATCCTGTAACCGGAAAAGGCCGACCGTTTTACTACTTTGCCTATGGCGCTGCCGTGAGTGAGGTAGAAGTAGATGGCTTTACGGGCACATTTAAACTACGTCAGGTAGATATTGTCCACGACGTGGGCGAGTCGTTGAATCCCCTCGTGGATCTGGGCCAAATCGAGGGGGCTTTTGTGCAGGGCATGGGCTGGCTGACCATGGAAGAACTGGTGTGGGACAGTCAGGCTCGCCTGCGGACCTTTGCCCCCAGCACCTACAAAATTCCCACCATCAGCGAGGTGCCGGAACAGTTCCATGTTCATCTGCTGCAACGGGCGGCCCAGGATGGGGTGATCTATGGCAGTAAGGCCGTGGGGGAACCGCCACTGATGCTGGCGATTTCAGTGCGGGAGGCCATTCGGGAGGCGATCGCGGCCTTCGGGACGCCGACGGTGGTCCCGTTACCTTCTCCCGCTACGCCGGAGGCGACGCTGTGGGCCATTGAGGCAGTTAAGCAGAGTGTGAGCGGCACGCCTGGTTAGTCTCTAGCTAAGCTCAGGTCTAGCGGGCCAAGTTTGGCCAGTGTCAGGGGGAGTTGATCGCAGGCCGATGATGAGACGACGGACGGGACGATGGAACTTGACACAATGTATTGGTAATGTACTAATGTGGTTGAGACTAACGTGATTGGGCTGGGTGGGGTTAAGCCTGACGTGCTTGATTTTACAGCTCCCTAATTCACAACTATCTGTCCTTTGCGACCGAGGTTGGCATGACCGCAGAACACCCCCTTGGTTCCGTCATTCAAGGTTCCCTTAGCCAGGGCCTAGAAGTGCGTTTGCATCCGGATGTCCTCGTTGAGGACATGCGTGTAGGCAAATTTTTGGTCGTGCAAGGGGTGCGATCGCGCTTTTTCTGCATGCTGACGGATGTTTCCCTGGGCACGTCCAGTAGTCGCATCGCGGCGAATCCGCCCGAGCCGTCCAATACCTTCCTGCAAGAGGTCTTAGCGGGTTCCGGCACCTTTGGCACGGTGGAACTCGCGCCCATGCTCATGATGACCCCAGAGCCGGAGGCACCTTTTCCAGGCGCAAAGCTCGAGCTGCAGAATTCCACTGCTCAGAGTTCCCCGGCTAAAGTTGTCCATGGCGAGATGGAACTGTTGCCTGTGAAGACCATTCCCAGTCACTTTAGCCAAGTGTATGAAGCCAGCGCCTGGGATTTTCGGGCAGTGTTTGGCTGGGAGGATGATCCCCATCGTCGGAATTTTGCGATCGGGATGCCCATTGATATGGCTGTGCCTGTGTGCATTGATTTAGATCGATTTGTCGAACGCAGTAACGGTGTTTTTGGTAAATCGGGAACGGGCAAATCGTTTTTGACGCGGCTATTGCTCTCCGGCATTATCCGACGGCAAGCGGCAGTGAATTTAATCTTTGACATGCATTCGGAGTACGGCTGGGAGGCCACGCGAGAAGGCAAGCACTTCAGCACGGTTAAAGGGTTGCGTCAGCTTTTTCCTGGCCAGGTGCAGATCTATACCCTGGATCCCGATTCGACGAAGCGGCGCGGCGTGCGGGACGCCCAGGAGCTGTACATTAGCTATGACCAGATTGACGTGGAAGATTTGGCGCTGGTGCGGGGCGAGTTAAACCTGTCGGAAGCCAGTTTAGAAAATGCAATTATACTACGGAATGAATTTGGTAAAGCCTGGATTTCGCGCTTGTTAGCCATGACTAATGAGGAGATTCAAGAATTCTGTGAGACGAAGATGGGGAGTAAATCTTCGATTATGGCGCTACAACGCAAGCTCACTCGCTTAGATGATCTCAAGTATATTCGTCAGACTTGTCCCCACAATTATGTCGGTCAAATTTTGGAAACTGTGGAAGCTGGCAAACACGTTGTGGTGGAGTTTGGTTCACAATCCAATATGCTGTCCTATATGCTGGCCACTAATATTATTGCCCGCCGCATTCATCGGGCCTATGTGCATAAGGCTGAGAAGTTTCTGCAAACCAAAAATGTCAGCGATCGCCCCCGCCAACTGGTGATCACGATTGAAGAAGCGCATCGCTTTCTCGATCCGGCCACCGTGGGTCAAACCATCTTTGGCACCATCGCCCGCGAAATGCGGAAGTACTTCGTCACGCTGTTGGTGGTCGATCAGCGCCCTTCGGGAATAGATAACGAAGTCATGTCGCAGATCGGCACCCGCATCACAGCCTTACTGAATGATGAGAAAGACATTGATGCCATTTTTACTGGAGTCTCCGGCGGACAAAGTTTGCGATCGGTCTTGTCCAAGCTGGATTCTAAACAGCAGGCGCTTATTCTGGGCCATGCTATCCCAATGCCCGTAGTGATTAAAACCCGTCCCTATGACGAGGCGTTTTATCGGGAAATTGGCGATCCAGCCTGGGAAGAATTGCCCACCGAGGTGGTGTTACCCGCCGCCGCCGCCGCAAAGGCAGATTTGGGCTTTTGAGCACAAGCGATTGAGCACAAGCGTTTGTGCTCAATCGCTGGCCCATAATTCTTGGCCTAACCCTTTTCAGCGTCCTTGGGTGCTTTTTCCGGGCTGTGGGCGAGAGCCTGAACCGCGTTGAGGATCAGCGCCACAGCGATCAGCGCCATCCCCCAGATTTCCATCGGTCCAGGAACCTCTTGCAATTGAATCCAGGCGGCTAAAACCCCAACCACGGGATTGAGCAAAATCCCCAACCCGGCCACCCCTGCCGGCAGTTGATCCAAAATGTAGAGCCACAGGAGCGTGGCGATTGCCGTCCCTGGAATCACGTTATACACCAGTGCGAATATAAACGGCCCCGTCCACTGAATCGGCGCGGCGGGCATAATCAGCGCGACCAGGATCAAGGGGAGGGCCGCAAAGACAGTTTGCCACGTTGTCAGAGATAGAAGGTCTAGGGTGACCCGCTGGCGCAGATGCTTGGTCACGACCGCCCCGCCTGCCCAGCAGATGCCCGCAATGATAGCCAAGGCCTTACTGGTGATCGTACCGCCCAATTGGTTCGGCTCCAAAATGCAAATCAGCCCCGCTACGCTAAAGCCAATCGCAACCCACTGCAACCCCCGCAGCCGTTCTCCTAAAATTATCCAGGCCAATATCAATGTCCAAAACGGCATGATATACACCAAAACTGCCGTCTTTCCAGCCCCACCACTCACCAGCGCCCACGTGGCAAACCCATACACGCCAGCAATTTGCAGCATGCCAGACGCCATTGTCTTTGGCACTTCCTGGGGCCACAGTGGCTTACGCAAAATAGCCAGCATTGCCAATAAACACGCCGCGCCCAGGGAAACCCGCAGGGCCGAAAACACAAAAGGCGGCGCATAGGTCACCGCAATCTTCATCTGGACCCAGTTATATCCCCAAATTAGCGCCAGGGCCAATAGCGCTAAAATCGCCGCACCCCGTTTAGACGTTTGACTCACACAACACCCTACAGTTTGGCGATTAAGTGAAACCAGTTTAGCTGATTAACGCTGGAATAATAGGATTGCACTGAGTTTTGGTACCGGAGTGCTTTGATGCTGGAGTGCTTTGGTACCAGAGCTTTGGCACCGGAGTTGTAGCACCGGAGTTGTAGCACCGGAGTTGTGGCACCGGAGTTGTGGCATGGGTGTACCGGGTCGTTCCAAAATTACGCGAACAGTAATGACGTGAACAGTTGGCCTGAGGACAGCGATCGCTGCCGTAATCGTCCTCACCGGGCGGTATCAGGGGACCAGGGCCAAACATGATTTCACCCACTTGGGTGACCCAATCGTATGAAGTGGCTCCGGTTTCCGACCCACTATATTAGAGTCCATAGAGCACAAGTCAATCGAGGGGAAGCGAATGGGGGCATTCACTTCCCCTTTTTAATCTTGCATGGGTTTTAATCTTGCATGGTTAACTGCGCCTTCCCCTAAACCACACTGAGTGACATCAGTTCATCAGCCATTTCAAAATTGGCCGTCACTGTTTGCACGTCATCCAGATCTTCCAGAGCATCCATCAGTTTGAGCAGCGATCGCGCTTGGTCTGGATCTGCTACATCCACTGTATTTTCGGGAATCCAACGCAGCTCGACCTGAGTCAGGTGATAGTCTTGGGCCTTTAAGACTTGACTCAATTGCTCCAAATTCGAGGGGGCAGTTGTGGCTTCAGCGACCTTGCCCTCTTCGGTGTCAAAAATGTCGTAGCCTTCCGCTCCCCCCTCCAAAAATGCCTCTAACAATGCTTCTTCGTTGATCAGTGCGAACGGTTCCGCTTTACGACCTCGGCCCGCGCGAGGAGGCGTGAGAGACACTGTGACACTCCCCTTTTGCACAAACATCCAGCCCACACAACCGATTTCGCCCAGATTGCCCCCATTTTTTCCAAAGGCAACTCGCAGATCGGCAGCAGTGCGGTTGCGGTTATCCGTTAGCGCTTCGATTAAAATGGCAACCCCACCGGGTCCGTAGCCCTCATAGCGAATCGCTTCTAAGCTTCCTTCGGCACCCAGTTTCCCGGCCCCTTTCGCGATCGCCCGATCAATATTATCGTTGGGAATCCCCGCTGCCTTGGCCTTATCGATGGCCGTACGCAACTGGAAGTTAGCGGCGGGATCTCCCCCACCGGTCCGCGCGGCGACAATAATCTCCCGGGCAATTTTTGTAAAGACTTTACCTTTAACCGCGTCTACTCGCGCTTTTTGGCGCTTGATATTCGCCCACTTGCTATGTCCTGCCATACGCAACCCGTACTCTTTAATCAGTTAATCAGTCATCAGTTAATAGGATAAACAAAGACTTGCTGCTTCAACAGAGTATAGGAGACGATGAATGGGTCACCGCTGAGGGAATGTCGGCAACTCCACTGCCGCCAGGGACTTCAGCTTTTTGGCGGGCCGCAGTGGATACAAAATCGGGGACGGTCCTGACGCCATGAACATGATCGGTTCCGCTGTGCCGTGGACTGGGGAAATCGGGGCGACGGCTGGGGTGTCTGCAACTGATGCAGTTTCAGTTGATGCAGCGGGCACGGGCGATCGCCCTTCCACTGGCGCTGCAAAGCGTTCCTTCAGGTTAAAGGAGCGGGCTTCAGAGGGCAGACCCTCGGTCTGGAGCCAGTCCAAGGGTTGAGGCGAGGGTGAATTGAATGGTGAGTCTGTCTCAGCCAGGGCAGGGGATGCTTGATCAGGCTCACAGTTTTCAGTCTCAGAACCAGTCTCAACAACTACCTCCACGATCGCCGCAGGGGCAGTTTTAGGAGCACTCAAAGCGTCAGGAGAATCAAGGCTTGCAGACAGGCTATCCCCATTGCCCCAGGTGGGGCGGGCGATCGCCGTTGACCGCGTTGGCGCAGGCTCAGTTGGCGTAGAGTTGGCCGACGTAGAGTCGGTTGGCGTAGAGTCAGCTATCACAGTGTCAATCGGCGCAACGTGAGCCTTAGCCGGAGCCTGAATCAACTTGGCCAAGTTATCCCAGAGGGGATCAGGGGATGCGGCATCGACCCCGTTGGCGACATCGGCGCTGGCAGTGGTTAAATCGGCGCTCTGGTCACCCATTGCCACCACCGGGATCGCTTGCTCCGGGCTGGGTGTGATGGGGGAAGGCGCGGCAGAATTGGCGGGGGTACGGGCTAAAAAAGGACTGATATTGAAAATTGCCTGGATTCCTCCGGGCTAGCAATTTCCATGGGCTCGCTGGGCGGGCTGTCGGGGAAAATCAGGTTCACCAAATTGTGGATTTCCACGAATTCCGCTAGTGGAGCGCTCGCTCCATGGCCGGGATGCCCTGTATCCACGGGGGGCGTGCGATTGGTGGCGTGGTCTCTGGTTCACCCATAGCGACCTCAGATCCCATGAGCTTGGCCAATTTTGGATTGGCGATGTCGCTGGTCTGGGTTAACTTCTGGCTTCCCTTCTGGTTTGACTCAACCAAGCCCGAATCTGCTTGCTGTGACCAAGGCCGGACAGGCGAAGTTTTCGACACGAAGGGGGCAAAGGTGCCCTCGGCAGCCAAGGTCGCATCCGCTTCAGCGGTGGGCGCAGTGATCTGAGAATCCTGCGGAGCAGGCATTTCCAGACATTTTTCCAGAGCGGTTTTAAACTGCAATGCTTGTTGCTGTTGACGGTGTAGTCGGGTGCGCAGGTCGCGGCAGGTGGTTTCGGCTTGCAGACGCTGCTGCACCTGCTCGTTAAACCGCTGCTGGGTTAGGGCACATTCTCGTTCCAGTTGAGCAATACGTTCCTGACAGCTCTGAAGTTGCTCGTTGAGGGTGTCCACCAAAATTTGCTGGCGCTGGACCGTGGGATGCGGGGAAGCGAATTCGGAAGTAATATTTTCTGGCGTACTATTTCCAGTTGTAAGATTATCGGGCGCAACACTTTCGGGCTCACCGTTCTGGGTGTCGCCCTGGTAAAAAATTGTGCTGCGGGCTTCCAGTTGACCAAAGGCGATCGCCTCTTCTAGATGATTGATGCGATCGCGCAACTGCCCATTTTCCTGCTGAAGCTGCTGCACGAGTCCGGCGTAGCTAGTCATCGCCATCACGGGAATATCGCCATCGGCCCAGGGAATATCATCTACGCGCAGCGCATCGGGAAAATCTACGGTTTGCCACCCGTCGGCATCGGCAGTGCTGGAGGAAGTGCTAGGGGAAATCGCCGGAACCTCGACTGGAGAGGAACCTGACAGCGGGTCAGATGGGGGCATGCCAGATTCAGGCAGTCCAGATTGGGCAAGCACGGGGTCTGGGGAGAAGTGCGGCGATTCTAGCAATCCAGGATTATTCTTGAGGCTGTCAGCGTCACTCATGGCGTTTATCCTAACGACTCGGCAAGTCTTATCGTGAGATTTGGGTGCGTCCCCATCATACAGCCACATTCAGGCAGGGTTCATCGAACTGCATGATACAGCTTTCCGATAGTAACGGGATATATGGCGTTGAACAGTTGCTCAGAACACTAAATACAGCGTTAATTCCAAATCACTGTTCATTCCACACCCAGTCTTATCATGAAAAATGAGATTTGCACGAAATTGTTCTGATTTTTTGGGCTTTAGGGCTGGGGGCTGGATCGGGCGGCACTCTATCGGGTGGCACTCTATTGGGTGGCACTAGGTCGTAGGGGCCTGCGAGAAGGTCGGGGGGCCGCTGATCGCCTCTTGCAAAAGTTCTCGATGCATTAAGGCCCGATCTACGCGGGAATGAATTTGGTCTGGGGTGAGGGGATCGCCATTGGCATAGTGTTCTAGCCAGGTTTGGCAGATTTGGGCGGCGTTGTCGGGCAGAGCGGACAGTTCCCATCCCGGCATGTCTAATTCCTGCATGAGTTGGCTAACCTTGGGGTCATAGCTGAGGGCAAAACAGCGACAGCCCTCAGCGGCGGCCATAATCAGACCATGGAATCGCATTGCGATCGCCATTTCGACACCGCGAAAAATGCCCTTGAGCTGACGTGGATCCTCTAGAACCAAAATTTGACTGGGTCCAGTGAGCTGGGGCTGGATGGCTTGGGCGATCGCTAAATCCTGGGTGGCTTGAAATGGCACCAAGACAATACAGGTTTGGGTGGCTTGCTGGAACTGGATAAGGGCCTGAGTTAAACAGTCCAAACGGGCCGGAGTCAACTGGGGATGAGGCCGTAAATTCACCACGACTCGGGGGGCGGGCAAGTCCCACAGACCCGGAACGGGATCCGAGTCCAACGCCCAAACGGGATCTGGAGCCAAGACAAAGGGCAGATGCCAGTCGCTCAGCAGGGCGGCAGAACCGCGATCACGCACGCTAATTGCCCGACAGCCGCCAAACGTCCGGCGGGCCAGGGTCTGGGTTAACGGGCGTTTGAGAGGGCCGATGCCCTGGGCCCAGGCGATGGTGGTTAACCCCAGGGTCTGGGCCCATTTCATGAGTCCGGCATAGTAGAGGGGACTGATGGCGCTGGTAACATCCTGGATTAAACTGCCGCCGCCCCAAATGAACACTTGAGCCTGGGAAAGTGCGGTCAAGACGGCGATCGCATTTTTGCGATCAATGGCCGTGACTCGATGACGCAGTTCCGTTTGCTGGGGATTGCCCGAAAGGACCCACGGTTCCACATGGGGGGCAACATTTGCAGAAGTGATGCCAACAGCGCCTCGTCGCCGCCGTTGCCCATGCCGTAATAACCACACAAAACCGCCCGAACCATGGTGATGTCATGAATAATGAATTGTGAACCCTCAATGTAAATGGATTCACGCCAAACTCAAACCCCCAATTTGCTCAGGGCGGCGATCGCTCACAAAACTTCTTATTCACCCCACGATTCCCATGCATGCTCTTTCGATTCCCACTTGGATCATTCACGTTTCTAGCGTGATTGAATGGATTGCTGCCATTTGGTTGATTTGGACCTATGGCACTGTTAGCCAAAACCGCGCCTGGTGGGGACTATCCTTTGCCATGGTGCCCGCACTCGTGAGTGCAATGTGTGCTTGTACCTGGCACTTTTTTGATAATCCGGATTCCCTAGAGTGGTTGGTGACGCTACAAGCCACGATGACCGTAGTTGGCAACTGCACGCAAATGGTGGCGGCTTGGTGGATTTGGCGCACGGCCCCGGCCACAGAGCCACCGCAGACGGTATTACGGACGATCGCTCCCCTGCCCCTGCTGCTGGCCATCAGCTTGCCAACGATTTCTAAGGAAACGCTGTTTGGGGTGTCGCTCTTTCCCTATTTAGGGTTTTTGTGGTTTTTGACGCGATCGCGGCAAACGCCCCGGCTAGCCTTAGTGGGTTTCTACGTGCTGCTGATCTTTGTCGCGGTCACTATTCCTGCTGGTATTTACGCCAAAGTCGCCTATGGCGAAACCCTGGCTAATGTGGACTGGCTGCATGGGGGGGCCGAGTCGTTCTTGACGTTGTCCAATATTTTGGTGGTGCTGGGATTCCGGCAAGCGGTGATCGAAAAGCAGACGGCAGCCACTCATTTAGGGCCGCATTAGAAATTAAAAATTAAACCCGTCTGTAAATACTATCGTCGGACCAAGCGTATTGTTCAAGATTGACACGGGGTTCAAGATTGACACGGACGTTTTGGCCAGTCTTGCATTGCGTTGTGGGACAAACAACTTCAATTCCCTCCGCCTGAAGGTGTTGGAGTTGTGCCACGACATGCTGGACTAGGTACCCTTCGGAGTCGAGAACGCGATGCACGGGATAACCCAATTGCGCCGCCTTTTGCAAGTATTGGGGCAGAGCCCGGTAGTAGCTGCCAGCAACACCGATGCCGTGGATGATGGATTTATAGGTAATGACCTTGCCAGATGGAACTTGGGCCAGCAAGAACAAAAAGCGTTCAAACGGTTTTTCGGGCAGGGCGGGAAACGCATCGGCAGTGCTCTGTATGGACTGATTGTGTTGCAGGATGCCATCCGAGAGGACAACGCCCAGAATGCCGCGTTTGCCTACCAGGCTTTTGCAGGATGCCACTAAATGACTCACGCGCCGACAGGGTTCACAATAGAAGGTGAGCCGAATGGAGGCTCCCCCCGGAAACTGGAGGCGGGCACCTGGGCGAAAATGGTCTGTGGATAGGCCACTCAGCACTACATTTTCGCGTAATGCGCCCGGTGGAATCGAGAGTTCATTCAACTCTTCCTGGCGCACCAGCAGGATTTGTCGTGGACTGATCGGAAGGGTGTGGCGATCGCCGATAATCCCCTGGCCTACTTTCAGTGCTAATTGATTGACCGATTGCATCGCCGCCCCAGGATTAGGCTTCAGAAAGAGATGGGCAATTTGCCCCGAACCTGTCTTTTGTATATCCATAGATTCATCCAGGCTAAGTTCATCCAGTTGTTGATCCAGTCGCAGCCATAGAAAACCCGCCCAAGAGCTTTCAACAAGCCCCAGCACAATAATTCCTCACCTCAATTTTTAATGCCCAACCTTCATTTACCAGAACCAGAAAGGGAATCTACCGCGATCGCCCGGATCCCCTCCCTCTATCCTGGAAAACAGCTTCTAAGCCCGCTGGACATCCGTTGCTGCCTCCCATGAGTTACTGTCTCAATCCCTCCTGCATCTTGCCCGCCAATCCTAACAGTCACACGGACACCTGCGACACCTGTGGTACTACTCTGCGCCTGAAAGGCCGCTATCTGCCGTTGCGTCCCATTGGGCAGGGGGGCTTTGGCAGAACCTTTTTAGCGATCGATGAAGCCGATCCCTGCAAGCCCCGCTGTGTCATTAAACAATTTTTTCTCCAAGCATCAGCCTTTCGGGAGCAGGCGGCAGCTTTATTTCGTCAAGAGGCCGCTAGGCTGCAAAGTCTTGGCGATCATCCCCAAATTCCCAGTCTAATTGCCTATTTGGAACAGGAAGGACGACAGTACCTGATCCAGGAATACATTGATGGGCCTAATTTAGCCCAGGAGCTGACTCAGAACGGGCCGTTTACCGAAGCCCAAGTACGCCAATTACTTGCCGATCTGTTGCCCGTGGTGCAGTTTATCCACGATCGCCAAATCATCCATCGCGATATTAAACCCGCGAATATTATTCGGCGTACCGCTGGTTACTCTGCCGATCACGCTACCGATCACGCTACCGATCACCTTGCGGCTCGTCCTGCCAGTCAATGGGTCCTGGTAGATTTAGGGGCGGCCCAAGCTGTGACGGGTACTTCCCTCGCCAAAACGGGCACCGTCATTGGCAGTGCTGAATTTACGGCCCCGGAACAAACTCGGGGCAAGGCCGTTTTTGCCAGTGATTTATACAGCCTCGGGGTGACCTGTGTGCATGTCCTCACGGAAACGTCTCCCTTTGATTTGTTTGATAGTCACGAGGCCCAGTGGGTCTGGCGCGATTACTTGCCCCAAGCGGTGAGTCCGGACTTGGGTCGGGTACTGGATCGGTTGCTCACCCCCGGCACGAATCGCCGCTACGCTTCTGCCGCCGCAGTGATGGCGGATTTACAGCAGCAGGCGATGGACTTGCCCACACCCCTGACGAACATTCAGCCCTTAGCCAGCAGGCGGTCTCTGGCGCACTTGGCCCGCTCCAGGTCCCCGCTCAGTCCCCGCCCTCACCACCCACTTTCCCGGCGGCGGCCCCGGCGGACTCTGGAACTCGCCCGTGGCTCGCAGGCGCTACTGCTGCTGGTCCCGCTGATTTTTGGGGTTGTATTTGGGGTCAGTTGGCTGGACCATCTCACTGAACTGCCCGGTAATTCTCTACCCAGTAATTCTCTACCCAGCAGCCCTCAGCCCAGTCTGCCGAGTTTACCCCGCTTCCCGCCCAGTCTGCGTCACCCGTAAACCGATACAATCGGAAAGCATAATTTTTCCCTCGAACCTCTTTCTCCCGAACCCCATGACCTATGGCTTGGCAATCCACACGGCGAGTCCTGACCTGGGATTAGCGCTAGGCCAGTTGGGGGGCGATTGCCGCCAGCAAGTCTGGCCTCTAGGCCGCGATCTGTCCACCCAACTGCACCAATACTTAGCCGAATTTCAGGCCCCATACCCCTGGTCCGATTTGGGTTTTATCGCCGTAGCCAAGGGGCCGGGTGGCTTTACGGGTACGCGCTTGGGGGTCGTCACAGCGCGGGCCTTAGCCCAGCAGCTTGAAATTCCCCTGTTTGCGGTTTCAACCTTGGCGGCGGTGGCTTGGGGCGCGTCTCCCGATCTGCCGCCTGGGCAAGCCATTGCCGTTGAAATGCTCGCCCAGCGAGGAGAAATCTTTGGTGCCCTGTATCGGGTCATGGGCGCATCCCTCGTCACACTGCTGCCAGACCGGATCTTCACGGTCACAGAGTGGCAGAGCGCTCTAGAGCAATACCCTGAGCCGTATCATCGAATTCAAGCGACTGGGGGCTTGGGAGGATCCGTGGCGGGCGTTTTAGATCTGGCGGAGCACGCTTGGCAAGCGGGCGATCGCCCCCATTGGTCGGTAGCATTGCCCTTTTATGGCCAGCATCCAGTCAGAACGTGATCGACCCGGGGCAGCGTTAAAATTTTAGATCTGCCCTAAAATCCAAAAATTTCCCTCTAAAAAATTCCAAAAAAAAGGATGGACAAATACATGTCCATCCTTACCCGGATTCTGCTGCGCTTGAGGCGAGGCAGAGGGATTGAGTTAGCTGGCGAGGTATTCCCGAATGGCTCCCTTGCGCTTTCTCAGTTTTGTTAAAGCTTCGCGCTCAATCTGGCGGACGCGCTCCCGACTGATGTTGAGGCGATCGCCAATTTTGGCCAAGGTCAAAGATTGCCCATCTTCCAAGCCAAAGCGCAGGCTCAGGACTTCCCGCTGCTGCACCGTCAAATCGGCCATCAGAGTTTCCAAGTCATTGCGTAGCGCGGTCTGGGAAGCAAATTCTTCCGGGGAAACGCCCGTATCTTCCAGCAGTTCGCCCAGTTCTGTATCTTGGTTATCCCCAACCCGCAGATCGAGGGACAGGGGTTGACGGGCTCGTTCTAAATACTCGCGGACTTGGCGGGTGGTCAGGTCCAGTTCTTGGGCGAGTTCAGCGACCGTGGCAGCCCGCCCGTGAATTTGGGACAGGGAGCGCTGGGCTTTTTTGATTTTGTTCAGTTTTTCGGTGATGTGAATGGGTAACCGGATGGTCCGGCCCTTTTCAGCGATCGCCCGCGTAATCGCCTGCCGAATCCACCAGTAAGCATAGGTCGAAAAGCGATACCCCTTGGTCGGATCAAACTTTTCCACACCCCGCTGCATGCCGATAGTACCTTCTTGAATCAGGTCCAGCAAATCGACATTTCGCTTGGTGTACTTCTTCGCCACAGAAACCACGAGGCGCAGATTGGCTTCCACCATTTTGCGCTTGGCATACTCGCCCTCGGCGATCGCCTGCTGTAACTCGGCTTCAGACAAGTTAGCGGCGTGGCTCCATTCTGACATGGCGGGCGGATACCCCAGTTGCTGGCTCAAAGTTTCCTTGGTTTCGTACAGCGCCGACAGACGCTGGACTTGTTTGCCAAAGAGAATTTCTTGCTCGTGGGTGAGTAGAGGCACACGACCAATTTCGCGGAGATAAGCGCGGACCAAATCGGTAGAGGTTTGGGCAGTCTTCATAGCGCTAACAGGGAGAGAGGGTGTACGGAACCGACACTGGATCGACATCCAGCTTGAAGAATGAACGTAAGCAATTTAGATAATCCGGAATACGGCCCCGAGGAGAAGGGCCATGTCTCACACCAAAAATAAATCAGGAAACTCTAATGAAATAAATGCTTTGAGAGAGCAGACGCTATCAAGTTGATGGTGAGCCAAGGAGAAGCGTTCAAGCCCGTAGAAGAGGTAATGTGCTCAAGCATGAAGCCTGTCAATTCCACCCTGTTCATCGAGAGACGTTATCCAAATGCTTCACCGTATTAAAAACTGTAACATTTATGAGAGGAATGATCTAGACATAGTAGGGAGTTTTAAGATTTTGCCAAGAATTGGGGATTTTCTTGTTACACAAAGGTTACAGGAAACCCCTCAATTTAAGTGCATCCTATGAGACACAATGTGGTAGGTGATTGAAAGCCGTCAAAAAATGCAGGATGGTCGGGTGTCTACCGCCAGCCTGATTTATGAGTGGTCTCATCACGGCTCTCCTGTGACCGAAATCACGGATTCCGTGTTCCTACTGCTAGTAATCCCACTTGCTTGCCACTTCGCAACAGGCTGGGAAAAAAATTTGCGGGCGGCGTTATGCAACGACTACCCGCTCCGCTCTGACTCTAGAAATAATCCTGCAATGCCTTCACAGAGAGCGATCGCGTCTGCAAGGATTGAATTGCTGCCGCTGTAGCCCGCGCCCCAGCCACCGTGGTGATGATCGGGATTTTGTAGGTGAGGGCCGTGCGGCGGATCAGGCGCCCATCCGCTTGGGCCTCTTCGCCCGAAGGCGTGTTGATGATGATTTGAATTTTGGCGTTTTTGACGGCATCCAGAACGTGGGGTCTGCCTTCGTGGATTTTCAGCACGAGTTCAACCGGGAGTCCGCTGGCCTTGAGCACTTTGCGGGTGCCTTCGGTGGCGATCACCTTGAAACCCAAGTCTAGGAATTGCTGTACGACGGGCACGATCGCCGTTTTGTCGCGATCGCTAACGGACACAAATACCGTTCCAGCGAGGGGCAGCTTTTGGTTGGCGGCCAGTTCGGCCTTGGCATAGGCCGTACCAAAGTCGGAGTCGATGCCCATGACTTCTCCCGTGGAGCGCATTTCTGGCCCCAGAATCGTATCGGTACCGGGAAATTTATCAAAGGGCAGCACCGCTTCTTTCACCGAGATATGCTTGGGGATGATTTCTTCGGTGTAGCCCAGTTCTTCCAGAGACTTGCCGGACATAATTCGGGCGGCCATTTTGGCCAGGGGCACCCCGATCGCCTTGGAAACAAAGGGCACCGTGCGCGAAGCACGGGGATTGGCTTCCAGAATGTACACATCATCGCCCTTGACGGCGTATTGGACATTCATCAGCCCAATCACATTCAGGGCATTGGCCAGCTTGACGGTCCATGCCCGAATTTGATCCAGGATGGCGGGGCTGAGGAAAACTGCCGGTAGAGAGCAGGCCGAATCACCGGAGTGGATGCCCGCCTGTTCAATGTGTTCCATGATGCCGCCAATGACGACGCGCCCACTGTGGTCGGCGATCGCATCCACGTCCACTTCCACCGCATTTTCCAGGAATTTATCGATCAAAATCGGATGGTCCGGCTCGACCTGCACGGCGTAGACCATGTAGCGCTCTAGCTCGTCGTCCGAGTAGACAATTTCCATAGCCCGACCGCCCAGAACATAGCTGGGGCGGACCACCACGGGGTAGCCTACCCGATTGGCCGCAGAACGAGCTTCGGAAAAACTGCGGGCCAAACCGTTGGCCGGTTGGCGAATGTCTAGGGCGTTGAGGATGCGCTCAAACCGTTCCCGGTCTTCGGCGGTGTCGATGGAGTCGGGAGACGTGCCCCAGATTTTGGTTTGGACGGTACAGGTAGGCCCATTCAGGTAGTGTTCCAGGGGCACCGCCAACTTCAGCGGGGTTTGGCCCCCGAATTGAATGATCACGCCAACGGGATTTTCCGCCTCAATGATGTTGATGACGTCTTCTTTGGTCAGGGGTTCAAAATAGAGGCGATCGCTGGTGTCATAGTCCGTGGAAACCGTTTCCGGATTGGAGTTAACCATGATCGTCTCGAAACCATCGGCCTGCAAAGCAAAGGAGGTGTGGCAGCAACAGTAGTCAAACTCAATGCCCTGGCCAATCCGGTTAGGACCACCGCCCAGGATCATGACCTTGGGCTTGGTGGAGGGCAGCACCTCAGTTTCTTGCTCATAGGTGGAATAGTAGTAGGGCGTCAGCGCTTCAAATTCGGCGGCGCAGGTGTCTACGGTTTTGTAAACGGGAATCACGCCGTGGGATTTGCGGTAGGCGCGGACGGCATCTTCATTGGTTTTGGTGGCGTAGGCGATTTGGCGATCGCTAAAGCCCAACCGTTTAATGTCCCAAAGCTGTGTTGGGGTTAGGCTGGTCAGGGGTGTGCGCTTCAGCAGTTTTTCCGTCTCTAGTAATTCTTGCAGCTTGTCCAAGAACCAGGGATCGATGCTGGTGAGTTCGTAGATTTCCTCATTGCTCATGCCCATCAGCATGGCGTGGCGGACGGTAAAGATGCGATCGGGGTTGGGGGTGCGTAGTCCCGCGCGAATGTGCTCCAGGCTGGGCAGTTTTTCCGATTTGTCGCAGCCCCATCCGGCGCGTCCGGTTTCCAGCGATCGCAGCGCCTTCTGGAACGACTCATTAAAGGTCCGCCCGATCGCCATGGCTTCGCCCACAGACTTCATTTGGGTGGTCAAGTAGGGCGTAGAACCGGGGAATTTCTCAAAGGCAAAGCGTGGCACTTTGGTGACCACATAATCGATCGTCGGTTCAAAACTAGCTGGGGTTTTCTTAGTAATGTCGTTGGGAATTTCGTCCAGGCTATAGCCGATCGCCAGCTTGGCCGCCATTTTGGCAATGGGAAATCCCGTCGCCTTCGAGGCGAGGGCCGAACTGCGGGAAACGCGCGGATTCATTTCAATTACAATAAAATCGCCATTGTCCGGATTGACGGCAAACTGAATGTTAGAACCCCCCGTTTCCACTCCAATTTCCCGGATAATCTTGACAGAAGCGTCCCGCAGCCGTTGATACTCCTTATCCGTCAGGGTTTGCGCCGGGGCCACGGTAATCGAATCGCCGGTGTGAATCCCCATGGGATCTAGGTTTTCGATGGAGCAGATAATCACCACGTTATCGGCTAAATCGCGCATCACCTCCAGCTCGTATTCCTTCCAGCCCAGCAGTGACTTCTCGATCAGAATTTGCGAAACGGGGCTGAGGTCCAACCCCGACTGGCAGATTTCTTCAAATTCTTCCTGGTTGTAGGCAATACCACCCCCGGAGCCGCCCATGGTGAACGCAGGCCGGATAATCAGGGGATAGGTGCCAATTTGTAGTTCAATCTCCTTGGACTCGGCCATGGTCGTGGCCAATCCCGAGGGACACACGGGAACGCCAATTCGCGCCATGGCTTCTTTGAACAGCTTGCGATCCTCGGCCATTTCGATCGCAGGCAGTTTCGCCCCAATCAATTCGACGTTGTAGCGATCCAGCGTGCCGTTCTTGGCCAAGGCCACCGCCAAATTCAAAGCCGTCTGGCCCCCCATGGTCGGCAACAGGGCATCGGGGCGCTCTTTCTCAATAATTTTCTCCAGAATTTCTGGGGTCAGTGGCTCAATGTAGGTCCGGTTCGCAGTCTCCGGATCGGTCATAATCGTCGCTGGATTGGAGTTGACGAGTACGACTTCGTAGCCTTCATCCCGCAGGGCTTTGCAGGCTTGGGTGCCGGAGTAGTCAAACTCGCAGGCTTGGCCAATCACAATGGGACCGGAACCAATCAGCAGGATTTTGTGGAGGTCGTGGCGACGGGGCATGGGGACACCAAAGGAAGCGACGTTTATAAATCCCAATTATTGTAGTAGCTTTCGGATTTTTAACTGTAAGCCCTTTATCTATTTATCGACTTGTTCAGCGGATTGGCGGCATGCGCCTGTTGGCGTCTTTAAGCGCCATAAGAAGTCGCCCGAGCCGTTTTTCTCTGCTGGCCTGGTTTGGGGGATCGGTGGGTTTGCCCAAGGCGCATTCCCATTTCCCCCATTCCCCCAACATGCGAAACTAGGGCATCCCGATCAACGTAACTAGGCAGAATGGACCAACCGGAGCACTCCCCCAATACCCGAGACTGGGCCTGGAACCTGTGGTTCACCGTGCCCCTCTACCCCTATGGCCAACGCCGTACCCTGAGGCAGGAAATTGTCCCCGACACCCTGTGGACTTTTGATCAAATGCAGGGCATTCTTTACGTTTTGACCCCCATTCGCATGACCGTGGTCAAATTGGCAGCGGGGGGTCTGCTGGTTTATGCACCCATTGCCCCAACCCCAGAATGCTTGCGCTTAGTTCAAGAACTGGTTGCTCGCCATGGCGATGTCCGCTACATCATCCTGCCTACTATTTCAGGGTTGGAACATAAGGTTTTTGTCGGTCCCTTTGCCCGCCGCTTTCCCACGGCTCAGGTATTTGTTGCCCCGAATCAGTGGAGTTTTCCGCTGAACTTGCCCCTGAGCTGGCTTGGATTTCCCATCGGACGCACCCACATTCTGCCTGCTGACAGCCGCCAAGCGCCCTTTGGCGATGAGTTTGACTATGCGATTCTTTCCCTTAATTTAGGGCTAGGTACCTTTGGCGAGGTGGCCCTGTGTCACCGACAATCCGGCACCCTGCTCGTAACCGATACCTTGGTGGTGGTGCCCGCTGAACCACCCGCCATTATTGCTACCGATCCTGTTGCCCTGCTGTTCCATGCTAAAGATGGCCCTTTTGAGCCGATTCCCGACACACCCAGCGATCGCCGTAAAGGGTGGCAGCGGGCGTCCCTGTTTGCCTTTTACTTTCGTCCCAGCGCTATGCAACCTGTCACCCTGCGGCAGGCATGGCGCGACGCCAAGCAGGCTCCCGATCGCTCCCGACGCGCCCTGTGGGGGTTTTATCCCTTTCGCTGGACCGCCGACTGGGAGAAGTCCTTTGAGGTCCTGCGGGGAAACGGACGCTTACTCGTGGCCCCAATTTTGCAAACTCTGATTCTGAACCGCCATCCCCAAACCGTTTTGGCTTGGGCCGATCAAATTGCCCAGTGGGACTTTCAGCGCCTCATTCCCTGCCACTTTGACGCACCGATTGCCGTTCTTCCCTATCAGGTCCGTCAAGCCTTTTCATTTTTAGAAAAGCAGCCAGCGATCGCCCCTAGCCCCGACCTAACCGATGCCGATTTTGCCCTTCTCAAGGATCTAGACACCACCTTTACCCGCCTTGGCGTGACGATTCCAGCCCAAGAGAAGATTTAGCGCAGCCCAAAAAATTAAAAATTAAACACGAAATCGTTCTGGCACAACAGCACTGCGCGTTGCTACATCGGCGACGTGTTTTAACTTCGTGTTTACATATTCGTATTTACATACCTATCAGCTTTTGCCGCGATATTCCGTGGGCACTGGCTGCCGTTGAGGCTCCGGAGGGGGCGATTGCAGCACCCAAAAGGCCAACCCCCAGCCCAACACGAGGCCCAAGCCACCAAAGCGGAGGATTTGCCAAAAGGGTTTCTGGAAACTGGCCCAAGACAGCAGTTGACTTTCTAGGGCATAGCTCAGCTCGTGCAGCTTTTCCTCGATCTGTTTAAGCTCTGCCTGAAGTTCTGGCGTGGCCTGCTGCTGCAAAGACGCCTGCGCCTCGGTCCGCCGATTGATTAAATCGGCCTGAGTCTGCTGATCCTGCTGCACCTGGGTATATCGGGTTTTAAGGGCTTGGAGGGCCTGCTCAATGGCCATCAGCTCTTGATCCCAGGGTAGCGTTTGAGACTCCACGCTGGGGGCGGGCGATCGCCCATCTGCTGGAGACAAAGGCTCTGGCACAGGTTCAGGCAAAGACGACGATGGTTTCATAGAGAAATAACTTCACGGAACAAGCTGAACAATTTATAGTTCACGTTATGGATCACGGTTCATGCGACGCTCTGAGTCACAGAAAATCATAAAGTGCGTCAAATCGCAAAGTGCGTCAATCTAAAACCTACTAAAACCTAAAGGGGCAAGATTTTCCCCACAGTCCGATTTGCTGGGGTGAAGGTGGCGCGAGCAACTCGTAAAATGTCGGCAGGTGTGACGGCGATGATTTTGTCGAGTTCCGTGAAGAGGTTCCGCCAATCGCCGGTTTTGACCTCGTATTCGGTGAGGAGTTGGGCTAGCCCCATGTTGGAATCCAGCGATCGCAGCAAGTCTGCTCGGGCTTGGGTTTTGACGCGATCAAGTTCAGTCGCAGAAACCGGATCCGTTTGCAGCCGTTCAATCTCCTGGTGCAAGGCTTGGGCGACCTCCTCAACGGTATGGCCGGGGGCGGTCAGGGCATAGAACAGCATCAGATTCGGATACTTATCGCCTGGAAATCCGCTAAAGCCCTGAGCTTGTAGGGCAAGCTGCTGCTGCTCCACTAAGGACTGATACAACCGTGACGTGCGCCCGTCGCTCAGAATATTGCCCATGAGTTCATAGACCACATTGTCGGGGTGGTTCACCGCTGGACGGTGATAGCCTTCCAAATACCAGGGCTGGGAAGCCAACTTCAGCGTCACGGCGCGGGGGGCCGTTTGGGGTGGTTCTGGGACAATTTTCTGCTCAACTAAGGGCTTGGCCTTGAATCGGCCAAAGTACACCTGGGCCAACTGTTTGACCGTTGCGGGATCCACATCCCCGACAATGGCAATGGTCAAGTTGGCAGGGACATAGTGCGTCTCAAAAAAATCTTTGACATTTTGTCGGCTGAGGTTACGAATATCCTGATCGTAGCCAATCACAGGGCGGCGATAGGGGTGCACGGTAAAGGCCGTATCCAAGAATGCCTCAATCATTTGGCCAATGGGCGAATTGTCTGTCCGCATCCGTCGCTCTTCGAGGATGACTTCTTTCTCTTTGTAAAACTCCCGAAAAACGGGATCTAAAAATCGCTCGGATTCTAAAGACATCCACAGTTCCAGCTTATTAGAAGGAAAACTGTAGAAGTAGCGGGTGGCTTCTGTTGAGGTGTTCGCATTTAACCCAACGCCACCGGCTTGTTCAACAATCCGGCCCAGTTCGTTTTGCTTCACGAGTTTAGCAGCTGCCGCTTCGACTTGGGCAAATTCGGCCTGCTCTTGCGCCTTGGGTGTTGCTGTCGTGTTTGGCGGTGTCGGGATTACCGAAGCGGTGTCGGAGCGCGTCCCTGCCGCCATTTTTGCGGCCAGTTCATCTAGGCGATTCAATAGCGGGGCTTCTTGGGCATAGTTCAGGGTGCCAATCCGCGTTGTGCCTTTGAAAGCCAAATGTTCCAGAAAGTGGGCCACTCCGGTCTGGCCGTCTGGCTCATCCACACCGCCCACATTGGCATAGGTGAGGAAAGACACCACCGGTGCTTGGTGACGCTCCAAGACAATAAACTTTAGGCCATTGTCTAAGCGAAACTCCGTCACCTTTTGCATGACGCGATCCAGATAGGACTGGATGGATGGCGCGGGAGATGGCGCGATCGCCTTATCAGCGAGGGTGGATTGGGCTAGGGCAGCGGGAGCCAAGCTACCCGAAACCAGAAAGACAATGAGTAGGCAGGCAATCGCCCTCCAGGGCCAACTTCGGCGATCGCGCCTCCCCCAAAATCCACTTTGCCCACACAGCTTCCACAGCATCTGAACTCTCCTGGGATATCACCTTTCCCGTTACCCAGGATACCGACTTATTCACTTTCCTGCTGGTGTTTTTGGGCTATGGCCAACACAATTGGCTATAGCCCTCGGGTTTTACGCGGACTGCGCCACGACCCGAAAAAAGTTCCAAAAAAAGGCCCAGGAACATCTTCACCGAAAAAAGCTTGTAGGGTGGGGGTGCGGGGCTTCAGTTTTTATGAAGATGTTGCTGCTGATAAAAAACAAATGTATCAAATAGGACGCCAACAAAACTGCCTACGATGCCGATCACCAGCAGTCCTTCCACGGCATCCCCGTTGCCAAAGGTGGCCAGGAACTGCAAGCACTGGTGTAACGCGTCATGGCTCGCTGCCGCCCAGAAGGGCACTTGCCCTACCAAAAAGAGCCCCAGCAGCAGCACTCCCAAAGATCCAACGGGAATGATGAAACTCAAAATGCTGGCAAGAATCAGCGATCGCAGAAAATTGAGTGAGATACTCATGGGAAGATCAAGAAGACAGAGAGAATAACTACCTCCCACCTTACGGGGCAGATCGCGTCGTCGTCCTGCAAAATGACAGAAATCTTAAATCAACATTAATTAATACCCTCCGTAGATTTCTCATTTTTGCCCCGTCTATTTTCTGGTCTAAATCTACCCCTGAGCGAAACCCCTGAAACGAACCCCCATGAGCGAAACGCCCCCACAATCCAGCATTGTCCTTTGGAGCCAGCGCCTCTTGGCCGCCATTCTGCTTGGCGGCCAGGTCGTCGTCCACCTCTTGGCGGGCAAAATTCATCGGCGTAACACCCTAGACCAAATGGCCGCGGTGGGGCCGGAATCCTTACTGATTGCCCTGCTGACAGCAGCCTTTGTGGGCATGGTTTTCACCATTCAAGTCTCGCGCGAATTTATTAATCTCGGGGCGGGTACGGCTGTGGGGGGCGTCCTTTCCCTAGCCTTGGCCCGCGAACTCGCGCCTGTCCTGACCGCCGTTATCCTGGCTGGTCGGGTGGGGTCTGCCTTTGCGGCGGAAATTGGCACCATGCGCGTCACCGAACAAATCGATGCCCTCTACATGCTCAAGACAGACCCGATCGACTACTTAGTTATTCCCAGAGTCATTGCGTGCTGCCTCATGTTGCCAATTCTGACGGTGCTTTCTCTATTCACCGGCATCGTGGGAGGCATGATCATCTCCGATCTGATGTATGGCATTTCCCATAAGGTGTTTTTGGATTCTGCGCGCAACTTTCTGACCTTTTGGGATTTATGCAGCACTCCAATCAAAGGCTTTTTCTTTGGAGCTTTAATTTCCATTATTGGCTCCAGTTGGGGACTAACGACAACCGGCGGTGCTAAGGGTGTGGGACAGTCCACCACGACGGCTGTGGTGACGGCCCTGCTGGCTATTTTCATTTCCAATTTTTTCCTGTCCTGGGTCATGTTCCAAGGGGTCGGCAGTGCTGTGATGCGGGGGATGTAGCCGCCACCCTACCAGGGCAAGCGGGTTCCATCCCAATTGAAAAACTCGCCACTGTCCGTTTCTTGAAGCTGATCGAGCACGGCTAACAGTTGCTGGACGGTGCGGTCTACGGGGAATAATTTTTCCGGGGGCACATTCCGCTGAAATGGCTGCGACAGCTGCGTGTCCGTGGTGCCGGGATGCAGGGTCACGACGATCGCCCGAGGACAGGTCCGCTTAAATTCCAGGGCTGTGGTTCGCATCAACATATTTAAGGCGGCTTTCGAGGCCCGATAGCCATACCAGCCGCCTAGCTGGTTGTCGCCAATGCTGCCCACTTTGGCAGAAAGGGTGGCAAAAATGGCGCGATCGCGATGTTTCAACAGGGGCTGAATTTGTTGAGCCAAGAGAACAGCGCTAATGCTATTGACTTGGAAGTAGCGGAGTAAGTGTTCGGCTTTAATTTGGCGTAGGCTTTTCTCCGGCTGCATTTCCCCCGCGTGTAGTACGCCCACACAATTGATCACAGCATGCAGTGCTGGAGTTTCGGCCTCAATTCGGCTGATCGCGGCGGTGATTTGCTCTGGGTCCGTGACATCTAGGGGCAAACAGTGCAGTCGGGCATCGCGAATGTCTAACAGCCCAGACTGGGAGTCGCGATAGGTGGCATAGAGGCGATCGCAGCGGTTGGTGTGGAGAAATTGCCTGACAAATTCCAGCCCAATGCCCTGACCTGCGCCCACAATCAAAGCAGCGGTGGCCGGAAGATCATGCATAAAAATCCTGAGAAACGCTTTCTGAATATAGCATTTGGGATTGGACCTCATGCCACGAGTCGCTGGACCATGAGTCCGTCGTAAAGTTTTGGCCCCACCCTCCTGATGGCTCTGAACAGGTTTGGGAATACTGAAGGCAACGTACCTGTTTTGAAGCGCAATTGGGAGCAAGTCGCAATGAAGTTGTACTGGTCTAGCAAAGATATCCCGGAACTGGCAGCACTTTCAGCCGAACAACAAAAACAAGTTTGGGCGGTTTGCTATCGCAATCATGCCTTTAAGCACTGGAAGACCTGGTTGAGTGTGGGGGTCCTCAGTGCTTTGGTTACGGTGGGGGGCCGAGCGGGTACCGTGGGCGTGGCGATCGCCGGAGGCATTGGCGCGGGCGTCTTTAGTCAAACCGTTACCCATGTCCTGCGTCCCCATCTTCGCAAATATGCGGATACCCATTTGCCACAGGCTGACGGCTAGGGAGCAGGCCGAAGTCAACAGGCAGACACGGCAGGGGAGTAGGCAGCAGCGGGCTGAGAATGGGGGGCTATCGGCCCACTTGCCACAGGTGGGCGGCGGGAATCAAGGGTCGTAGCGGGCCGATGGCTTGCTCTAGGGCTTGCCGGGTGGCTAGGTTTGGGCGAAATGCGATCGCTGTCTGCCCTGCGATCGCGGTTTTGAATGCCGCTGTTTTCACCCATTGGGCATCGGGACTGAGCAGGAGCACGTTCACCCCAGGTTTGAGACTGTAACTCAGGGAGAGCAGATCGCCCGTGTTTGTAAAGTCGTCGCCCAAATCGCTAATGATGAGGGGCTGCGGGGTGGCGTTAATCCGTTGGGCAACGGCAAAATTGAAATAACTAAGGTCTTTGTTCCACCAGGTAAAGGCGGCAGCGCTGCTGGCAAGGGAGATCACGCTAGCGGCAATGCAGGCGACGAATGCCATGCGCCAGATCGGTTGGCTGGAGAACTGACGGGGCGAGGTGGACAGGCTGGGCGATCGCGCCCCGGAGGCAGCCAACTGGGTAGCTAAGAGATGGGCGATCGCCAGTTGTACGCCGGGAAAACAGGAAATTAAATAACGGCTCACAGCCGATCGCTTACCGCCCAGAACAACGTCGGGCAATGCCAAGAGTAGAAAAGGCACAAAAATCGAGGTAATGATGGCCCACTGGGTCGATGGCTGCCCCCGCCGCATCAGCCAATAAATGGCCACGCCAATCAGGACCACGAATGGTAGGCGCAACCCATAGGTCCACGGATTGTTAAAGCCGAAGTCTAAGTCAAAGAACAGCGATGTAAAACTCAGGGTCCAGAGCTTGGCTAGATAGTCCAATCCTGGTGCCACTCGGGCCCAGTCCGTGGTGGCTAAGGCCCGCTGGGTATTGGTGATTAGCACCATGATCCAGGGAAGATAAAGGGCGATCGCCCCCATCAACGCTAGGCTAAAGTACTTCAGGGCGGGTCGCCCTTGGCGTTTGCCGCCGATTTCTACCCCGAGATAAACAGCCTGTCCGGCCAAGGTGAGGCCAAAAAAGGGATGGGTATAGAGTCCCACAGCCACCAAGCCGCCGTAGAGCCACCAAGCGCGCTGGGTCCCACCCCGACCGACTTCGCCCCCGGCCCACCGCGTCAGCCGCATCGCCCGCAATAAAGCCCACTGACTGCCAATCACCATGACGGTGAGCAAGCTATATTGGCGGGCAGTTTGGGCAAATAACACATCAAAGGGCGACAATGCCAACAGCGTCGTGGCTAGTAAAGCTGTAAACGGGCTGGCAAACAGTTCCCAGGCTAGGGCGTACATCAAAGGCAAGGCTAATAGGCTGAGCGATGCCGGCAGTAAGCGCCAAGCGGTGATGTTGCTGTGGAAGACACTGTGGGTCAGGGGGCCTATGGTTTGCACCCACAAGCGAGACAGGACAAAATACAGGGGAGGATGCTGCGGATCTTCAACGGCGAGGGAATGGATGGTATCGGCGATCGTGCTCTGGGGCCGAATCTGCTGAAACCGCTGTAGATCGGCAGCAGGGATGATGCGATTTTGAAATAGCTCTTGGTCGATTGCACGGCGCGTATAGCCCGCTGCCCGCAGAACGGTGTAGGCTTCATCGTGCCAGACGATCTTGTGGTTCAAATTCACAAATCGAAAAACAATCCCAACAATCAACAGGCCGATCAATAGTCCCTGAAACGGGCGGCGGCGGTCCAGTGGATTCGACATAGATTGCGTTATAGCCTGCGTTATAGCTTGCGTTGTTCACCCATTAGGCGTGGCGTTGCTCACCAATTGGGCGATTCTAGCAGGCGTGAGCGCTTCTATGTGGTTGAGCACAATCTCCGCCCCGGCCCGCTGCAAGCTTTCCCCGTAGGCTGTCTGGGTCGTGCCACCATCCTGAACGTGGGGGGGCAAAATACCGACCGCTATCCATGGGCGATCGCTCCGCCGCTGTCTGGCCTGCACCACGGTGTACATATCCGCGACCGTATCTCCCACATAAATCACCGGGGCATTCATCGTAGTGGGAGCCACTGCCTGAGTCTCCAACCGCTCCAACGCCATGAATAGCCCCGTGGGATCGGGCTTGCCGGGGGCATCCTCCATCGCCACCAAGATGGGGGACTGCAATCCAATACGCCGCTCCAATACATAGCGCGCCGAGGCCGTCGTCGCCCCGCTAAAAAAGCCCCAGGGAATCCCAGCGGCGGTCAGCGATCGCCCATACTCCGCCGACATCAACAGTGGCTCATCGCAAATATAGCCATTCCAATGCACCGGATCCTTGCCCCGGTAGCGCCCCTGGAAAAACGCCACAATTTCGTCATAGTTCAGCAATACTCCCGCATCCGGCTGGGCACAGTCCTGGGCCCGAGGCTGTCCCTGAGCCTCAAAATAACGGTAGATCAACTCCTGAGAAGCTTCCCAATCGTTATTCCAAAGTCCTTCGGCCTTCAGCGCATCGATTGCCCCCGCCGAGGGTCGCATCCCCCCCTGGGTAAAATGCTCCACTGTATCCGCCAAGGCCCGTCGATAGGAACCGCCCACATCTCGGACCACCCCATCAATGTCAAAAATTGCGATCGCGTTTATCATCATCGGTTCTCAAACTGGACACCCGCAAAACGGTACACCCGCAAAAATCTGGTCGTACTGTACGCTACAATCCTAATCCTGCGTTACGATAGTAAGCTGTGAAATTGTGAGTTTTTGGGAACTGCGGGAGGTTGGGTTGACTAAGTTTATTTTGAAAGTGGTATGGCTGACGGACAACGTTGCCCTAGCTGTAGATCAAGTTGTGGGTAAAGGCACCAGCCCGCTGACAGCTTACTTCTTCTGGCCCCGTAAGGATGCTTGGGAAGAGCTGAAGAACGAAATGGAAGCCAAGCACTGGATCGCCGAAGCCGATCGCGTGGAATTGCTCAACGCGGCCACCGAGGTGATCAACTATTGGCAAGAAGAAGGCAAACAGCGCCCGATGGCAGAAGCCCAAGCGAAGTTTCCGGAAGTCACCTTTACGGGAAGCGCCTGAGCGATCGCGTCCCGAAGGGGTTTTCCTCTATTCTTGTGCGTCTCATCTCCAAATTTGCCGGGGGCATCACGTTGATCCCCCAACAAAGTTTCTAAATTCCACCGCCTCGACTACACCAAATGGTAAAGTTGGGGCGTGTTTTGTTTTCGGATTTTCTTTATATTTGTTATCAGTTTATATTTGTTAACAAATTGCTAGCGTTTATTTTAGGAAGGTACCTCCATGCCCATGACTGTTGCCCCCGATCAGGTCGAGCGGATCATTGGCAATCGCCATCACGACCCGTTTGAAGTCCTGGGTCCACACCAAGTGGATGACAACGGAAAAACAGTCTGGGTGGTGCGCACTTACCAGCCAACCGCGTCTCAGGTGTGGGTTGTGCTGCCCGAAGCCCGCCAAGAATTTGCCATGCAGTCCGTCCATCATCCCCACTTTTTCGAGTGCACCGTGGATGTGGCCGAGCTGGCCAACTATCAACTACGGCTGAAGGAAGGCGACCACGATCGCGTCGTCTACGATCCCTACGCCTTCCGCTCCCCCTACCTCACAGACTTTGACATCCACCTGTTTGCCGAGGGCAATCACCACCGCATTTATGAAAAAATGGGGGCCCACCTTACCGCGATCAACGGTGTAGAAGGCGTTTACTTTGCTGTCTGGGCTCCTAACTCCCCCAGCGTTTCCCTGCTGGGAGACTTTAACAACTGGGATGGCCGCAAACACCCGATGCGCAAGATTGGTAACGGCATCTGGGATCTCTTTGTACCCGGCATTGGCATCGGAACTCCCTATAAATTTGAGGTCAAAAATCAGGCCGGACATATTTACGAAAAGTCCGATCCCTATGGGTTTCAGCAGGAGCCCCGGCCTAAAACCGCCTCCATCGTGACCAACCTCGATAGCTACGCCTGGAATGATAGCGAGTGGATGGAGCAGCGCCGCCACTCCGAACCGTTGACCAAGCCTATTTCCGTTTACGAATGTCATATTGGCTCCTGGCTTCATGCTTCGGCATCAGAACCGCATCGGCTTCCCGATGGCACCCTAGAGCCCGTGGTCACCGTTTCAGAACTGAAGCCCGATACCCGTTTCCTCACCTATCGGGAACTGGCAGAAAAATTGATCCCTTACGTCAAGGAACTGGGATTTACCCACATTGAAGTATTGCCCGTGGCCGAGCATCCCTTTGACGGCTCCTGGGGCTATCAGGTGATTGGTCACTATGCCGCCACTTCGCGCTATGGGACGCCCGAAGATCTGATGTACTTCATCGACCAGTGCCACCAAAACGGCATTGGCGTGATCGTGGACTGGGTACCGGGCCATTTTCCCAAGGATGGGCACGGTCTGGCCTTCTTTGATGGCACACACCTTTATGAGCACGCGGATCCCCGTAAGGGGGAACATAAGGGCTGGGGAACGCTTGTGTTTAACTACGCCCGCAACGAGGTCCGTAACTACCTTGTCGCCAATGCCCTATTCTGGTTCGACAAGTATCATATTGACGGCATTCGGGTGGATGCCGTAGCCTCCATGATCTACCTGGACTATTGTCGGGAACCGGGTGAGTGGGTGACCAACCAATACGGCGGACGGGAAAATATTGAAGCGGCAGACTTTATCCGCCAGATGAACCATGTGATCTTTAGCTATTTCCCAGGGATTCTGTCGATCGCCGAAGAGTCCACCTCATGGCCCATGGTGTCTTGGCCCACCTATGTCGGGGGTCTGGGCTTTAACCTGAAGTGGAATATGGGCTGGATGCACGACATGCTGGATTATTTCCACATGGATCCCTGGTTCCGGCAGTTCCATCAAAACAACCTCACCTTCAGCATGTGGTACCACCACAGTGAGAACTTTATGCTGGCCCTGTCCCATGATGAAATTGTCCACGGCAAAAGTAATATGCCGGGAAAAATGCCGGGGGATGAGTGGCAAAAGTTCGCTAACATCCGCTGTCTTTATGCCTATATGTTTGCCCATCCAGGGAAGAAAACCCTGTTCATGAGCATGGAGTTTGGCCAGTGGAATGAATGGAATGTGTGGGCAGATCTGAACTGGGAGTTGTTGCAGTATGAATCGCACCAAAAGCTGAAGCAATTTATGTCGGAACTGAATGCGCTGTATTGCCGGGAAGCCGCGCTATATTCCCAGGATTTTGCGGAACCGGGCTTTGAATGGGTGGACTGTAGTGACAATCGCCATAGCGTCATTGCTTTTATCCGACGGGCCAAGGATTCCGACGAGTTCATCCTGACAGTGTGTAATTTTACGCCGCAGCCCCATGCGCACTATCGTGTGGGTGTACCAGAGCAGGGCTTCTATACAGAACTGCTCAATAGCGATGCTCGCGATTATGGTGGGAGCAATATGGGCAACTTGGGTGGTAAATGGGCGGATGAATGGGCCTACCATAATCGCCCCTACTCAATTGACCTCTGCCTGCCACCATTGGCCACCATTATGCTGAAACTGGATAAGGTGAAAACGCAGGCCGCCTTGAATCCTCCAGCGATCGCAGAAGGCGAATAGCCCAATCCCGACGGTTTAACCCTAGGAGTCCAGAGGCGCTCATAGCGCCTCTGGACTCTTTTGATCTGGTCATGGGCAACCAGTGATCGGGACACCAATCACTGGACCTTGAAAAACCTGGACCTTGTATCTGAACCTTGTAGTTGATGTGCCTACGCGATCGCGCGATGAATGGCTGCAACCTGCGCCTGGAATTCCCCATCAGTCAGAGCGGGATCATGGGTTTCCAGGGCGATCGCGCGAGGAGATCGCGCGATGAATGGCCGCAACCTGCGCCTGGAACTCCCCATCAGTCAGAGCGGGATCATGGGTTTCCAGGGCGATCGCGGGTTCCACCTCAATCCAAGAGCGGCACCCCCCATAGCTCTTTTGGTAAGGTAACTGCACCAGAGGTAGCCGATACACCCGTAGCAGCAGTACGGCCAAAGTCCGCTCTGGCTGCCATTGCAACCGTTCTTCCACAAACCGTTCATTCCCCACGTGGAAGGGCAGTAGGGCTCTAACCCGCTCTGCATCTTGCAGTAGCAAAGTCTCGGTAATTTCTGCCCAGCCGCCCACCTCTACAGTCGGCGGATAGGAGCCGGAGGCCACCGCGGTCACTTTCTGAGCGTAGGGAGGCTTCAGCAACTGGGGCTGCTGATGTTCATAGGTGGGAAACAGCAGCACCTGCCTTTGCTCGACCGTAAAGCCATGGCGGACTTCGTGGATGCCGCCCTTACGCAGCAAAATCAGGGTGTTCCCCTGAAGTAAGGCATCCACGGTCACCTGCCACTCCTTTCAAAGCATGGCGAGTTTCCCGGCGCATGGCTCTAGCGCCCCATGCGCGAGAAAAACTCGCCCACCACCACAATGAACGGGAAAAGAATTCCGGCAACGCCAAACCAGGAAAGAGCCTGGGCCAAGATTGACAGCACGGAGCGCTCATTCACGCCCAAGCGCTTCTCGTGGATAATGGCAATGAACCGCGAGGTATTGCCCATCAGCCAAGCGCCGCCCAGTCCAAAGATAATGCTGGGAACGAGCATGCCTTGCAGCACGTCACCGGATGGCCCGCCAATCAAGGGTGGCAAAATCACGAAACTCATGACTTCAACCACCAACCACAGCCCAATTCCGGTCAGAAAATCCTTCTGATTCAGTTCGTCAAACGCTGTGGTTCGCATTCTATGGGTCGAGGCCCTTTGGCGGCGGGCAACGGCGATCGCAGATTTGCGCTTATTCATTGGTATATGCTCCTGACAGGCGCGCGGCCTCTCCATATTACTACTGATTTCTAGGATAGCTCAGTAAAAGTAGCTTTATATACTCGTCATAATTACTGATGTCAATTATCACAATCTTGCCATTGCAAGATGCCATTCGCCCCAACTTCAGCAATGGCGGCAATTCCTTAATCTTTTATTTGTAAACCTTTGGAATCCAGGGCAGTCGCGGCGATCGCCGCTCTCATATCGCATCAATCCCTGGGGATCACTCCTAAAGACTTGGGTACCAGTACAGGAACGCTCAGACTGTGGCTTAGAATATCGGCAGCCTGAAAATTTGTCAGCCTGACAGTACCGGTAAGGCTATGGAGCCTTGGGCGGATGCAGGCCATTGAGGGTAGGCCATCCGGATAATCCCGATGGACCGAACTTAGTATTAGATTTAGCAAGAGGTGGCGATTGCCATGACCTTACACGATTTATTCATGATGGTAGTCCTCCTAACCCCTGGACTCGCGCTGTCCATCCTGATCATGGCCACCTTTGCTGCTGGGGGTTGACCCGACTCGCTCTACCCTAGCAATCCAATTTCTGTCAGTCTTTGCCGCAGATAGTCACCAGCGGTAATGCTGGGAAAGAGTTGACTGCCCACCTGCCTAATGCAACCTGCCAACGGGGTCAGATCAACCTCGGGGCGAGGATGGACAAAAAACGGCATGGAAAAGCGGCGACGGTGATGATCCGCCGGGTTAACCACCCGATGGGTTGTGCTTTTGATCACGCCATTGGTCAACTGCTGGAGCATATCACCACTGTCAACAATGATTTGCCCCGGCACCGCCCGCACCGCCCGCCACGTTCCATCTGGCTGCAACAATTCCAATCCATCATCTGTGGCCTCACAGAGCAGTGTAATCAAGTTAATGTCTTCATGCGCCGCCGCCCGCAGGCTAGCCTTAGGTGCAGTTTCTGGAATGGGCGGGTAATGAATAATTCGTAAAATCGTGTCGCTGTCCTGCACGATGGCTGGCAGCCAAGTTTCGGATTCCCCTAGGTAGAGGGCACAGGCGTGTAACAGTGGACAGGCACAGGTTTCTAATTGTTGATATAGCTGCTGCATCACGGGGTGAAACTGGGGCACCTCGACGGGGATGGGATTGGCGGGATAGCGGGTTGTCCAGGAATGGTCTGGCGGGAGTTCTCGTCCTACATGCCAAAACTCCTTCAGGTCTGGCACAGGGTGATCCTTGGCATGCTCCTGGCCAAAGCGGGTAAAGCCGCGCTGGCCATTCAAGTGGGGCTGTTCGTACCGTAATTTAGCGGCTTCGGGCAGGGTGAAAAAGGCATGGGCCGCCTGGTAGGCGTGCTGAATTAGGGTATTCTCAACCCCGTGATGGGTGAGGGCAAAAAACCCAATTTCGGTCAAGGCGGAGCCTAGGGCGGCAATGAACCGGGGACGAGAATCGGGCTGGTAAAAATCCCGAAGATCAAGTACGGGGATGGTTTGGGTGAAAGCCATAGAAATGTAAAGCGATCGCAGGGCAATGAGATAATCAAGCCATATTACAATCTTGATTCGGTAATCCCCATGTCTACGTCGGTCCCCCTGTCTACAATCGCAATTTGGTCGATTTTAGTTTATGCTCTGCTCGTCGCTGGGGGTGGCTTGATGGGCTACTTCAAGGCCAAGAGCCAGATGTCATTGATTTCCGGCCTAGTCAGTGGGGTGTTGCTTTGCGGGGCTTTTTGGCTAGGCTTACAAACGCCATCCACGGGGCTGATGATGGCAGGCGCGATCGCGATCGCGCTGACGCTAGTGTTTGCCCTGCGCTTTCGCGCTACTCGGAAGTTTATGCCTGCGGGCCTGCTAACGATCTGTAGCCTCGTTGCCACCCTGGGCTACAGCGCCGCTTGGTTAGGACAGTAGGGCTCTAGGGGACAAAGCGCACAAACTTATTTTTCCCCAATTGTAGGACTTGTCCCTGTAAAACGGCGGGGGAATCGCACGTCCAATCGGTGTCCGTCACTTTGTCGCCATTCAGCTTGACCGCCCCACCCTGGATTTGCCGACGGGCATCGGAACTGCTTTTGCACAGACCAGTGGCACTCAGCAAAAAGAACAACTTGGCCGGGAACTGTACCAGGGCCAGGGAAAATTCGGGTACGGCATCCGCTTGGGCAGAGTTGCCTTGAATCAGGGCGATCGCATCCGCCTGGGCTTGTCGCGCCGCCGCCGCCCCATGGTACTGCTCCACCACCGTGCAGGCCAAAAGCTTCTGGCAGTCGCGGGGATTGGGCGGCAGTTGGTCTAGGGGGAGATTCGTCAGCAATTCCACATACTGCTTCAGCAGATGATCCGGCGTCTTCTCCAGTTTGGAGTACATCGTCAGCGGATCTTCCGTCAGCGCGACATAATTGCCCAGGGACTTCGACATTTTTTGCGTCCCATCCGTGCCCAGTAAAATGGGCAGCAACACGCCAAACTGAGGACGCAACCCAAAGTGGCGCTGCAAATCACGCCCCACCGCAATGTTGAACTTTTGATCCGTGCCCCCCAGTTCCACATCGGCTTCAAGCGCCACGGAATCGTAGCCCTGCATCAGGGGATAAAGAAACTCGTGCAGAAAAACAGGTGTCCCCTTGGCGTAGCGTTCGGCAAAGCCTTCCTTCGCCAGCATTTGCCCCACGGTCATGGTCCCCAGCAACGCTAGGATTTTGTTGAGGTCTAGCTTGGAGAGCCATTCCGAGTTGTAGCGAATTTCTAGCCGTCCCGGCGTATCAAAGTCGAGGATAGGCCGCACCTGATCCAGGTAGGTTTTGGCATGACTGGCAACCTGTGCCTCCGTCAACTGCTGCCGGACATCAGCTTTGCCTGTCGGGTCACCAATCCGGGCAGTAAAGTCGCCAATCACAAGCACCGCTGTATGCCCCGCATCCTGAAACGCCCTCAGCTTGCGGACCGGAATGCTATGTCCCAGGTGAATATCAGCCCCCGTGGGATCAATGCCCAACTTGACCCGGAGGGGACGACTACCCGCTCCGCCTATGGAATCCTCTAAACGGCGCACCAGATTCTCATCGGGACTGGTGGATTCTGGTTGGTCGGGGAAGATTTCGCTGGTGCCCCGCTGGAGCCAGTCATCGGTCATAGGGTTTGCCACAGGTACGGTTGAATTCGTTACACTCACAGTAAATCACGCATTGGCTGGTAGGATTCTAGCCCTTCTGCTAGCCCTTCATTAAAGCAGCCCTTGCGTATGGACAGCGAATCAGGGGGAGCGATCGCCCCAGAAAATGCTGCCTCTTTCAGGGCCATATGTTCTCATGGCTAGTGTCCTTAGGGCTAGATGTCCTCAGAGCCACGTGGCCATTGAGGCATTATCTCATTTCACCGCAATCCCCGGGTAAATCCCATCGCGGTGCATCTACCGCATTTCCTGGCTGTATTCTGTATTTATCGTGCAACTTTCCCTAACGATGTTAACCTTACGGCTGAACTTGATAGCAATGGAAGGATCCTCTTGTGGAGGGCAGTAAACTACAGTGCTGGATCACAGCGCTGCGCTGAAAATATCCTGAGCCTCCTCATTCTCCAGCGAGTCAAGTCCTACGCCTTGTCATCAGTTTTATTTCTTCAAGGGATCAAAACCGTCGTGGCCTCCAATACCCTGCAACCGCCGAAGTCTGCCCACCCATCTCCCGTGCTGGATTACCTTAAAATTGTGGGCAAGGTCACCGCTGGTACCTTGCTAGGCGTAACGATGTTGGGCAGCTCTATTGTCGCGGGCGGTCTGGTTGGTCTTGCCATTAGCTTCCGCAACCTGCCGGATGTGCGCATCCTCCGCACCTATGTCCCCAGCGAGACCACCTACGTCTACGACATGAAAGGCAAGCTCTTGTCCAGCCTTCATGGCGAAGCCAATCGCGAAGTCATGCCCCTAGACAAGATCTCACCGAATTTGAAGCGAGCGGTTTTGGCTATTGAAGACAGTTACTTTTATTCCCACCACGGGGTGAGTCCCGGCGGGGTCGCGCGGGCTTTCCTAGCCAACTCGCGCCAAGGTGGCACTGTAGAGGGCGGCTCCACCCTCACTATGCAATTGGTCAAAAACCTGTTTTTATCGCCCAAGCGCGCCTTTAGTCGTAAAGTCGCCGAGTCCGTCTTGGCCTTGCGGATTGAGCAGGTTTTTAGCAAAGACCAAATCCTGGAACTGTATTTGAATCAGGTCTACTGGGGGCATAATACCTACGGGGCTGAGACTGCTGCCCAGAGCTACTTTGGCAAATCTTCGGCCAATCTGACGTTGGCCGAAGCGGCCCTGATGGCGGGCCTTGTCCAAGCGCCCGAGAGTCTGAGTCCGTTTATTAACTTGAAGGCCGCTAAAAATCGTCAGCGCGATGTCCTTGACCGCCTAGAAAAGCTGAACTGGATTACGCCCCAGGAAAAGGCGGCGGCCCTGAAAGAACCGCTGAAGTTGGGCAAGGTGACCTCGTTTCGGGGCAGTCGGATGCCCTACGTTACCGAGGCTGCTGTCCAAGAACTCCAAAAGCGGTTTGGACGGGATGCTGTGCTCAAAGGCGGGCTGCGCATCCAAACCACGGTGGATACCCGCCTACAAAAAATTGCGGAGGACACGGTGCAGCGCGCCCATGGTAATTTGTGGGATTCCGGGGTGAATGCTGACCAAATGGCGTTGGTTGCCGTCGATCCGCGGACCCATTATGTCAAGGCCATGGTGGGTGGTGTCGATTACAAAAAGAGCCAATACAATCGGGCCATTCAGGCATTACGGCAGCCCGGTTCTGCCTTTAAGCCCTTTGTTTACTATGCGGCCTTTGCCTCGGGGCGCTATGCCCCCGACTCTAGTATTTCCGATTCGCCGGTTAGTTATCCCGATGGCTACGAGTACTACTCACCGAAGAACTATGACGGTTCATTTATGGGCAGCATTAGCATTCGGACAGCGCTGGCCATGTCACGGAATATTCCGGCCATTCGCCTCGGGCAGGAAGTGGGGTTGAACAAGGTGATTGATATTTGTCGATCGATTGGGGTGCGCAGCCCGATCGAACCCGTGATTTCTCTGCCCCTGGGGTCTGTAGACCTGACCCCCCTGGAAATGGCGGGGGCCTATGCCACCTTTGCCAGTGGGGGATGGTATTCCGATACAACGCTGATTGCCCAAGTGACGGATAGTTCCGGCAACCTGATTTTAGACAACACGCCCAAGCCGCAACTGGTGCTGGATCCCTGGGCCGTGGCGGCCTTGAATAGTACGCTCGAAACCGTGGTGTCGGAAGGCACGGCCAAGGCGGCGCAGATTGGTCGTCCGGTGGCGGGGAAAACAGGCACCACGGACTCGGAGCGGGATATCTGGTTTGCGGGCTATGTGCCCCAGTTGGCGGCGGCGGTATGGGTGGGTAATGATGATTACTCGCGGATTGGTTATGGGGCAACGGGTGGAACGCTGGTCGCTCCAATTTGGCGTGATTTTATGATTGAGGCATTGAAAAATGTTCCGGTGGAAGAGTTTCGGCCCATGTCGGATTTCGATCGCCCTTAATCTGCGGGGCACCGGAGACATCAATGCCTGAAGGTCCAGAAATTAAGCGAGCTGCCGACAAGATTGCCAAGGCGATCGCCCACCAGCCCATTCAATCCCTCTATTTCGCATTTGATTCGCTCAAATCCTTTGAAGCGACCCTGGCCCAGGAGCAGGTCATCTCCGTTACGCCCAGAGGCAAAGCCCTGCTGACGCGCTTTAGCAATCACCTCAGTATCTACAGCCACAATCAGCTTTATGGCGTTTGGTATATTCGGGCAGCCCACAGTTTTCCAACCACAAAGCGTCAACTGCGTCTTGCCATTCACACCGCTCAGAAATCCGCCTTGCTTTACAGTGCTTCGGATATTGCCGTCCTGAACGATGCCGAAGTCGCAGCCCACCCGTTTTTGAAGACGCTGGGACCAGATGTGTTGGATGCCGATACAACGGTGGAGATGGTGCGCGATCGCCTGCTTCACAAGCAATTTTATCGACGCGGCTTTCCCACACTGTTGCTCGATCAACGGTTTCTGGGTGGCTTAGGCAATTACCTTCGCAGTGAGATTCTGTTTGTGGCCGGAGTGTACCCGGCGTTGCGTCCTGTTGACTGTACGGAGGCGCAGATTGAACAATTGGCCGCCGCTGCGATCGCCCTGCCCCGCCAATCCTACGCCACCCAAGGCATTACCAACGACCTGCACCTCGCCGCTCAAATGAAGGCTGCTGGCCAATCCCGTCGCACCTATCGCCACTGGGTGTTTGGGCGCAACGGTCAGCCTTGCTATCGCTGTGGCACAGAGATTCTGAAGGACACGGTTGGAGGACGGCGGGTGTATTTCTGTCCCCAGTGCCAACCTGTGCCCTAGGGATAGGAGCCTAGCGGGGATCAGTGGCGGGAGTGCGATCGACCAATCGAATTTGATTTTGCTTCACGACCACCGTAGCCAAGGGCAGGGCGCGACGTGCTGGTCCGTGCACCACCCGTCCTGCGGCATCGTATTGGGACCCATGGCAGGGACAAACAAAGCGATTCTGTGCGGCTTTCCACTGCACCGTACAGCCCAAATGGGTACAAATTGGTCTAATGGCATAGGGAGCGATTTTGGGACCCGTGGTAATCACCAAATAAGTGGGATCAGTTTTGGGTAATCCTTGCACTGCCACGGGAATACCGGGTTTGGTCTGGGGCAAAAACTGATCCACGGCAATGGGTTTACCAGTCTGATCCAAGGCGCGGGCACCGGGCAAGTAGTCTCGGCAGCGGGAATTCTGCGGAAAGGAGGCACACAGCGTTTCTAAATCCAGTTCGCGGCTGTGACTGATCTGGGGAAACAGCCAGCCCAGGGCGATCGCCCCGGCTGTGCCGCTAGCGAAATAGCGCAAAAAGTGGCGGCGGTTCTGGAGCGGTTGAGACTCGGCGCGATCGCCCAAGGCATGGATTTTCATAGTGGCTACTCGGGGGCAGAGGTTTAGGAAATAGAGGGCTGGTTTATAAAGTTAGGTTTATAAAGTTAGGTGAGAAGTCCCCCGAAAAATCTAGAGCAGAGATAACATTGACGATATTCCGCCACCAGAGTTCCGGGTATGCTGCTGAATAGGCCAAAACGAGTGTTACGAAGTGTTCTAGTGGCGATCGTCCTGACGCTGATCCTGTGGATACCCCGGACCCAAGCGGCTCCCACACCAGCCCTTGACTCCTATCTCATAAATGGCCAATTCGCCGCTGGGGAAGCCGCAATGTTGGCCCAGTTGCAAAACAATCCCGGCGACGATCAGGCCCGATTCAGCCTAGGAGTAACCCAATTGCTGGGCGGCGTAGAACACCTAGCCCAATCTCTGCATCGCTACGGACTGCGCCAAACCTCAGTCACGCGGTTTCTACCTTTCTTGCGCCTGCCGATTCCCCCCAACGCCAGTCCAGAGACTCTCCGCTATGAAGATACGCGCAGTGTCCTGCAAACCTTGCTCAATGATCTGGCCAAGGTTGAAGCGACCCTGGCCCCCATCCAAGATGCCAACGTGAAGCTCCCCCTACGATTTGGCCTGATCAAAATCGATCTGAATGCAGACGGTAAACTTGAGGCTGAGGAATCCTTTTGGCGGGTGTTTGAGGCAGTCAATCGGACCGGCATCACGGAACGACAAGCTCAGGCATTTTCAATTGCATTTGATGCTGGGGATGTGCTTTGGCTGCGAGGCTATACTCATTTGCTTTCCGGGGTCTTGGAGTTTGCCCTTGCCCATGATGGCCAACAATTTTTTAATACACTGGCCCATACGATGTTTGAGAAGCCAGAAACACCCTATAAATTTTTAGTGGACGGGCGCTCATCAAATTCCTACGGGGATCCGACAGACTTTTTGGATATCGTGGCCTTTTTCCACTTGCTGAATTTCCCAGTCCAAGAGCCAGATCGCATGGCCAAAGCGCTCCAGCATTGGCAATCCGTCACGGCGTTGAGTCGGCAATCATGGCAATTAATTCGGACCGAAAAAGATAATGATCGCGAGTGGCTGCCCAACCCGAGCCAAACCGCCGTTATTCCCAATGCCCGAGTGACCGATGCCATGATTGATGGTTGGATGGCGTTTCTGGATGAAGCCGATGCCCTGCTGGCGGGTAAGACGCTGATTCCGTTTTGGCGATCGTCCGAAGCGCGCGGCGTTAACCTCAACAAGGTGTTCACCCAACCTCGGCGAACCGATGTCATCCTCTGGCTCCAGGGCACTGCCGCCGCCCCCTATCTAGAGTTCGGTAAAGTGACTCAACCTCAATTTTGGCAACGCCTGTTGGAAACCTTTGATGGGCAGTTCTTTGGCTTTGCCGCGTGGTTTAACTAATGCGTGGTTTAACTAATGCGTGGTTTAACTAATGCGTGGTTTAACTAATGCGTGGTTTAACTAATGCGTGGTTTAACTAAACGGCTAATTTAAATCAGCAGATGACTAAATCTACACATCCCTATTGGAATGCGTTAAATCCACCGAGTCCACCATTGCCCCCAATTCCAAGTGGGCACTGACTGGAAGGGGCAGCACACAGTACCATAAATAGGTCCTTCCCGCCTTGGTGAGTGCTATGAAACACAGGCTCAGACAGTTGTTCGGTCGGCCTTGGTTCCCGGCCCGTTCATCCATTCGCATTTCCCGACAAGAGGATGGCAGATTTCATATCGAAGGGCTGGGGCTGTGGCATTCCTATTGGCGTGATCCGTATCATTTGATGCTGACCATTCCCTGGATTGGTTTTTTTACCCTGATTTCGGGCGCTTATGTCGGGCTAAATGCCCTGTTTGCCCTGCTCTACCTAGCAGGGGGCGACTGTTTGAACGGGGCTCGGTTGGGCTCCTTTGAGGATGCTTTTTTCTTTAGCGTTCAGACATTGGCCTCGATTGGCTATGGCGTGATCTCGCCTAAGACTACCTATGCCAATGGCATTGTCACGCTGGAGGCCATTACAAGCCTATGGGCGATCGCCCTGGTGACGGGACTGGCCTTTGCTCGATTTTCCAAACCCACTGCCCGCGTCGTCTTTAGTCAAGTCGCTGTTATTACCCAGCACAACGGTCAGCCAACCTTGACACTGCGAGTGGCCAACCATCGCCGCAATCAAATTCTAGAGGCAGAAATGCACCTGTACCTCCTGCAAGATGAGTGGACCCAAGAAGGGGAGTATGTCTATCGCATCCATGATTTGCCCCTAGTGCGCAATCGCACCCCCAGCCTCACCCTCAGCTGGTCCGTTTTCCATGTGATTGATGAAACCAGTCCTCTCTATCAAGCAACCGCCGAATCGTTAGCCAAGTCCCATACGCAAATGGTTGTTTCCCTGAGTGGCATTGATGAAACGGTCTCCTACACGATGAATTTGCGCCATGTCTATGGATCGGCACAAATTCTCTTCAATCATCGATTTATGGATATTATGTATCCGTCGCCCACGGGCGATCGCTACTTCGACCACACCCATTTTCACAGCGTTGTCCCTGTGCAGACGCAGGCGCAGGAAAAGCGGATGCGGGGTTAGTCTCCAGGCTGTTTGGCGGTGCCCATCTGCCCCGCTCCATTAAACGATCTCACCGGGTGACCTCATCGATAGCGAATTCAACCTTGCTACTCTAGGGCAGCACCCGTCCCCCACTAATTACAAAATGCGGTTCATCCGTGCCAAGGCGAAAAATTCGCCAATCTTCTCCGACTAAGCCCGCCGGGAAAATCATTAGCTCATAGCCCTCCGATAGAGAGATTGTCGCTCCCCCGCAGTCATCCGCTTGTAATGCTTCTACAATTAGCTTAGGCGTGTCGTTCACTAGTGCATTGGCTCGATCATCGTAGTCGCCGAGCCATTGACTCAGACGGTGATCTTGCAAATTGCCATCGCGATTGTAATCCCACTGATTCCAGTCGAAATCTAGGGTTTCCTGGACTGGCTCCCATACATCTAACCGACCCGTCACCAACCCCGCTGGACCTGCCACCCGCCATGGACAATAGAGATGCAGTGCCCATTCGCCCACCGTACTGCCTGCCTGCGATCGCAGTGAGCCAAAATGAAAATTCCGCATATCCGCTGATCGTCGCGCCATTGTCAGCCTTAGCCCAATCAAAGGCTGCAAATGCCGCAAAACTTGCACACCCGTTGCCGTCATACACAACCCAGGACAGTAGCATAGGATACTCTACCCCATTCCTGGACCTTTTCAACCTGGACCGCTCACCAGCAAGCACTTGAAACGAAATAGTGCCAAAGAAGGGCAACGTTTAATTCTAAAGACCTTGCGGGTGAATAAAGCCCCCGCAATCGGGCTTCGACTGCGCTCAGCCCTCATCTGTCGGCCTGCGGATTGAGCGGAGTCGAAGCCATCCATCGGCCTGTGGATTGAGCAGAGTCGAAGCCATCCGTCGGCCTGTGGATTGAGCGGAGTCGAAATCCACCGCTGGGAGTAGGGAGGCTCTATTTTTTGCAAGTCCCTAAAGTCAGCGTTTCGCATCGTTCGCTCTCGTGTCAGCTCTCTGTGACAGAAAGCGCGTCATCGCGTATTCTGTTCCTAGAGCGTTTTGGGTAGGAGATTTTACCTGGAATGATTTGTATGGGGGAACGCGATGGAGTGGCATGTAACGGACGCCCAAAGTTTGGCAATTATCGATCGCGAGGTCGGCAACCATACATTTTCTCCGGCGGAATATGAAATTGTTCGGCGGGTAATCTATGCTACTGCCGACTTTGAATATAAGTCCCTAGTCCGATTTTCAGATTTAGCCCTACAGTCTGGTGCGGCAGCCCTGGCGGCACGTTCTACGATTATTGTGGATGTCCCCATGGTGCAAGTTGGCATTGCTCCCACAATTCAGGGTACTTTTGCCAACTCGGTGTATTGCAGCATGGAGGCAATTACACGCCCTCAAAAAGAAAAAACGCGGGCCGCCTGGGGCATTGAAACCCTGGCCAGACGCTATCCTGAGGGTATTTTTGTCATTGGCCAAGCCCAAACCGCACTGACTGTATTGGTGGATTTAATCGATGCCGAAGAAATCAAGCCTGCCCTGGTGATTGGGACTCCGGCGGGTTTTGTCGATGTAGCTGCGGCCAAAAAGCGGTTGGCGGATTCTCTGATCCCCAATATTTGCATTGACGGGCGCAAAGGGAGTGCGGTGGTTGCTGCGGCCATCATCAATGGGTTAGTAGAATTGGCGTGGCAGGCTTATGGGCGTGAACGTAACAGTCCAATTTGAAGACCTCACCCTAGGGCCGATCTCTTCGCCGCCGATTGCTCGACGGGCGATTTCCTGACGGGCGATTTCCCGACGGGCGATTGCTCGATTGCCCCTGGGAATTGCCGGGAGTACGGGCCGATCGCCGCGATCTTGGGGCAAAATAGTCGTCCACACGGGGGCGATCGCGGGCAGCTCGATAATCATCGTCTTGGCCGTAGTCATCTTGGCCATAGTCATCCTGGCCGTAGTCATTGGAACGGTAGTCCTCGGCAAAGGCATCCCGATCGCGGCGGGATTGCTGTCGCGATGTCCCGTAGCGGGGTTGGCGCTGGCTACGCCGGGGCCGTTCGGGTTGGCGGCGATCGTCTTCTTGATCTTCTAGGCGTTGACTAATTTCAATGAAGGCTTCCCGTTGCAGATAGGGATAGTCACTCACCCAAACGTTGCAATCGGGAATATAGATATCAGTGGTAGCACTAATGCGGCTTAGGTCGGGACGACTGGATAAAACCACCATTTCTGCACGATCGCCCTGGGCGATCGCCTGGTGCTCCTTCTTCAGCGGCACCTGCAACCGGGTGGAAAATCCGGTTTCGTCTCCCACCTCTAGGTTCAAGCGCCGCTCGCGGTTGTCCGTAATCACCAATTCCCCGCGATTGTTTACCGTTTCTTCCTGGCCAATCAGCTCATCGGTGATGTAAACATCCAGCACTTCCCCCCGCCACAGGCCCGTGTAGGCAAATCGACGATACTTAAAATTTTTCACGCTGGACCAAAACACCGGTCCCCACAGCCAGTAAAGGCCCGAAGCGATCCCCAACAACAACCGTACAATACCCACATCTTCTAACTTGAGCAGGGTCCCAATCAGGAGCAAAATCACGATGCCCACAACGGAAATCAGTAACCGCCGCAGAAAGTCGGGAACTTTGCCAGCACTGTAGGCATACTGCGCCCCTGTCGCCACGGCAGGAATCAAGGTTTCAAAGGTCTTGCGAGTAAGAGGAACAAGCATGCAGTTTTTGGAGGTTGGATTTTGGGATAGTGCTACGCGGCTACAAAGGTGAGCCAAAGGAGCCAGAAACACGGGTCTAGAAGAGTTTCTTGGGGGGATTCAAGGGTATTCAACAGATGTGAATCAAAATCTAAAATTTCCAAATTGCTGGAATAAATCAACGGTTGTAGAGGGTAAATTTACGGATTTTGGCATTACTTCAAATGCACATTATGAGTACTCTATCGGATGGTAGGGATGAAATATTAGCGCACAATTGGAAAATATCTGAGGTGCGCTGTTCGGAAGAGTTGAACAAATTAGGGGGCAACTAAGTTTGTTTGGCTGTTTCGACTAGGACAGTGTTTCTTTCAGGTAGACTGCCTGACCCTGGGGGCTTTTAAGGGTCAGGCAATTTTTTTATCGACGGCAATTCAGATCAGCGCGCGATCTAGCCTTCTACAAAATCTTTTCTAGGCCGTACACCAATTGTTTCAGGTGAATGACTTTGCGAATTGCCAGGAGCACCCCCGGCATGTAACAGGCGCGATCGCTGGTGTCGTGCCGAAGGGTATAGACCTGTCCCGGTGCCCCAAAGATAATCTCTTGGTGAGCAATCAGTCCCGGCAGCCGAATGCTGTGAATCCGAATGTCGGCGTCGGCTTGGCTACCTCGCGCTCCCGCTAATTTTTCGGTTTCTTTGACTTGGGGCAGGTTGAAGGTTTTGCCCATTTCAGCAATCAATTGGGCCGTTTGAATGGCGGTGCCACTGGGGGCGTCGGCCTTTTGATTGTGATGGAGTTCAATAATTTCGACGTGATCGAAGTATTTGGAGGCTTGGATAGCGGCCTGTTGCATCAGGACCACCCCAATGGAAAAGTTGGGACAGAGGAGGCAGCCCATGCTGGCTTTGTCGGCAAAGTCGGATAACTCTTGGACTTGGGTGGAACTGAGGCCGGTGGTGCCGACGACGGGAAAGACGCCATAAGCTATCGCCGCGCGAATATTCTCATACACTGAGTCGGGATGGGTGAAATCAACCATGACGCCCTGCTGCTTTTCTTGGCCTGCCATGGCGAGGATGGGTTGCAGATCATTCATGATAGGGACTTCCAGAGGTCCGCAGCCTGCGAGTTCACCAATGTCCTGACCCTGGATCTCAGGGGCGCGATCGATGGCTCCTAACAGCACCATGTCTTCGGCCTGGGCAACGGCTTTGACAACTTCCCGCCCCATTTTACCGGCGGCTCCGTTGACAACGACGGGAATGGGATGCTGACTAGCCATAGTGAAATCCTGGGTGAATCCGTGAAAAATATAGCAAAACTTTGCTGTGACTTGGATATTTTAACTGAATGGCTGCGGCAGTGATGGGCCAATGGAAAACCTGGGCCGCGCGCGCAACCCGAGTCCGGGAGGCGGCGATTGGGGTATTTGTTACCTGCTATCAGCACCATTAAAGGGGATACTAGGATAGGATTCAGACCCGTAGATTCTTTATGGCTTCTTCCTTGGCAACCCTGGTTTCCATCCCAGCAACGATCAAATTTCTACAGCAACCGACTGCGCGCCCCTGGCTGGACCAAGCCCTCGCCCATTTGGATACAATTTTGCTGGACCACTCCCATTGCGAACGTAAGGCGGCGGGTGTGGCGATGAATTTGATGTTTCGCTATCCGTCCAACACTAAGCTGGTGCGAACCCTCACGGCGATCGCCCAGGAAGAGTTGGCGCATTTCGATCAGGTGAACCAAATTCTGGAAGAGCGCCAAATTGCCCTAGCACCGCTGGCTGCTCCACCCTATGGGGCTGGTTTAAACCAGCACATCCGCCGCAGTGAACCCCACCGCCTCCTGGACACGCTCCTTGTTTCCGCCCTCATTGAGGCCCGCAGCCACGAGCGTTTGGGTTTGCTTGCTGCCCACATCCCGGATGTACCCCTCGCTCGCTTCTATCGCAGCTTAATGGCATCTGAGGCCCGTCACTACGGCGCTTACTGGACTCTGGCCGTCACCTATAGCGATCGCGAAAGCGTTAACCAACGGTTAGCAGAGCTCGCTGCCGTAGAAAGCGACCTGTTAGCGACACTGCACCCAGAACCCCGAATCCATAGTTAATGCCTGAAAGTTAATGCCTGAAGTTAATGCCTGACTCGATGCTCTTCTATTACAAAGACTTGGCGATCCGCCCATGGGCACCCCCTGATCGCACCGCCGTGGCCGATCTAATTGCTACAATTCTGGCTGAATATGGGTTGGGCTGGGAACCGCAAGGGGCCGATCGCGATGTTTTAGATATTGAGACCTATTACACCGCCATCGGCGGAGAATTTTGGGTGATTGAGCGCGATCGCCAATTGGTCGGAACCGCTGCTTACTATCCTGTTTCCCGCACTCCTGGCGCTGTGGAAATTCGCAAAATGTACTTTCTGCCCACAATTCGGGGCTACGGGTTAGGACGATTCCTCTTAGCGCAATTGGAGGCCAAAATCGCCACCCAGGGCTTTCGCGAAATCTGGATCGAAACTGCCAGTATCCTCAAAGCCGCCGTCCAGCTTTACGAAACCAGTGGCTATACTATGGCAACGGGTATTGAAACCCGCCGTTGCGATCTCATCTATTGCAAACAGCTTTAATTTTTTCCCATGACTTGACGAATCTACCGTCTCACAGGATACTAGTGAGGGCATCGAGGGGCTATAGCGCAGTTGGTAGCGCACTTCAATGGCATTGAAGGGGTCAGCGGTTCGAATCCGCTTAGCTCCATTTAATTAAGGTCCAATAGTATCCATGTACGTCCGATACTTCCTTAGCCAGAGGCGGTTACGAGCGTTTTTAAGTCCGATATTGTCCAGGTTAGTCCAGTGACATCCGTGCATTGGCGGGGGCATAATTGGGGGCATGGTGTTTATTGAGTGAAAAAATGCCCCCATGTTGACCAAGGTGGCGATTAAGAATGCAAAGCCCACGGGGAAAGCTGTAAGGTTGTGGGACGAGAAAGGTTTGTACTTAGAGGTAAGCCCAGCCGGGGGCAAGTTGTGGCGGCTGAAATACCGGTTTGATGGTAAGGAAAAGCGGCTTGGTTTTGGTAAATATCCAGATGTTGGACTCAAGGAAGCCCGCAAGCGCAGAGACGAGGCACGGGAACTACTGTCCAGCGGCATCGACCCCAGTGCACACAAACAAGCGACCAAAACTGGTTTGGCTGTCCAAAATCAGAACAGCTTTGAGGTGGCGGCCCGTGAGTGGTTTGAAAAGCAAAAAACCAAATGGGCTGCCAGCCATGCCAAAACCGTAATAGATCGGCTAGAAAAAGATGTTTTCCCCTGGTTGGGTAAGCGCCCGATCTCGCAAATCACCGCCCCTGAAGTTTTGAAGGTGTTGCGTAGAGTTGAAGAACGGGGGGCCATTGAGACGGCGCACCGGGAGAAGCAGATTATCAGCCAGGTGTTTCGCTACGCGATCGCCACCAGCAGAGCAGATCGCGATCCGTGCGGCGATTTGCGAGGAGCGCTTGCACCAGTAAAAAATGGACACTTTGCAGCAACTACTGACCCCAAGCGGCTAGGTGAGTTGTTGAAAGCGATGGATGGCTACCAAGGCGGACTGGTGGTCCGCTCTGCCCTCAGGCTAGCCCCTCTGGTTTTCGTGAGACCGGGGGAACTGCGGCGGATGCGATGGGCTGATGTGGATTTTGCAGCCAAGGAGTGGCGCTATTTGGTGACCAAGACTCAGACGCAGCATATCGTGCCCCTGAGTTCCCAAGCGATCGCCATTCTGGAAGAGTTGCATCCCCTTACCCAGAGTAGTGAATGGGTGTTCACGGGTCGCACTCCAGCACGGCCACTGTCTGACAATGGTGTATTGACGGCTCTCAGAACCCTAGGAATCCCAAAGGAAGAGCAATCCGGCCATGGCTTTAGGGCAACGGCCCGAACCCTGCTTGATGAAGTCTTGGGGTACAGACCGGAGCTAATCGAACACCAACTTGCTCACGAGGTTAGAGACCCACTGGGCAGAGCCTACAACCGCACCAAGCATTTGGAAGAGCGCAGGAAGATGGTACAGCACTGGGCGGATTACCTGGATGAGCTGAAGACAGGGATTAAGCCGTAGAGTGCTGTCTCCTTCCTGTAACTGAATCTCCTGATTTCACTTTCTAGCTCGCTGGGATTCACCATCGTCACCACTAAACCGGGGAATCCTTTCAGTGTAAGGCTTTGAGTGTGGTGACGATGAAATAGCATCGTCACCCTGGAGAGGCATCGGCAGGCAGAAACCAAATCGGCTGGAAATCTCGAACTCGATGCTGACCATTATCAAACACCACCCTAATCAATCGCAGCCCGTAAGAGTCCACAAAGCAGCAAGAGCACTCCCCTTGCGTGCCCAGAACAAGGGGTGGGGCAAACCAGTCAACGGCCAATTGCACGCGATCTCCGGGTGCAGGTTCCCAGTAGGGGCGGCATTCCTCTAACTCAAGCAATTCTCCGTCCAGGTAGCCACTGCCGGTCACTTTGCGTCCGATCAAGCAACGCTTACCGGTTTCTGGCTGAATCACCCGCTTTACGCAGGTGAGAACAGTGCGATTCCGCCAGATGAACTTCTCTTCAATCTGGGGTTTCCATTCAGGTGTCGCCATCACCATTCCTCGTACTCTGATCCAGAGCGGTTAGGAGTATCGTCACCATCGTCACCACCAAAACGAGAAACCGTTGCTGTGATTGTGTTTGAGGGCGGTGACGATGGTTTTGTTATCGTCACCACCTCAACCGACCATTCAACGCCAGATTTTGTTTTGGGCCGTCGCGTTAGGCGATACCCGTTCACCACAACGCCATTACTGCGCCGCAGAAAATACCCCAACAGTTTTGGCGACGGCTGCCCCTGGCGATCCAAGCAGATCTCCAGCAGGGTGTTTTTGAGGTCACCGTTGCGTTGCGATCGCCCGCTGAATCAATGCCTGAGCCGTTAGCGGGGCGCTACCCTCAGACTCATGCCAGCTTTCCAGTAATGCCGCCAACGCCAGTCGGTTATCGTCCGATTCTCGGATAGTAGACTGGGATAGCACGGGATCGGGCTGCCCCAACCACAACAGCGCCCGCCTGACCACGGAATCCCAGTCCCCAAAACTGCCGAGCTTAGGTGGATTGATGGGGTTACCATCTGCATCCTCTGGCATTGGAGACCCGGCCAGCAGATACGCTTGCAGCACGGTTATTGCTGCACTGACCAGCGCCCCGCGATGTTCTAGCGCGTATTTTTCAATATCTCGACTGAATGACCGTGCCTCTGGTAGCTCAACCCCAGCGTCTAGTTCAATCAAAATCGTGCGCCGTGCCATATCCGTTGTAAATGCCAGGTTATTGCCATTGGCCGTCCACGTGACCTGAGTGCCAACGGTGGCGTTTTTGCTGACCCCCAAAATTCGGTCGGTGTACTATTCGGCGGTCAACACCCGCTCCAACGTGCCCCCGCCCAGTCGCCGGTCAACGTTGTCAATGTTACGATCGGGGTTCCGCTCAATAAGGTCGCCAGCATCCGTTTGCCCATTTCGGCTTCATCGTCCGTAAATCCCGCCACACCCGCTTCCTTGTTGCCGGTTGCCAGGATTGATGGCAGGGCAACAAGGTGCCTTTGCCTGTCCCGGCTGATGGGCGTTATCGCAGAGAGTGGAGCCAGGGCATACAGTTTCCGAGAAATTGAGGTGAGCAGCAGAGCTAGGGCCGCCGACCGGTCCACATCCGTTTTGAAACAGAACTCCCTTAGCAGGTCCACTAGTAACGCTAGCGCTGCCTGAGCATCCTGTTTTGTGGGGGTAGCTGTGATCTTGAAATTGCTGGGTTCAAATTGCAGCAGATATACCTGTTCCTTCGTGGTAACCGGGCTGCGCTGATCACCTCACCAGTTTTGGTGAGTAGCGGATTGTAGGAAAGCCCTCGCAGGATGGGCAGTTGAGGCCACCGCCCCAGGGACATGATGTGTTTCGCCAAAGCCGCTGGACAGTCTATCGAGCGGAAATCAGGCCCATCCTTTCCTTCGACAACCTTAAAAATTTCAAATTTCCTATTGATTTCGCACTGCAACGAATCTACCGTCAGAGGCTCCAGGACATCGTTTCCGTCGGCAATCGACAGGTATCGAGAGTGTTTCCCATCCACAGGTCGCAGAACCCGAACCAGGGTATAGCCGTTACTGTTGCCCTGGGCATAGATCCGCGACCTTGGATCGGTTTCGGCGGCGAAATTGTGCAGGACGGTTTCAGCCGTGTCGTGAATTGAGCCTGCCTCAATCTCTAGCTGTGGTTTGGGGATTGCAGAATCGCTCGAATCCTCTGGTCCCGATCTTAACTTGTCCGTTTTTTTTATCTCTGAACTTGACTCAACCGTGTAAACCCGCTTCCCGTAGGCAAACGAGTGGATTGTGATGCCGTTTCTGCCAGCGAGGATTTTAGCCACACACCGCCCACTGTCGTATCCAGGTTCTTGTGGATCTCGCAGCGTTATCCCGTGATGGTCATCGGTTATCTCACCCGCGCTGACCTCTGTACCGTCTGCCAGGAACAGTCTGTGGTCCCGTCCCAAAACGAGTTTGTCGCATTTTTTGATGGCAGATAGTGCCACGATTTTTGCAGCGTGTTCGGTCACATCTGGCTCCGTCTGCCGGACATGCTGGATTGCCGCCGAGAGTCGCTCCCGCTCAATTTTTTTTCGCGCTGCGGCGCGGTTCGCCTGCGCCTGTGCCCGCTGGATCTCAGTTGGTTCAGCGATCTTATCCAGGTCTAGCACCCCGCCTGGATAGACCCGTGGCGCGGGCCGCCTCTGTTCCAGTCCTGGACCTAAATCAGCCCCCGCCTCATAGATCAGCCGCTCTGAACTGAACGTGGTGAGATCGACTAAAAACCGCTCTAGAATGGCCTGAACGCCAGTCTGGCCATTCGGTTGGCCCAATTTGAAAAACGCCTCGCTAGTGCCCCAAAATCGAATTTTTAGGATTTCCACGAACCGCTTAGGGAGTTGCGGGTAAATAACATCCCAATCAAGAGGGCACAATGGTGATGTCCCATTTGGGTAAGATTTGAGAAGGCTGCCAGAAAGGTTGATAGGGTTTCAATTGTTCTGGTGACAGTTTTATGCCTTTTTCATAGGCGGTTTCGACCAATTTGACCATCGGTGTGATGCCCTTCCAAGTCATGTTGCTGGCCCAATTGACGGCGGCGGTAACGGAATCTAAAATGGCTCCATTCCAATAGTTTTCTAAAATCGCCCAACACCGCTCAATCGGATTATATTTGCTGTGGTATGGGGGATAGTAAATCAATCGAATGCGCACCCCAATGGCTTGGGTTAATTCGACCATGCGTTTGATAAATTGCGTCCGGTCACTGCGGGTCGCTGATCCCCCATCGAGGTCAATGACCCACTCATCGAGGTCTGGATAATCCGCTTGGTTGTGCTGCCACCAATCGGCCAGACAATCGACGATAAAATCACTGGTTTCCGCTGACTGGCCCATGTAAATCGCGAGTTGGTCAGTGCGGGTATTCAAAATGCCAAAGGGGACGAGGACGGCTTGCCATGCCATGTCATGGTCATCCGCTTGTTTGGGGTCAAGGGTGCGGGCTTTGCCGTCTCGGGAAGGTTGCCAATCTTCACTTTGGCTTTGCTATCGATCGAAATGCGTAATGACTGGGGATTGTCATCGGCGACTTGATTTTCCCGAAACACATTCTCGAAAATGGCCTCGGTTTGCGGCAGTTTTTTTAAAGGTTGGGTTTTTTGAGTTTTTTTAGGCGATAGCCCAGATGATTAAGGATTTCCCCGATGGTCTGACGCGTTGGCAGTTGGGTCTCGGCATAACCTTTCTCATGGATCAGCGCCATGCGCACCGCACGACCTGATCCGGGCATAGTAAAAGGTATCTGAAACTTGGGGTCAGCTTGGGCTT
>CAVYAN010000016.1:0-7960 GCA_963766075.1 uncultured cyanobacterium | reverse complement strand
CAACTCCACTAAAAATCAAACCGCAGCTTCGTTGAGGTGGATGCTTGCCAACTCAATCAAAAGCCATTCCGGGCTCATTGCTGAAAACCACGGATTGATCATGGGAGATTTTCGCGGCAGCCGCTCACAAGGTATAGATAGATATAATTTTGTGTTTACATAAGCGACGTACACTGTGTCAGCTTATAGACCTATCAGTTATTTCTTAGGGCATGGGGATGTTTAGCTGTGTTTAGACATCGTTTATCGTGGCGCTAAATGCAAACTAAACATTTTTCGGTTGCCCACTTAATGCTGGCAGATAGACTCAAGCCTGAAATGCTCACAAAACTTAAAAAACGGGAGCATTGGAGTGTCTTGCCGTTAGCACCAAGCTGCTAGCAGGATACCCCAATGTCCGAAAAACTGACCCATCGCTTAGCTAGAACTGGCCCAATCTTTTGCCCACGCCAGGGTTTTGTGCACAAGATCTAAGGAGGCCGCTTCGCAGTACAGCCGCAGCACTGGTTCCGTTCCGCTAAACCGAATCAGTAACCAACTGCCATCGGCCAGGGTGAACTTGTAGCCATCCACCGTCAAACAATCAATCACTTGGCGACCAGCAATTTCGGTGAGCGGCTGAGATTCCAGTTGACTGACAAGGCGCGATCGCACATCCATACTGTCTAGTGTAAATCGATGCGATCATAATGGGAAAAATACCCCGTTTTGACTTGCAGCGCCCGGTACAGAGCACTCAAATCGGCATCAGCCTGAACAATGGCCTCCAGCACATACAATGCCGATAGCAGTGCATCCCGTTCGGGAATATGGTGTCCGTAGCCAATCCCCCCGGACTCTTCACCCCCCAGCAGCACCTGGGATTCCAGCATGCGATCGCCAATGTATTTGTAGCCAATGGGGGTCTGATACACTGCCGAACCATAAAGCTCAGCAACTTTAGGAATTAAATTTAAACCACTAACCGTTTTGACAACTTCGCCTGTAAATCCACGGCGGGTCACTAAATGCTCAATTAAAATTGGAATTAATATTTGAGAACTTAGGAAATTGCCCTGACCATCTACCGCCGCAATGCGATCGCAATCGCCATCAAACACCAGTCCCACCATTAAGCCATCTGGATGATCGACGCGGGCCGCTTTTACTTCATTAAATAAGTCAGCCAAGTAGCGGGGCAATGGCTCCGGCGCACCGCCACCAAACAGTCGATCGCGATCGCGGTGGATTTCTCGAATCGGGGTACCCAAAAGTTGCTCCAAGCCAGTCGCCGCCGCCCCGTGCATGACATCGGCAAATACGGTCAGCTTGCCCTGTTGAATCGCCGCCCGAATCGGGGCAATGTCCACCCGGGATTGCAGGCCCGCACAATAGCTGGTCCAAGGATTAAACAACTGAATGGTTCCAGGCTGCGCCACGACGGGGAGATCGCTGTCAAATAACGCTTCAATTTTCTGGGTCACTTCCGGCGGAACTGATCCACCAAAGGTGCTTTTTACCTTGAGCCCAGAATAGGCTGCCGGATTATGGCTAGCCGTAATCACCAGCGCCCCCAGCGCGTTCTGCTGTTTTGCCGCCCAGCTAAAGGCCGGGGTCGGAGCATAGCTTTCCGACAGCAGCACATCAAACCCAGCAGCAGCGACTGTTTCGGCTGTGGCCTGGGCAAAATCTTCGGACATAAAGCGGCGATCATAGCCCACAATAATGGTGCGGCTGTGTTGGGTCACCTCACCGTACACTTCAGACAAGACCAAAGCGGCCCGAGCAGCGACAAAGCGCAGACGCTCAAAGGTAAAGTCGGCGGCAATCACGCCGCGCCAACCGTCGGTACCAAACTTAATCGGATTAGGGTGATTCATGGGAACGGGGAAAATGAGAGCAAAGGGTCAACGTTCAGGCGATCGCGCAATTCGGTTGACGGCAAGTCCAATCTGACAAGCCACAAATCCTCAGAGGGCAGTCGCCATCCCCGAGTGTATTCGGCAGTAACGGCTTTGGCTACAGAGACAGCAGGCTCTCTACTCAAACTTTGTAGAGTTTGACGTTTTGAATATTTTCCTCTATGGATTTTTTTGAGCGGACAGAAACTGTCACACGGACACTTCTCCAAATTTGATCGCAGACAGTCCGAGATCATGGGATATGATCGATCCAAACACGCAATTTTGAAAGCTCACCGTTATGGACGCGCCAAATCAAAGGTTTGGTGGCTGTTCCGGGGGTGCATCCTGCTTCAATTCAAGGCTTTTCTCCATGAATTCTGAACAATCTTCCTGTGGTAATCGACTGCCTGCACCCTGTCTTATTGATCAGGGCGTTGTGGTTAACAAGCGAGACATGCAGCGCTTGCTGATGGATTTGACCCGTGTGCGCTATGTGCACAGCCAAGATGGGACCGTGATGAATGAAGGAGAGGGCTGTATCTTGGAAGTGTTTTCCGACCCGCAACAGTCTACCCTGATTGCGAACCATTCGCTCTATCTCAACGTCCTGAGTTTTGACTATTTAGAAATGGGGCGATCGCCCGAACAGGGTGCCTGGTTTGACTTATCTCAGGATGGTCGCCTACTGCGCCTGATCCCCCTCACGAATCCCCTGAATGAGCAGTACGATCGCCGTCTCAACGCCGTCGCACTGGAAGCCATGGTCGCTGAGGTCCTCTCGGCCAACTGGGACGTACAGATTGACGACGAAGAGCATTTTTCCTTTTAAGGCAAGAGGATCGCGTTAGAAATTAAACATTAAACGGCTAGACTGCGGCTCATAGGGCGATTTCCAGGAAAAATCATACCGACTGAGATTTTTCTCTTCGACTCCGCTCAGGGATCAATTGTCTGTGGGCTGAGCGAGGTTGTGGTGCGATTCCCGCAGGGTGACCAGCAATTTCTAGTGGGTGGAGCGGAGCCGTAGTTCGCTTCCTTCGACTGTGCTCAGGGAGCAATCGCCTGCTGGCTGAGCGGAGCCGAAGCCAGCGAGCCGTAGTTCGCTTCCCGCGGGTAGCTGGCAGGTCATTTGTCGGAAATCGCCGTTTGCTCGGGTTGTTTGCCGGGAAGACGAGAGGGACTGGGATGATGCGGCCTGGTGGTGCTGTGGGGACGTGGCAACATCTTTAACCGGGTACTGAAACCCGAATTTTTAATTTTTCACTTTTAATTTTGAATTTCATCGTTTCGTCTTTTCATAATCATTTCATTTTTGCTTGAATTGTGTTAGATTTCAAAAATGAAATGATTATGAAATCTAGTGATTAATTATCCTTTCGTTTCTCACAGGCAGACTTGGGTCTATCTAAGCGTTCAGGGTCCAGGACTAGTGTTGGGCTTAGTGCTCAGTTGTTTTTATCTGGGTGGATGTAGTCCTCAGAAGATGCCCCCCCAGCCCGAACCTCTCGGCACGGGGACATCTGGAGCGGGGGTCCATGATTCTCGGAAAGTCATTCTGACCACGTTTACCGTCCTGGCAGACATGACTCAGAATGTGGCGGGGGACCAGGCGATCGTTGAGTCGATTACAAAGCCGGGGGCGGAAATTCACGGGTATGAACCCACCCCCAGCGATTTGGTACGGGGACAGCGGGCCGACTTGATTTTGGATAACGGATTAAATCTAGAGCGATGGGCCGATCGCTTCTACAACAGCGTGCCCAAGGTGCCCCGGATTACTCTGAGCGTCGGCATCCAGCCCATCAGCATTGCAGAAGATACGGACCCCGGCAAGCCCAATCCCCACGCCTGGATGTCCCCGCGTAATGCTTTGGTCTATGTCGAAGAGATTCGTAAAGCACTGGCCACGTTGGACCCGGTCCACGCTGCCACCTATGGAGCGAATGCGGCAGGCTACAGCCAGAAAATTCGAGCGCTTGATGCCAAGCTCCAGCGGGCGATCGCCGCGATTCCCCCCGCAAAGCGCTATATCGTGAGCTGTGAAGGGGCGTTTTCCTACATTGCCCGAGACTACGGTTTGCAGGAAATTTATCTGTGGCCCGTCAATGCCGAACAACAGGCCACCCCGAAACGGGTAGAGCGGGTGATCAATGCTGTGAAGGCCAACCAGATTCCGGCAGTGTTTTGTGAGAGTACCGTTAGCAATGAGGCCCAACTCCAGGTGGCGAAGGAAACCGGGGCGCGATTTGCGGGGGTGTTTTATGTGGATTCCCTCTCGCCCTCGGATGGTCCCGCTTCTACCTATCTCAATCTTTTGGAATACAACATCAACACCCTGATTCAGGGTCTACAGGGAAATCCAGGAAAATCCAGCCCATGAATTTTAATTGTCCAGTGGGTCAGTCAGCCCATCCACCTATCAGCATTGATATTGAAAATGTCACGGTGGCGTACCACGGCAAAGTCGCGCTGCACAGTGCCTCTTTGCGATTGCAGGCGGGCACCATTTGCGGCCTGGTGGGGATGAATGGGGCGGGAAAATCGACCTTGTTTAAGGCCCTGATGGGGTTTGTGCAGCCTGTGAGTGGTCGGATTTTGATCCAGGGCCTACCCGTTGGGCAGGTGCAAAGAAAAAGTCAAGTGGCCTATGTTCCTCAATCGGAAGAAGTGGATTGGAATTTTCCGGTGAATGTCCAGGATGTGGTGATGATGGGTCGCTATGGCTACATGAACCGATTGCGAATTCCGCGATTGCCGGATCGCCGTGCCGTCCAGGCCAGTCTGGAGCGGGTGGAAATGTGGGCCATGCGCGATCGCCAAATTGGGGAGCTTTCCGGTGGGCAAAAGAAACGCACCTTTTTTGCGCGGGCTTTGGCGCAGCAGGCAACTGTGCTGCTCCTGGATGAACCCTTCGCGGGTGTGGATATCAAAACCGAGAAAATGATGATTCATCTGCTGATGGAACTGCGACAGGCAGGGCATACGATTTTGATTTCTACCCATGATTTAGGATCGATTACAACGTTCTGCGATCAAGTGGTGTTGATTAACCGCAGTATTCTCGCCTATGGCAATACCTCTGAGGTATTTACGGAGGAAAATTTGTCTCGGACCTTTGGCGGTGGGGTGGGAGATTTTTCTGCCGCAAAAAGTCGATTTGCTGACCAAGACGGGGACTCGCTTAACGCGGAGGAACAGCCATGGACATGATCTACGGTGTCATTGATTGGTTTACGGCGCCTTGGCAGCATGAATTTATGGTCAAGGCGATTTTGGTGAGTGCCTTGGTGGGAGTCGTCTGTTCGGCGCTGTCCTGCTTTATGACGCTGAAAGGCTGGGCTTTGATGGGGGATGCGGTGTCCCATGCGGTTATGCCGGGAGTGGTGATTGCCTATGTGCTCAATATTCCTTTGGCGATCGGGGCCTTTGTGTTTGGGGTGGGTTCTGTGATTGCGATCGGCTTTATCCAGGCGAAGACTCGGGTGAAGGAAGATACGGTGATTGGGTTGGTGTTCACGGGACTGTTTGCCTTTGGCTTAGTCTTGATTTCAAAACTCAGAACGTCTTTGGATTTATCCCATATCCTGTTTGGCAATGTCCTTGGTATTTCCGATGCGGATATTGTGCAAACGGTCATCATTAGCATTGTCACGCTGGTTACCTTGGCGGTTTTACGCAAAGATTTAATTCTGTTTTGCTTTGATCCCACCCATGCCCGTTCGATTGGGATCAACATTGCTGTGCTTTACTATGTGCTGCTGTCTTTGCTATCCCTCACTGCTGTGGCAGGGCTACAAACGGTGGGGATTATTTTGGTGGTAGCAATGTTGGTGACGCCGGGGGCAACGGCCTATTTGCTCAGCGATCGCTTTGACCACATGATGCTAATTGCCATGGCCACGGGGATGTTTTCGAGTGTTTTTGGCACCTACGTTAGCTACTATATTGATGGCTCTACGGGGGGCTGTATTGTTGTGCTGCAAACTCTGATATTCGTGATTGCGATGGTTTTTGCGCCCAAGTATGGCTTGCTGGTCGGCCATCGTAATTCTCAGTCCCTGGGCTGACACTCCAGTGCAGGATTATAGCGTGTCGCATCCAGACGTAAGCTTCTGATTTTCCATCCAATTTTTAGAACACAAGTTGTAAGGCACAACGATTGAGTTCAACGGCAACGACTAAGATAAGCGGCTGCCAAGCTCTTTGCCACCTCGCTAGCAGCTCTCTTCAGTCCGCTTCATCGACTTGTTATCTAGGTCTAGTCCAACCTCTGCCTTATCCGCTACTGTGATTTCTCAGACAACCCCAATACCTCAACGGCTTCCCTTTCCCACTCCACTGCTCACCTAGAGTAGATAATCGCAAGCACCAAAACAACGGTTCCCATGTCTTTTAGAGTTTTCTAATATCACAACCAAATAGTGAAGGGTTGATTGAAATCCGATTTGATTTAGGTCTAGAACAAAAGCTCTTTGGAGGTTCTTAGAATCCTGAGAGTCCTTTCACTCAGTCTTTTTAAAATCAAACTTATTAGGCAGACACCCAGAAAATAAATGGAAAACATAAGAATCATTGAACCCCGAAATAAAAGAAAATCAAAATGAATTAGAAACGTGTTATGAATCAGGTAGAGTTCAAATGAAATCCACCCTAGAAAGTTAAGTATTAAGGAAAAGCGCTGACACTTTAGCATTAAAGCTATTAGCAGAGTAAGACTAGAAGCAATTAGAATATTAGCCAAGCTACGAGTAGTAGACCAGTACATAAGGAATAGAGTTCCTTCAAAATCATGCTTCTGAAAAATATGGCTGAGATAATTAAAGTATATAGTCAAAAAAACAATGACACAGGAAATAAATTCTAAAGAAACTGTATGCTTAATTTCTTCTACTCTGTATTGACAGAGTAGATATATGATTGAGATTATAGCAGCTATCACTGCTATTAGAAGAATTGTTTGATAGGCATAGAATTTTAGCGTTTCTGCCAGCCAGAACGAAAATCCAGCTAGTGATATCAAGCCAGCAAAGGAGATGATGAGTGTTTTGAAACGCAATCTTAGAAACTTGTCGAGTTTGTTTACAACTACGGAGTGGTTGAAGCCTAACCAGCACCCAAAAGGGAAGCTGAAGGCATTACCCTTTGCTACATAAGGCATATCAGGAATCGTAATAATAGCAAAGGAGAATACAAGTAGTAAAAATAGTTTATGCAGGTTAGAAAGATTTAGCTTGACACCAATATATAACAGATAATACCAAGCAAGGACAAAAACGATAAACCACATCTTTCCATCAAGGCTTTCCATAGCAAATAATATTCTTGGCATCTCTAAAAGAAAGCCATTCTGCATCTGCGGCATGAGAGTTATATAAAGTGCCAGTAGCAAGGACAATGCGTATATCAGGGGAATAAAGATACGAGCTATTCTCTTTTTGAAAAAATCTCGGATTCCCTTCTCCTGGATAGAAATGCACACACCATAACCAGAAAAAATAAAGAAAATAGTTACCCCGATCATGCCCACTTCTGACCAGATTACGTAAAGGGAAGGCTGTGGCTCAGTGTAGTAGCACAAATGATTAAAAATAATGAATAAAATTGCCAGTCCCTTAACTTGATTTGCTTGTGTAATGGAGAGGGGATAGTCTCCATTTTTCTTCTTCAGTGTTAATAAGAATAGAATAGAAAATATTAAGACCAAAAAAATATCAAATTGAGGATTTTTAAGAGAAAGTTTAGTTTGGTAGTGATTGATAAATGTATGGTATACGTTCATTGCTAATTAATTAATAAATTAGGGGGATATTCTGGCTCAAATTACACCACGTCACTATGTTCTTGAAATCCTCTACCCTAGTAGGAAATTTTGTACCACTTTACATTAGGCAGCTAATGTTTCCATTCACCTGCCACCGATCACCTTCTCTTTTTCTACCTTTTCGATAACATCCATTCTTATGCCCACAATCGCTACTGGGGCTTCTCTGACAACTTCGATTGTGCCCACTGATAAGTGCAGAATCTTGCTAGATAACGTTCCGATTGAGCGGATTGCTAGTAACCTCTGCTAGGGA